>CAYRQF010000008.1:1058-3413 GCA_964426385.1 uncultured Candidatus Saccharibacteria bacterium | reverse complement strand
GGAAGCCCTCATTGCTCGGTTGAAAGCGGGTATGGACAACAATCCCCAGATGCAGCTTTTCGGAGAAACTACCTATGAGCAAATGGGGAAAGCAGTGGACTTTTATAGACATGACGACAACTGGCAGAACAGAATGATCTTGGGCGACTCGCTGTTAGTCATGAACTCATTACTCGAAAAGGAGGGCATGCGGGGACAGGTGCAGATGGTCTATATCGACCCGCCTTATGGGATTAAGTTTGGTTCTAATTGGCAGGTGTCTACTCGAAAAAAGGAGGTAAGGGACAATAAGATTGATGACTTTGTTCGCCAGCCCGAGCAGATTAAAGCATATCGAGATACATGGGAGTTAGGTATTCATTCCTATCTTTCATATTTAAGAGATCGGTTAATAACTGCACGAGAACTTCTGACGGAAAGTGGATCATGTTTCGTACAAATTAATGATGAAAATGTTCACCTAGTGAGATGTGTGATGGACGAGGTTTTTGGAAGTGATAACTTCATGTGTCAAATATACTACTCCACAACTGGTGGATTTGAGACCAATAATTTAACGAGAATCGGTGATTATGTTATTTGGTTCGCAAAGAATAAAGGTACTGTAAAGTACAGGCAACTCTATGCAGGAAAACTCTCGGTGCTTGACGATCCAAAAAGTAAATATGATCAGGTAGAACTATCAGATGGATCGAGAGTAACTCTTGGTAAATACTTTGATAAGCGTAAGGAACTTGCACTTGGCGATAGAATTTTTCGCTACACAAATATTTGTGGGCAAGGATCTCCAAAAGAACCAACACCCTTCATTGTTGATGGTAAGACATTTTATCCTCCGCATAATAACCATTGGAAAGCAAGCTATCCAGACGGTATGAATCGATTGCTTGCCGCAAGAAGGATAGCAGTTACTGGTAATACATTATCGTATGTTCGCTACCTCGAAGATTTCAACCTTAATCAGATAAATAATGTTTGGTCTGAAATATCGGGTTCGGTACAAAGTCGTTCGGAGCGAAAAGTCTATGTAGTGCAGACCGGTATTGCTGTTATTCAGCGTTGCTTACTAATGACTACCGATCCGGGAGATATCGTACTCGATCCAACATGTGGTTCAGGAACTAGTGCGTATGTCGCCGAACAGTGGGGCCGGCGCTGGATTACTACTGATACATCTCGTGTTGCCTTGGCACTGGCACGAACCCGTCTCATGACGGCGCAGTTTCCTTACTACAGACTGAGGGATGAGCATGATATATCAGTGGGTTTTGAATATAAGACGGTGCCCCATGTCACTCTTAAGTCAATTGCTAATGGTGAGCAATCAGAGCAAGAGGTTCTGTACGATCAGCCATTCGAAAATAAAGATATAGTGCGAGTTGCCGGACCCATGACGGTAGAATCCTTGTCGCCGCATCGAATCACTGATGCACAGGAAATGGTTTCTTCGGAGCGATTTGTTGAGACAGTAGTCACTAACCTCCGTTCGGCAGGTGTTCAGACTGGTCAAAAGGGAGCGCGAGTAGAGTTTGAAAATCTAGATATTCTGCCATCTGGTCCGGAGGTGCAGGCTGCAGGGGAATACAAAACAGAAAGTGGTCTTCAGAAAGTAGCCGTAGCTATCGGTCCGGAATTCGGAAGCATTGATGATGATTTTATTTTGAGTGCGGTATCGGTCGCAAAGCGCTTTGCAAAGCTGCTTGTCGTGGCTGCGACATCGTTCGATGCATCGGCCTTCTCTGTTAGAGAAGAACAGGACGGAGTTCGTGTCATGCGGGTAAAGATAAACCCGGACCTTTCGATGGGGGACTTGCTCAAAAAGACTGGTTCGGGCAACCTCTTCATTGCCTTCGGTGAGCCACAAGTCGAAGTGAAGGAGAAGAAAGATGGTATTACAGTCGAAGTGAAGGGTGTCGATGTCTATGATCCGGTAAAAAGCGAAATCCGCTCGTCGGGTAGTGGTGACCCGGAGCATGACATAGCGGCATGGTTTATTGATACGAACTACAACGGAGAAGCATTCTTTGTGTGTCATGCGTATTTTCTTGGTGGCAATAAGCCATACGAGAAGCTGAAAAAGGCACTCAAAGCAGATATACCAGAAGAGGTATGGGAAGAGCTCTACTCGACTGTTTCAAGGTCATTTCCGAAGCCAGTAACCGGCAAGATAGCTGTAAAGGTTATCAATCACTACGGTGACGAGGTCATGAAAGTTATTTCATTGTAACTAAGAAAATAGTATGACGAGCACAAAAGGGTTCTACGAAAGACTAAAAGTAACAAGAGAAGATTCTCCAGAGCTTGTCCACTGTATCGAAGAAACTGTTGATAAATTGGAACAGCAAGAGACGACCT
>CAYRQF010000008.1:0-1048 GCA_964426385.1 uncultured Candidatus Saccharibacteria bacterium | reverse complement strand
ATTTATCGGGGTAATCGCATTAAGTTTTGATCGTGGGTATGACATCGCGATAGTTCTAACCAAGGGGACGAAAGCTCTCTCGGAACAGACATATATTCGTCTTTGTACGGATTTTAAAGATGATCTCGCGGACCATAGGATGCAAGTTTTTGATATTCTGCATGTTCCAGAAAATTTAGTTGCCTGGGAACTAAAGCAAAAAATAGTCATGGTTGTGAAAAAGGAGAAGAATAATCTAGCTCGAACTTTTAAGGCCTTGATGCACACTTATTCCGGACTACAGCATAAGAAGATTCTTATTATCGACGATGAAGCAGATTATGCAAGTCTTAGTTTCCATAAGGACAAAGAAACGGGAGAAATTGAACAAGGAACGATAGGGAGAATGATTGACGAGCTAAGAAATAATGTTGCCGCTTCAGATTTTCTACAAGTAACCGCAACACCCTATTCTTTGTACCTGCAGCCCGATGACTCACTGCCAGAAGAAGGGTATGCTTTTTTACCAAAACGTCCTGCCTTTACAATCTTGCTCCCTACGCATCAAAAATATGTAGGTGGAAACTTTTATTTTTCTGATGATCTTGATCCATCAAAAATTGGTTACTACATATTTCAAGAAATTCCAGTTGAAGAACGAGATGCTCTAAAGAAAAGTGACGGCCGGCGATTTAAACTGGATGAGGTATTAGATACTAAGGCAATCCGGATGCTTCGTAATGCCATTACTAACTTTGTTGTAGGGGCCTGTTTGCGACAGTTGCAGCAAATAAGGCAGTCAGAAAAAGAAAGCTACTACAGCTTTATCATTCATACCGAGAGAGCTAGAGCATCTCATGCATGGCAAACAGAAGTTGTTGAGCGTTTAATTGAAGATTTTAAGAGAATAGCTCATAGTGATTCTGCTAAACTTTTTAATCTAGTCGAAGATGCCTATAAAAACTTGTTGCCTTCTATACAAATTACTGGTTTAGAGTTGCCTACATGTGAAGAGGTATTTCAGAAAGTGACTGAAGCGGTAAGGGATGAAAGAATAATGACCACCTAA
>CAYRQF010000007.1:0-16534 GCA_964426385.1 uncultured Candidatus Saccharibacteria bacterium | reverse complement strand
GTCGTAACAAGGCACGGGTAGCGGAAGCTGCTCGTGGAATAATTCAATTTGAAATGTTGCGGAAGCAATGTGAGTGTCGATTAGTTTGTCTAACAAACTAATGCCGTGGTTGAAGGAAATAGAATTCAACTCCTTGCCTCTAGGTGATGAGGCCGAAAACCTGCCTACAATAGATAATGGATCGTAGGAGGTAGAACGGAGCAGAACAAAGGATAAAATCGTTTCAAAATCTTTATATACAGTTTAGAGAAAAACAAAAAATCCACCGATTTGATAAAATCCGGTGGATTTTTTGTTCTATAGGTTGTAGACTGGGGAGGTCTTAGAATTAACTATATTTATATGCAAATGGATAAGGGCGACAAGAAAGTTTTGAATAAATCGATCATGGTGCTTCTTATCGTGATCGTGGCGTTCGTCATCGTACTCATGCTAGCGGGCAAGAAGGGCTCCAAGACTGATGGTTTTGGCGGGTCTATGACTCAGCGGGAACAAGTAGATACTTCCGGAAACCTCAAGCAGGCAATCATAAACATCGACAATAACCTTTTGGTTGCGAGAGTTGCTGACAGCGAAGAGAGCCGAAAGAAGGGTCTAGCCGGAACACATTTTTTGAATGAAAATTCTGGTATGTGGTTCGTGTTCGAGGAAGCTGACGCGCACGGTTTCTGGATGAAAGACATGAAGAACCCTATCGATATAGCCTGGGTAGACTCTTTTGGGCAGATTGTCCACATGGAGGAAAATCTCCAGCCTGAAACCTATCCGCAAGTTTTCACTCCGCCAGTCCCAGCTCAGTATGTACTAGAGGTTAGCGCAGGATATTTCGAACGTAACGACGTCGAAGTAGGGGATTCGATATTTGTTACCCCTATCGAGCCATAAAAAATAAATTATCCTAAATTTTTTTGAAAGATACGAAAAGCCGGCAAAATCCTATAGATTTTGCCGGCTTTTCGTCGTCCTATTTGACCTCTCTTTCATTACGTTTCGCAAAGTGTTTTTTGGAAAGTTTCCCACAGGCAAAATGAGCTTTTTTGTTACAATATGGAGACCCAAATTTTTATATTTAACCTATTTTAAAGATGGCACTAAACATCACTACTCGAGGAGGCGCAACAGAAGCTTTTGACGCAGACAGAATCAACCGTGCCCTCGAGCGTGCATGTGCCGGACTACCAGATGTGGTGGGAAAAGTCATAAAAATTGCTACCGAAACTCAGCTCACCATCTACGAGGGTATCACCGAGGAGGAGATAGATGAGGCGACGATCAGTACCGCACTCCAGAACGTCAAAGACGACCCAGACTATGACGTTGTGGCGACCAGACTCCTCCTCAAAACTGTCTACAAGAGAATACTCGGAGATTATGAGCGTGGTAATCCGGCGGTGGTCAAAGAGCGTCATGTTGAACTATTCCCGAAACACATAAAGAAAGCCGTAGCCGAAGGTCTCCTCGACAAGAGGATGGAAGATTTTGACCTAGAGAGTCTGGCACAACATCTCGACACAGATCGCGATGAGATACTTCAGTACGCCGGACTCTCCACACTCCTACATCGCTACTCTCTAAAAGACAAGAACAACGTTTCTCTCGAGACTCCGCAGTTTTTTTTCATGCGCGTTGCTATGGGTCTCTCGTACAATGAAAAAGATCCGACCGAGTGGGCGAAGAAATTCTATGACAAAGTTTCGAAGCTCGAGTATCTACCAGGAGGCTCGACGAATCTCATGGCTGGAACAGTCAGACCTGCGATGTCGAACTGTTTCCTTATCGAGTGCCAGGATGATATCGAGCACATCGCCAAAACTGTTGCTGATGTTATCAAGATATCCAAAGCGACTGGCGGTCTCGGAGTATCTGTTACGAAACTTCGCGCCACCGGCTCAGTCCTCGCCACATCGAACACTACATCGACTGGACCGACACCTTTCGCCAAGATTATGGACACTGCTATCCGTGCGATCCAGCGTGGAGGCAAGAAAAAGGGTGCTCTCTGTTTCTATATGGAGAACTGGCACTATGACTTCCCAGACTTTATCGACTGGAAGCACAACGCCGGTGACGACTACCTACGTATGCGTACTGCGAACACCGCTGCGTATATCACCGACGAGTTCATGAAGCGGGCAAAGCATGGTGATATCTGGTACATGTTTGACCCAAAGGAAACCAAAGATTTGGTTGAGCTTTACGGTGAGGCTTTTAGTAAACGTTATGCCGAGTATATAGAGATGGCCGAGAGAGGGGAGCTGAAGCTCTGGAAGAAGATGCCAGCTGATCAGATGCTCCGACAGATATTGGTCGCTCTGCAGGGAACATCTCATCCATGGCTTACATGGAAAGATTCGATGAACCTCAGGGCACTCAACAACAACACTGGAACTATCCACATGAGTAACCTCTGTACAGAGATCGCTCTACCTCAGGATCGTGACAATATCGCCGTTTGTAATCTCGCTTCTATCAGTCTCCCAGCTCATATCCACAACAAAAATGTGAACTGGCAAAAATTCGAAGAAACTGTTCGTGTCGGCATCCGTCACCTAGATAACCTCATCGACATCAATCTCTTGCCCGTAGCCGAAGCGGTCAAATCTGACTCTGAGAACCGCGCTGTCGGATTAGGTCTCATGGGATTCGCTGACGCAGTCGAGAAGATGGGTTGGGCCTATGATTCCGAAGAGTCATACAACTTTGCGGATCAGGTATTTGAGTTCATGAGCTACATCGCTATCGATGAATCTGCTGAACTCGCCAAGGCACGTGGCGCTTACAAGAATTTCCCGGGGTCAGAGTGGTCCAAAGGACTAGTGCCAATAGATACACTAGAGAGACTCGAGCGCGAGCGTGGAGTAGAGCTCCAGGTTGAGAAGGGCTCGAAACATGGCGGACTCAACTGGGATATCCTTCGAGAGAAAGTGAAGAATGGAGTCAGGAACTCGACACTTCTCGCTATCGCTCCAAACGCGAACATTGGACTCGTCGCCGGGACAACTCCAGGTATCGACGTCCGCTTCACTCAGGCATTCTCAAGGAGCAAGATGTCTGGCAAGTATCTAGACATCAACCATAACCTAGTGAACGAACTCAAAAAGCTCGACCTCTGGGAAAAAGTCAAAGGTAAAATTATCGAGAATCAGGGTAACATCGACAATATCCTCGAGATCCCAGAAGAAGTCAGAAATATCTACAAAACATCATTCACTACTAGTCCATATGGCGTCATCGAAGTCGCAGCTCGTGCTCAGAAATGGATCGATCAAGCGCTATCCCGCAACATGTACCTCGAGACCCGCGACATCGACGAGACCATGAAGATATACACCGCTGCATGGGAGAAAGGACTCAAGTCGACTTATTATCTACACATGAAGCCTCGTCACACAGCAGAGCAGTCGACAACTGAGGTGAACAAAGCTCGCGCTATGGGCAAGGTAGGTTTCGCTGGCATCCTGAACAAAGAAACTACCGAGACAGCGAAACAGATGCAAGAACAGAAAGTTCCCGCCATGGCGACAGTCACAGCGAAGACTGGCTCAGAGCCTGATATCGAAGACCCTGGTACTGCGAACATCTGTCTGTCATGCGAGTAATCATCTAAAAACCCAAGTTACTATTCACTAATCATTATATTTATGGCACTAATCGGTAAAGCTTCACCAGAAGATACAAATCTATATCCGAGTCAGTACAAGTGGGCTCGCGACCTATACGATCAGGCGATAGCCAACACTTGGTATCCGCACGAGATTGCCCTCAAAGAAGATCTAGAGGACTTTACAAACATGACGCCTGACGAGAGACACTCTGTGAAATTCATTATGAGTTTCTTCAACCCGGCAGAGCTCATCGTCAACCGAAGTCTCGCTCTCGGCGTGTATCCTTATCTCAAGTCTGCTGAGTGCCATCTCTACCTCGCCAAACAGATGTGGGAAGAGGCGAACCACTGCGTGGCGTTCGAGTACGTTCTCGAGACTTTTCCTTTTGACCGTGAGGAGGTCTACTCTCAGCATCTACAGACCCCTTCGATGAAGGCAAAAGAGGACTTCATCAACAAGTACATGACGAGGATGACAGAAGTCACGATTGATATAAATACTCCGGAAGGCAAGAAGGACTTCATCCGAAACCTGGTCGCTACAAATATCGTCATGGAAGGAGTCTGGTTCTACTCAGGTTTCATGGTAGTGCTATCGTTTCGACAGCGCAATAAGCTTCGAAACTTTGGCTCGATGATCAACTGGGTGCTACGAGACGAGTCACTACACCTCAAGTTCGGTATGAATCTCATCATGAACATTCTCGAGGAAAATAGTGAGCTCCTCACTCCAGAGTTTGCTTCGGAGATACGTGACATCGTCATCGAGGGAGTAGACCTAGAAGTTTCATACAATAAAGATCTATTCCCAAAGGGAATTCTCGGCCTTAATGCAGACTACGTGAACCAGTACGTTCAGTATGTAGCTGATAGGCGACTAGAGGAGCTAGGTCTCCCAGTTCACTACAACGTTACGAACCCAGCGAAATGGATGTCGACCGCAACCGACGTTTATGAGCTGGTGAATTTCTTTGAGTCTCAGAATACCAGTTACGAAGTCAATGCTCGTGCTGATGGCAAAGCCAAAGATAAGCCAGCCGAATAATATTTATTGATAAATAGAAAAGATACCGCTTTGAGGCGGTATCTTTTCATCTATTTATCTGTATCTGTAAGCCGGATTCTGTAATAGACAGTTATTTATCTGGGATGAATGTTGCCAAACACCTCAAGCGGCACTCTCTGGTTTGCACCAGAGTACGGCCTTGCACGTAGGTAAGAATTTTGCCGTTTCACCCCCATATCTCGATGGGATTATCCCCGAAGCCTGCCCGTACCGAAGTACGTTCGGGCGGGGGACCCCTAAGCTTTCGCTTTGGGCGTCACTGCTCGCATCTCTTGGATTGCTCCAGGCGGGCGTTACCCGCTACCGTCCTACATAATAAAATGTACGTGTCCGGACTTTCCTCACCGCGTCAGACGCGGCGCAACTATCCGATACAAACAATATGATTGTATGTAAAAATTTCTCGATGTCAATAAGCCTTGATATAATATTGTCATGAAAAAATTCAAGAATCTTTCTAACGAATTTGTCCTCTCTGTCGGACTTCTTCTAACTTCCTTTTTTATTTTTCAGGCAGCCATACTTCCGACTATCATCCCAGAGGGTGATCTTACAGCTGCTACGGTAAGATCCACAAAAGACACCTTTAAAATCGAGAGATCCAAGATTAATCCTGAAGCTTATGTTTTTGATTTCAAATTCGACCCCCGTTCTGTTGCTCCAAAGAAGGGCGATAAGTTTTTTGATGCGGCGATTGTTCCGTTTGATATAAAGTGGATACCAAACTTTGAGCCCTCTAACATAACTGATGCTTGGGGCTATCCAGTAAGAGAAAATGCTTTTATGGCTGGCGCAAAACCTACCGAAAGGAAAAAGGCGTCTCTAAATCCTTTCAAGTCCAATTTGGCTTTGGCCTATGATGAAGATCCGGATGTTTTAGGTCTTGTGAATTGCCGCGAGAATGAATCTGTCACAGGGTATTTCAAAGCGTACTTCGAAGATGTGGCTTTGGGTAACGGTCTCGGTTACGCCGACGCTACATATGGACAGGGTCGTAGGGAGGAGGTTTGTCAGGTGCTTCAAGATATTGCAGAGCTAATAAGACTTGATGAGACTGACGTAACCCCTGACATAATATTTGCTGCCGATACAGGAGATCTTCCTTTTGGTGTATTGGCTGGGGCTTCGGCATACTTTGGATACTACACCACCTACCTAGATAATGGCTCGCTTCATAAACATATAATTTCGAGAGATGATCCTACACCAGAACCAGGATTTTTTGACGCTTACGTGATTACCGGATTTAATGGGGTCGCGTGGGATGTAGATTCTGATCTTAATCCGGGTACATACGATTTTTACACCGTTATATACCATGAAGTTATGCACGCATTAGGCTTTCGCGGTCTCCTACCTTCAGTCATAGCTTCTTCTGGAGAGATTTCCCGGTATGATACTTTTAACCAATACAGTTTCAGGGATTACTCATTGGCAAATCAATTCATAGACACTGTCAGCCAACAGTTGAATGTCCCTAACGGTGCACCTTCACCTTGGTTTATTACTGACCAGGTCGTCTATAGTGGCACTCAAAATCTGATCGGGGCTATGCCTGACGGAGTTCGTCCAGTCTATAGTCCGGGGGGTTGGCAACAAGGGTCATCCTTGTCGCATTTCGATATGGACAGAGCTAGCGGTGAAATCTACGTAATGCATCCATCTATCGGTACGAATACCGAGAGGGCTATTCATGAAGGTGAGAGAGAGGTATTGTGTCACCTTGGATATAGAGTCGAAGGGATGTTTGATTGCGCATCTCCTACTCCATTTGCAGAAGATGATTTATACAATCTATCATTCCCATCATTTTGCATAATGCCTCTAAGTAACGATAATGCTTTTAGCGGGCTAGCCAAGATTTATGACTTGCAGGAGATAGTAACAAATCAAGACGACGCAATCGCTTTCTACGCAACTAGTAATTGTACTGGTGACACCGTATCTCTTGCGGATGGTCCTAGGTCTTTCAAATTCTACCCTACTGGGGGTCCTGATTCTAGAATGTTCGAATACAGAATAAAGAATGCAAACGATAAAATATCTTTTCCTGCGAGAATTCGCGTTAATGCGGCTTGTTCGAATCCAGAAGGCGAGCATGTGTGCAACGGTGATTTCGAGACTGATGGGTATTACAATGATAATTTGCTATCACTTTCTTGTATGAATGGTTGGTTTAATCCAGCGACCCCGTTCTGGTGTCATTTTGTCGGTTCGCCAGATATGGCTTGGCAGGAGAGTCCAGCTAATCAAATAGATCTGCCTTGGAGTTGTAATTTTTTTACCGGGTGTGTCGTTGAGCTTATGGACGGTAGTACAAAAGCTGCTTTTACCTTTAGGATGCGAGATACATACAACGATGAAGGAGATCCTGAATTTGTTGAGGCTATATTTACCAAACTCGAAGATCCACTAGAGGAAGGGTCAGTATACAGGGTATCAATGGATGCTTTATTTGTTGGGAACGTTTCTTCCCCTGAAGCAAAAGTCATTGCTGGTCTGACCAATGATTCTACTATGGCTACTATGTTTTTCCCTGGTTCTACATTGGCAAACATGCCAGATTTCCAGCAACAGATATTAGATGAGCATGTTCCTTCCAATTTATTAGAAGATGGATGGATACATGTTGAACAAGATTTTGTGGCTGATGACAACTATCAGTACTTGGCCATATCTCCCGACTTTCTGACCCAAGCAGACTGTCTGTCTTGTAGGTATTATGGCTACTTCGATAATATCTCTATAAGAAAAGTCGAAACATCCAATTCTATTTCTGGTACGGTCTACCATGACCAGACTGGTAATGGATCTTTGGATTTTGTGGACAGCAAACTTAGCGGTATTACAGTTGGAATTTTCCACGAAGGAGAGACAGAGCCATTCGATATAACCAGCAGTCTGGAATTACCTAATCTAGGAGAATATTCATTTTCTGGACTGGCTGATGGGACATATTATGTTGCACTTGCTGATGAATCAATTTTCCCTAACCTGACAGACCCTGACACTAACTCTCTAATTCCAGGATACTCTCACGCCCATGAAGTAGTTGTTTCAGATGGACAAAGTTCTGTCGGCAGAAATTTCGGTGTAGTTCTAGAAGGGGAGTATCCAAATATTCCATCAACCAATCTACATCTAAAGAAGGGGTTAATAGATTCGACACTTTCCGTTTTTGACAGAAATATAACTTGGTCTGTGGAGGTTACAAATTATGGTTCTGAGGTCGCTCATAATATAAATATTCTGGATATCCCACCAACACCACTTATCTATTATGGACATATTACTTCACCACCGAACACATATATATCTGGCACGGGCGTATGGCATATTCCACAGCTTAATATAGGTCAGACTGCTTATATACAAATAACGATGAAAGTACCATCTGGGACTTGTGGTACTAAAATAAACACCGCTACACTTCAATTCTTTGACGAGGCGGATACTGACCCAAGCGACAATATCGCAACATCCCAGATCAAGCTAAGGAATTGTGGTAACGTACTTCAAACTGTCAAATAAGGACAAAACTTGACTTTGTCAAACCGCTGTGATAGACTACCGTTTGTGAGTGCTTAGGTAGCAATATTTAGGCTCCAACAACAAAACAAACGAATGGACCGGTCTTGGCCGGTCTTTTCGTTTTCACAGAGATATTTTTTTGGTATGTGTTAAAGTATAAAGACTGGCCTCTATTTATGGCCAGCGGCTGCACTCACAATTTGTTTTGTTGGAGCTTCGCACCCGCTGGCCTTATATGGAGGGCAAAAACATACATGCTGAATAAACATTTCATCAAGAGGCTCTTCACTTTTGTCGTTATTATCGCCTGCGGTGCGGTTATAACTGTTGTGGTGAACTATGTAGATAAGCACAAGAAGCCGAACATGTCAGACTCCGGTCTCGAGTTCGTGAACTAGCAACTTACCTTGACAGGGGCTGTTATATTGGTAGTATTACTCTCGTAAGCCGTAGAGACAGCGGGTGACCCAGATGGGACATAACTTGTGAAAACAAACCTGCCGAATGGTCGACCACGTTTGACGTGGTACTCAATAGGCCTTACAACCGTTTAAAAACGGTCATTATTTTTTGCTGCAGTATATTAAAAATGGCAAAAACAAGAGATCAGAAGAAAGCCCTGGTCAAAGAGATCGCGAAAGTTGTAGGTGATGCCAAATCTGTCGTGTTCGTGAACTTCACGAAACTACAGGTTAAGGATGAGACCATGCTTCGTCGCGCACTCCTAGACTCAGGCAGTAAATACCAGGTTGTGAAGAAGACTCTCCTCACCAAAGCCATCGAGGGTTCTGGGTTCGAGGGGACGATGGCTGAGCTTCCAGGTATGATCGGTATCGCCACCGGACAGGATCTCATCGCGCCGGCTCGAGAAGTCTATAACTTCCAGACGACGCACAAAGATTACGTTTCTATTGTCGGAGGAGTTTTCGAAGGCAAGTTCATGTCACAGAGTGAGATGATGGCTATCGCAACTATCCCGCCTATGGATGTCCTACGTGGAATGTTCGCAAATATTATCAACTCGCCTATACAGCGCTTTGCGATAGCAATGAGCGAAGTAGCGAAGACTAAACCCGCCTAATAATTTAATTCCACATTAATAATTTTTAAGTAATTAAAAATTATTGTGCGGGTAAATAATCAATATGAATCAAGAACAAATCATAGAAGCAGTAGAGAAGATGTCTGTTCTCGAGCTCAATACGCTCGTGAAGGCTATCGAAGAAAAGTGGGGTGTGTCTGCAACAGCAGTTGCAGCAGCTGGACCTGCAGCCGGTGCTGCTGCAGGTGAAGAGAAGTCAGAGTTCAAAGTTGAGCTCACTTCAGCTGGAGAGCAGAAGATCGCAGTCATGAAGGCTGTGAAGGAAGCTCTAGGACTCGGCCTCAAGGAAGCCAAGGATCTAGTTGATGGCGTACCATCAGTTCTAAAGGAAGGTGCAAAGAAGGACGAAGCCGAAGCTCTCAAGAAAGCTATTGAAGCTGCGGGAGGCAAAGTTGAGTTGAAATAACTCAACTTTAACAAAGGTTGAACTTAAATAATTGGCTAGTTTCCATTTAAGTTAAATCAAAGGAATCGAATCAGGCAAAAATCCCCGAAAGGGGATTTTTGCTTATCCACAATACAGCCCTTCACAGAGTGGTATAATTATTGCATTACAAAATTTATAAATCTATGAAATCATCTAGCAAGAAAATATTGGGTGGATTGGTCGCATTACTTTTTGTCGTATCTATCGTCCAGTCACAAGCAATAGCTAAAATTGCTCGAAGCCTTGGATCTTCCGGTACGGCAAATGATCAGACCGCTCAGGTTTTTGGCACGTCGATCAACTCTTGGGGCACTCATCGGAATGTTTACGGTCCAGAAGACAATAAGCAAGCATTTACTTTTACGGCAAATAAAGTTGCGGTTATCAAAGCGTGCGCTGCGGGCGGCGGCGGAGGTGGTGGTGGCCGGGGATGGGAAGATGGAAGCGAGAATGGTAATGGCGGCGGCGGCGGAGGTGGTGGTGGTATGGGCGAATGCCGAACTCTTCAAAATAGAAAATTCCGAGTTGGTGATACTATAACTTGGAATATAGGTTATGGAGGGTCTGGGGGTTCAGCAGGACAAATATCCGTGACATATTCACCTGATAATATAACGCACAGCGATACATCTGCTACGGCGGGTATGAATGGAGGGAATACTTCTGTGCTTTTAAATGGCCAACTATTATTTAGCACATTACAGGGCGGTATGGGTGGATACCCAGGAGCTAATGCGTATACTGCACCGGGGGTTGGTGGAACAGGAGGATCTATAACTAATCCAACTATTTCATGGCACAAAGGAACTAATGGGCAAGCGGGTTATTCAAATCCATCAGAGATGGGTAACGGTGGATCAGGTGGTAAAGGGGAAACCAACTCCAATAACGCAGGTGGTCCCGGCGGTAATGGTGGAACTCCTGTTTCAGGAGATCAGTTTGGTTGGAATGGCAGTGACGGATATCCAAGCTTCGGTGCTGGTGGCGGCGGAGGCGGGTCTGGAAAATGGTATGATTGGTCTTATTGGTTTCAATCAGATGATGATTCTATAGATAGTCACGGTGGCGCGGGTGGAACTGGAGGAGATGGTTACCTGGTCATCTATTGGTAAAATTATATAAAGCAAAAATCCCCGAAAGGGGATTTTTGCTTTGTTCGTTCGACACAAAACCCCATTTTGTCTAGTGTTTTGAACGCTTTTGGTAGTGGTATATAATGCATGCATGCACATACTCGCTAAACTATTTTCAAGTGAAGCTCTGGTGAAAATCATGAGACTTTTTCTTATGAACCGCACGGTAGGGTTCGAGAACAAAGATGTGTCTCGACATTCACGAGTGAAACCAGCTGCAACGAAGCGTGAAGTTCTACTCCTCCAGTCTATCGGCTTCATCAAGAAGGGTTCATTTGTAAAAAATATAATGATCCGCAAAGTTGCGCGCAAAAGGAAAGTCGTCGGTTGGTTTCTGAACCCAGAGTTTCCGTATCTGACCGCGCTTTTCGACCTTCTCATCACTAGTAAATCTATCGACAAGAAAGACCTCGTTAGCCGAATCAAGAAAACCGGCAAGGTCAAGATGCTCGTGCTCGCAGGTGCATTTTTGAAGGACGAGGCGAGCAGGCTAGACATCCTAGCCGTGGGCGACGGTATCAGTCAGAAGAAGTTCGAGAATGTTGTTCGCGGTCTCGAATCCGAGATAGGTAAAGAGCTCCGCTACTCAGCGTTCACCATCAATGAGTTCAAATATCGCATCAGTATGTATGACAAACTCGTCTGCGATGTGTTCGATTTCAAGCATGAGATCGTTATCTCGACCCCGGAATTATCCACAGAGGGGCTAAAAAACCGTAAGTAATACGGGAGTATAATTCGCTAGTAGCCTCAGGTCGGCACGGGGGCTTAGTTTTATTATAAGAAGTTCCCGTAAGGGAAAAATTAATCAAAATATGTTCATACAACAATGGGGAGATGTGTTCACAGCATCTCTACAAGGATTGTGGATCGGGTTCGTGGCATTCGTGCCTAAACTCATTTTCGCAATATTGATATTTATTATCGGTTGGGCTATCGGTGTCGTCGTGAGTCGCGCGCTTGCGCAGGTCATCAACGCTCTCCGCATCAATAAATTGTTCGAATCTATCGGCGCCAAGCCGATGTTCGATCGCGCAGGATTCCGCATGGATATCGGACGATTCATCGGCGAAGTAGCAAAATGGTTTATCGTTTTGGTCTTCCTCATGGCGTCACTCGACATCCTAGGGCTTAATCAAGTAAATATGTTCTTGCAGAACGTGGTGCTTGGATACCTCCCTCGTGTGTTCATCGCGGCGATTCTCGTCGTTATCGCAACTCTTCTATCGGACTCCGTCAGGAAGTTCGTTGAGGGTTCTGCGGCAGCTATGGGATCACGCTCTGCTCGTCTAGCAGGATCAGTAGCGAAGTGGGCGATCTGGGTTTTCGTGATTATCATCGTTCTATCTGAACTTGGTATCGCGCCAGCGTTCATGCAGATACTATTCACAGGTATCATCGCGATGCTTGCGCTAGCAGGAGGTCTCGCATTCGGACTCGGTGGCAGAGATGCCGCTACTCGAGCGATCGAGAGGGTCAAAAATTCGTTTGGTGATAGGGAATAAAGACTTTAAAGATAGTCTATTTTTAACCAAAAGCCCCCACAGATGGGGGTTTTTGGTTTGGTCTGACAGGCTTCTCGATACAGAATGGGTAGTTTGTCCAGTATGCAAGCCTTTTTGCTAGTAGTAAAATATAGAACATTAAAAGAATTATATTAACCATAAGAGCCCTCGCTTCGCTCGTCTCGTATATTTCCGTCGCTCGGAGATTATGCGAGCAAGCTCGCAAATGCTCGTCGCTAGGAAATATGAAAAAAATATTCGCAATAGTTTTCGTTTTGATGTTCGCAGTTTCGCCAGTAGTTTCTCGGGCGGAAGAATCAATAAAGTTTGAAAAAGAAGAAGTAGTGCGGGCTATAGAAGAAGTTGTAAAAGAAGAAACAAAGATTGTTCGCGATGAAGTCGTAGACGACGAGCGTAGCTCACTAACACAGGTGTCTATAAAGATGTTTTTGGAAGGACCATACAGCGCGCCTACAGGCCTCATGTCGACAGCCCTAAATGATGCCAATCTTATTCCTGTTGGAGAGCCGTATCAGTTTCTCGGGTATGAATACGTCGGTGGTACCAACTTCCCATTCCTGGATCCGACAGTTTTCGATGTAGTGGGTAGCGACGCTATCGTTGACTGGGTATTTGTAGAATTCAGAAATTCTGCTGATATGGCCGAAGTCCTATTCTCACGCCCTGCACTTTTGCAGGCTGATGGCGATGTCGTTGACTACGATGGGGCATCGAATCTCTATGTCGACTTATCCGAAGAGTATTATGTATCAGTCGGACACAGGAATCATTTGCAAGCCATGACTGAGAACCCAAAAGATATTTCACAGCCTATCGACTTCTCTACAGAAGCTCTATATGGCAACGATGCAGCCAAGAGTATTTCTGGAGTTCAGACACTCTGGTCAGGGGATGTGAATCGTGACGGCATGCTCAAGTACACGGGTGCGGCTAATGACCGCGACATTATCCTCCTCACTATCGGAGGTGTGATCCCTACAGGCTGGGTGAACGGTTACTTCAGTGCGGATACCAACATGAATGGAGTGGTCAAGTACACAGGGTTCGAGAATGATCGTGACCCAATCCTCGTAAATGTTCATTCTCTCGGTGGCGTCAATGCAGTGCGTCATGCACAGATAATCAACTAGTCTTCATTCGAAATTTTCTCCCAAAAGCCCGCGTTTGACGGGGCTTTTGGTTTATACCCAGACGTGATAGTGAGACGAGTGATAAAATTATAGGGTATTAAAAACCTTATAAATATCCATGAAAAAATTACTTGTAGCTATTTTCTTCTTATCATTCGTCGCCATGCCAGTTGTTACCAATGCCGGATTTTTTGATTGGTTTCGGATAGACTTCGGAGGTCAGCGTGCACAGGTTCGATCTTCTGTAGAAGTAAAGACCGATGTTTACGAACGCGGCGATAGAGATGAAGAGATAGCTTACCTACAACAGAAACTAACTGATGCAGGTTTCTATGCCGGCAAAATCTCCGGCATCATGGGTGCCAAGACTGAAGCTGCTGTTTCAGATTGGCAGAAGAAGAATCAGCTTAAGGCAACAGGCCAGCTAAATGAAGAGACTAAGTTCTCTATTGCAGGTATCGGGAGAGATGATGGTACTTCCCGCGGAAACGAAGTCCCTATAAATATAAAACTTTTACTCGGAGGCTCGTATAATCCTTCAACAGGTCTGATGTCTACAGCACTTAATGATCTTAACCTTCTTCCATTAGAAGAACCTTACACTGATTTAGGTTATGATTTTCCAAATAATAATGGTGGCGAAGAAATAACCAACTCGTCTGTTTTAGATGTGGTTGGCGCTAATGCTATTGTCGATTGGGTTCTCGTAGAATTTAGAGCCGGATCTAATCCAATGGAGATTGATTCAACTCGAGCAGCGCTTCTGCAGGCTGACGGAGATGTTGTCGGACTAGATGGGGTGACACCACTCTCATATTTTAGTGGCGGGGTACTGAACTTCGCCATAATTCATAGAAATCATCTGCCGATAGTAAGTGCCGAAGCTGTCATGATCGATGGGAGCACTAGTGTAGATTTTACAACCATGGATCTCTACGGAGAAAATCCAGCTAAGATAGTGAACGGACTCCAGGTTATGTGGCCGGGTGATGTGAATATGGATAGGGAAGTAAAATACACAGGATCAAGCAATGATCGAGACGTTATTCTCCAAGCAGTCGGTAGTTCTACTCCTAACCATGTCGTGATGAATACTTATTCTGAAATCGATGTGAATATGGATGGTCAGATAAAATACACCGGAGCAAACAACGACAGAGATATACTCTTACAAACTGTCGGGAGCACTACACCAAATGCTGTAGTGCAGGCTGGGCTTCCAGAGATGTCAGAGCTTATCGCTACTATGGTTTCATCTGAAATAAATATCAATAGTAGTGAACCAGGACAGTCTGATTTGGGAACTTTTGAAATAGTCTTCGATCTATTAAACAATAGCGAAGAAGATATCTTCATTCCGACAACTTCTCAGCTTGCAAACGGTGCACATGTTAACGGCGAAGGTGCAGAGTTCGGGTTCCGCATGTCTGGTTCCGAATCTCCGAACATTTATGTTATGGCCTCAGATATTCACTGCGACAATCTATGTAATGAAGTACCAGGCGGATACAGTATCGAGGAGGGCGACAATCCGCAGTTTACTCTGACGGTAGTTGCTTCGCCCGCTCAAGATGCGTTCTTCTCAATGTACCTAAATTCCCTGAACTGGACCCAGGTTAACACCCCGCTCAATGCGGAGAAATTCTATAATCTAAATCTTGGCCCTGTCTCAGCTTTCAGTACCAATTATTTCTTCCTAAACGCCAACTAGTAATAAGTAAGACCCCAAAAGCCCCCATCTGGGGGCTTTTGGTTTGGCTCTAAATATGGGGAAATTTTAGGGGGTTTCCTATAAACCCTTATATATTTGGATATTTTCAGGATTCCCGAAAAGCCGTTATGAATACTCGCTTTTCAGGCATTTTCCGCTTGACTTAATTTTATCCATGACTATACTAGACACCACGTATGATTATGAATAAAGAACTCACGGTTATTGGGAACTAAGCATTACCTAACTTTGGTCTTGCGAAGGTCCCGCATAGCGGGAATTTTTTATCAGAAAGTGCGAACGTTTTTTGAAAAATAAATATTGAGTAAGGGTAAAAAATATTTTCACAAAAATATGATTTATTAAGTGGTTCTTAAATTTCCTAATAGGAAATTTAAGAGCGTATGGTGGATACCTTGGCATAAAATGGCGATGAAGGACGTGGTACGACTGCGATAAGTTTCGGGGAGCTGTCTAACAAGCTTTGATCCGGAAATTTCCGAATGGGGGAACCCCATCCCGGTCACACGGGATGATCCTGACAAATAGTCAGGGAGCGAACCTGGGGAAGTGAAACCTCTCAGTACCCAGAGGAACAGAAAACAAGTCTGCAATAGCAGAAGGATTTCCTTAGTAGCGGCGAGCGAAAAGGGATGAGCCCAAACCCGTGCAACTTACATTCGTAAAATTGCGTGGGGGTTGTAGGACAATGACGTAACGCAAGTTAGAAGAGTCAAAAATTATGTTATTAGATGAATCAACTGGAAAGTTGAACCACAGAAGGTGATAGTCCTGTAGACGAAAATAACACAACTCTTTTGTTGTTGCTCCTGAGTAGCCCGAGACACGAATAGCTCGAGTGAATCTGCCAGTACTAACTGGTAAGGCTAAATACATTTTATGACCGATAGTGAACAAGTACTGTGAAGGAAAGGTGAAAAGAACCCCGAGAGGGGAGTGAAATAGAATTGAAACCATATGCTTACAAAGAGTTGTAGCGGGTATTTATATCCGTCACAGCGTGCCTATTGAAGAATGAGCCAACGAGTTTATATATACTGCTTCGGCTAAGCCCCCAAAGGGTGGAGCCACAGGGAAACCGAGTATTAAAAGTGCGCCGGTAGTATGTATAAGACCCGAAGCCAAGTGAGCTTACCATGAGCAGGGTGAAGTTAATCGAAAGATTGATGGAGGCCCGAACCGTTTAGCCGTTCAACACTATCGGATGACTTGTGGTAAGGAGTGAAAAGCTAATCGAACTTGGTAATAGCTGGTTCTCTCCGAAATAGCTTTAGGGTTAGCGT
>CAYRQF010000006.1:0-28783 GCA_964426385.1 uncultured Candidatus Saccharibacteria bacterium | reverse complement strand
TTCGGATATTATACACGATTACTTGATATCGTCTACATACGTTGACAAGGAATGCTTGAGAATGTAATGTCTCTCAAAACACACCCGATGCTGAACGAAATAAAAAGCGAGGAAGCAGAACGTCAGCAACTACTGATGGACGCTGGCCTTCTGTGCATATTCTGGGTTGCCGACAACGGAATACCCATGCCGTCGGAATCTTTCAAGAGACACACTCTTGAGATAGCGAACAGGATCGGTGTTCCCACTGAACGCCTGGTCGCTGTTTACCAATTCCTACAGAGGGAATCTTCTACACTGTCATTCAAGAGCGACAGTAAAAAGGGGATTGGTTTCAAGAGTGGTGAGCACACATGAGATACGTACACGACGCGACACGGCTCGGGATATACTCTCGGGCTTTGTTGTTCTAATAACACAAAAGCCCCTCACGGGGCTTTTGTGTTTTATAGAATCTATAAAGCTATTACTTCACCGAGTCCTTCAAAGCTTTGGACGCTCTGAATTTCGGAACTTTCTGCGCAGGGACGGCGACACTTTCGCCGGTGCGTGGGTTTCTAGCAGTTCGAGCTTTTCTCATTTTTGCTGAGAAGATTCCGAAACCTGAAATAGAGACCTCTTCACCTTTTTTCATTGACCCAATGATCGCGTCAAAGATTCCGTCGACGATACTTTCTGCCTGAGTCTTGGTCGTACCAAGCATGCCGTGTACGTGTTCTACTAATGCAGCTTTATTCATATTGATTTAAATTAACAAATTTAACATTTATAATGTAAATCGACCGATTTCCCGATTTGCCGTATTACGGCGTATGAGTCTGAAACCATTATATAACAACGTTTTTTCATGGCAAGCCCCCACACCTATTATTTCATAGCTTTTTATTTTGCTAAGAAATTATTGATTTTGGGTCAGGATAGCTGCAAACCCCAGACTTTTGGTTAAATTATTTTGAAAAAGCAAAATAATGAAATAATAGGTGTAGGGGCAAGCCCTAACTGCCAAGGAATAAGAAAAGCCCCGGTAAGGGGGCCTTTCTGTTTTGGCGTGTATTATCGGGCGTAAGAGATGATTCTCTGTTCGCGGATGACGATAACTCTGATCTCTCCAGGGTATTTGAGTTCCTGCTCTATAGCCTTGGCGATGTCTCGAGACATGTCTTTGGCTTGTAAATCTGTTGTATTTTCAGGGTTTACGAACACTCGGACCTCTCGGCCGGCAGCGATAGCGTATGACTTCTCAACGCCGTCGAATGAGTCGATAAGGGTTTCGAGCTCGGTTAGACGCTTGAGGTAATTCTCAGCAGTGTCAGATCGGGCCCCAGGACGTCCGCCCGAGATGGCGTCGGCAGTCTGGACGATATGAGACTCGATAGTCTCGTATGGGAACTCTTCGTGGTGAGACTTCATCGCGTCGATTATTTTCTGGTCAGTGCCGAATTTCTGGAGTATCCTCATACCGATCTCAACGTGGGTACCCTGAACTTCATGAGTTAGGGCCTTGCCGATATCATGAACGAGACATCCTGCCTTGGCGACTGCGACATCAGCTCCGAGCTCCTCGGCGATGATTCCACCGACGTGCGCCATCTCGACTGAGTGGGCGAGAACGTTCTGTCCGTAACTCGTGCGGAAGTGTAGGCGTCCGAGAATGGCGACCACTCGTGGGTCGAGGTTGAATATTCCGCACTCATAGACCGCCTCTTCACCTTTTTGCTTGATAATCTTGTTGATGTCTTCCTTGGCTTTCTCAACGAACTCCTCTATCTTCGCGGGTTGTATACGTCCATCGATAATGAGGTTCTCTAGGGCGATGCGTGCCACCTGTCTGCGCACTGGATCAAAAGACGAGATAGTGATTACACCTGGGGTATCGTCAACGATAAGCTCTACGCCAGACGCACGCTCGAAGGCGCGAATATTTCGGCCTTCCTTGCCGATGATCTTGCCCTTAATCTCGTCGTTCGGGATCGAAACTGTGGTCGCCATGAATTCTCCCACACCATCGTTCGCGATGCGCTGGATAGAAGAGGCGAGTATCTCGCGAGCTCGTAGATCAAGTTTTTCCTTGGATGCGTTCTCGAGCTTCTGCATACGCACGAGAGTGTCTTCTTCGTAACGGTCCTCGATCTGCTTCATCAAGCGAGCGCGTGCTTCTTCTTCAGATAGTCCAGAGATTTTCTCGAGCTCCGACTGGAGTCCGAGCTTCTTTTCTTCGACTTCAAGCTTGGAAGCGTTTAGCTGTTCGGCTTTGGCACTCAAATCCTCAGCACTCTTGTGAATCTCTTTCTCTTTGAGCTCTAGAGAGTCCTCCTTGCGAATAATTCGCTCTTCGGCCTTCTTCAGATCTTCAAGTCTCTTTTTCTCTTCAACCTCGAGAACTTTCGCTTTCTCTTCGGCTTTCTTGTTGGCTTCGTCTAGAACTCTCTGGGCATCCTCCTTTGCATGGATCATCTGCTCTTTGATCTCGAGCTCCATGGAGCCCTGCTTCGCGAGAGCGATCATCATGCGGAGATAGTAGCCGAGGCCGATACCCACAAAAAGGCCGACTACGCCTAGAACTATTGTTATTGTTGTCATACGGTTTTTAAAACCGCAAAAGAGGGCTTCTAATCAAGCTTATGTGCTGTTTTTAACGCTACAATCAAAGACTTTTTATTTAAAAACATATTGAGGGTTCAGTGCTTGCTCTTTGGCTTCTTCGGCGGCAATATACTAACTATTAATTTCTGTAACCTCAATATATCATAATGGGCTTTTAGTGACTAGCTTGCCGGGAGTACAACCACTCTTACTTTTGCCATGATGCAAAAGTAACAAAAAATCTAGACCCAGTGTAAAAGCACCTAAAACCAAAGCGGTTTTGGCCAAGAAAACCGTTAACTAGAAAGGCTTAGGCCTTTCTTCGAACAGAACTGTTTTCTAAAGCAAACCACTTTGGTTTTTTAACGGTGTTTTTCCAAGGGTCGAGACGGTAACCTCATAGCGGAGCAAAATATAGATTTTGAAAACTCGAGAACGTAACCGGTTTTGCCGTTTTAGGCAAAATCCGGCGCTTGCGTCTTCGAGGGTTTGAAAAATCTATATTTTGCGGAGCGACTCTTTAAATACGATTACAACTCGACGAGACTTACCGTCTCCGACAGATTCAGAAGTGAGATCAGGGTGATGAGAAACAAACTCGTGAACAATACGACGCTCATAGGCGTTCATCGGCTCGAGCTCGATACGACTCTTGAAGAAGCGTGCTCTCTCGGCCATCATATGTGCCGTTGTTTTGATCCTATCTTCTCGATCCTTCTGATAATTGTTGATGTCGAGCGTAACTCTCGGCGCACCTTCTTTATATCTCACCTCAACCATACGCCGGACTAGATAGTTTATAGCTTGTATCGCCTCACCCTCACGGCCGATGAGTGATCGCGGGTCACTCGAGTTTACTGAGCACCAGTAAGAACCGGACTCAAGGTTTAGATTTATGGAAACATCTCTATAATCGAAGCCAGTCTTGTTGAAAAATTCTTCTATTATTTTTTTCAAATCCTGATCGATCATATATTTTATTATTTTGCCTTTATGGGGACGAGGAGTGGTTCTTTGGAGAGCTTCCTGTGAATCAATATCTCCTGAATGGTAGTGAATATATTGTTAACAGCCCAGTAGAGTGCTACCGCAGCTGAAATCTTGTAAGAGATGAATGCGACAAATATCGGTAGGAAGTATTTCATCTGTTTGCCCATCATACGGGACATATTCGCCTGCATACTAGTATCGTTCGGGTCAGTGTTCGCCACAGTGCGCCCGAGTGAGAAGTGTGCCTGGATGAACTGTGTCGCTCCGGCGAGGATAGCGAGCCCTAGAGACTTCTCGGCGAGGTCGATGAGTCCGAGGAACTGCATACGAAAAACTTCTGGCTGCTGTATGAAAGAGTAAAGTTGGTGTGTGTCTAAATCAAACCCAGACAAGAAGACCCTGTACAGTGCGAGAATGATCGGGAGTTGTATGAGTATAGGTAGACATCCAGCGAGAGGGGAGATGCCATACTCTTTGTATAGAGCAAAAGTAGCCGCCGCTTGCTCTTTCTTATCTGGGGTGTTTTTCTTGATCTCGTTTATCTTGGGCTCGAGTTGTTTGAGCTTATACTGACTGACGATCGACTTGCGGTGAAGGGGGGAGAGTATGAATTTGACGAGAATAGTAAGTAAAATAATGGCCAAACCGACATCATTCCATGGGACGATATTTATAAATAAAACCAAAAGATTATATAGAGGCTCAACAAAAATGGTATTAAACATCTCTCGATTCTAGCCTATATCACCCCAATCTCAAAATTAGTCAGGAACCTCATCTACCCCAGACCCGCCCCACGGATGGCACCTTGAAATCCTCCTTGAAGACAGGGCCAAACCCTTTATAAATCCATGTTTTTTGAATGCCTGGCGAGAATATTCGGAACAAGTAGGATAAAACCGGCAACTTACTCCAAGAAGTCTAAAAATCCTAGAAACTGTTTGCTGGTATAGCCAAATCAGGAAAATAGCTATAAATCTCATATTATTTTGGCCTTTTCTAGAAGCTTTCTGATATCAGTAGATGTGTCCGCCAGATTGGCTATTTCAGCGCCCTTTTTGCCAAAAAGTATTATAAAATAAGGGTTTTTTGACTCCTTGGTGGATTTCTGGAGAACTGAATACCCCCGACGGCGAATTTTATTACGAAGAACCGCCGTTTTGGCCACCTTCTTGGCCACCACAACCGATAAATGTGTTATTTTTTCAGGGTTTTTTAGGAATCTCAAAGAAAAAAGGCTCGAATTCAAGAATCCGCCCTTTTTCATTACCTTTTCGAAATTTTCCCGATTTATCCTATTTATTTTCGGGATCATGACTGATTATTTTGCTGATTTAACTCGAGGTTTGGAGACAGTAAGCTTAGATCGTCCCTTTCGGCGTCGATTCAAGAGAACTTTCTTGCCGCTAGTTGTCTTACTGCGGGCTAGAAAGCCGTGAGTTTTAGCCCTCTTTTTCTTTTTTGGATTGTAAGTTCGTGACATGTAGGGGAGTATATACTAGACATAAAAATAAATCAACGTATGGTACTGAAAACTTGTCTTTAAAAATCCTGGTCGTGTATAATTCATTTCACAAATAAGTTTTCCACAGTAATCCACAGGTTGTTCACACATTCAAAATTATCCACACCGAAACTCCCGTATATAATATCTTTCATAATATTTTAAAAATTCTTATACATGGTAGACAATAAACAAATTTGGGAAAGCTGCCTCGACGAGATCGAAACAAGTCTCTCTCGGGCCAATTTTGTCACCTGGTTCAAAAACACCTCTCTTTCTAGACAAGAAAACGGCACCGCATACATCAGTGTTCCTAATGAGTTTGTGAGGGATTGGCTCAATACTAAGTATAAAACGGCTATCTTGGGCCACCTTATGAACTATTCTGAGGGTGTTAGAAGCATAGAGTTCGTAATATCCAAACTTTCTAACAAGAAACCTGAGGATGGGGCGGGGGATAACTTCATCGACAACGTCCTACCGCTAAAAAACCTATATGTAGACAAGAAAGACAATCTCAACCCGAGATACACCTTCGAATCCTTTGTTGTCGGCTCATTTAACGAGCTCGCCTACTCTGCGGCGCAGGCAATAGTCAAAAACCCAGGACACAACTACAACCCTTTCTTTATCTATGGCCCAACAGGACTTGGTAAAACACACCTTATACAGGCTATGGGTAATGCCATAAAGGAAAAGTTCCCTCAGAAGCAAATTCACTACATTCCACTTGAGAAATTCGCCATAGACTACGTAAATTCACTCCGAAACAATAAACCTAATGAGTTTAAACAGAAATACAGGAAATATGACGTCCTTATTATGGATGACGTGCAGTTTATCTCTAATAAGGAGAAAACCCAGGAGGAGCTTTTTCACCTATTTAACACCCTATACGAGACGAATAAGCAGATCGTGTTCTCCTCTGACAAGCACCCGAACTTCATCCCTGGGCTGGAAGACCGACTAAGGTCTAGATTCGGTTCCGGAATGATTATCGACATTGTAGAGCCAGATCTAGAGTCTAAAATAGCCATAATTAGGACAAAACTCGACGAAAACTCCCTGGTTCTCCCGGACGACGTTATCGAATACATTGCCACATCTATATCTGGGAGTATCCGCGAGCTAGAGGGTAGTCTAAACACCGTCATATGTCAGATCCAACTCAAGAAAAGGGATCTATCTGTGGCCGAGGTCAAAAAACTCATCCGAAACAACATAAAGCCGAGTAAAAACGTCTCCATCCAGAATATCGTAAAGACCATAAGTGAGTTTTACGAGATAAATGAGGAGAATATATATGAGAAAACCCGGCGAAAGGAAATAGTGAAGGCTCGACAGCTCATCATGTATGTCCTACGAGAGGATTTCAATATCTCATACCCCTTGATAGGGCAGAAGCTTGGGGGTAAAGACCACACAACGGTTATTCACTCCTGCCTAAAGATTAAAAACGACATAAAAGAAGATCCTAAGCTGGTCCAAGACCTCGAACAAATCCGGGCCATGTTTAAATAGTGTTGATAAACCCAGGGAAAACTGTTGAGAAAGGTGGGGGATAAAAAGGATAACTTTACGAGAAAGATGCACACTGTGAATAGGTCAAACCTTACGACAAACATACAACCGAGTTATACCCAGTACGTTTTCATAAAAAGACATTGTCACATAACGATTTAAGGAGGTTATACACATTATCAACAGGACTAATAAGTATAGTAGGGTTTAAAGAGAAAATAGATAATATAAGTATATGAAAATAGAATGCTCGACAGATAAATTAAAAGAGGCGGTTAACAAGGCGGAGAAGATCGTCAGTAAGAATTCGACCCTAGAAAGCCTCAGGTCAATACTTTTTATCGCAAGTGGTAACAGTCTCAAGTTGCGCTCAACAAACCTCTCCTTGGGGCTTGAGATAGAGATTCCAGCGAAGATAGAGGAGGAAGGAGAAGTGTTTGTTACCGGTGAGGTTATAAACAACACGCTGATGAATATAAACTCCGACAAAGTCATAAGACTCGAAAAACAAAAAGATAACCTGTATCTAAATAATAAAAAATCCAATATTTTAATAAAAAGCCTGTCATCAGAGGATTTCCCCACTATCCCAACCGTTGAAGGGTCTTCTTTTGAGATAGAGACAGAGAAATTCATCGAGGGTATCAAGGCGGTATTCTATAGCTCTGCTATAAACGACATAAAGCCCGAAATCGCCAGTGTTTTTATATACAGTAACGACAGTAATCTGGTTTTTGTTTCCACAGACTCATTCCGTTTGGCTGAGAAGAGTATCAAAACCAAAAACACAAAAGAAGTTGAGGGCTTGATCATTCCTTATAAAAATATTCTAGAGATAATAAAACTTCTTGGAGATGTTCGGGGGGATATGAAGGTTTACTATAATAAAAACCAGATATCTTTTGTTTTGCCGGGGTTTTACCTAACATCTCGTCTCATTAATGGATCATTTCCAGACTATCGTCAGATAGTGCCAAAGGAATACAAGACCCGGGCAATAATACTAAAGAAAGACCTCCTAGACGCTATCCGGCTATCAAACATATTCTCAGACAAGTTCAACCAGATTAAAATAGCAGTAGATCCTAAAGCGAAAAAACTTGAAGTCTATGCTGTAAACAAGGATGTCGGCGAGAACAAGACGGCCATCGATGGCGCTCTCGAAGGTGATGCCACAGAGATGAACCTCAATCATAAATACATTCTCGACTGCTTCCAGTCGATCGCTGAAGATTCAGTCGTTCTCGAGATGAACGAGACTAATAGGCCCATAGTGGTCAAAGGTAACGGCGATAAATCATTTATTTATTTGATAATGCCGATGAACAGGTAGCCTGTCCCGTTAGAACTTCAACAAACATGAAAAAATTACAAAAATTTTTATTTAAAAATTTCTAACGGGATGTCTTCGAACATCTCACAATTCCTGGACGTGTTTAAAAGCGCTCTTTTCAAGGAGGATACTTTCCGTGAAGATTTTTGCGCCATTGTCAGAGACAAGACCGGATTCTCTCTGGAGAAAAAAATGGTTACGTGCCGAAACGGTACGGTTAATATAAAAGCAGACCCATATCTAAAAACCGAGATATTTCTTAAGCAAGATGACATCATTGCCGTCGTGAGAGGTAAATATCCAGACAAAAATATAAGAATCCTTAAATAAAGAAAACCCCTAGCGAGAGGGGTTTTCTTTATTCTAGATGTCTACTTGGAATGATTGAGTCGCAATACCTTGGTTATAAACTTCGTCTCGCAGTATTACTTTAATCTCGTTAGTGTCACTGATGCCTTCAACGTCTTTTGGTATAAAGGATAGTTTAAAAGGTGGTGAAGACTTGGTGCCGATATATACATCGTTTACGAACAAGTCCATCGAACGGATATCGTATGCTGCCTCATACTCGATATCTACTTCAATCGGTAGATTTGCCTCGTGTTGGGTTATCTGGTCGGGGGTCATTATTTCTACCAACGGCTTATTCTCTTCGGTGTGAACATCATCATCGTCGGTTGGCACATCACTCTCGTCTACGAATTCGTACTCGTCCTTGTTCTTGGCGAGCCAGTTCTGGACGGCGGTTTCCCAGTTTATATACTGCTGGTTTGTTTGCGCTCCTGGTGCTGGGCCCATAGGATCATCTCTGTTTATCCAGTAGAGAGTTGAATGAACGCTCCCAACGATTAACTCTTTCTTCGTCTCCTCTGGTGTTAAGCTCGTGGCGAGCTTGCCGGAGATTGTGTCTATAAAAACTGATTCGCCACCCTGCCAAACTCCACGTATTACTGGTTTCAGGTCGGGGGATTCATTTATTTCTGGAGGAGTGAAAGAATCTTTAGCCACCTTTTTCAGAGCCTCGTCCATGAACTCTCGCCAGAGCCTTCCTGATATGGCCGAGCCCTTCTTCATCGGAGTGTTGTCGTTGTTCCCTGACCACACACCAACTGCGATATTTGGGTTATATCCCATCATCCAAGCATCTTTGTTGTTGTTAGTTGTTCCGGTCTTACCGGCGACATCAGTTCCACCAAAGTAGATGAAAGAGTTCGCTCCAAACAGGGGTGTTCTGGCTGTATTGTCTGACAGAATGTCAGATATTATGCGAGCAGAATTCTCACTTATAACGCGCTGTCCACCTTCTGGTTCGAATTCTTCTAGTACAACACCCTTGGCGTCCTCAACACGCAATACCGCCTGTGGCTCATAGCGAATGCCTTCGGTTGCGAAGACCCCGTATGCAGAAGTCATATCAAGTAGTCTTACCTCGCCACCTCCGAGCACTAGAGTGAGACCGTAGGTGTTGGCAGAACCAAGAGTTTTTATTCCCATGTTCTTGGCGGTCTTGAGTGAGTCCTCGATCTTGGTGAGGTAGAGAAGTTGCACAGATGGAACGTTTCGAGATTGACCGAGAGCGTTTCGGAGATTTATAGGGCCAACATATAGACCGTCATAATTGTTCGGGCTGTAGCACTTGTCTTGTCCACCTGTTTTCGCTTTGCCGTAAGGGTCACATGTAGATTGGAATTCTGTCGGAACATCGAAGAGAACAGTGTTTGGGGTAAAACCCTTTTCCATGGCTGTGGCATAAATAAACGGCTTGAACGAGGAGCCCGGCTGGCGTTCGGCGGTTGCGATATTGAACTTACCGTCTATGGTTTTGTCGAAGTAGTCACGTGATCCAACCATTGTGAGTATCTGGCCAGTCTTCGGGTCTATAGCAACTAGACTCGCATTCGATGCATCGTAAAGCTCTTCGTTTTCTAGCGCGTGTTTTAGCACAATCTGTTCAGCCTTTTCTTGGAGCTCGTAGTCGAGTGTTGATATAACTTTGAGTCCTCCAGATTCAACAGCGTCTACACCGTACCTGTTCTCTAGATACTCTTTGACGTAGAACACGAAGTGGGGTGCCTTGATACCTATCTTGTCCTGGGCACTGAAGACCACAACCTCACTCTTGGCTGTTTCATACTCCTCTGGAGTGATGAACCCCAATTTACTCATCTGATCGAGAACCAGATTCTTCCTGGCGTCTAGTTTGTCGACGTTCGAACCGTACGGAGAGTATCGTGTTGGGGCTTGGGGTATGGCGGCCAAGTATGCAGCTTCGGCAACAGTGAGGTCGGCGGGCTTTTTGTTGAAAAATGCGCGAGTTGCCTCCTCTACACCATAAATGTTACCCCCATATGGAGATTCGTTCAAATAGACTTCGAGGATCTCATCTTTGGTGAGCTCTTTCTCGATTTTTAGGGCGAGAAACACTTCTTTCACCTTTCTTGATATCTGCTTGTCGGTAGTAAGAAGTGAGTTCTTAACAATCTGCTGAGTGATAGTCGACCCTCCCTGGGAAAAAGACCCAGACTTGAGGTTCACCAACACTGCACGAATTATGGATTTTACTTTGATGCCTTTGTGTTGGTAGAAGTTGTCATCCTCGATAGCAACGGTGGCCTCCTTGATATTCTCACTTATTTGGTCGAACGGTATAACGGTGCGTTTGATGTCCTGATGGATGTCATAGAGAACTATCTCACCAGTCTTGTCGTAGATCTTTGTCGATTTGGCGATACGGCGTTCGTCAAAAGACTTGAAGTCCGGAACACGCATCGTTGAAACCCAGATAACCACAGCTCCGGTCACAACAACGCCGAAAGCGACCAAGATAACTAGTAAATTAATTAATAAATGCTTGTGTTTAGTAAACTTTTGGTGGATTTTTTTAATCATTATGTCAATACTATCAGGTTTTTGATTTCATCCCAAAAGTGATAAAGTATTGGGATGCAGGTAAATAAAGACGGAACAAAGATAGATGAATTACTGAGGCGAGGAGTTGAAGAAATAATAGACGCCAAAGACCTCCGAGCACGACTTTTGTCGGGTGAGAAACTTCGCATCAAACTCGGCATCGACCCAACCAGTCCGAACATCCACCTTGGACGATCTATTCCACTACTAAAACTTCGTGATTTCCAAGAACTCGGACATCAGGTTGTATTCATCGTCGGTGACTTCACCGGGATCGTCGGAGACACTTCGGACAAAGATTCTGAGCGTCCGATGCTAGAGGCTGAAACTATAAAAAATAATTTAAAGAATTACAAAAGCCAGGTTGGTAAGATTATTGATCTCAAAAAAGCTGAGTTTCACTCGAATAGTTCATGGCTAAAAAAACTTGGTTATGCCGATGTGGGCACTCACGCTGAGATATTTTCAATCAATCAATTTATCTCGCGTGACAATATCGCCAAACGTTTAAAAGAAGGGAAAAGAGTTTCTCTTCGAGAGGTGCTGTATCCACTTATGCAGGGGTATGATTCTGTTGCCATAAAAGCCGACGTAGAGCTCGGAGGAACCGACCAGAAGTTCAACTTGCTTGCTGGACGAGATATGCAGAAATACTTCGGTCAGACACCACAGAACATTATTACCGGACCACTTATCGAGGGGCTCGACGGTAGAAAGATGAGCTCTAGTTGGGGTAACACAGTAAACTTCCTAGATGAGCCAAACGATATGTATGGCAAAATCATGTCTCTCAAGGACGACTTCGTTATAAAATATTTCGAGTTACTGACACGTGTGCCAATGGCGGATATCGAAAGTTACAAGAAGAGACTTGCGGGTGGTGAGAATCCAAAAAATATTAAAACGATCCTGGCGAAAACAATCGTTGCGATGTACCACAATGAGAAGTTGGCAGACAGCGCCTCCGAAGCCTGGGAAGCAACTTTCTCTCAAGGGGAAATTCCAAAGGATACCAAAACAATAAAGGTGAAGATCAAGGCTCCAATCGTCGACCTCCTAATCAAAGAGGGAATTGTTAAATCGAGGGGTGAGTTCCGACGACTGGTAGAAGAAGGTGCGATTAGATTCAAAGGAAGTCTGGAGGAGAGGAAGATTGTCGACCCGAACTCTCTCGCTGATGAGAACGGCGCACTCCGAATAGGGAAGAAGCGATTCCTCAAGATAGAAATCATAAAGAAATAATCAAAAACCCGCCACATCGGCGGGTTTTTGATTAGGGTTAATTAGGCCCACTCTTCTGATTTGTAGTCTTCTAGGGGGTTATAGCTGGCCTCGTCATCGTCGTCATCTTTATCATCCTTGTCATCGTCATCATCGGCTAGGTCATCATCCTCTGGAAGGAATGTGTCTGGATCGAGCTCTTTGTCGGTGCCGAAGTCATCTTCTAATTCGCTTGCGAATATTCCTGATGAGTATAAATCGTCGTTCATCTTGTTTAAAAATCTTATTTATTAAAGTTAGGCTAGTTTTAACAAATCCATTTTTGCTTGGCAATAGATAATTACTAATGCTGTGGAAAGACGGCTTTGTCCAGAGAGGGCTAGAGTCGAGTCGTCGCAAATCCGGTTATGGCGACCGCGATCGCGTCGATCTCGTCGTCTTGTTTTATTTCTTTTGGCAAACTAATTAGCTTCGAGACCATGGTGTGCACCTGATCCTTGGTCGCTTTACCGTACCCGGTCACAGCGCTCTTGATCTGAAGTGGAGTGTATTCGAGTATCTCGAGAGAATTGCTCCTGCCGACATAAATTATTGCGCCTCGGGCCTCCGAGACACCCATAGCGGTCTTCTGATTGTTCTCGAAGTAGAGTTTTTCAATGGCGAGTTTTTCGGGAGAGAATTTCTTGATAACAGAATCTATTTCAGAGCCGAGTAGAAGTATTCGCTCAGGCAAAGCTAGTTTCGCCGAGGTTTTGAAGCACGTCGAATAGAGAAGAGTCTCTTTCTTGTCGCCACGATTCTTCTCCAAGACCGCGATGCCGATGCGTTCGTATCCAGGATCAATGCCGATGATTTTCATGGAATAAGTGTATAGGTTCTGGCGGATAGTGACTAGGGTTTGACGAAAGATACTTTCTGTGCTATAAACACATGAAAAGCAACCACTCATGAAGAAGGCAAAAATCTTACTGATAGAGAAAGCGTCGGAGATGAGACGCACCCTCAAAACAATCTTGGGCGACCATGATTACACACCTGTGGCGCTCGAGATTTCGGCGCTGAAAACGTTGGATGAGCCAATGGGCTACGAGGCGATCGTCTTCGGTGGAACCATCGAAAGCATCGTCATCGATCCGAAAAAGCACCAACTGGAGGACATGATCGAGAAGTTGGGCCAGAACGGCAACAAGACGATCCTTCTCACCGGCGATGCACGGATGCAGGCCAAGGCGGCGTCCCTTGGTGTTCATGCCTTCGACAAGAACAGTAAAGGCTTGCACACAGCCTTGGTAGAAGCTCTGGAGAAGATCCTTGGCGAGTAGACCCTCATCCACATGGATGCGCGAAGCCCCCGTTCGGGGGCTTTTGCATTTCTAGCATTATGTTTCTATAAAAAACGGTCGTGTAAATATAGAAACATCTATTCCGCGCTGGTGTAAACGTCTTGGACGTCATCCTGATCCTCTATTGCTTCTATGAGGAGTGAAAGTTTTTCTGAGTCTTCTGCAGATAATCCTGTTTTCATATTAGCGACCCACTCACCATCAGGACTTTTCGTAAAGTTCCAAGCGACAGATCCAACACCAGCAAGAGCCGTTCCCTGGAGGTCTAGCACGTGACGCATCTCTTGAGCCGTTCTATTGTTGTTGTCAGTAAGTGCTGTGATGATGACGCCGACTCCTCCGGGTCCGTATGCCTCGAATATAACAGGTTGTAGATCTGCGCCATCGGTTTTTTTGATCGCACGTTCAATGTTGTCGCTCGGCATATTTTCTTTGCGCGCTTTTTCGATAGCAGCTTTGAGCCCCGGAGAACTTAGATTACCAGCTGCTTTTTTTGCCTCGAGAGAAATAAGTTTCGCAAGTCTTCCAAAAATCTTGGACTTCTTCTCGTTATTGTCTGCCATCTTTCCTAGTTTTTTATGTGTTGATCCCATGTTATTTTTCTATTCCTAAATGCATATACGCTTTATCCGTTGCGACTCGCCCCCTCGGAGTTCGCTCGATGAATCCGAGCTGGATGAGGTATGGCTCGATGACTTCCTCGATCGTCGCCTCTTCTTCGCTCGTTGCGGCGGCGAGTGTGCCGAGACCTACGGGCCCGCCGTTGAATTTATTAATGAGTGCTTTCAAAACATTTCTATCTGTCTCGAATAGTCCGACATCATCTACACCGAGGAGCTCTAGAGCCTTCTTTACGTTTTCAGAACTAAGGTTGCTCTTATTAACCTGTGCGTAGTCACGAGCACGCTTCAAGAAGTAGTTCGCTGTTCGGGGTGTAAAGCGACTTCTTTTGGCAATTTCTTTTATCGCTTCATCATTAGTGTCTACTCCGAGGATTTTTCCGGAGCGGGAAAGAATCTTCTCCATTTCTTCTGGTGTGTAGAACTCGAGACGGTGAACTCCTCCCGAGAATCTGCTTCGGAGTGGTGCGGACATCATGGCGGGACGAGTGGTCGCTGCGATGAGAGTGAAAGCAGGGAGGTCGAGCTGGATAGTTCGTGCAGATGGTCCCTTGCCGATGATGATATCGAGTACCCCAGACTCCATGGCGGGGTAGAGGATCTCCTCCACCATCTTGTTCAGTCTGTGTATCTCGTCGATAAAGAGGATGTCGCCTGGTGAGAGGTTGGTGAGGATGCTGGCGAGGTCGCCGACTTTTTCGATCGCGGGTCCTGATGTGATGCGTATCTGACGACCAGACTCTTTGGCGATGAGGTGGGCGAGGGTGGTCTTGCCGAGTCCTGCCGGTCCGTGAAATAGAATATGCTCCGGAGCGTGGTTCCGTTCTTCTGCGGCTTGGATGAGGATCCGGAGGTTCTGCTTGATCTTCTCTTGGCCGATGTATTCGTCCCAAGTATTTGGACGGAGCTGATTGTCTAAAAAGATGTCATTTTCCATAATCTATACTATTACAATTCGCTTCAGGGTGAATTTAGCTTGACAAGCTGTGCCAAATATGTTATATATAAACCCGTAACGCAATAAAGTTAAAAACCAGACGTCTTCAGTATAGCATTTCTGTTGAACTAGTAAGGCTTTTCAGGAAATCCTGGAAGCTACTTATTTTTTAGGGATGTTTTGACAAAATAAAAGGGTTTTAGAGCTTTACAAGCTTTTCAGGTGTGATACATTACAGACCTGTCGAAAAGAGCCTCTGAACCTCTAAGTAATCGGGCACAGTTCATATGGCCTCAACGAGGACGCAATGGTTACCACTTTCGGGTGGAGTTACTGCAGCTATCCTTAGCGAAGTCATTACTTCTATCTTCGGATAGAAGGATTATTTAGAGGTTCAAGGGCTTTTTTAATACTCAAAATATACCATTGACTAGTACGGTCTACTATGGTATAATATACTTAGGTAACTTTGCACAAACCACCAAGCTAAAACTTGGTAAAAACCAAACCGTCATGACGACCGTGAAGACCAACACGCCATCAATACCTTCCAAGCTCTTCTGCTTCATCCTTGGTTCCATCCTTGTTGCTTGCGGGGTGGTGGAATTCAATGTCCTCCACCTGCTGTCGCCGTTGGATCAGGTGAACGATCTTAACACCGCCTTCATGGTGTTCGGTCGTGCGCTGTTCGGTTTCGTCATTGGCGTCGGTGCGCTTGTTGCCATCTTTGGGCACCGGCTACTGCGACTGTAAGGGTTCAGCCCCAACAGAAAAGACCCGGATTCGTCCGGGTCTTTCTCATGAGGTTTTTTATTTTGCCGGAGGTGACACTGCTTCGTCTTCGACGTACTCGTAGATGTCGACAACTTTTTTGAGCTCCTCTATCGACGTGATACCGGTGATGCATTTGATCAGTCCATCCTCCACCATGTTGAGGATGCCTTGGGTCTCACTGATATCTTTGATCTCTTTCTCAGAAGGATTCATCGGCATGATGTTCTGGATGGCAACGTCTGCCATGATCGCCTCGAAGACACCGATACGTCCCTTGTAGCCGATGCCGTTGCACGCTGGGCATCCGGGTGCTGTGTAGAGGTCGTACTTTTGTTTCGAGTCGACACCATACTCTGTCAGATCCTTGCCGAGTTTCTCTGCGCGAGCGAGCGTTTTGCGAATGAGGTCTTCTTCTTCTTTGGTCACGGCACGTTTTACTTTACATTTATTACAAAGTTTTCTTGTGAGTCGCTGGGCGATCGCCATAGATAGGGCAGAGGCGAGAATTTTCGGATTGACTCCGAGATCTATGAGACGAGGAACAACACCAGCGGCATTGTTCGTGTGTAGCGTCGAGAAAACGAGGTGTCCGGTAAGTGAGGCCTCCACAGCTATTTTCGCTGTTTCGCCATCGCGGATCTCTCCGACCATCACCACGTCAGGGTCCTGGCGGAGCGCAGACTTGAGTCCCTCGAGGAAGTCATATCCATGCTCTGGGTCAGTCTGTGTCTGGGTGATACCCTCGAGGTGATACTCTACAGGCTCTTCGATGGTGAGGATTTTTATCTCTGGAGAGTATATCCGGCGTAGGAACGCATAGAGAGATGTCGACTTACCGGATCCTGTCGGACCAGTGATGAGGATGAGACCGTTTGGCTTGTCGATTTCTTTGGAGATGATGCGATAAATCTTTTTCTCGATACCCATGTCCTCTAGGTCTACTTGGATAGACTTCGGATTCAGGATTCGCATGACGATACCTTCGCCGAAAGCTCCAGGGATGATAGATGTACGCATACTGATCTCTTCTCCGTTTACAAATATTGAAAATCTTCCATCTTGGGCCTTGTTGTGAGCGAGTTTGAGTCCTGAGAGAAGTTTCAAACGGGAATTTATGAATTCGAAAGTCTTGTACTCGATGAAAGTGATGTTGTGGAGGATCCCATCGAGACGGATACGTAGACGAACATGACCATCCTCAGGTTCGATGTGTACGTCAGATGCTCCGAGGGCGATAGCTCCGGCGAAAATTATTTCGATAATTTTCGAAACACGATGAGTCGATGTTTCGTTGTTGGTCGAGTCGATTAAAACCTTGATGTCTTCGAGGAGTTTTATTTTCTCGGCAGTTTTGAGTAGCATCTCGCCGGAGATCTCCAAACTTCCTGCTTTGATCTTCTCGGCCTGTGAAATCTCATCATACCTGTCCCAGGCACGGACGAGTGAGGCGTGCGACGCCATGAACCAGCTGACGAGGTAGCCCTTGCGTTTCAGTTCGGCTTCGAAATCATCTATCCCAGCACGCTCTGGTGCCCGGACGGCGATGAGGAGCTTCCTGCCAGCTATGTTAAATGGTGCGACCTCGAGCTTTTTGGCGACATCTTCGGGTACGGCCTTCAGAGCCTCATTTTCGAGTACAACTTTGCCCAAATCGACATAAGGAATATGGTATTTGGTCTCGGCAAGGGTTTTGGCAAGTGCCTCCTCCTCCTGGAGGTACAAAAGCTCAAGCTTCTTATCCTGTTTTTGATCGTCAAATATAGGCATATAGGTAAATATAGTATATAGGAAAGGGCCAAAAAACCGTTATTTTAGTTGGTGAAAACACTATAGGGGGAGTAGGTTAAGCCCTTGACATAAATCATAGGATATGCTATGATACTAGCAAAGGTTCAGAACACAGTTAGCACACTGACAATTGAACCGACTACATAGAAACGCAACCAAACACCACCGCATAGCGGTAAAACCATGAAAGCGAAGCATTTCCTCTTGGCCGTAACCCTCATGTTCGGCACTATCTGTGCGAAAGCGCAGATGTCCACCACCCAATTCGATGCGTCCGTCGGCAGCCTGACCTCGAGCCTTCAGCTCGACGCTCAGGCGATGAAGGATTTCCGCACCGGTATCACGGCGGCGGGCATGCCCCACACGATGGCTGTGAGCAAGTACACCCAGCCCGCGACCATGTACTTCGGCGAGGTGAAGTTCCAGAACCGCAAAGCGGCGAAGGACACCACCATGTCAGTACTGTGCGCGAAGCTTGATGTGCTCGCTCCGAACGACCCAAGCCTCAAAGGCAAGATGGTGCCGTTCATGGCGATCGATAGCCGGACGAACAGTCCGTTCTACATCACTGGTTTCGACCAGAAGAAGCCAAGTCAGCAACCTGCAGCTACGAATGCGCCTGGCCAACAAAGCCTCGCACAGACGCAGACACCGCAGACCGCTAGTACGGCAACTACAGGTGGCGCTACACCCACGACCCAGACGACACCTCCGCAAGGAACAACCCCAGGCAACAACCTGGTGAACATTCCTGTCGGAACGATCATACCTGGTTCGAACGGTTCTAACTTCGTTGTGGCCTTGGTGAACGGACAGCCTCAGCTCGTGCAGTTGCAACAAGCACCTGCGCCGGTGGTAGCTGCTCCAATCGACAGCACAATGAAGACGGCGACCTATGCGATGAGCGTGAGCACAACAGGCGATCCGAACCTGCTCAAGCAACCCGCACCAGGTGCCGCTACAGCGCAGACCACGCCAGCTTCGGCCACTACGAATCTTCCTTCAGGTTCTCCGAGCCAAATCCGCAATTCGGATGGTTCGATCGGGATCCTGCAGGCAGACGGTACCTACAAGACCTTCGTGGATCCGACAACCGTGAGCGCGGCCAAAGGTGGAAGTGCCGCTTCGGCCTTCGATCCGAATGACCCCAACCAAGCGGTAGCTGTAGTGCAAACTGCTGCTGGTCAGGAAACCATGATCAATACTGCCAGCAACTATCGCTTGCGGGACAAGGTTTCCACCATGAAGGTGAAGCGCACCGATCAGGTCGTTACAGAGTATGGTGACGGAACTGTTTCGAACAGCCAGGAGCGTGCGACAACCCACCTTGGGATTCGTCATGGCACTGACAATGAGCTCAACCCGACCGAGGCTACGAACATCAAGTTCAACAACCAAGGCAGTCGCATTGTTGCGGGCTGCGGAAGTTGTGGTAGCAACAACTGCGGAGGCGGTTGTGGCCGCCGAAGCGGAGGTCTCGAGCGTAGCCGCGGTCTCACTCGTGGTGTCAGCCACGGTGTGATCATCCACTAAGCAACCGAAGTAGTCGGTTCAACTCATGTCTAAGTGGCGAGGGACTTCAAACCTCGCCACATCGACTAAGTTCTTGATTGAGAAATCAATCGAGAATTTAGAAGATGTTCAAAGACATTAATAAGATATAAAAACATTATGAAAAAGAATATAAATACAACCATAATCGCCTCGATAGTCGTCTTGACTGTATTTGTTTTTGCTGGCTCTAATACAGTACAGGCTGCCGATTGTATCCGCGGATACTCACACGGTGTGCCTATTCCGTGTGACGAAGACAATCCGACAAATAACGGAGGTGGTAGTAACAATGACGATGACAACGATAACGACAGCGATACTTTGAACGTCTCAACTCTATCTGAAACTAACGTCGATGACGACTCTGCGACTCTACGCGGAGAGATAACAGATCTCGACGAATCCGAAGATTACGAAAGATACTTCGAATGGGGAAATGATTCTGATGACCTAGATCATACAGCATCTATCTCTGGAACAACTGATGACGAGGGAACTTTCTCTCGAACTATCAGCGGTCTTAATGACGATACTACATACTACTATCGTGCATGTGCTGAGGAAGTAGATGGTAACGATGATGACTGTGGAAGTATCCAGAGTCTCCGAACTGATGAAGACAACAACAACTCTGGTAACGACAACGATAATGACAACGATAACGACAATGACTCTGATGGTGTAGGGTCTATCCTCACCACAGATGCTTCTAGTGTTACGACTACATCTGCGATAATCAACGGTGTTGTAACTAATGACTCAGGTAGTCAGACTGTTTGGTTCGAATGGGGATCTACGACATTCCTAGGTAACCGAACAGCTAACCGTGTCATCACTTCACACCAGAGTATCGTCTCTGCTCAGATATATGGACTTACTCCGGGGCGCGCTTACTTCTTCCGACTAATATCTAGTAACGGTGAAGAGGGTGAATACAAAGCCTTCGTAACTGACTCTGTCGGTGTTATCCATACGAACACAAATACAGGTTCTAACAATGGAAACAATGAAGAAGATAGTTCATCTGATAACGAAGACGAAGGGGACAATGAAGACGAGAATGGTAACGAGGATGAATCTGACGAAAATGACGGACCATCTATAATCGAAACTATCCAGTACTTCGACATCTCTCTTGTGTCTAGCGCAAAAGAAGTTGCCCCTGGAAGTACTGTTCCTATCCAGGTCGTATACCAGAACCTCCACACTTCGACAGTAAAGAACATCGTTGTCTCTATCGACTTACCACCAGGCCTCACAGCGAAATCTTCTCAGCTCGGAACTATCGTTTCTGATCGCAAGATCGAAGTCGAGATCCCAGCTATGACAGCTCTCTCAAAACAGAGCTTCACTATCGAAGCCGAAGTTTACGAGAAGCTCGCTAACGAGACATTCCTAGTAACAGTCGTCGAAGCAACATACGATCACCCGATACAGGGCAACACTCGTATCCAGTCAGTTAACTCTCTAATCCTGAAGGTCTCAACTAATGCAGCCGTAGTAGGAAGCACTAGTGGGGGCAAGAATAATCAGGTAGGAAATGCTGGTGGATCAGGTGCATCATTCTTCCCAAAGAGCATAATCGGATGGCTAGTTTTGACAGGAGGCATCGCCCTCATCGTCATACTCGCTAACCTTATCTACAAGAAGAAAGATATCAAGAAAACTACTCTCAAGATTGCTAGATAATATCTACCAATAACACAAAAGACCCCGAGTTCGGGGTCTTTTGTGTTGTGCTAAAATAGACTGATGTTAGCTATATCAACTAGTGCCGAGGAGACCAGGAAACTCGCAGGGGAGTTCATGCGAGAGCTCTCGAACGGTCCAGTAACCAGTCGCACTATAATAGAGCTGGTGGGTGATCTGGGTGCCGGCAAGACGACATTTATGCAGGGTGTGGGCGAATTCTTCGGTATCAAAGAGAGTGTAGTCAGTCCGACATTTGTCATTCAGAAGAACTATGAGATTCCCGCTGGTTTCGCTTGGGACAGACTGATCCACATAGACGCATACAGGATAGAAGACGAGGCTGAGCTCCGAGCTATAGCGTTCGAGGGGTATGCGAGTGATCCTCGCAACATTATATTTATCGAGTGGCCGAGCAATATGAAAACCGATCTCGGTGCCGTTCGTCGAGTAGAGTTTGCCCACAAAAGTGAAAATGAAAGAGAAATCAAAATATAAAGAAAGAATAGTTCTGCTCGATAGCCACGCGATACTTCATCGTGCCTATCATGCCATCCCCGACTTCGCCACATCGTCAGGGAAGCCTACGGGGGCACTCTACGGTGTCGCATCGATGATCCTCTCTATCGCAAAAGACCTCAAGCCCGACCATATCATAGCTTGTTATGACTTGCCTGGAGGGACTTTCAGGAGTGAGCTCTCAGACGGTTATAAAGCCCATCGTAAGAAGTCAGACGATAGTCTGATAGAGCAGATAAACGAATCCCGCGACATCATGGACGCATTTTCTATTCCGCGTTATGAGAAGAAGGGCTACGAGGCCGACGATCTCCTCGGCACAATCGCCGAACTCTTGAAGAAGGATAAAACCAACGAGGTGATCATCGCCTCCGGCGACATGGATACGTTACAGCTCGTCGACAAGACTCAGGTCAAAGTGTTTACCTTGAAACGTGGACTTACCGATACAGTTCTCTACGATGATAAGGCAGTCGTAGAGAGGTTCGGTTTCTCCCCGAAGCTTCTGCCAGACTACAAGGGCTTGCGAGGTGACCCATCTGATAACATCGTCGGCGTGCCCGGTATCGGCGAGAAGACTGCGACAACTCTCATCACCAAATTCGGCACGATAGAGGATATGTACAAAAAGCTCAAGAAGTCTGATGCGCCGTTTCGTGAGGCTGGGATAAGTCCAAGGATAATCGAGTTATTGCGAACAAAAGAAGAGGAGGCGAGATTCTCTAAAATCCTGGCTACCATCGTTCGAGATGTGCCAATAGAATTCACGATTCCTCCAGATCGCTGGAAGGAGACTATCTCTACTGCAGCCGTGGAAGCACTTTTTAAAAAGTTAGAATTTCGCTCGCTTGTCCCGAGACTTCACAGTGTTCTCCAAACTCAGAGCACCGCCACAACTCCGACACCTGAGATGGATGCTGGGGAACTGAAAAAGCTCTCGATAGCGACCTGGCTCCTCGACTCCGAGAGAACGAATCCTGACGTAGAGGAGATCCTTGCATTTGCACAGACTGATGACGTAGAGACTGCGAAAAAGTTCGTTTCCGAAGGACTCAAGAAGAATAACCTCGAGCAAGTCTACTCGGAAATAGAAGAACCTATCATAAGCGTAGTCGAGGCGATGCAGGCTCACGGTATCAAGATAGATAAGGTGTATCTAGAGAAGCTTTCGAAAGACTATCATGCCGTGCTAGACGGTCTCGAGAAAGACATTCATAAACTTGCTGGGGAGGAATTCAATATCAAATCACCGAAGCAACTTTCGGAAGTCTTATTCGAAAAGCTATCTCTCCCTACGGCGGGGGTCAAAAAGTCTGCATCCGGCGGTTACTCGACTCAGATCGACATACTCGAGAAGATAGAAGAATCGCACCCAATCATAAAAAAAATCATAGACTATCGCGAGCTTCAAAAACTACTGTCGACATACATAGACGTGATCCCGGACATGGTGGCGAGTGATGGCAGGCTCCACGCTGACTTCATCCAGCACGGCACGACTACTGGGCGATTCTCATCGAATAATCCGAATCTCCAGAACATCCCGATCAAATCAGAGCTCGGCAAAAATATCCGAGGAGCATTCATCGCTGATGATGGCCATAAATTCCTGTCATTCGATTATTCCCAGATGGAGTTACGTCTCGCAGCGATATTCTCAAAGGATGAGACGCTGACTGAGATTTTCCAAAAAGGTGAAGATGTGCACACGGCAGTGGCCTCGAGGGTGTTCAAAGTTCCGATGTCGGATGTCACCAAAGAGATGCGCCGACACGCCAAAGTCATCAACTTCGGCATCCTCTATGGGATGGGTGTGAATGCGCTAAAGAAAAACCTTGGTGGCACACAGAAGGAAGCCGCCGAGTTCTATGCGAGCTACTTCGACCAGTTCAAAAGTTTCAAAGGATACCTCGATGGTACGATCGAGTACGCCAAGACTCACGGTTACACAGAGACATTGTTCGGCCGTAGACGCTACTTCCGTAACATCAACTCATCCGTACCGTTCATCCAGAAGATGGCCGAGCGTACAGCTATCAACGCCCCCATCCAAGGTACGCTAGCTGACGTGGTCAAGCTCGCTATGCGTTTCATCGACGAGCGACTACGCAAAGAGGGTCTACTCGAGTCTGTCCATCTGGTGTTACAGATACACGACGAACTCATATTCGAAGTAACCGATGCGTCGGTAGATAGCGCGAGACAGATAATCCGCGAGGAGATGGAAGGTGTTTTTGAGAAATCATTTATTCACTTCAAGTCGCCTGTTCCGATAAGTGTCAATGAGTCCATCGGGGCATCGTGGCAGGACTTGTAAGTTTCTTGCGTTAGTGTTCGATTCAAAATATACTTATATCTATGGAGACTCGCAAAGACAATACTATATCAAACCTGAGCTCATACTCGACAGTAGTTTTCGGGACCGCGCTAATAGTAGCCGTTGTGCTAGATATGGTTTTCCCGTTCAAGTTCCTCGCGGAACCGTGGAATCAGTATCTCGGAATATTCGTTGTGGCTATGGGGACACTCATCGTTTTCTCAGCAGAGAATGTAGGTCGCAAGTATTCTGTCAGACGCAAGAGGGGCGAAGTTACTCACGTCGAGCATATTTCCAAAGGAGTGTATTCGTTCAGCCGTAATCCGAAATACGTCGGCCTCGCGCTTCTCCTCGTCGGTCTAGGTATAATCTTGAACTCCGTCTTCGTAGTGCTCGCGTCGATCCTATCTGTTGTTGTCGTAGATTATTTCTATCTGTATCGCGAAGAGAATCTCATGGCAGAGCGACATGGTGACATTTATCATGAGTACAAGAAGAAAGTAAGGCGCTGGTTCTAGTAGGATGCTATACGTTCTAGTGGGGGACAATCAGGACAGGAAAAAAGAAGTTTTAGCGAAGCTTCTCAAAACTCACCAAGAAAGTGAGCTTTTTTATATGAATGACGACAGTTTTAACCCAGAAGTGTTTGCCAATTTTCTCGGTGGCGGAGACCTTTTCTCTCTAAAGTATGTTGTGGTTCTGGATTCGCTAGTAGATACAGAGGCGGGTGAGCTAATCGTCGAGCGAGCGCGCGATATGCAGGACTCTGACAATATATTTGTTCTAAAGGAGATCGCCATGCTCAAGGATGCCTCGACGAATCTGAAAAAGAACGCAGAAAAGTTCGAAACGTATGATTTGCCAAAGATAGAGAAGTCAAAATTCAATATATTTAGTATTACGGATGCATTCGGGGCGAGGGATAAGAAAAATACCTGGGTAATGCTCCAGAGGGCGCTCCGAGCGGGGATTTCTGCCGAGGAGGTGCTAAATATTCTCATATGGCAGACCAAGAATCTCCTGTTCGTGAAGCGTTCAGCTGATATGAAAAGTACGGGGTTGTCGGCATTTGTATATAACAAGTCCAAGCAATACGGCAGTAATTATAAAGAGAATGAACTTGTTGATATGTCTCGAAAATTGACAAGTTTCTTCCATGAGAGTCATTTGGGTCTCGAGCTAGGGCCAAATCTAGAGGCGTATCTCCTAAAAAGCCTTTAAACCCCAACACCAATTACTTCATAGCCTTTTATTTTGCCATAAATCTTATATTTTATAGGGGTTTTATACCGACTCTCGGGTTTTGATCGACCTGTTTTGAAAAGGCAAAATGATGAAGCAATTGGTGTGGGGGTAAAATCAAGGGTAAAAATACAAAAGAGCGGCGATCTGATCACTTTTGGCCATAAAAAGGCAAAATAAGCAGGTCGCCGCTCTGTTGCGAGGAAAGAACAGGCGTCATTGTGATATCAAGGGAATTGATATCAAGCTATAAATTACTCACAAGGTACAAATCTCAAACTTCGTAATCGGGCACTTTCGTAGATGTTGTGCATCTTGGTACACCGTCGACTGACCAGGAACCCATATTTGAGAGCGTAAGCTCTAATAATATTTTCTTCACTTAGCCTATATGGCTGATAGTGGGTTGGTTGCAACGTTATCTACATAATAGATTCTATTCTTTATTTAGAAAATGTAAAAGACATAAAGGACATAACTGTGGAAAAGTCGCTTCGCAAGATATAAATTTTTATAATCCTGCGAGAGGCTGGTCCATCCTGGCGCGCGCCCTCACGGCCGCGGGCCTCCGGTAGGTTCTCGGATTATAAAAATTTATATCTTGCTCCGCTGTGAGGGTAAAGGACATTGCTCAGTATAAAAACACCACTAGTGGGATAGTCCTAGTGGTGTTTCTATACTGGGTCTTGGGTTTTTGTTTCTTTTGTCCCAAGACAAAAGAAAGAGTAGAGACTATGCCTTTGTGAACCTACGCTTGTTCACTAGTAGCAGTATCATCAAGACGAAGAAAGTGAACGACATGACCGGGATATCTATATAACCAAAGCCGTTTACTAGAAGTTCTAGGCAGGATGGCCCGAAGGCTTCGCAAGATGTCAGGTCGTTACCGATGAATCGCTCTGTTAGGTGGAAAGCAGCAAATATAGCTCCGATTATGGATAGAATGAGAGAATAATCGAAGATATCCGTGGCCTTCTTCTTAACAATGGCGGTAAAGGAGAGTATGGCTATAGGGTACATGACTATCCTCTGGTACCAGCACCACATGCAGGGTGGATAGCCGATGACGTATTGATAAATAAGGCTACCGATCATGCCGGCGAGAGATACTAGGAATACGAGCCATAGAGTATTCTTCGCCATCCAGGCAAATATCGGCCCGCGGTCTCTGGAGATTAGGCCGATTATCAGAATCAACGAAACTACTTGGAAAATAACTGTTCCAATGGAAAATAGAATGTTTGTAGTGTTGATGAATTCGGCGGACATTAGTTTGTGGCGCTAGATGATTCTCCAATACCATCTGTTGATTCGGTCTCATCCCCTGTTGGTAGGACGCATCCAGTTTTGGCAGCTAGGGTCTCGAGTGACTGAGCACCTGTTAGTCTGCTACCGTCAGCGAATTCCCAGGTTGGGTACGTTTCTATGCCAGCTGCGAGGCAGGCTTCTGTTGGGCTTCGGTCAGCGTTAGAGCACTCTACGTATGGAAGGAGGCTCGCAGATCCCTTGAAGCGAGTTTTCTGGTCACCGCAGTGAGGACACCAGAATGCTCCATAAAATGTAGCACCTTTCTCTCCGAGACATGCTGCAAACGAGTCATAGATTTTCGGCTTTGCTGCCTCTTTCTGGAGGATAACGAGGGCGACAATAACAGCGACCACGACTACCGCGATAGATATAAGGGTTGTTTTATTCATTACAAATACGGTTAGTTGATATGAAGACATTTTATTCGTTCACAGGTATTTTTGCAATGGTTTGCTCTTGTCGTGCTAAAATTTGACTATGCCAAAGCAAGACATGCCGCTATTTTTCCTTATCGTTTTTATCGTGGCATTTTGTGTCGTGGCGACAGGTGATACTACGGCGAACACTATCGCGAATCACGAGGAGAGTCTGCGCACATCTCAAGCGGCCGCTACATCGCGTGCGGTTAGAGTGCAGGCGCTAACCATGACTAACAGCGAAAGAACTCTTCTCACTAAACACGTCGAAAGATTGGGTAAAAGTACTCCAATCACAACACTCCAAGGAAAAATCGAAGCTTATTACAGTGAAGATCTAAAGAAAGAAGAGGGTAATCATCTAAAGTTCGCTCTGGTGTCTCGTGGTGAGGTTTATGAATTGAAGAATATAAATGGCGAATTGCCTGCGAGTATCGACGGGGCAACTGTTGAGCTAGCTGGTGTCGTTTCTGTATCTCGTGGATCAAAGGAGCTACTGGTAAGTCTGAGTCCAGCAAAAATAAAATCAATCAGGGGCGTCCACACCGTTGTCAATAAGAAGTCGGGGACTTCTGAGTCCAGAGGTTTCGAAACAAACGATTGTAATATAAATTTCTGCGCACTTGTTATACCAGTTGATATGACAGGAGATACTTCGAACCTTCCAGCCCCAGAAGAACTCGAAGAATATATATTTAACGGCAGGATTAAAAGTGCTTTGTTAGAAGAGTCTTATGATCAAATAGCATATTCAGGGGATGTTACTGGTTGGGTCTCAAGCCCCGAGCAGAGTATTAGTGTGTTTTATGCTACACCAGAGATCGCGAATTATATTGCTAGTAATAATATAAATTTGTCCGGATATGACCAGCTGGTCTTCTTGATAAATGGTGGCCCGCAGGCCAGTAGTGGAGAAGCTAGCATAGGCACTGCTTCGTACTGGATTAACGGTAGCTCGTACAACATACCTGTGGCTCGTGTCGGATTTTTAACATATCAATATAACGAAAATCTAACTTCTGCTAACGGAAATCTTTCATATTTTGACTATTTGTATGTTCATGAGACGGGGCATAACTTCAACGCTCTACACGATAATCTCCTCAATTGTAAGTCTGGACCTGTGTCTGTCCCATCAGAGTGCATGTCCATAGAGCAGGGGAACAAATACAGCATCATGGGTGACGGTTCGTATGGTGGGCATTTTTCTGTGTGGCAGAAACTTCGGGCTGGTTGGGTGGCTATGCCACAGTTGACATCGGGTGGGACACACTCTCTGGGAGCCATAGAGTCTCCGTCTGTTAATAATCTCGGTATCGACGGTAACACCAACACTGTACCCGAATTTCTATTGGAGCGCAGAACTAACACTGGTCTGGATAGTCTGAATTTATTTACCGACCTCAACCTAGACGGTGTTTTTCTTTACAGGGTAAAGAACACCTTCGAGTCAGGTGTAACCTCAGACCCTATGACCTGGGACGTGGGTCTCGTCGACACAACACCACATTTACGTTCAGCACTTTGGTATGAGAGTATGAACGACGTTGTGTTCAAGAGTCCACAGCGTTATGCTGATCGTCAAACGTTGAAACAGTTCGCACAGAGTCTGAATGGAGATAACAATACGATAATTGTAAGTCCCGGCATGGCGACAGTTAACCCTTGTACGAGAGGTCCGATTAAAGTCTTCGAACCTTATATAAATCAGGGAGACACTTTTACTGGCCAGATCCAAGCACAAAAATGGCCAGTGAAAATGGGAACACCTTCTGTCGCAGCAGACCTGATTCAGAATATCCAGGCGGATGTGAATAACCCGGATGCTCAAATATTTCTATACAAGAATGTGATGCTCTTTAACGACGATTATGTTGCATGTGGCCCAGGGCAATACACATTTGAGTTTATTTTTAACGGAGTCTCTGTTCCTCTCTTTTCAGAATCAACAATTACTTACGATCCATGGTCAGGACCGCACTTCACAAGCATGATGGCGTTCCTCCCGGCGTATCAGTTAACATATGGTCAACACACTATGACACTAAAGATTACGAAAATAAACGACGGCAGTGTTTTCTCCAGGCCTCTCGTTTTCAATCTGGTGCCCTAAGAATAAAATTGACCCGCGTGGGTAAGTATGTTATTTTTACCCAATCGCCCTTGTAGCTCAGCTGGTAGAGCAGCTCCCTTTTAAGGAGAAGGTCCTAGGTT
>CAYRQF010000005.1:0-90370 GCA_964426385.1 uncultured Candidatus Saccharibacteria bacterium | reverse complement strand
AGGTAGTTCCGAGCCACCACGCACGCGGAGCGTGCGATTAGTCGGCATCAGGATTCTGTTCGTAATAGGTTCGGACTTTGTTAATGACACACCACGCGTTGAAAAAAGAGCCGCCTTCTCGGGTGGCCTTTTTTCTTGCGTGGACCCGTAAAGCAGGAAAACTGCTTTGTCTGCGGGGAGATTCGAAAGCCGGAGCCATGTCGAGGAACGAGACAGGCGAGGTGGGGTCGCGAACACTTGGTAGATTTTGAGTAAAGCGAGGAAATCTACTTAGTGATTCGTGACCGAATCTTCGACGTTTGACATTACCCTATTTCTCCGTAAAGTTAAACTCGAACCAACCACTGCAGACCATGACACTGACCGCCCCTTCCCATAAGACAATTCGACTGTCCCTCATCTGGGCAGTAACCATTGTTGTTGTGTGCTTACAGTTCGTAGGCATTACTGCATCTGGACGCGAAAGCAAACGCATCTTCGTGATCGTGGGCTGGATACCCTACGTCTACGTGTTCATGATCGCGATACAAGGTCTCCGTTCAAAGGGTATTGGAGACCAGATCGTGTTCGCAAGATGTGTCTTCGCTTTCATCCTTGGACTCTTCATGTACATCATGTTGACCCAAACGGACTTGCTCAGTATCACAACCGTACAACCATGGAACGAGTACCTGGCCATAGACGTGTTCGTAACCCTCCTGGTGACAATAGGTGCCACGTCCTGAGGTGCAAGAACACTACTACACCAAGACCCCTCTGCAGAAAGACCTGCCCGAGGGGTCTTTTGCTTTTATTGACATACTCACCATTTACAGATAGCTTATATCTAAACACACACGATCATGGCAGACCAACCGATGAAATGCCGCCATTGCGGCGAAACTGTTTACCCCAGGACTGGCCACTACTGCGAGAAACTGAGTCAGAATTTCTTTGCCAACGATGACAGCTTCCTCGTGAGTCTCGTCGTCGCGGCGGCCACGGACTCGATCGTTATCGGCACTCTCGCAGGCGGCAGCCTTTCCGGAGCATTGGTCGGTGACAGTCTCAACGGAGACATCATTGACCGCAAGGACGACAACTCCGGCCGTGATGATACCGGCCGCGAGAATGACGACAGCAGTGACGGCACTTCCGATGATGGAGGTTCGGACACAGACACCGACTGATCGCTACAGCAACATTAGCCGCTTGGGAGAAAATCGCTCCCAAGCGGCTTTCTCTTTTATTTCACTTCTTTATATCTAAAACAACCGGTCAAATGATCATTTACCATCCCCATCCCCTGCATGAAGGCATAGGTCACGGTCGAGCCACAAAATTTGAATCCGTGTGATTTCATATCGAGGGCGATCTGGTCAGAAAGTGGCGATGTCGAGCCGATACTACTCGAAACCTTATGCTTGTTCACGATCGGCTTGTTATCGACAAAGCCCCAGATGTATTTGCTGAATGTGCCGAATTCTTTGCGAACCCTTATAAAAGCTTTGGCATTCTCTACAGTTCCGTTTATTTTCAAATGATTACGTATGATTCCTGCGTCTTTGAGAAGCTTCGCTTTCTTAGCCTCGGAGTATCTGGCGATTTTCTCATAATCAAAATTGTCGAAAGCTTTGGCAAAGTTTTCCCGTTTATTCAGGATTATCCGCCACGACAGTCCGGCCTGGAATGTGTCGAGCAATATCGCTCGAAATATCCGCGCATCATTACGCTCTGGTTTCCCCCACTCAGTATCGTGGTAGTCGATCATCAGTAGATCTGTCCCTGGCCATTCGCAGCGCCTTTTGTCCTTCATAGACTGAAATTATAGCACTGATATAATGGGTGCATGGAAATACAAAAGAAAAGAGAGGCGGGTATCCTTAAATCCGCCGCCACGGCCGGTCTTGTATTCTTGGCAGGAGGTCAGGTTGAAGCTCAAGACTTTAGTAATTGGCGCACTGTCCGTCCCCAAGAATTTGAACGTCTACATATCAGTGAAGACATGATTCAGCGCGTCGATGCTAATAACGGCAATGTCCCCGTTGACGAAACCAAGAGAGCTAGAGTGTTTACAGACAGATCAAACACTACTTATTATTGGATCAATACGAATAGCCAAAATGCAAATCTGGACTATCTAGCTGAACAACGCCGGATTAGCAGTGAAGAAAAAGAAAGAAAGACTACGGAAGCAAATGAGAAGAACGAGGCTGGGCCCACCTCTCCAAAAGAAGAAAAGCCTTCTGCTGAATTACCTGTCGATTCTCCCCCAGATGTAGCGGACAATACTGAAGGAAAACCTGCTGAAGTAAATACTACAGAAACTACTCTTCCGCCTATTTCTGACACAGAGGTAGAGCCTGATATTGAAATACCTGCCGATGCTGCTGCAGAAGAAGCTGCGAATATCGAAGAAGTGCCTGTCGAAGATACCTCCGCGCCAGAAACTAGTGACACACCTCCTGTCTCGGAAAAAGACCTTGCAGAACTAGAGATGGATACAGTAATGGAAAAACTGGAAGAATATGTAAATAGATTCGAAGTGAAAGAAGCCTATGTCACAAGCTCCAGTGGCAAGGAATACAGTCTAGCCGAGATACCCGTTGAAGCATTCGAAGATCCAGAAGATAAAACAGATCTAAGCGGAGCGTTGATAATTCACGACATAGAAACTGATACGGAATACGAGGTTAGACGTCGAAACAAACATGGTCTGACTGATGGGGTTTTCTATTTTGCCGAAGCTCTAAAAAACTCTAACGCAAGAGGGGCATGTCTTGAGCTCCTAACAAAACAAGGAAAAACGGAATTATCTCCCGAAGAAAAAATTAAATACTTACAAGAATTCTTTACATCCGGAATAGAAGGATTGAAAAAATACAAGCAGCCGAAAGTATCAGACGACCTCGCTTTCAAAAACTAAATATTCCTACCGATAAGATGATCGATGAAGTCCGCCTCCCCGAGACCGATAGACTCGAGCATGGTGTGCATCGCAGCGCCACGGCCCATTATAGGGACTGAGTCCACTTCGAGAACGTATATCTCCTCTCTAGGAGTGATGATGTATTCTACGAGTGAGAAGTCTGTGAGGCCGAACTCTCTATGGATGTGACGAGTCATCTCCTCTATTTTGTCTTTGTGCTCTTTGTTTTTGCCGATGACGTATATCCTATGCAGGCTCATTGGTTTAGGGCCAGGGGTCTTGTCCTGGTTACCGATCACTTCATGCGGAGGCATAACGTAGTGCGTCTCGTTCCTGTACCCCTCGAGGAGAGCGGCTGCGACTTCTCGACCTTGGATATATTCCTCGACGAGAATCTCACTGAACATCTCAGATATGTGATCGAGTATGGATATAAGCTCCGCAAATGTTGTAACGAGATATGTATGTGTCGTAGCAGAACCGAGGATAGGCTTCACTATCCAAGGACCGTTCATTTTCTTGAACACCTCCATAGCTTTCCGCCTAATATGGTCGAGTCGCTCCTTACCCTCTAGGTGTGTACCCAAATTCTGGAGCACTGTGTACTTCGGGGTTTTGTAGCCGATAGCCGAGAGACGTTCTTTGGCAACCTGTTTGTTACCTGTCATCGCGGACGATAAAGAATCCGAACCGATAAATGGGATACTGAGCTTCTCGAGGAATTTCTGAATACGTCCATCCTCTCCGTCGCTACCGTGTAGGGAGTTGAACACCACATCGACGTGCAGAGCAAGATTATTCGGCTCGAAAGGTATACCATTCTGATGCCAGCATCCATCCCTGTCGACTAGTATATCAACGGGTCTGTATTTATCGCGGGGAATATGAGCCAGAACATAAGAGCCTGTTTCGAGAGATATGTTGTACTCGGGTCCTATACCACCACGGATAACGCCGACACGCACTTTGTCGCTTGTTGCCATGGAGATATTCTAACATTTACCCGTTAGAATTCGTTGTTGATTGCGCGTGGGAGCCCACGCGTGATACTACGACGGTTACGATGATATGCGAGGGCAAATCTATGCGACTCAGCATTGGCGAGGATAATAGACTTCTCATGCTCATGAGCGAGTTCTTTATTGCCGAGGATTGCCTTGGGCTTATGTTTCTCATTCTTGACCACGGCCATGACAGGTATCTGGACGCCGAGCTGGTTGAATAAAGTCTCTATTGCACGCTTTTGCGCTGTGGAGCCATCCACCACGACTAAATTGGGGTAAACCCACTCTGGATGACCGAGCCTGCGTTTCATCACCTCTGTGAGCGCACCAACGTCATTAGAGCTATCATAACCACGAATACGAAACTTTCGGTACTCATTCTTATCTGCAACACCGTTCGTAACAACAGTCATAACTCCTACCATATTCGTACCCGAGATATGGGATATGTCATATGCCTCAATTCTAAAATTTTTGTCTTTCTTCAACAATTCATCTTGCTTGATTAGCGATACATCTTGGATATGAGCCAATGCTTTTATCTTATTGCGAACCAGAACGGCTTTTTCAAATTCTTTTTTCTTCGCCAGTCTTTTCATCTCAGACTCGAGAGTCTTTACCAATTTCTGCTTCTTGCCCTGGAAGAAAAGTATGAGATTGTTAATACTTTTTTTGTATTCCTGACGGACGTCTTCTCTAGATAAATCCGGCGCCAGACCGAGCTGCCTATAAAAAACCTCCTGGTCACGCTTGCTCGAACTATCATCCTGAAACGGAAATATCCGACGAATAATCTTCAAGCCTTCACGAATGATCGGTCCATTTGGAAATGGTCCGAATCTTTCCTGAACTTTATAGTCTGCGACCTCTAATTCACGTTCGCGAACGACTATAACTCTCGGGAAATTTTCTTTTGTAACAACAACATAATTAAAAGTCTTATTGTCTTTCTCGATGGTGTTGTACTTTGGCTGGTATTTTTTAATCAGATTCGCCTCGAGAATAATAGCCTCGAGAACTGATTCTGTCTCTAGGTGATCAACCTTGGTCGCCAAAGTAACCATATCGACAAGCATCGGACCCCTAGTATTCATTAGATCATCACCGAAGTAGCTACGAACACGGTCGCGAAGTGAAGTGGCACGTCCAACATACAAGATCTTTGATCCTTTTTTGAATATATATACCCCGGGACCCTCCGGCAATCTGGTTAACTTCTTTCGTTCCATATATAAACATGTTACTATTCTTGCCAGAACCTGCAACACCCTGCATAGAACCATGGAATTGGACCATTCGAAAGTCGTGTGGGTTGCAGCACTAATGCTGTACATCCTACCCTTCGTATTGACCGGCGTCGTGATTGTGGCTGCAAGTACACTCAAGACGCTCTTGGACGCTCTAGAATACATAGCTGGAGACATCAACCCAGCATAACGAACCCCGCAGGAAACCCCTGTGGGGTTCCTGATTTTTAACCTTTCATTGCCTTCCTCGTCTTCACTAAAACTTTTTTGAGGTATTTTCCAGTGTATGAGCCTTCGGTATTAGCAACCTCCTCTGGAGTTCCCTTGGCCATGAGCTTACCGCCATTTTCTCCGCCTTCTGGACCGAGGTCGATGATGTAGTCGCAGACTTTGATCAAGTCGAGGTTGTGCTCGATTAGAAGCACGGAGTTCCCACGAACCACTAGCTTGTCGAGGACTTCGATAAGTTTCGCCACATCGTCGTAATGTAGTCCGACAGTCGGTTCATCTAGGAGATAGATACTACGCTGAGTCATCGGTCTATAAAGCTCACTCGAGATTTTTACACGCTGAGCTTCACCTCCTGAGAGCGTCGTGGCCGGTTGACCGATCTCGATATAGCCGAGCCCGACGTCATCGAGAGTTTTCAGTCGGTCATATATCGCTGGGATATCTTCGAAGAATGCCAAGCCTTGTTCAACATTCATTTTCAGAACTTCGAAAATATTTTTGCCTTTGTATTTTACTTTGAGAGTTTCTTTATCGAAACGCTTACCGTCGCAGATGTCACACTTCACATAGACGGTCGGTAGAAAGTGCATCTCCACGGAAATAAGACCTCGGCCTTCGCAGGCTTCACACCGGCCACCTTTGACGTTAAATGAAAATCTGTTTGCCTTCCATCCGCGCAGTCTCGCCTCCTCTGATTCTGCGAACATGTCACGGATAGGTCCCCAAGCACCGGTGTAAGTCGCAACATTCGAACGTGGAGTACGACCTATTGGTGATTGATCGATGAGGATAGAACGTGAGACGGACTCAGCTCCAGAGAACGAAGCACAGTTGAACACTTCGTTAGAACGGTATTTCCTATCGAATTTTGCGCGCAGGTTCTTGTCGAGGATCTCATACATGAGACTAGACTTGCCTGATCCAGATACTCCGGTGATAACAGACATACGCCCGAGTGGAATATCGACGTTTAGATTATCGATATTGAAAACTTTTCCGCCTTTTATTTTTATCCAACCTTTATCTGCCTCGCGACGTTTCTCCGGCAGAGGAATGAATTCTTCCTCACGCAGGTATGCGAGAGTACGAGATTTTGACTTATTCGTTTTGGCAGTTAGGAGATCCTCGAGGTAGTCGGCCACTATTATTTCCCCACCATGTACGCCGGCTTTTGGTCCGATATCGACAATGTAGTCGGACGCATAGATAGTGTCCTCGTCGTGCTCAACGACAATGATCGTATTACCGAGATCACGGAGTTCTTCGAGAGTCTTGATCAGCCTGTCGTTGTCACGCTGGTGAAGCCCGATAGTTGGTTCGTCGAGAACATAGAGTGCGCCGACAAGACGTGAACCGAGTTGTGAAGCAAGTCTGATACGTTGAGACTCTCCACCAGAGAGAGTATTCGCCCGACGGTCGAGTGACAAGTAGTCGAGTCCGACGTTTAACATGAATTGTAGACGGTCTTCGATTTCCTTGAGTATCGCACTAGCAATCTCACGCTCCTTGGCACTGAGTGGTACGGTCGTGATGAATTGATAGGCGTCACGGATAGTCATACCGGTGAATGTGACGACATTCACACCTTTCTCTTTGCCCCCGAGGAAGACATTCAACGCCTCTTCACGAAGTCTCGCACCATGACAAGTCTCGCATAGAGCGGTGCCAAAAATATATTTCGTCCCGAGTCCATTACATGCCGGACATGCACCATATGGAGAGTTGAATGAGAACAAACGAGGCTCAATCTCCGGAAAAACATAGCCATCTTCTGGGCAAATAAGCTTCGCAGACAAAAGTGTTTCTTCTACAACAGACTTTGCCTTCTCTGCTTTGACCTTGTCGGGCTCGCCTACGATTATCCTGACGAATCCTTCGGACTCATCGATAGCACGCTCGATGGCTTCACCGAGACGCATCTCGAAGTCCTCAGGCTTGTCGCGGAATTCATGCACGGCAAATGAGTCTACGAGTAGATCTATCTCATGCTTTTTGTTTTTCGAAAGTTCGATGGACTCGCGCAGGCTTTTAACCGCGCCATCTATACGAATCTTGGTGTAACCTTTGCCGAGGAGGTCGTACAGGTATTGATAGTATTCGCCCTTCCTACCTCTCACCACGGGTGAGTAGATATGAATCTGAGTTTCGTTCCACTCGACACCAGCGATCTTGTTAGTATTACCGCCCTTGGCCAACTTTCTGATGATATTTTTGACTACCTCACTGATCTCCTGATTTGAAAGTTTCTTGATTTCACTACCTGATATGGGACTGTACGGCCTACCGACTCTGGCATACAAAACACGGAGATAGTCATATATCTCTGTAATGGTCGCGACCGTTGAACGAGGGTTATTCGAGCGAGATTTCTGATCGATGGAGATAGCAGGTGAAAGTCCGGTAATCTCATCGACATCAGGCTTCGGCATCTGTGAGAGAAATTGGCGAGCATACGAAGACAGTGACTCAACATACCGCCGCTGACCCTCGGCAAAGATAGTATCGAATGCAAGTGACGACTTACCAGAACCAGAAAGTCCGGTGAAGACCACCATCTTGTTTCGAGGCATCGAAACGGTCACATTTTTGAGGTTATGTGTCCTGGCACCCCTGACGACTATCTCGCCAGCATTTATTACATTTTCATGTTTCTTATTTGTCATGATTTATATATTGAGACCCAAAAATCCCCCTCGGAACTTTCATATGGGGGTTGTAGACGAATCATAGCATTCTTTTCCACATTTTGACAAAATCATGAATCTGGTTTACTATGTGGCCTCAGTTCTTTAGGCAATGGGAACCCGCCTTTAATGGGCCCGCAATTCAATCCCGTTTCAGTTTTTCATGGATTTGTTCGCAGCGTTCGGATTCCTTGCTGGTTTAGCAGGGGTGTGGGCGGCCGTTACCGGTCGCAAAGGAAGAACCCTCAAAACAGTGGAGTCATGTTAGAGCCAATACTGACAATATCAGGCATTGCCCTAGCAGTACTCTTCTTTCCAAAGGGTCGAGGATGGCCAAGGTGGTATTTGGAGAGTTGGCGCAGGAGTTTCCAGCGTTTCCTCAAAAAAGTACGCCGTGGTTGGGACAGGTCGTCAACATTCGTGACGACGGAATGAATTGGTGAAGTTATCCACAATACCGCAGAGGGATCTGCATAAGGTGTGGCGCTATGACTTCACATAAGACGAGGGGACCTGCGGGAGCGGGTCCTTTTCATTTTAAATATTTTCTAAGGCCTTTATCTCGTCACGCAATATCGCCGCAGTTTCGAAGTCGAGAGACTTCACCGCCTCATTCATCTGGCGTTCCTTGAGTTTGATAAGTTTTTTTATCTGGGCTCTGCGCTTTTTTGGATCACCGACGTCGAACACGGCTTTGTCTACGGCGAGTTCTCTCATCACTGCCTTGTCGTGCTCACTATCCATACCTTCGGTAATATCGCGAATGACTTTCTTGATAGTTTTCGGAGTGATGCCGTGTTTCTTATTATATTCGAGCTGTTTCTCACGGCGTCGTGTCGTCTCTCCTATCGCCCGCTCCATCGAGCCAGTTATCTTATCAGCGTAAAGTATCACCCGCCCATCGACGTTACGCGCTGCACGGCCGATAGTTTGGATAAGTGATGTCTCTGATCGCAGGAACCCTTCTTTGTCTGCATCGAGAATACCAATGAGTGATACCTCTGGGAGGTCGAGGCCCTCGCGAAGGAGGTTTACTCCGACGAGTATATCGAATTCACCTTTACGGAATTTTGTTAGGATTTGGATGCGCTCGATAGTTTTGATGTCGCTATGGAGATACTCAGATTTGATTTTCCTGTCCTTCAGATATGCCGACAGGTCCTCGGCCATTTTCTTCGTCAGTGTGGTCGCGAGCACTCGCCCACCGCGCTCTATCTCAGCTTCAGCTTCACGGATGAAGTCCTGGACCTGTCCCGCCGAGTCGCTATCACGATCCTCGAGGATAGGTTTTATAGTGATCGACGGATCGATGAGTCCGGTCGGACGGACAATCTGTTCGGCCACATTCTGACTTTCTGATATTTCTACGTTTGTAGGTGTTGCCGATGTGTATATGACTGCACCGATTCTCTCCTCGAACTCTGGATATTTGAGAGGTCGGTTGTCTTTGGCAGACGGCAAACGAAAACCATACTGTACTAGAGTCTCCTTTCTGGAAGAATCCCCTGCATACATAGCTCGGAGTTGTGGCAAAGTCACGTGTGACTCGTCGATAAATGTCATGAATTCCGGTTTGCCATCCGCACTGTGCGGGAAATACGAAAGCAGTGTCTCAGGTGGTTCACCCGGAGCCTTGCCCGACAAGTGTCTCGAGTAGTTCTCAATACCAGAACAATACCCAACCTCTTTTATAAGAGCGAGGTCATAACTGGTTCGACGTTTCAGACGTTCAGCTTCGAGAACGAGTCCTTGCTTCTCGAGTTTTACTAGCTGGTCTTTGAGTTCCTCTTTGATCGATTTGATGGCAGCTTCTTTTTTAGTCCCATCCGTTAGGAAGTGTTTCGCTGGGAAAATAAATATATGCGGTGGATGCTCGAGAATTTTCGAGCTGACTGGATCGATGAGTATGATGTCAGTGATAGTGTTGTCTTCGAGAACGATACGATAAACGAAATTCTCCGACACTGGCATGACTTCTACCATGGCGCTCCCGATACTTCGAAACATTCCGGAGTTTAGGTCAGCGTTCGTACGTTCGTAGTGGATAGAAATAAGTCTCTGGAGAAGTTCGGTGCGAGTTGTCTTATCGCCTGGCCGGAGCATCATATTGCTCGCTCTATACTCCTCCGGAGATCCGAGACCGTATATGCATGAAACTGAGGCGACGATAATCACATCGTTCCTAGTAAGCAACGACTGAGTTGAAGCATGACGGAGTCGGTCGATCTCTTCGTTGATACTGGCGTCTTTTTCGATATATGTGTCTGAGTGAGGAATGTATGCCTCCGGCTGGTAGTAGTCGTAATATGAGACGAAATAATGAACGGCATTATCCGGGAAGAATTCTTTGAACTCCTGAGCGAGCTGAGCCGCCAGAGTCTTGTTATGAGCAATGACTAGCGTCGGCTTCTGGATACTCTCGATAACGTTCGCCATGGTAAAAGTCTTACCGGAGCCGGTAACGCCTAAAAGTGTCTGCTTCTGGAAGCCTTTCTTGAGACCATCCACCAGAGACTTGATAGCTCTTGGTTGGTCACCGCTTGGCTCAAATTCACTTTTAAGTTTAAATTTCATATGTGGTGAGTATTTTTACCCCGTTAGAAATAGGACGAAGCTCCGTTATTTCTAATGGGGCGGATTTGATTTTGAATTTCACTACTTAGTTATACATCTCCCGCTTCTTTTGCTCAAGTTTTTCAATAATTGTCGAATCGGTGATTTTTGAAAATCTTGGAAAAGTCTGACCATCTTTTGTCACCATATCCATAAACATACCGATAGGACGAGCACTCGCATCGGCATGTTCGAGAAAATCCGACTTGTAAAAAGGCCGATAAACTACGAGATACTCCTCGGTTTCAGTATGTCGAGATACATTCACGATCTCATAGGCGTGATCGTAGACATCATCTGGATTATGCTTATAGTGATAATAAAATCCTGGTTCAGGTCTTTCCATACTAACTATTATAATTCTTTATAAAATTTTCTTTAAATACCTCAAAAGTGTCGTCTAGCATAGACTTACGGATATCTTTCACGAAATTCATCATGAAGTAGAGGTTGTGTATCGAGCCCAGTGTATTAGCCAGGATTTCTTTTGATCTGAATAAGTGTGCAACATACGCACGAGTGTAGTTTTGGCATGTATAACATTTGCACCCTTCCTCTATCGGCGTGAAATCCTCTCGAAACTTTGCATTCAAAATATTTATCTTACCCACATGGGTATACAGACTTCCATTTCGCGCGATGCGTGTCGCAGCTACGCAGTCGAATAGGTCACAGCCATTCTCTACTGCTCCGAGTATATCGAGCGGTTCGCCGATACCTAGTAGATGCCTAGGCTTCCCTTCTGGTAAACTTTCATTCACCCATGCTACCGCGGTGCCTATGTCGTCTTTGTCGAATGATCCACCGATACCGAAACCATCGAATTCAGCACCGTTGTCAGTTTTCATATTAGCCAAAACTGACGCCGATTCTTTCCGGAGGTCCTGATGTCGTCCACCTTGAACCACAGCAAACAACGCCTGAATATTTTCTGGGTCGAGCTTCTCGTGCGCTTCGAGACTTCGTAGTGCCCATCTATGTGTGAGCTCCATGGCCGACTTCTGATACTCGTATGTTGCCTGTGGACTCGTGCATTCGTCGAATGCAAATATCATATCAGCGCCAAGTTTCCACTGTACACTCATCGATGACTCAGGAGTGAATCTGTGAGTGGAGCCGTCGATATGAGACTTGAAGGTCACGCCATCTTCATCTATATTTACGAGCTTGGCATGATTCCCTGTTCCACCGTCTTCTTCTTTGGTCTCTACTTCGCCTTTGGCGACCTTGCTCACACGTTGGCCGAATGCCGCACCGAGGGAGAAGACCTGGAATCCACCAGAGTCAGTCATGGTAGGACCTCGCCAGTTCATAAACTTGGCGAAACCTCCAGCTTTAGACACGAGATCTGCACCAGGCTCGAGATACAGATGATAAGTGTTGGCGAGAACCACCTGCGCACCGATACTTTCGAGCATCTCAGGCGTAACGGACTTGACCGTCGCCTTTGTACCGACGGTCACATAAGCGGGCGTCTCGATAACCCCATGAGGTGTACTAATAATCCCAGTCCGACCGAGTTTCCCAGTTAGTTTCTTTTCTATTTTAAAATTAAATGTAGACATTTACTGCTGACAGCAAACTAATTTATTTTCACTTCTACCCATCGCTCCTCCTGGATATTTATCGGGCTTTTCATGATGACAGTCTTGAATGAGTCACGAGAGTCAAAATCGATTTTCTTAACAACTCCGACTAAGGTGTTGTCGAGTCCAGGATAGAAGAACATGTCTCCGACACCTACTTCTACCTCTCGAGAGACATCCACCTCAAATGATCCGTTACCCTGTCCACGTGCATTGAAATATTTCCCGGTATTACCATATAGGACCTGAGAAATATTTCCCGGTGTCGAGAACATGATAACGCGCGAGATATTCTCCTCGACTGACTCTATCTCCCCGATGAGTATATCCCCGCCCGCGAATACCAGATCGTCGACTTTCACTCCTTGTTTCGACCCTCTGTCGATTATGAGAGTGTCATATGGTGTCGTATTTGGTTTCGCAAGTATAGATGACAAAACGACGCTCCGGTCGGCTGGTATCCGACCCATCAACGCCTTGAGGCTCTCGTTCTCTACCTTTAGCGCCTCATTCGCAGCTAACATATCCCCATGAGATCGAAGTTCTTCTTTGAGAACGATATTTTGTTTATACAAACCGCGTTTTGAATCTACTGCGAGCAGTAGGAAATCCTTGGCGAAATTCTCAGTCTGCCAAATCGGCGCAACAATGTGCGAGAAAAAAGGATTGAATCGTTTGAGAAGACCTTTCTGAAGCAGAAATATGAATACAAGTATAAATATAACGACAAGCACGCTTGCCCGACGCCGACGATAAGTTCTAGCGAGGTGCTGATTCATACTGAGTGTCGATGATTATATCTTTATACTTCGTTAGATTTTCTAGGATGACACCGGTGCCACGAGCGACGGCTGTGATCGGATCCTCGGCGACATGTATCGGCATCTTCACTTTCTTGTGTAGCATAGTATCGAGTCCTTTGATGAGAGCGCCTCCACCAACTAAAACTATACCTCTATGCATGATGTCAGCGAGAATCTCCGGCGGAGTATTCTCGAGAACTTCGCGGATACCATCGACGAGCGCGAGTATCGACGGCGCCATAGCTTCGCGAATATCGCTATCCGTTACGAGAACTGCGCGTGGAAGTCCGGTAACCAGGTCGCGACCACGCACCTCGATCTCAACTGGCTCCTCGAGCGGTAGCGCCGATCCGATAGCTATCTTGATATTTTCAGACGTCTTCTCGCCGATGAGAAGCTTGAACTGTTCTTTGAAGTACGAACATATATCATTGTTGAGTTTGTCTCCGGCGATAGTTAGGTTTTTGGACTGAACGATACCTCCGAGCGAGATGACGGCGATATCAGTCGTCCCCCCGCCGATGTCGACGATCATCGAGCCCACTGGGTCATGAATCGGAAGTCTGATACCGACAGCAGCGGCCGTTGGTTCCTCGACGATGTAGACTTCTCTAGCTCCAGCATTTTTAGCTGCATCATAAACTGCACGATTCTCGACACTCGTTATGCCCGATGGCACCCCGATGACAACACGTGGGCGGAAAAACTTTGGTGACATCTTCTCTATCTTGTTGATGAGATATGAAAGCATCTCTTCGGTTACTTCGAAGTCGGAGATTACTCCATCGACGAGAGGTCTGACGGCTTTGATATGGGGAGGTGTGCGACCGAGCATCTGTTTCGCCTCAGCGCCGACAGCGACGATAGTACCAGTCTTTTTGTTGACCGCCACCACAGAAGGCTCGGATATGACGATGCCTTTTCCCTTCAAGTAAACAAGGGTATTTGCAGTACCCAAGTCTATCCCGATGTCGTTAGAAAATAATTTGAATAATTTATCAAACATATGTTTTTATCTCAGAGAGCAAGTCTTCTGGCTTGATCATTCTGCCCTTCTCTTCACGGCGTTCCTTAATCTCGATCATACCCTCGGCGAGAGTACGCTTGCCGACAACAACTCGTAGCGGTATGCCGATGAGGTCCGCATCAGCGAACTTCTCGCCAGCGCCTGTGTCGCGATCATCGAACAGTACTTCAACACCGGCATTGGTTAGGGTCTCGTATATTTCCTCTGACACTTTTCGAACCTGTTCGTCGTCGACTCCGGCTGAGATGAGATGCACTGAAAACGGCGCGACTTCCTTCGGCCAGATGAGACCCTTGTCGTCAGATAATACTTCGGCAACTGTTCCCATGATGCGTGACGGGCCTATTCCGTATGAACCCATGAACACTGGTTGCTCTATACCCTCCTCGTTTTTAAACTTGAGTCCGAGTGGTTCGGAAAACTTTGTTCCAAGCGTAAATATATTTCCGACTTCGACAGCCTTGTTTTCTACGAGTGAATCTTTGGAAACTGATATTTCCGTTAGAACCTCGTCGTTAAGCACTTCTTTGTTGACGGCAATGCTTTTTTCTTCGTTCACATAGATGAGATCTTCGCCAGCTGCAGTAATAGTCTGGAACTCGTGTGAGAATTTGGAAAAGGTTCCTCCTGATGCGAAAGTGAGATATGTGAGGTGTCCGAGTCCGACACGATCGAAAACGTTTTTGTAGGCCTTCTTAACTTTCTCATAGAACTCTAGATGCTCCGCCTCATTCTTCGAGAACGAATACATATCTTTCATCAGGAATTCTCGTCCGCGCATGACGCCGGATTTGGCGCGGAGTTCGTTACGAAACTTTGCCTGTATCTGATACGCCGCGACCGGCAAATCTTTGTACGAAGAGATGTGATTTTTTAACACATCAGTCAGCGGCTCTTCGTGAGTGAATCCGAGTCCGAGCTCTGTATCATTTTTGAGTTTCGTCTTGAACCAGTTATCGACAACGTCGTCGCTCCAACGGTCAGTTTTCTTCCAGACCTCAGGGTCTTGGAGAACCGTCAGCTTCATCTCGAGTGCTCCGAGCTTGTTCATCTCATCACGGATGATGTTAGAAATCTTGTTCATGACGCGAAGGCCGAGTGGTAAATAGGCATAGACGCCGGCCATTTCTTTGTGGACGAATCCACCTCGAATAAGGAGTTCAGCGTTCCTTGACGCCTCATCCGCAGGAGCCTCCTTGCGAGTCTTGGTAAAGAGTTTTGTTTGTCTCATGGGCCTTATAATACTTCAATTTACACCCTACAGCAAACCCCATAAACCCGTTGACTAATGCCTATTTTCATGTAATATATCGACATCTGTTACTAACTCCTCGCTTCCCCCTATACGGGCAGCCCGGGGTGCCCACGGCAGTCACCGCGGGTCAAACGGAAGCTATTAAATAACCCAGCTTCTGTGCAGATATATATGGAAAGCAATATAGTCAAAGAGATGTTGGCTGCCGGTGCGCATTTTGGATACTCCAAGACGAAGCGCCACCCTTCAGCTAAAAGTTACGTTTTCGGCACTAAAAATAATGCCGATATCATCGATATTACAAAAACAGAAGAAATGCTTGAGAAAGCAGTCGCTTTCGTCAAAACTCTCGCTCTCGAGAAGAAAACAATCCTTTTCATGAGTTCGAAGCCTGAGTCGAAGCGTATCATGGAAGCTGCTGCGACAAGTCTCGGCATGCCTTACGTTGAGAACCGCTGGATCGGTGGAACTCTGACGAACTTCACTCAGATCAAGAAACGAATAGACGTTCTCATCGATCTGAAGAACAAGAAAGAGAAAAACCTCCTCGATAAGTACACGAAGAAGGAGCAGTCAGACTTCGCTCGCCAGATCGAGAAGATGACGAAATCTTTCGGCGGACTCGTCGGTATGACGAAGAAACCTGATGCACTATTCATCATCGACACTCGCAAGGAAAAGATCGCCCTCACAGAAGCGAACATGACTCGCATCCCTGTTATCAGTCTCTCGAACACTGACAACGACCTAGCAGGCATCGACTACCCTATAGTCGCCAACGACGCCTCCCGAACTAGTGTGAAATTCTTCGTAGATAAAATCGTCGAAGCATACAAGGCATAATCGACCCCAGCGCTTTGATATAATAGAAAGCGTCAATTTGATTTATAAATAAGCACATTCAACTATGATCACTACTGAACAATTAAAAGCCCTCCGCGAAGAAACTGGCATCTCTGTGATGCAGTGCAAAAAAGCTCTCGAAGAAGCCGGAGGCGATATGGAGAAAGCTCGAGTAATTCTCAAGAAGAAGTCTGGTGACGTCGCGGCCAAGAAGCTCGACCGTACTCTCGGTGCCGGAACTATCGTCACAGCTCAGAATGATAATCGCGCCGTCATACTCGCCCTACTCTGCGAAACTGACTTCGTGGCGAAAAACTCTGACTTCGTCGAAGCCGCCAAGTCTCTCGCAGATAAAGCACTAAACGAAGGCAAAGATGCCGTCGAATCTGCTTCTGCCGAGATGACTAACAGCCTAGTCCAGAAAGTCGGCGAGAATATCAAAATCGGAAACATCATCATTGTCGACTCCGACAAAGCTGGTGTCTATAACCACAACGGTATGTTCGCATCTGTCGTCGTACTCAAAGAGAAGAATGCCGAGCTCGCCAAAGATCTCGCCATGCATGCGACAGCCATGCGCCCAACGTATCTATCCGAGTCAGACATCCCAGAGACAGATAGAAATAACGCCAAGGATATCCTCGGCAAGGAAGTAGCCGAACAGGCTGCTGACAAACCTGAGGAAATGAAGGCGAAAATCCTCGAAGGCAAGATAAATGCATACTTCAAGGAGCAGATCCTCCTAAACCAGTCATTCATCAAGGACCCGAACAAGTCGATAACACAGCTCCTCAAAGAAGCTAACAACGAGATAGTGTCGTTTCAGATAGAACAGATATAAAATGATTCACATATCCATTATCATTTTCGCCGCTACGCTCATAGCCATCATCGTGATGATGGTGAAGCAGTACTCTAAACTGAGCGCTAGTGGCGAACTCGATAAGGATTTCTCATCCAAAGATTTGTCCTATGAGAACTTTGTCACGCTGAACAAGAAGCTCGCGACGCTATGGCTCATATTCATCCACACGACAGCCATCGTGCTGACGAAGCTCTGGGCTAGGCTCACCCACTTTATCTCGTCTATATTCCATAAAGGTGTGAACCATGTCGAGAGACAGATCATCAAGCGTGAGAAAGCTAGATCGCAGGACGGAGAGGGGGTGCCACAATCGGTTTTCCTCACCACGATCAAGACTTACAAAAATGAGATCAAGAAGTTGAAGCGCAAGGCCGAGGAGGAGCTCCCCCGCCCCCGCACGATGCAGGGACCGAAGCCACTCGTTGACAACCGCGCTGATATAAATACAATTGATGAGACGAAATTGCCGACTTAGTTTGAAAATTTGATTTATGCCGGTGTAGCTCAATGGTAGAGCAACTGTTTTGTAAACAGTAGGTTGGAGGTTCGAGTCCTCTCCCCGGCTCAATAAAAGAAAAATCCCTAGCAATTTGTTAGGGATTTTTCTTTTATCTTTAGTTGCCGGGGAGAGGACTCAAACCTCCTTATTTTATTTTATTTAAATAGCGGAAGCCCCCAAACTTGGGAGCTTCCATTGGCGATCACAGGGATCATCCGATGGCTTCGAGTACTTCCGCAGCCACCCGATCGACTTCATACATCATTCCGTCGATTACTCGCGCCCTGTAGACATTCTTGACTTGACCGGCGAAACTGAAGCTCATAATCGGATCAGTCGACGAATGATCGCCGTTATCGATCTCGATGATATGAACCAAAGCTCCATATTGCCGTTGCATCTCTGCAGCCTTTTCCGGTCGAAGCCGAAACACGGGGATCTTACCCTGTTGTCTCGCCCAAATGAGCGCCTCAGAGGTAGTGCCGTATTTGACACCATCGATCTCATCCCGGGTTACGAGTGTATGCTCTTCGATCTCATACTGCTCGGGAGTAACAGCTACCAAGTGTGGGTACTTCGGAACCGGCTTATCCGCGGTACCGAGAACAATGCTGGTAACAGGAACGAGCCGATGGGAAAAGCGCCGCGTGAGATGATCGGCCACTGCGCTCTTATTCGTTCCTCGAGGACCAGAGATGATCAGAAAAGACAGATTGGGGTTCTTCATGGCGGTGAAGTGTTGGGTGGTTGTGGTGAGTGACAATGAGTCCATAACTATTTATACAAAATATCCATGCAATCGTCCAAGACCCCAAAGTGGATAACTAAAATGCGAAATCCCCGGGAAAACCGGGGATGACGTAACGCATTTGTACTACTCACACCAAAACCTGGTGCTGTAGAAGAATTTCATGAATGATCTGTTCAACCTTCGCGGCAGCTGGCTCTATCGTGGGAGGATGATTGTGGACGATGTAGTCGCACACGTCATGGGCTTCTTCCATCTCCTGCTTGGCTCTGATCATTCGTGCTTCAAGATCTGGTGGAAGACTAGGATCACGAGCCTTGATCTGCTCAACCAGGTCTTCAATGCTTCTTGGCATAATGAAGATCAGTTTAACCCGGTCTCCATAGACCTCTCGGACTCGCACACCACCGTGCAAATCGACCTCAAGCATAGGGATCTTGTCCTCCACTTTCTCAACCCTATCGATCTCTGACCACAAAGTGCCGTAGAGACGTGGTTCCATGGTCGTATCAGGATAGACGTTCTGGTGTTCCAAGAACCTGCCCTCATCAACCATTTGGAGGAACTGTGGGAGCGTTCTGAAGAAATACTCCTTCCCCTCTGTTTCTGTGACCCTCATCGGTCGAGACGTGACTGAGGTAGTTGGAAGAAAAATCCCTGTGAAAAGTGGTGAGGCCAATATTCGACGAATAATGTTGTTTTTGCCAGAACCAGAAGGTCCCAGCACAATGATCAGTGGCTTCTGCTGTGACATGGTTGGTCGGTTTTCGTTTCCGCATTTTTATCATAAATCCCCTATTTGGTCAAATAGCGGAATTGACAAAATTTTAAATAAGAATAATATTCTAATTATGTTAATGAGAAGTAAAAATCAGTTCTACTTTAGCACCAGCAACTTGCGCGTTGGTGTTTCTTCTCATTTAGACTCTAAATAAAAGAAATTAGGAAAAACACCAGCTCGCAAGAGCTGGTGTTTTTCGTTCTTTTGAAACCTTCAAAAACCAAAGCCATGGCGAACAAGAATTCTTGCCCAAAAGGAGGCGAACACGACCTAGAGCAACTAACTGGATTCTGGGGAGGCCTGCACTGCATCAAATGTGGTCAGGAGGAGAGTGGCTATAAACCCGAACCATTACAGGATCCCTGCCCCAAAGGTGGTCAGCACCAAGGAGAAAAATCGATGGGCCATTGGGGTGTAACGGGCGGTAGGAAATGTGTAAAATGCGATGAACGTTTTTGACGGTATTTAGTGGGCGGCCCTTGGGCCGCCCACTTCTAATTTGACAAATTATTTTCTAGGTGTAATATTCAACCCATGCAAAAAAGAAGCGCGAATTTTAACCATCATTTCACCAGCTCGCAGGTTGGTGCTTCTTCTCGTTAAATAATAAACGAACTAGGAAAAACACCAGCCTACGAGCTGGTGTTTTTCGTTAGCTCTTTTGAAACCGTCAAAACCAAACAAATCATGAACACGCCCAAGACAAGTCTCTCCGCCGTCACAAAGGTCATTTTCAGCAGACCGTGCAAGAACCCGAGGTTTGCAAGTCTTCGAAAAATCCGCTTCAAAATCGAAGCTGGTAAGTGCTTTGATGTGACGAGAAACGGACAACAATTCTTCGTTGAGGTAGATGGTGCGCGACACAGAGTTGGTGCCAAGGAACTTCTCGGCGAGATAGTCGCCGGCAAGATCGCGAGAATTGTTAGCCAGACAACTCCAGCTGATCATGGCTACGGACATTGAGCAATGTAACGTTTTGACACAAAGGCGCTCCTCGGAGCGCCTTTGTCTTATCTAACCCCCTTCCAGCTTTTTTTGAATAGAGTGGTTTTGATCGGATGATTATCTATCCAGTGATAGTTTCCTCCACGAGGCTTATCCATGAGGAGCGCATGGTATTTGAAGCCATGCTTGCGGAGCCAGGTTTCAGTTATCTTCCTATGCTCCCGAGTCGTACGAGAAGTGAAGAAGGTGATGATGTGTCCGGCATTATAAAGTTTTGTGATGTATTCTAGAGCTCCGGGATACGGCAGACATGTGACCATTCTTTTAGGCTCTTCGTTCGGTACATCGTCAGTAATAGTCCCGTCGATGTCTATGAGATAATTTTTTACTCCGCGTGCGAGCACAGGACTCTTTTTCTTCGGCTTTATCATTGGGTTAATTTGCTACTGGTTCACTATCTATGTCCTCATCATTATCTGCTGACTCTGTGGATGTCCCATCCTCGTCCATGAGAGACTTCTCGGCGTCTTCTTCGGCAACCACGAACACGTCCGGTACGATAGCCTGGATATCCTCGAACTCTTGCAATCCGTAGTAAACTTCCCCGTTGATTATAAGCGCTGGAAGGCGTGCACTGTCATACACCTTGTATATACTAATGAGAGCCTTTAGTGCGGATAGATCTAGGTTATAGTCGAAAGCATAAACACGAACATCAGGATAGTCCTGGCGAATATCAGTAAGAATATAACCCTGTTTTTCACAGTCATCACAGTCCACTGCATTCGAGTAGAAGTAGATGATGTTTGTAGTCTTGAGACCACACTTGTCTTCGGCCTTTTTCATCAAGAGATAGTCCTTGATCTGAAAAAGCGAATAATACTTACGGAGACTTGCTCTGTCTTCATCCGAGCCTATACCCTGCTCTTCGGAGAACTCAATCTTCGAAGCTAGCTCGTTCAGTTGCTGAGAAAGTATCGAGTCATTCACATTACCGCATGACAATTCCTCTAGTAGATCAAACTGGGTTTCTGATGAGAGTATATCTATCCCGATACTACTCTCGATACTTCGGATCTCTTCTATCTTTTTCTCATTGAAGAAATTCGAAAGATAAAAAGCAGATGCGAAAACTAATGCCGTGATAAAAAACGCGACAACATACCTCTTCCAGTCAGTATTTTGTGTATTATCCATATATAATTAATTATCTCCAGGCAACTGCCTTTCTGGTTATCGAATTATAAATCGCCTTCATGATCCAGAACGGCGCAACAGCCGAGAATATTATCATGAATGGGATAGTATAACGATCTAGACCATATCGTCCTGTAACCATCTTCCTACCGATTATCATGGCGATGACTAGGATTGCATACATGAAAATGAGTACAAAAGTGTTGCTACTGGTTGAGACATAGAACGCATCAAAGCCTCCCAATCCAAAATCAAATCCGGTCGCAGAAATACGCTCAATGTTTTTACTCGCAGCCACGGCTGTATTAAAAACAAAAAGTGACAAAAGATACGGCGCTGCGACTATCGATATGACGCCAGCTGGTACAGAAAACATTGAGAATGCTCCGTACTTTTTCTTGAACATGATACCCCTATAATCCCAAGCGTTCATGATGAAACCATAGATCCATCGGAGTCTCTGTTTGTAGAGTTTTTTGACCGTATCAGGGACTGTCGTATAAACGAATGCATCCTCACACTGCTCTATCTTCATATGGTTAGACTGCATACGGAACGCTATCTCCATATCCTCTGTGTTATGAGCGGCACGGAAATAACCGATCTTTTCAAAGACTTCTTTTTTGTATATAGAAAATGGGCCAGGGGTAACATAGTTCGCATTTAGAATCCCGAGAATTTTCTTACGAAAAACTGCCCAATCATATTCAACACGTTGGATGATCTGCATCATACCCTTTGGCTTGTTGACGATAATCGATGGACACACTGCCATAGTTCTAGAATCTTTCTCAAAATACGTCATGATACGTCGGAGTGCCTGAGCGTCTACGAACGAATCGGAGTCGAGACAGCCAACGAACGGTGTCGTAGCCTGTTCGAGTCCTAGATTTACAGCAGTATGCTTACCTCCGTTCTCTTTGGTTATAAGTTTTATCTGTGGGTGCGTGTTGAATTCCTGCATTATCTTCCATGTGCCGTCAGTAGAGCCATCGTCAACGAGGAAGATACTCAATTTATCAGCTGGATAATCAAGGGCAAGAAGAGATTCAACGGTTCCACGCAGAGTCGTCTCTTCATTCCAAGCTGGAACCATAATAGTGACCCCTGGGAAGGATCGGAGCTCAGTTATACCCTCTCGCTTCTTGATTTCCTTCCTTTTCTCCAGAAATGTAATGAGAAAGACGACCTGCACGTAGGTCGAGATAAAGGCCAATATATATAGGATTATTGAGGATATCTGGTGCATCTGGTGGTCAAAATGTACCATTTTTAGGTCATTTTGGCAATACGAAACCCCCGGCCGGGCCTACGTGGCCGGCCGGGGGTTCGCAAGACTGCGTATAACTACCTAGGGGCGTTTCCAGGGTGGCAACTGCATGTAGAGCAGACCCCCTTGCATCCGGCACACTTGCACCAGAAGAATTTGATGACGGAGAGGCCAACGAGAATATAAACAATATTCTCAACAGTAGGCATAGAGCCTAGGAGTAGGTTAACTACGTTTAGATTCGTTTCTAGGAAGTAACCGAGTCCTACTAGTCCCCAATTCAATGCTCCGATCCCTACCAAAACCATTGCGAGTTTTTTCATATTATTATGAAATAAATTATTACTAATAATCACGAAGTCCTTGTAATTCATTATATCATTTTAAAGCTGAAACAAACAATTGAGTAACAGGTTTGGATCAAAGGCCTAAAAATATAGACCAATCTACTGAACCATCTAGCGTCAAAGGGGTGCCTATAAAATTCCTAAGTGTGCGGCCCGGGTCTGGCCATTGATTAATTTTTCTATATTTTTTATATTCACTTGCAGACTTAATTCCTTTTTTTCTCACATCATCTCTTAAACTCTCATAAGTCCATTCTTTTCGCTTTTCACGTCCTAGAAAAGTATCCCAATCATTTGAACCATCTGGATTCTTTGGAAATTCGGGTTTATTGGTAAGTGTTTCACTATCCAACCATTCGTTATCTTTGCGCTTAATTACATATTCACTGGTAGACTTAACACCTTTTGCCATAACATCTTGACGCAAAGTCTCATAAGTCCATTCTTTTCGCTTTTCACGTCCTAGAAAAGTTCTCCAGTCATTTGAACCATCTGGATTCTTTGGAAATTCAGGCATATTGGTGAGTATGTTATGGGATGGCCACCCGTACTCTCTGTTTTCTGAAAAATCTTTTGATGATTTAATATTTTTAGATAAAATATCTTTCCTTAAACTCTCATAAGTCCATTCTTTTCGCTTTTCACGTCCTAGAAAAGTATCCCAATCATTTGAACCATCTGGATTCTTTGGAAATTCGGGTTTATTGGTAAGTGCGAGGGGATTCAGCCAGCTATTAGCTACTGCAAATTCTCTATATTCATTTGTCGATCTGATTCCTTTTGCCAACACCTCTTCTCTAAATTTACTGAAATCAAACTTTTCACGTCCTAGAAAAGTATCCCAATCATTTGAACCATCTGGATTCTTTGGAAATTCAGGCATACTAGTGAGCGTTAATGGTGCTGGCCATTTATTTATCCTTGCAGCATTCGCATACTTTACCGATGAGGTTATCCCTTTTGACACAATTTCTTCTCTAAGTTCTGAGTACGTCTGCCATTTCTTCTTTTCCCTAACCAGAAAAGTATCCCAATCATTTGAACCATCTGGATTCTTTGGAAATTCAGGCATACTAGTTAGGGTTCCGCTAACTGGCCATTGATTATCTTTTTGCTTCTTTTCATAGTCTCTTGAAGATTTTATCTCTTTTGCTAAAAGATCCTCCCTTAAAGTTTCATAAGTCCATTCCTTGCGTTTTTCCCTGTCAAAAAAAGTATCCCAATCATTTGAACCGTCTGGATTCTTTGGAAATTCAGGCATACGGTGTAGGGTTCTTGGAACAGGCCAACCATATTTTGATGAATTATTTGCATAACCGCTAGCAGAATTAATGCCTTTTGCTAAAACATCTTCACGCAAAGATTTATATTTCCATTCTTTAATTTCTCGAGATTCCTCAAACTGTTTTGTAACTTCCAGAATTTCTTTTGTATCAACAACAACACGGAGTCCGTCAATATTCAAATCATCAAAATTTATCGGTGGTTCGCGTTCTAGTTCCTTATTTTCAATTTCTCTTTTCTCACTAGCTTCAATTTTTTCTTCTTCGATAGGGGTAATTTTATCGCCTTCTAAAATTTCAGAGAACAAAATTTGATTTTTCTTTGCATTTTTATCAATAAAATCAACAACGTAAGCCCATTTATCATAATTTCCCTCCTCTATTCGAAGCGGTCTTCCTCCACGTTGTTCCGCATTTACAAAAGAAAGGGTCGGACTAAGGTTAAGTGCAACGGCGAGACTTTGTTCATCAAATCCCTCTAACAAAAGTTTGGCATTTGTAACAACCATTATTTCTCCTGTTTCAAGTTTTGCGATAATATCATCGCGTTCTTTGTCGTTCATAGTACCATCAATATGCGCTGCTTTGATTCCCTGCTCTTGAAACAATTCGGCAACTGCTTTGGAATGTTTAATGCCAGAACAATTAACCATAGCTTTTAAGTGGCTAAATTTATTTTTATACAGCTCAAGAGCAGCCATGTTGCGACCTTTTACGTTTAACACTTTCTCGAGTTCTTCGTCATTGTATCTACCATTTTGAATTGAGACACTCGACATATCAACTTTTGTGTACGCATGTATAGTTTTTGTGCGACAAGATAATCCTTCCTCAATCGCTTCACGAAGTGTCATCGTATAAATTTCTTCTGGTAACAATTCACCCACTCCGCGATCGGGGGAATACTCGGGTGTTGCGGTAAAACCTATTTTTATACCCGAAAGAGAGTTTATTGCTTTTTCTGTCTCAGGACCAAGAGCCTTATGAGCTTCGTCCAAAATAATTAAAGGAAAATCTTCCTTCGTGATCTTTTCTTCCCGTACCGCATTTATTAAAGACTTATATGTAATGGTTGTGATATTTTGACTCGTATCTTTTTGTTTCCTAGTGTATTCGCCAGATGACCTAGTTGTCCTTTCCCCAATTTCTTCTACTGTATTTCTTACCAGAGGAATACTCGGTACCCCAATCAATGTTCTCAATTTTGTCGCCTCGATTAACTGTGTGAAAAGTACGGTTTTGCCCACGCCGGTTGGTAAATGAACATACCCCGCATCGACTCCACGCTCAAGAGCATCTCGTATTTCATTAAAAACTGGAATTTGGCGACCACGAAGCACCCTGTGCTCGCCTCGTTCTTGCGCCAAAATATAATCATCAAGATTATTGAAGGCATTAATTAAAACTTTTGCCTTGTAAAAATCAGACTCCTGAAGATCTGCTCCTTGCCGCTCGGCACGCAACATTTCAAGATAAGCATCATAACGAACCTTATATTTTTCTTTTAATTCCGAAACTTCCAATAACCCCACTTCATCTTTGATAGATTCGTGAGTGAGTTTTATATTGTTTTTTTCCTCGATTGTTTGAACCTGCTCTTCTAGCTCTTGCTTAGGTTTTGGCCTGAAAAACGACTCGAATTTCATGGCTATACTATACCAAAAATAAGAACTATTCGCTTTTAATCAAAATGATTCCTTAGTCGTATGATTTTTTCGTTCTGGCGGAGTTTTTCGTGGACCTTGGCTTCGATCTGGCGGATGCGCTCTCGCGTAACGCCGAATTCGTGGCCTACCTCTTCGAGTGTGTGCTGGATACCATCCTCTAGACCATAGCGCATCTCGAGAATCTTCTTCTCCTTTGGAGTGAGTTCGTTTAGGACTTCCCTGATTTGGTCAGAGAGTATGCGCTGTGCAGACTCCTGGTCAGGACGCATGATCTTGTCGTCAGGGATGAATTCGCCAAGTGTAGACTTGTCCTCGTCATCGCCGATCGGCTTCTCGAGAGACGCCGTTGACTGACTGATCTTCTCGATGATGTGAATCTTCTCCACCTCTACACCCATTTCTGTCGCGATCTCTTCCGCGAGAGGCTCGCGTGCGAGATCTTGGAAAAGTCGTCGATAAACCTGTTTATACTTGGAAATAGTTTCCACCATGTGGACTGGGATACGGATAGTTCGTGACTGATCGGCTAGAGCACGAGTGATCGACTGACGGATCCACCATGTCGCATACGTTGAGAATTTGTAGCCTTTCTTCCAGTCGAATTTCTCGACCGCTTTGAAGAGACCGAGGTTACCCTCCTGGATGAGATCGAGAAGTGTCAGGTCTGAACTCCTACCCGCATACTTTTTCGCAATAGAGACAACGAGACGCAGGTTCGCACGAGCGAGGAGATTCTTCGCCTCCATGTCCCCTGCTTCGATACGTTTCGCCAGGTCTTTCTCCTGGAAAGCTTTGATGAGTGGATACTGGCCGATTTCTTTGAGGTACATCTGGATAGAATCGCGAGATTTTTTATCCTTCGTATATTTGTCTATCGTTTTCTTGTCGATGACGTCCATGTCGAGCAAGTTCCCACCCTCGATGACGTCGATAGAAGCCTCCATGAACTGACCATAGAGATCGTCGAGCATAATGACGTCATTCTCGATATTCGGGAAATTCTTCAGAATCTCATCATATGTTATGAATCCACGCTTGCGACCTTTGGTCACGAGCTCGTCGATTTTGTCCTTGATGGCCTGAGCTTTAGGTGTCAGAATCTTTTCCTTGACGACTTTTGCTTTTGGAGCTGGGGTCGCTTTGGCAGGCTTAACAGGCTTGGATACTTTCTTGGTCTTGGTCACAGGCTTCTTGGTAGAAGCTTTTTTTGCTGGCTTAGGCTTCAGTGAAGGCTTCTTTTTCAAGGCCTTTTTAGGAGCCTTTTTAGCAGTTTTCTTCTGAGGTTTCTTGTTCTTGTTCATAAGTTTAAAGTATAAGCTTTTTTTAAATTTTGTTAATATGCCGGCTATTTTTGATCTCCCCCAGTCTTTTCGCCATCTGCTGGTACTCTTCGGCGAGTTTCTCAGCCTCACTTTCTTTCTTGCTGACCTCTGCTTCTCTTATCCGGGACTTGAGGCCATCCATCCGAGCACTCAGGTAGTCTTCCTCGAGGTTCGTCAGCATCTCTCTGTAGGATATCTCGCCATCTTCTTCGGCTGATATCATCTCGGTCTCAAACACAAGTTCCTGTCTCACACCTTCGTACTTTTTCAAAAGTTCATCAAATCTTTCCTGTCCAAATGCTCTAGCCAACTCTTCTCTGACATGAGTATCATCAGACTTTGAGAAATACAGTCCGAGAAGTTTACGCTCGATGCTCTGCGTTCTAGAGCGCTCTTCTCGCTTCTCTGGCGTAGCAAGTAGAGGCTTATCATTCGGAGCGCGTATCTTGTCGAGCTCCCTCTGTAGCACCTCATCGTCTATGCCCGACAGGTCTCTTACTTTTTTTATAAAATATGCCTTCTCTATCTCACTATTTAACGCGGCGATATCCGGTAGAACTTCTGCCTGTATCCTCCTACCCTGTTCGCGTGCGTCACTAGAGGCTGACATAATCTTTGCTGTTGTGAACTCTATGACGTGCCTAGCATCACGCAAGAGTGCAGACCAGGCATCCTTGCCATTTGTCTGCAGGAATTCTGCCGGATCTTTGCCTCCAGTGATAGATACGACTTTGACATCCATCCCTAGTCCGAGAGCGATATGAGCCGAGCGCTTGGCAGCCTTCTCCCCAGCGTTATCAGCGTCGAAGGCGAGTACTAGGTTATCAGATAATCTCTTGACCAACCCGAGGTTATTTACCCCGCTCGCCCCTGCGAGGGATACCGACAGAGCAGTTCCCGATACTCCGACAGTGTTCCGGAATCCCGCCTGATGCATCATGACGACGTCGAACTGCCCTTCCACGAGGGTCGTGAAGTTGTATTTCCTGATGAAGTGCTTGGCCTTGTCGAGTCCGAACAACACATCGGATTTGTTAAAGAGCGGTGTGTCCGGACTGTTCACATACTTTGCAGATTTCTCGTCCGGGTGAAGTATGCGCCCAGAGAATGCGATCGGCCTCCCCGCCGTATCCATTATCGGAAACATGATACGGTCACGGAAAGTATCGTAGATACCTTTTGGTGACTGCTTGCCGACACCAGCCATGATGAGCTCTTTGTCAGGGTACTTACCCTTGAGCTCGTCATATAGTCGTCGCCAATCCGCCGGTGCATACCCTATGCGGAAATCCTTGATTACGTGATCTTCGACTCCGCGGTCTTTGAGATACTTCATCGCCTCAGGATTCTTCGCGAGATTCGTCTCATAGAACTCCGTTGCCTTCTCCATGATCTCATACTGCCTATCACGCTCTTTCTCCGCGCGCACGTCCACTGGTCCGAGTTTCACCCCTGCCCGATCAGCTAGAACTTTCAGAGCTCCGCGGAAGTCTAGGCCTTCTAGTTCCTGGACGAAAGTAAATATGTCGCCACCTTTACCAGTCGAGAAGCAGTGATACAGTCCCTTGTCCGGCGAGACATAGAATGACGGCGTACGCTCATTGGTAAAAGGCGACTTGGCTTTCAAGTTCTTGCCGGCTGGTTCAAGCTTGACGTACATCGACACGACGTCGACGATGTTCAAACGATCCTTGATTTGTTCAACCGGTGTCATTCTTCAATATTATTAGATTTTAATCTCTGGAGCCAGAAGTACTAGAATCCACCGCGACTGTCGCCACCCATATCGTCATAGTTGTCGAGATGTTTGTACTCTCCTCGGTAACCTGTACCCGCTGGGATGAGTCGTCCGATTATAACGTTCTCCTTGAGTCCGCGGAGGTTGTCCACGCCACCCTTGATAGCGTTATTGATAAGAACGCGGTTTGTATTCTGGAATGAAGCCGCTGATAGCCAAGACTTGGTCGTGAGAGAGACGTCAGTGATACCACGAACGATGAATTCGCTTGTCGCTGGCTTACCACCCTCGTTCTTCAAGATGTCGTTTTCTTTGTCGAACTCGTAGTGTTCGATGATTTCGTTCGGTGAGAACATAGAGTCTCCTGGATCGATGACTTTCTTCCTAGAGAACATCTGTCGGACGATTATCTCTAGATGTTTACGAGCGATCGGTGCACCCTGGAGTTCGTAAACTTTGTTGATCTCGTCGATGATGTAGTTCTCTGCGAGCTCTTTGCCTCCGAAACCGAAGATTTCGTTGATTTTCGCAGAACCATCAGTTAGGAGCTGGCCCTTTTTAACCTTGTCACCCTTCTTCACCGCAGAGATACGGCGGAATGGGATCGTGTAGGACATCTCGTTGTCTTTCTTGTCACCCTTTGAGTCTGATAGAACTTTGATTATCTTGTCCTTGCCCTCTTCGACTATCTCGAGAACCTCGCCGTCTGTTTCAGAAACTATAGCTGGGTTCTTTGGATTCCTGCGTTCAAAGATCTCCTCGACGCGAGGTAGACCCTGTGTGATGTCAGATGCTCCAGCAACTCCTCCCTGGTGGAAGGTTCGAAGCGTAAGCTGTGTTCCAGGCTCTCCGATCGCCTGTGCAGCGATGATACCGACAGCTTCGCCAAGTTTAACTAGAGCTGAACGTCCGAGATCGAGGCCGTAGCACTGCTGGCAGATACCATGCTTTGTCTCGCATGTAAGTATCGTGCGCACTTTGACTTCTGTGACGCCAGATTCCTCGATTCTTGCCGCGATGTCTTTGTCGATGATCGTGCCTTTCTTGTACAACATCTCTCCTGCAGGATTCTTCAGATCCTCAGCGATGATTCGTCCAAATATATTTTTCGCTAGAGGTATATCGAGACCGGAGATATTTTCAGCACGAGCGAATTTCCAATTCTTCGTTCCACAATCTTCTTCGCGAACAACGACATCCTGTGAGACATCCACGAGACGTCGTGTAAGGTATCCGGCCTGCGCAGTCTTGAGCGCGGTGTCGGCGAGACCCTTACGAGAACCGTGAGTGGTAATGAAGTATTCGAGTGGAGATAGACCCTCTTTGTATGATGGGATGACTGGGAAGTCGATGGTCTTGCCGGAGGTGTTAATGATGAGACCTTTCATACCGGCCATCTGCACCACCTGTGCGATAGAACCTCGGGCTCCAGAGTCGAGCATGTCTTTGGTTGGGCCATTCTTTCTAAGTGTTGCTGGGATAGCTTTCTGGATCTCTATCTTGGCCTGTTCCCAAACTGACAGAGTCTTCTGATACTTCTCATCTTCAGAGAGAAGTCCCTCGCTCCACTGTCCCGCGATTTCTCTTTCTTTTGTTCGAGCGGCAGCGATGATGGCTGGCTTTTCTGCTGGAACGATGACGTTGTCTATTCCCCAACTAATACCGGACTTTGTCATGAACTTGAACCCGAAGGCCTTGATCATGTCGAGGACTTTCGGAGTCTCGTCGACGCCGTATTTGGTGATGACTTCTTCGACGAGACGAGAGAGTCTCTTCTGATTCATCTCATCATTGATAAATGGGAAATCTTTTGGAAGACTCGAGTTGAACATGAGTCGTCCGACAGTCGTCTCAAAAGGCTTGCCGTCGAATTTCGAATACCTCGGAGTATCTGTAGGTAGAACTTTGATCTTGGCGCGGAAAGACACGGCTCCGTAGTCATACGCAGTCATGGCCTCGTTAGGGCTAGCGAAATACTTGCCTTCGCCCTTTTCTCCATCGACAGATTTGGTCATCCAGTATGTTCCGAGAACGATGTCCATACGTGGGTGAACGATAGGGTTACCATCCTGAGGCTTGAGCAAGTTCTTGTTCGCGGCCATAAGGTCGCGAGCTTCAGCCTGAGCAGCTTCGGAAAGTGGTAGATACACGGCCATCTGGTCTCCGTCGAAGTCAGCGTTGAATGATGAACAGACGAGTGGGTGAACCTGGATAGCTTTACCTTCGATGAGAACCGGGTTGAAAGCCTGGATACCGAGTCGGTGAAGAGTCGGTGCACGGTTTAGAAGTACATACTTGCCGTAGATAACTTCTTCGAGGATTGCCCAAACTTCGGCGACACCATCTTCGATGAGTTTGTTCGCTCCACGTATGTTGAAGGCGAGCTCTCTCTCGAGGATTTTAGATATAACGAAAGGCTTGAAAAGTTCGAGTGCCATCTTCTTCGGTAGACCACACTGGTTTAGCTTGAGCTGTGGACCGACGACGATGACAGATCGTCCAGAGTAGTCGACACGCTTTCCGAGGAGGTTCTGACGGAAGAGTCCCTGCTTAGACTTCAAGTTATCAGACAGTGATTTCAGTGCACGCTTCTGTGACTGATTCGTCGCAGCTTCTGATTTCGCAATAGAGTTATCGATGAGAGCGTCGACTGCTTCCTGGAGAATGCGCTTCTCGTTTCGGAGGATAACATCAGGGGCGTTGATCTCGAGAAGTTTTCTTAGACGATTGTTTCTGTTGATGACACGTCGGTATAGATCGTTGATATCAGATGTCGCGTGGCGTCCTCCTTCGAGGGCAACCATCGGACGAAGTCCTGGTGGAATAACCGGGAGAGCTTTTAGGAACATCCATTCTGGACGAACGCCAGAGTTTATCATCGAGCGGATAAGACCGAGTCTTTTCTTTAGTTTTACCTTCTCGAGAGTCGAGGCCTTCTCAACCATAACTTCGGTCTGAGCGCGGAGCTTCTCGAGGTCAGTGTTCTTGAAAACGTTGTAAATAGCTTCGGCGCCGATAGAGGCTTCGAACGCTGAACTGTAGCGAAGTGAGTAGTGGTTGTACTCGATCTCGTTAAGGACTTTGCCCTGAACGATATCAGTGAGCTCACGCTTGGTGTTAGAGAAGAGTTCTTTGAGTTTCTCCTTCGTTTCGTCGTCCTGAGAACTCTTGATTTTGTTCTTGTATTCACTCTCGAGGTCCTTGATGATGCGAGTTTTCTCATCCTCGTTTACTTTGTGGATGATATAACCAGCGAAGTAGATAACTTTCTCGAGGTCAGAAACTGTAATGTTCAGGAACACACTCATGCGAGATGGGACACCTCGGAGGAACCAGATGTGAGCGACAGGCGTCGCTAGGCTGATGTGGCCCATGCGATCACGACGAACGATAGCTTTCGTTACTTCAACTCCGCATTTCTCGCAGACAATGCCTTTGTATTTTACTCCGCGGTATTTCTTGCAGTAGCATTCGTAGTCTTTCTCAGGGCCGAAGATTTTCTCATCGAAAAGTCCTCCGCGCTCGGAACGTCCGGTTCGGTAGTTGATAGTTTCTGGCTTCTGGATCTCTCCATATGACCACTCTTCGATCCTCTCTGGAGAGGCGAGGCGTATCGATATTTTACTGAAGTCTTTTGCGTCTAGATTTTTCATAATAGATATTTGATGAGTTATTAATTCTTGAGATCAATATCGAGGGCCAATCCACGGAGGTAGTTGAGCATCACTTTGAATGACGCTGGAGCATTCGGCTCGCGGAGCTTCTGGCCTTTTATGATCGAATCAAACGCCTGACTTCGACCCATGATATCGTCAGACTTGATAGTAAGCATTTCACGGAGTGCATGAGCGGCACCGTATCCTTCGAGAGCCCAGACTTCCATCTCTCCGAATCGCTGTCCTCCGGACTGAGCTTTACCACCGAGAGGCTGTTGTGTGATGAGAGAGTATGGACCGATGGCACGAGCGTGAACCTTGTCTTCAACCATGTGGTGAAGCTTCAAGATGTACATATATCCAACGGCAATCTCCTGCTCGAACTCTTCGCCAGTTCGTCCATCAAAAAGCTTCATCGTACCAGTATCTTTGAGACCAGCTTTGACGAGCTCGCCCTTGATCTCATCATTTGTCGCACCACCGAATAGTGGAACGATCGCCTGATAGTTCAGAGTGTGGGCAGCCATACCGAGGTGCATCTCGAGAATCTGTCCCAAGTTCATACGGGACGGAACTCCGAGCGGTGTGAGGATGACGTCGATAGGTGTACCGTCAGCCATAAATGGCATCTCTTCTTCTGGAAGAATCGTTGAGATAACACCTTTGTTTCCGTGTCGTCCGGCGAGCTTGTCTCCGACGGAGATATTTCGGACCTGGGCGACTTCGACGATTATTTTCTTGATGATGCCTGACTCGAGCTGATGACCTTTGTCGCGTGAGAAAACTTTGATACCGATAACACGTCCTTCATTACCTGGAGATACGCGCATAGAAGTATCCTTAACGTCGCGTGCTTTCTCAGCGAAGATGGATCGTAGGAGTCTCTCCTCTGGAGTGAGCTCTGTTTCACCCTTTGGTGTAATTTTACCAACAAGGATATCGTTCTCGCGAACTTCGGCACCGATTCTAACGATACCGTCTGCGTCGAGGTCTTTGAGTTTCGCTTCACCGACGTTCGGGATGTCTGGAGTAGTCTGTTCAGGACCGAGTTTCGTATCGCGAACGACGCATGTGAATTCTTCTACATATATAGAAGTAAATACTGAGTTTTTAACGAGACGTTCAGACAGAATGATGGCATCCTCGTAGTTTCGTCCATCCCATGACATAAATGCCACGAGCACATTCTGACCGATAGCAGCCTGTCCTCCGTCTGTTGTCGGAGCATCGGCGAGCACATCGCCTTTCTTGACCTTGTCACCGATAGATACCGATGGTCGCTGTCTCATCAGAGAGAACTTGTTCGTACGAACAGTGTTGATGAGTTCGTATGTCTTTGGTTTGCCGGCAGCGCCCTGGACTGTAACTTTCTTCGAGTCAACGTATGTAACTTCTCCAGCCTCTGTAGCAAGTACGAGTCTACCTGAGTAACGAGCGATAACTTCCTCGATACCTGTACCGACTAGTGGCGCCATCGGAACGATACATGGTACGGCCTGCTTTTGCATGTTTGATCCCATGAGTGCACGGTTCGCATCATCGTGTTCTAGGAATGGAATCATCGATGTACCTAGTGAGAATGCCTGGTTTGTAGCGACGTCGATGAAGTCAATCTCCTTTTTAGAAATGATACCTGGAGATGTTTTGATGCGAGCTTCGACTAGTTCTGGTTTGATGTTGCCCGCCTCATCGCGTTCGACACCTGCGTGAGCGATGTTGTATTTCTCTTCTTCGAGCGCGTTCATATAGACTACTTCGTCAGTAATCTTGCCGTTCTTTACGCGAACGTATGGAGTCTCGATGATTCCGAACTCGTTAATCTTTGCATAAGTAGAAAGGTGAAGAACGAGACCGATGTTCGGACCTTCTGGTGTGTGGATAGGACAAACTCGTCCGTAGTGACTAGTGTGAACGTCGCGGACTTCGAGTCCTGCACGCTCTCGAGTAAGTCCGCCGGGACCGAGTGCTGATAGAGTGCGGAGGTGTTCGAGCTCAGAGAGGATGTTCTCCTGATCCATGAACTGAGAGAGCTGGTTCGTGGTGAAGAATTCCTTGACGCGAGCCTGGAGTGGGCGCTGGTTTATGACTGTGACCGGTGCGGCGCCATCAGACTCGATGGTCGACATCCTGTCCTGGATGTTTCGCTTGATCTGAGTCATACCGACGCGGAATTTCTGCTGGAGAAGTTCTCCAACGTATTTCACACGACGTCGTCCGAGGTGGTCGATATCGTCCGCTTTGGCATGCTTGTCAGCGTTCATGACGAATATCTCGCGAACAATAGTTGCGATATCGTCAGCGTTGAGTGTCTGGCGCTCGAGCTCAGTTTTTTCCATAGATTTGTCGAATCTCTGGCTGAAGCGGTGTCGTCCGACTCGAGAGAAGTCGTATCGGTCAGGGGTGAAGATACCGTCGACGAACTCTTTGGCGTTATCTGCGGTCGCCATGTCGCCATCGCGGAGTCTCTTGTAGATATCGACGTAGGCCTCTTCGACAGTTTTAGAGTGGTCTTTCTCGAGCATGATGTTCACGAACTTCTCGTGGTCAGGGTTACCCTTGAAAGCTTTGCGGATCTTGTCGTCTGTGTCGAGTCCCATGACTCGGAGGAGTGAGGTCACAGGGAATTTGCGCTTCTTATCGATGCGGGCATATATAGTGTCGTCTTTATCAGTCTCTATCTCGATCCAGACTCCACGGTTAGGGATGATTTTGGCGCCGAACTTTCTGCGACCTTTTAGGTCGAGTGCAGTGAAGAATACTCCAGACGAACGTGTGAGCTGCGGAACGATTACGCGCTCAACACCGTTGATGATGAAAGTACCATTTGATGTCATGAGGGGGAAATCCGTCATGAATATCTCCTGCTCTTTCTTCGTGCCATTTAGTTTATTGAGGAGTTTGGCGCGGACCTTGAGCGGGGCTTCGTATGAAAGCTTGTTCTCTTTGGTGTAGAGAGGATCGAACTTCGGCTCGCCGAGTTCGTAAGCTTCGAACCGAAGTTCGAATTTCTTGCCTGAGTAGTCTTCTATAGGAGAGAACTCCTTGAAGACTTCTTTGAGGCCATCCGTTAGGAGCCACTTGAAAGAATCGGTCTGTGTTTCCAAAAGGTTCGGAAACGGAACCAACGGCTCCTTATACTTGGAGAAATATTTCTTCTCCCTTCGCGTCGTTTTCGTTCTTGACATAATAATAGATTGTTATTAATACCCCGCCAAAAAACATAAAAGCCAATAAGTAGTCTTATTGTCTATAAGTTTTCTGATTTTTATAAAATTTTACTTAACAAAGCTTTGTATCTAGTCTCCCCTTACTAATACAATTGCTTTTGGCGGTCGAAACTCAATCTCGCAATTAGTTCTACTAGTATACATATAAGCTTTTCTTTGTCAAACAAAAAGCAGATTTAAGAATTAAGATTTAGGATTTAAGAGGCCGGGAGCGACCCTTGGAAAAACTGAGTTCGGTTCGGTTCCCTCAGAGCGAAGTCAAAGCTTGAATTTTTTGGTCGAGAACGTACCGCAGGCCCGCGGCCGTGAGGGCGCGCGCCAGGATGGACCAGCGTCTCGCAAGACCAAAAAATTCAAGCTTTGCGGAGCGGTTATTCTACTTCCCCGTCAATAATTTTCGAGTTTATCTTACTCTTTGCCCTTTCGGCCAGCCCCTCTAGTTTCCTATATATCGGCCAGGCGATGAGCTGGAACAGTATGTAAGGGATAGTGAGTAGGATGAAAACTATCTTGAAGAATAGATATGGCCCACCGAGCGACGAAGTGAAGGCAAGGATAAACATGAATACCAGAAATAGTCCGCCGAGGATCGTAAACAGAAGAAGCGGAACCTTTATTATGTCGAGCGCGAGCTCTTTGCCGAGTCCTCCCGGATCTCGGACTCCTTTCTTCATGTCTTTGTAAGTTTTTAATATTCCAAACATGGTTTTATTTTAGCACTTTCTTTGACCCTTGGAAAAATGCCGTTAAGAAACGAGGATAGTTTGCCTGAAAGTCCGTACTGTTTGAGAAAAGCCTAAGCTTTTCGAGTTTACGGATCTTTCTGGTTTAAACTATTCTCGTTTTAGGTATTTTTCCACCGGGTCTTGGGTTTTTGTTACTTTTGCCCCAAGGCAAAAGTAAGAGAAAAAACTACTTTAATTTATTTTCTTTATATTCGTCTAACTTTTTGTGGTGACCTGAAAGAAATATCTTTGGCACATTATATTTCTTCTTCTTATACTCATATATTTCTGGACGAGTATACATCTCTGTCCCGCCAATACGAGTTTCCTCGAGAGATTCTATCTTCCCGAGTACGCCAGGAAGCTGTCTTGATACAGTATCGATCATAATCATGGCCGGGATCTCTCCGCCGGTTAGGACATAGTCTCCGATAGATAGATCTTCGGCTTTGGTAATCTTCTTAACACGCGCGTCTATCCCCTCATACCTTCCGCAGATCATTATGAGGTCAGAGAATTTCTTGGCAGAACTCTTGGCGTATTCGGTCGTGAGCTTCTTGCCTCCCGGAGAAAATATTATCGTTTTTGGTTTCTTTAAACCCTTGCTCGCTTTCTCCCATGCGCGGATTATCGGGTCAGCGATCATGACCATGCCCGGACCTCCACCGTATGGACGATCGTCGATCTTGCTCGAGATATTCCCGTCTGGCCAGACTTTCCTGAGCTTACCTCGAACGAAGTCACGAGGATTATAAAACTTCACTTTGATTTTCTTCTCCTTGATCGCCCGCGCCAAAATAGAATCTCCGAGATAGGATTCGAACATGTTCGGAAATATTGTAATGATGTGAAATGTCATATTACTGTAGGTTTACCTCTAGAAGCTTCTTGCCTCCTTCGGCAAAATGAACATTACCAGAAATTTTCCGCCCTGCAATAACGAGCGGTATCCACTGATCGTCTCCAACCCACATCTCGTGGTACGGGATAGCGTCGAATGCGAACCACTCTGGTCGCATCTCCTCGGTCTCGACAGGTTCACCAGTCCATTTGTCTGCGCGGAAAAGATACACTCGCTGATCGAACTCCGGTTTATCGGAGAAATAGAAATCGATATATCCATGACTTACGAGATCTTCTTTTTTAACTATCACATTTCCCTCTTCTTGTATTTCTCTGATCGCCGCGTCCTCGATAGACTCACCTTCTTGTTTCTTACCCCCATAACCATTCCACTTACCAGCACCAAACCCTCGCTTTTTCATGGCGAGTAGAAGCTTAGAATCCTTGATGAGTAGGGTCAAAGTCAGTTCTTTCATAGACTCAATTATATATTAAATACCAAAAACAAAAACCGCCCATTTCGGGGCGATTTTTGTTCCCTAGAAGCTATAAGCTAGCCACTAGAAGCTCGTCATTATATTCCCTTTAGATCTTCCATCGTCTGGTCTACATCCGCAGATGCGACACGTGGAGCAGAGACTGGTCCTGTTCCTTCAGGCTTTACATAACCTTCTGGTTCCTCAATTTTTAGGTTTACGCGAGAGTTGTTCTTCATGCCGATAACTCGGAGAAGTGTTCTCATGGCTTTCGCTGTGTTTCCCTGTCGTCCGATGATCTTGCCCATATCTTCGCCGTTTACTGACAAAGTTAGGAGTACTCCCATCTCATCGACTTTCCTCTCGAGCTTTACGTCATTTGGATGATCTACTAAAGCTTTCACTACGTACTCCAGAAATTCCTGATCTCTTTCCATATTATCTTTCTATATTTTCTAATCATACAGCTTTCCGACTAAGAAATACTGCTATGAATATTTTAACTTACACCCAGACTTTTGGCAAACAAAATCCGCCCTCTCGGGCGGTTCTTGTTAAGCTTTCGCTTCTTCTTTTTTAACCTGCTTAGTTCGCTTCGGCATAACGTTCCTTTTCTTGGCGTCGATGATTTTGTGATCAACGAGGAAGTTGTGAACGGTACCAGAGGCCTGAGCACCCTTACTGAGCCAGTACTTCGCTCGGTCAGACTTGATCTCTACCTTGCCGGCCTTTGGATCATAGGATCCTAGGATCTCTAGGAACTTACCACTCTGAGCAGAGTTAGTGTGCTCGCCGATAACAACCCTGAAAAAAGGGTTATTCTTGCGACCAGTTCTTTGTAATCGGATTTTTAACATGAGGGGATATTAGCAGATATATGTAAAGGCGTCAATAAACCCCCACACCTATTTTTCGATTACGCCAAAGGCGTGTTCGATGAACTATCGAAAAATGGGTGTGAGGGTAAAGTGGTTAGGGACCCCAGTGACGAATCACCGAGGTCCCGTTAGTTTTCCGTGAGCTGGCGCTAATGAGAGCGTCCCTTGAACCGGCAGGGTGGGTGTCGATAGCTACCACGTTGTCGGCGGTTCGGCCGACGAGGTTCCGAAGAACCTTCTTCCAAGTATGCCCGCTCTTGATCCAAGCGTGCAGCAATACGTGGGTGTAGCGCTGGAAACTCACCTCTTCGTAACACCATGGTCGTATGGGATTTGATCCCATTTTACCACATCTATATATAGGACAAGCCCCATATGTTAATATGTCCTTATGCATAAAAGAAAGGAAACCTCCAACAAGAAGTCTGCCCCGACCGGCAAGACCGTAACCGGCATCATCAAATTGAGCCAACGAGGTACGGGCTATGTAAAAATGAATGATCTAAAGGGCCCCGACGGCAAACCTGTCGACATCGAGGTCGGTTTCGACTCGCTCAACATGGCGCTCCACGGAGACACAGTACTAGTCTCTATGGGTAGTCTTACCCCTATGGGCAAGACGAGGGGCAAAGTCATCGAAGTCGTCCGCCGAGCGAAACGTGGATTCTCCGGATCCATCATCGATGTACGCGGAGAACTAATGCTGAAACCTAGCGACTCTAGGATGTACACATATATTTCTATCCCAGAGAAGTCTAAAAACGGCGCCAAAGTCGGCGACAAGGCTTTCGTCAAAATCATTCGCTGGTCTGGAATGGAACACAAACCACTCGGCGAGGTGGTGCGAGTACTCGGCAAAGCCGGTGAACACGAAGCCGAGATGCAGGGCATCATCCTCGAACGCGGGTTCGAGAGCGAGTTCCCTCCCGAGGTTGAAGCCGGAGCTCTGAGAATAAAAAAGGCTGGTGTCTCACCAGATGAGATATCGAAACGTCGTGACATGCGTGGCATAACCACGTTCACTATCGACCCAGAGGATGCCAAAGACTTCGATGACGCTCTATCATTCCAGAAGCTCCCGAACGGCAACTTCGAGATCGGCGTTCACATCGCTGACGTAAGTCATTATGTTCAGCCGAAGACCCCACTCGACAACGAAGCGCTCGAACGCGCCACGTCCGTCTATCTCGTCGATCGCACTATCCCCATGCTTCCAGAAGTTCTGTCGAACGACCTATGTTCCCTGAACCCGAACGAAGACAAGCTAACGATGTCAGCAGTATTCGAGATGGATAGAGAAGGACGAGTATTAAAGGACTGGTTCGGCCGGACAATCATCAACTCCGACAAGAGATTCAGCTACGAGGAAGCTCAGGGAGTACTCGATGCCGGCAATGGTCTCTACTACGACGAACTAAATACTCTGAATCAAATCGCCAAGAAATTAACAAAGGGTCGTATCAAGGAGGGCGCCATTATGATGGAGACTGACGAAGTCAAATTCAAATTAGACGAACATGGCAAACCGATATCAGTATTCATCAAACAGCGCGGTGACACGAACAAACTCATCGAAGAATTCATGTTGCTCGCGAACAAGCACGTGGCGAAATACGGCTCCAAGGGTAAAGACGGTCTCGATCGTGTATTCCTATATCGCATCCACGGCGAGCCAGACCAAGAGAAAATTCGCGCACTCAAAGAGTACCTGAAACTACTTGGTTACGACCTACCAGAGAAGAATGGAAAAGTGAACCCAAAAGAATTCAACCGACTATTCGCCGAACTCGAAGGTCAAAACGAACAGTCAACTATCCAGTCCGTCGTCGTTCGTTCGATGCAAAAAGCGATATATTCGGTTAAAAATATCGGTCACTATGGACTCGCCTTTGACTTCTACACGCATTTCACGTCGCCGATTCGCCGATACCCGGACATCATTGCTCACCGTCTACTCGAGGAATACCTATCAGGCAAGAAGTTCGGCAAAGAACGCAACCTCGGGTTCGAACAGATGGCCGAACACTGCTCGATGCGTGAAGTTGAAGCTGCTGAAGCAGAGCGAGCTAGCGTCAAATACAAGCAGATCGAGTACATGAGTGAACGCATCGGTGAAGAATTCGACGGAGTGATCACTGGATTCGCCGACTGGGGCATGTATGTCGCTGAAAAAACTACTAGATCCGAAGGTGCGATACGTTTACGTGACGTTGCACACGATGTATTCATATATGATGAGAAAAAAATGGTGCTTGTCGGACAAAAATCAGGTAGAATTATGAGAATTGGAGACGAGCTTCGAATCTCTGTCAAAGCCGTCGACGTTGAGAAACAATTAATAGACTACAACTTGGTGGATGGAATCCCGATAGTGGCCGCGGTCGCTAGCGTAAACAAATAGTCTGGGTGAAACATACGAGAATTATAAAAACAATTATCAATGTCTAAGGTCTAATGACCGCGACCTGCCACTATCGGGATGGAACCAACACGAAAGAATAAAAGTTTAATAAGACTCGTCCTTTGGAGCGTTATCGCCATAGGTTTCGGTATCGCATTCTCAGGCCTTGTAGTACACGCCGTTACCAGTTTCAAATCTGGTGATGAGACTAGTGTCGTCCGACAGAATCTAACAGCCAAAGCTCTAGCCCTCGCGGAAAAGGTCAAAGATTGGTCCAAGTTAGGCAGGAGTACTCCTGGCGCAGTCGCTGGTGATATCAATTTTGACGGCATCGCACTCGCCCCACAGGCCAAATACCATCTTCGTGACAAAGACCTCTTACCCAAAGTTGGTGCTCTCGCCTACTATGTAGGAGATGCGACTACAGGACAGAAAATAATCGGCAAAAACGAAGAACAAGTCCTACCCATCGCATCGGTAACGAAACTCATGACGACGCTCGTGTCTCTCGAGGAAATCGACCAGAACGAAACAGCCAAAGTCTCAGCTAGGGCCATCAACACGAACGGTTACAGTGGGTCACTCTCACAAGGAGAAAAGATCAAGATTGGAGATCTGAACTTCCCTATACTACTAGTCTCATCTAACGATGCGACAGAAGTCGTTGCTGAGCATGTCGGACGAGAGAAATTCATGGGACTCATGAATAAATGGGCCAAAGACATCGGCATGGAGAAAACGAACTACAAAGACCCCTCAGGACTCTCTGCAGACAACTACTCCACCGCCGAGGACTTGTTCAAACTCTCAAGCTACCTCTACACGAAGCACAAAACTGTTTTCAATATAAGTGGTCTCGACCGCTACACTTTAAATGGCAAGACTTGGCTGAACGCGAACCCATTCTCGAGGCGTGATGATTATCTCGGTGGCAAGACCGGATACACAGACCGCGCGAAACGCACCGGTGTCGCTATTTTTTCAACGCCGTTCGAGGGCTACGATGCGCGCCCTATCGCCATCACCCTACTCAAAACTGACGATCGTACCAAAGACATAAACAACATCCTCGAATACCTGCGTACCAACGTCTACTACTCGTATGACGAAAAGATAGCCGCAGCAGACAGCGCCGAGGTAACTCTCGGATTCGTCGGCGATATGATGCTCGACCGAGGGGTTGAGACTTCGGTCATCAAGAATTTTGCCGGCAACTTCGACAAGGTTTTCGCCGAGGTAGGCGCTCTCAAAGACGACGACATACTATTCGCGAACCTCGAGGGGCCGATATCTGACAAAGGCCGTAACGTCGGCAGTAAGTACTCTTTCCGTTTCGACCCTATAGTCACCGAATCTATCAAAGAGGCTGGGTTCGATATTGTCTCATTCGCGAACAATCACGTCGGAGACTACTCTGATGCTGCATTTCTCGACACCCTAGGAAGACTTTCTGAAAACAACATTCTTGTTACAGGTGCTGGAGAGAATTACGAGCTCGCCAAGAAGCCTACGATAATAGAACGTAGCGGTATCAAGATAGGATACCTCGGTTTCTCCGACGTCGGACCTGAGTGGATGAAGGCAACAGACGTAAAGCCTGGCATACTACTTGCAAACGATCCAAATCTCGAGACTATCGTCAAAGAAGCTAGTGAGTCTGTGGACCTCCTCGTCGTCTCTGTACACTGGGGAGATGAGTACAAAGCTCACAACAAAAGACAAGAGGCTCTCGCCCACAAGATAATCGATGCCGGAGCCAAGCTAGTCGTCGGCCATCATCCGCATGTCACTCAGGACGTAGAGGAGTACAAGGGAGGTCTCATCCTATACTCACTAGGTAACTTCGTATTCGACCAGTACTTCTCTGCCGAAACGATGCAGGGCCAATACTCACTGGTCACTATCGGCAAGAACGGTATCAAGAGTCACATTGAAACTATATTTAAAATTAACGAGAACTATCAGCCTGTCATTGAAGATACTGCACTCCTCACCGAACGTTATGCTTTCCAGCGAGGTATCTGCCCTATCGGCAACTCTGACAGCGACCAGATGTTCGCCAATGTCAGCCAGGACATAACAGTAGACGAATACATCCCGGAAGGACTCGTCGCCATCAAGGGGCAAATCCCGACCAAGGATGGACGCGATGTCTGTATGACAGAGGAGTCAGCTACTGCTCTCAAACGACTGTATGAGGACGCCAAGACTGCGGGCGTCGACGTCTCGGTATCATCAGCCTTCCGTAGCTTCGACAGCCAGCAGGTACTATATACGAACAATCAAAAAGACCGTCCAGAAGATCAGGAAGAATCCGTAGCGAAACCTGGTCACTCCGAACATCAGCTCGGAACGACGGTAGACCTGACATCACCTGAAGTAAACAGTGTTTCAGCGAGTGCGAAATTCAAAACAACAAAAACCTATGAATGGCTAGACAAGAATGCATATAGATATGGATTCGTTATGAGCTACCCTGCCGGCAAGGACACTGGTTATATCGAGGAACCATGGCATTGGAGATATCTCGGTGCAGAGATAGCCAAAGAGATCAAAGACGACGGTCTCACTATTCAGGAATATCTAGAGAGTCTATAAAAATCGATTTAGGGTGCTCTTGACAATATACTAATAATGTATTAGTATACGAGCCAACCTTTTACAGCACCACAAACATGGCAAAAAATGAAAAACCGAGCGGCTATCTCAGCGCTGCAAAACTGATAATGCACAGGCTGACACCGACGGAACAACTCGAGCTTTTCGAACTCTTGTTGCCAGTCGCCCACAAGAAAATGGGTGGTAACCGGAGCAGGTACCTCCTGATCGAACGGAAGGTCTTCGAGTCCACAGAAGTGCAACGCTTCCTGGCCAAGTTCCACCCTCCTGCCGTCGAGGTCAGCCGACAAGGCCCCAAAAAGAAATAAGTGCTCGCGAAAGCGAAAAGGGTCCCACCTGATGGAGGGGCCCTTTGCTTTTATGATATTTATTTTGCGTAAGCTTCGGCGTCGTCGAAACGGATAGACAGAAGTTTGGATGATCCGTCGGAGCCGATAGTGACGCCGTATATGACGTCCGCACGCGACATGGTTTCCCTATTATGGGTGACGGTTATCAGGTTCGAATATTTTGAAAGCATCTCAATCATGTCGCCATATCTTTTCGAGTTCGCCTCGTCGAGAGCGGCGTCTGTCTCATCGAGTACTAGGAACGGTGGAGGGTTCACCTGTGTCATGGCGAAAACGAGTGCGATAGACGTGAGCGATCGCTCGCCCCCGGAAAGCATGTGGAGGTCTTTGACCTTCTTCTCGGGAAGATTAACATTTATATCAATACCGTACTCGAGATCGTCGGTATCACTCACCGGCTCTTCGGTCTCTTCCCCATCCTCCTCGGCAGAATTCTTCTTGGACCCCTGGATGACGTTCGAGAGGTAGGCAGATCCACCACCGAACATCTGAGTGAAGAACTCTTCGAATCTTTTATTTATACGCTCTAGTCCGCCTTTGAACTCTGTATCGAGTGTCACCTTGAGTTCGTCGATAAGTGTACGCAGGTTGGCGATACTTCTGTCGAGGTCTAGTAGTTCTTTGGACAGGAACTCATCACGCTCGGTGGTATCTTTGTATTCTTTCATTACATCAGCACCAGATCCTGTGCCAGTATCCTCGAGACGAATCTTGATGCGCTCTATCATCCTCCTGGTATCGTCGTTTACGACTACATCACTCGCATGATTGCGGAATCCGAGAATCTCGTTCCCTACAATCGCCACTGCCTCCTTCATCTCGTTTTCGAATGCTGACTTTCTAGCGATATAAGTTGCCTCTCTACTACGGACGATTTCTTCGTCAGCGAGTATACGACTCATCCTGTTCTCGAGGGTGAATCTCTCTGCCTGATCCTTGAAGGCGTTCGCTCGATTATCCTCGAGACTCTGTCTTATGGCACGCACCCGGTCTGTGAACCCTGCCCGGACCTTCTCTATCTCCTCTAACTGGGCCGAAACGTCGCGCTTCGTGCTCTCGAGATCCTTAAAACTATTCTGGGTAGGAGCCTGACTCGAAGGCTTCATAAATCTGTTCTTGAAACCATCAATGAGTAAACGGATATTCTGGAGGTGCGACTTGATACTGTTGAGGTCAGTATTCGAGAGAGTGCTCTCGATAGTTTTATTCATATCATCAATAAAAGAGTTTAGTTCTTTGGAATTTATCGAGACACTTTCTGGTCCGGCGGTTTCAGCTTTTTTCTGATATTCGATAACACCCTCTATGCGTCCGAGTTTTCGAGAGAGTTCTTCTTTGGTTCGCTCGAGAGATTCAATCTCCTTTTGAAGATTCGCGAGCTCTACCTGCTTTTCTTGTTCAAAAGTACTAACGCTTCCCTGTCGCATACTTGCGAGCTTCACTTCGATCTCCTTCAGCTCTCTCTCAGAGCCGTGCATTTTGTCCTTCAGTGACGACTCCTCTTCACGGAGGAATTTCTCCTCAGAGTGAAAATACGCGAGATAAAGTCGAGAAAGTTCTGTGCGGAGCTCCTCACTTTTCTCGATTTTCTCTACCTGCTTCTTCAGGTATTTGATGTGTGGCGCTAGCTCTCGGCGAAGTAGGGCTACTTCTTTCATGTTCTCCTCGGTCTTCTCGAGCTTCTTGCCACTATCCTTGAGTCTATTTTGATAGACCTTGAGCCCGAGCGCGTCCTCGATCATCAAGCGTCTATCCTTGGACGAACTAGTAAGTATCCTGTCAGCTTGACCCTGAGAGATTATGTGATGTCCGGATGCACCTATATTGACCGAGGCCAGAAGCTCGACGATATCCTTGAGCCTGACACTCGAGTTGTTTATGTAGTAGTTGTTGTTTCCATCAGCGAATACTTCACGTTTCAAAACTATCTCATCGAAATCTAGATTCACAGGCTCGGACCTATCGCCAAGCTTGAAAATGCGATCCTTGTTATCAAATGTTATCTCGACTGCCGCGCGATTACCCTTCGGTAGGTCCTTGGAGCCCTTGAATACCAGATCTTTGCCTGACTTACCACGGAGGCTCTTCATCGACTGCTCACCGAGAACGAAACGGAACGCCTCGACGACGTTAGATTTTCCCGAGCCGTTTGGACCAACGATACCGACTACTGGTACAGCGAAATCAAGCCTGGATTTTTTGGCAAAAGATTTGAAGCCGACAAGTTCTATTGTCTTCAATTTCACCCCTATATTTTAACATCTTTGACCGATATGCGAAGTGGATGGCGCCGGTTTTTTACTTCTTTATTTTACTGTCTATAACCGTAGCTTTTAACACTGGGGTGGTTGTTGGTCGTGTAATAGCAGGCCCCACAACTTCTGTAACCGGTCTAACTGTCGTAATGCATGCGGGAGTAGAAAAAACTCTATCATTTCCATAACCTGTACCGTCTACACTGGTCGCGAAAGCGCGATAGTGAAACACCTTGCCGCATTTGAGACTAGATGTCGTTGCAGAAAACTTCCTAGAAAACTTTTGAATGCGAGAATTATTGATGTCTGAGGCATAAATTGCGCCAGTTGCATCTACAGCCACACCGCCGACGCCAAAGAATTCTCCACCAACTGGATTATTTCCGTTGTATACGCCGAATTGCGTCGCATATGATAGATCTGAGTTGAAGATCTGCACACGACTGTTTCCGCTGTCTCCAACGACGATCATGCCCCCCTGGTCAACATCGATTCCATACGGAGTGAAAAACTGACCATTAGCAGATCCCTGTCCGCCAAACTGCGCAAGATACTCGCCGCTCTGATTGAATTTCTGAACACGGTGATTGTAAGCATCGACGACATATATATTGCCATCCTGATCAACATCAATGCCCCAAGGAATATTGAACTCTCCATTGCCTGAACCAGCAGCACCAAATTCAAATATGAAGTTTCCATTCGAATCAAATTTCTGAACACGATTATTCTGAGTATCTACTACGAGAATATTTCCCGATGAATCAATAGCGATTCCTGATGGTCCATAGAATGAACCCCCTTCAAATCCCCATCCTCCAAACTGTGAGATGTATGCACCATCGGCGGTAAATTTCTGAACACGATTATTAGCATAATCAGTAACATAGACATTTCCACTCTGGTCTAGGGCAACACCACCAGTCGTATCAAACTGTCCATTTCCCGTACCGACACCGCCGAACTGCGACTCGAAAACGCCTGCAGAAGTATATATCTGCACGCGACTTGAAGACCCATTCTGTTCGATAATATAAATTTTTCCCGTGGAAGCATTTATAGCTATATCCATCGGCTGGTTAAAAGTACCAGGCTGCATGCCCCAACCAGATGAGCCAAACATTGACTCGAAAGCATAGTTAGGAACATTCGCGGAGACTGTATTGTTATAGTTCTGATTCTCGCCAAACTGAAAACCGGCAGATGTAACGGTGTGGCCACCATCAGAGACCAGAGAAGCATTTAGAGTTGCTGATGACGCAGTCACAGATGTCGCTGGAAGAGTGTTCACAATAGGGCTTGCCGCGAGAGCAATTCCAGAAATAGAAAATCCAGCGAGAGCCACCAATCCAATAAAAAGCTTATTATTTATGACTTTTTTCATGGTCTTCTTTATACCACAGATTCTAATAAAAAGCAAGGGGTACGAGTTTATAGGTTTTACGACCAAAAAGCGGATTAGTCTTGCCAATTCCTAATAGAAATCGCCTCCTTAGCAGCCTCCTGCTCACCTTCCTGCTTGGATTTACCTAGGCCTTTGGCGATGAGATCATTACCGAAATATATGCCAATGGTAAAGTTTTTATCATGATCCGGGCCACTCTCTTCTACCACTTCATACCGTGGAGTCACTCCGAGTATCTCCTGGGCTTTCTCTTGAACCAGAGACTTCGGGTCGCGCCAGAGTTTCTGTTTGACGATACGATCTATCTTGCCGAATAATGCCCGAGACACAAAGCCCTGAGCAGGCTCATATCCCCCATCTACATATATCGCACCGATCATGGACTCGAAGGTGTTAGCGAGAATGTATTCACGTGCCTTGCCTTTGTCGCGAGACTCTCCTTTGGACAGGAGTAGATAGTCATTCATGCCGAGATCAGTAGCAGCTTCGGATATCGAGACCGTGTTCACGAGTGCAGCACGAATAGCCGTGAGATCGCCTTCAGGCTTCTCCGGATATCGATGAAACAGCTCTTCGGTTGTGACTAGCTCGAGTACGGCGTCACCGAGAAACTCGAGTCGCTCATTATGAGAAACACCAACGTCCGGGTTCTCGTTTATAAACGAGCGATGTATAAATGCCTGTTTTAATAGATTCTTGTTTTTGAAGTTGAGCCCCTGAGCTGATTCGAATTCGGCAAAATCTTTCATATTTAACTCTTAGCTTTGTTCATAATATAGTCCACCGATTGGGCCAATAGTGGCAAAATATCATCATAAGTATTGATACTTTCAAGCTCAGATAGCTTGAACCATTTGGCGTTATCAAGTCCGCCGTTAGAGTGTAGTTCCATCTCCTTATATGGCGTCTTGACCAAGTAATAGCTTACTTGCTTGAGGATTTTACCTTTTTCAGGGTGAGATGCAACATACTCGTTCTCGCCGAGAAGTTTCACTATCTCAGTGTCGAGACCAGTTTTTTCCTTGATCTCGCGAATAGCTCCCTGCTCGGAAGTCTCCTCTCCCTCTACACCACCCTTGGCCAGAGTCCAATAGCCGAAAACATCATGCACGAGACCTATCAGAGTCTCGCCTTCATGCTCGGAGATAATAACTCCACCAGCCTTTTTCTCTTTTGGAAGCTTGTCAGGGTCTACTTCGGTTGATTTTTTCTTGCCCAGCTGATCTTTACCTGGTTCACCCATCTCCTTATACACAGCACCGAGAACTCCGTTTACGAATTTGCCGGACTTGTCTCCGCCGAAAGTTTTCGCAAGTTCGATAGCCTCATTGATAGCAACTTTTGGTGGCACCTCTTCTTTGCTACCGAAAAGTAGCTCAGCGAGCCCGATACGCAAAACATTACGATCTACTATCGCAATCTTGTCCATCGGCCAGTCGGGAGCCGCTTTCTCGATGATCTCATCGATGATTATATTTTTCTTTAGTACTAGGTCGAAGAGGTTCGTCGTGAAGGAGTGTTCTTTCATGCCAGGGGCGAACTCGAGAATATTGCGATCGAGTCTCTCAGGTGCGGATGCATCATCTTTGCCATTAAAGTCCCACTCAAAGAGTGTTTGTAAGACGACAGAGCGTGCGAGGTGCCTATTGGCCATATGATAAGAACAAAATACTATATTAAAAGACTTTTATATTCTAGCAGAAAAAACAAAAGGACAGAAGCGAATTACTTCGCCTTTGTCTTCTTGTCGCCTGACTTTACAACAGCGAGAACTTGCTTGCCGCGGTATTTGCCAGTCTCGAGGGATACTCGGTGACGAAGATGAGGAGTGTTAGTTTCCTTATCAATCACGATGTTTCCCATCGGAGCTCTATGATGAGACCTACGATTTTTCGTATGGGCTCTTGTATGTCGCATTCGGACTACCATGGACACCAGTATACGGAAAAGCGTAAATTTTGCAAGACTTAGGGCTCCCACCGGTGGGAGCCCTTATCAAGTCGTCTGTCTGCGCAAGACGGCTATCTTGCGTATGATTGGTACTGTACCAGGACAGTTGTCCGCCATCCTGGCGTTGGCTTTCTCTGGCACACGGATGATTCGGCCGATTTCTATGATGTCTTGGCCCACACGACCGAATACGTGGCGAGAAGCAACGAGTTTAACCCTGCCGAGATCAGTGGTCAAAACGAGCCTGTCATCCTCGAGTCGTATCCCGACGGTCCTCGATAAGACCAGTTTTGTATCACGGCTCTCTGAAGTCCTGGTTGGCAAATGCTGAACACCACTTACGATTTTCCAGGTATCAGACCGCATCAACTTTACGACCTGTTCAATCGTGATCAGTTCTCCGCCTTCTGTTAGTGTCATGGTCGGTGGTTTTTTATTAGAATACTGAAAATCTGAAAAAACGCAACGCTGATATCATTATGATATAATGGTGTTTATGACCCCAAACAATATACATAACTTAATGACACAGATGACGCAGGAGCAAAAGTCTCTCTGGCGCATCGAACAGAATTATATTAAAGAAGCCGGCTCAGATGTCGAAAAGGAGTTCTGGGAGAAACTCGGTAATGAAAAGAAGATGCACATCGAAGAACTCCGAAAACTTATAAAAGAAAATATCTAAGCAAAACGCCCCGTCCGGGGCGTTTTGTAATCCCCCTCCGAACAAAGCGTCTTAGTATACATATAGTACAATTACTAGATTATTAATCATTACTCATAGATACATGAAAAAACAATTATTCATCTTAGCACTACTTCTTGTTTCTGGCGGGGTCGCATTGGCGGAAACAAACTTCTTTACAACTAGCGTCACCGACATATCTGACAGCAAGGCAACGTTGAATGTAGCGGTTCAGGGCTGCTGTAACGGTGGCGATGACAATATGATAACGGAGTATTACTTTGAATACGGCACAACAACATCCGTTTCGAAAAGGACTGACAAGGTGCGTTTAGACTGGCACTCTGGAAATGGAGAGGAGACTATAAACGAGCCCTTTGCTACAGCAAAGGCAACAATACAAGGTTTGCGCGCTGATACAAAATACTATTATAGATTCATCCAAAGAGCTGCCGAGGCAAATGAAGCAGACGAGTATGAAGATTCAGATTACACGTACACTAAATCAGAGTTGCGGAGCTTTCGCACGATTAACGAAGGCGAGGAGCTAGGAGGACAATTAACAGAAGCTCAGGAAAAGGGGTTGGAAGATCTTGGCTTTACTCCAAGGCAAATCAATATGATTGTCACACTGTTTGAAAAATCTGAAAATCCTGGACCCCAGGGTCTTGCTTGCGGATATCGACATCACCTAACGCTTCGCCACGGTATGTCCGGAGAAGATATCAGAGAAATGCAGAAAGCATTGAAACTAACTGCCGACGGCAAATTTGGAAGAATGACAAAAGAAGCGGTTATGCGCTTCCAGGCGGAACATGGATTACCTGCAGATGGAGTAATCGGTCCGAAGACCGGTCTCAAACTCGGACTCCTCTGTCACACGAACTAAGCAACAATAAGTTATAAACAAAAAATCCCTCACGGGATTTTTTGTTATTATTTAATCCTTTTCAACTTCTCCTTCCTGTTCTGTTTCCTCTTTTAAAAGGAGTAACTTACCGTTAGATCCCACGTCGAGTCGCTTATCATCATTCCAGTTATGATTTTTAGGAAAATTACTCCAACCCCCCTCACCCGACCAACCCATATACGGCATATGGACACCTCCTTCTTGATCAACAAAGGCTGAACCTGCAAGATAATACGAGTTACTTCTACTATTATCTTCCAGAGCCTTTAATCTGTCTGGGATAGCCTGTTTAAAACCCTTCACATATCTCATGTATCGAACATCTGGTAAGTAAAATTTAGCGGCAAGTTCTTGCTTAGCATAAGTTGCCACAGAATATGCTGTAAGACCGAGCTGATTTTGAACTAGCCAACCTTGAAATTCTTTATCCGTATTAGGATCAAAAATTTCAGGCAACATCTTTTCATAATCGGGAGTCACGTCTTCTTGTGATCGAAGTTGGTCTTTTCTTTCTTTTCCTTGATCCATTGAACCCCCATTTTCCATTCCCATAATTTTAAATGAATAAATTTATAATACTTTTTTTACTTATATATCAATCTCCGCCATCTTGGCGTTGGACTGAATGAATGACTTGCGTGGAGGGACTTCTGATCCCATGAGCGTATCGAACGTCTTGTCGGCTTCAACAGCGTCTTCGATTTTTACCTGGAGTAAGATTCTGTTGTTTACGTCCATCGTTGTTTCCTTGAGTTCCTCTGGGTTCATTTCTCCGAGACCCTTGTATCGCTGAACAGAGAATTTCGGCTTCTTCACATCGAGCTCGTTCTCATCATTTACGATCTGTGCTGCTTCCCCGTCCGGATCACCTGCTTCTTTTAGGTCTTCATCACGGACACCCTCCTGGTTCAGGAATGCATTCTTGTCAGCGTCAGAGTATAGATATGTGACGGTTTTACCTTTTGTTATCTTGTAGAGTGGTGGCTGAGCGATATAGATGTACCCTGCCTCGATGACTGGTTTGAAATACCTATAAAACAACGTGAGGAGAAGTGTGCGGATGTGCGCTCCGTCGACGTCGGCATCGGTCGCGATGATGATCTTGTGGTATCGGATAGATGCGAGGTCGAAAGTGTCTCCGATAGATGTACCGAGAGCGATGACGAGAGACTTCACCTCCTTCGAAGCGAGCATCTTGTCGAGACGAGCACGTTCGACGTTTAGGATTTTACCTTTGAGCGGAAGCACGGCCTGCGTACGGCGGTCTCGTCCCATCTTGGTCGAGCCTCCGGCAGAGTCTCCCTCGACGATGAATAGCTCTGACTCACTCGGATCCTTCGACTGACAGTCCGCTAGTTTACCTGGAAGTGTGAGACCCTCTAGGGCACCTTTGCGGAGAACTGAGTCCTTGGCAGCTTTGGCAGCCTTGCGGGCTTTGAGGGCGAGTACAGCTTTCTGCATGATAGAGCGAGCTTCGTCAGGGTTTTCCTCGAGGAAGTTCGAAAATGCTGCCGAGAAAACTGTCTCGACTGCTCCACGAGCTTCAGGAGAACCTAGTTTGTCCTTGGTCTGACCCTCGAACTGGATCTCTGGCATCTTGATGGAGATTACAGCCGTTAGACCCTCGAGAACATCCTCGCCAGTGAATCCACCTTCTTTTTCGTTAAGAATATTGTTCTTCTTGGAGTAATTGTTTATGAGACGTGTAAGCGCAGTCTTGAAGCCGGTGACATGCATACCTCCACCTGGAGTTGAGATGTTGTTCGCGAATGGCACGATACGGTCAACGATGTCGTCGACGTACTGGAGCGCGATCTCTACAGAGATATCATCGACTTCTTTCTCGACGTAGAATATCTTGTCCTGAACTTTCTTCTGGTCTTTGTTGTAGTGTGCGACCATAGACTCGATACCACCCTCGAAGTAGAAAGTAGTCGATGGTACCTCTATACCGGTCTCTTGGAAATAATAGTATCCGTCCGTTGGGATCTTGCCATCATAAGCACGTGCATCGATGAGGGTGATGCGTAGCTTCTTTACCAGGTATGCCTGCTCGCGATAGTGGTGCACTATCCTGTTCCAGTCGAATTTTACTTCTTTGAATATCTCTATATCTGGCTCGAAAGCGATGATGGTTCCGTGAATTTTTGATTTGGCAACCTCTTTTACTTTACCCTTCGGCTTGCCTTTGGAGTACTCCTGGATAAATTTGCCACCATCACGATGAACTTCGGCTTTTAGGTTTATAGATAGAGCGTTAACAACGGAAGCACCCACTCCGTGGAGTCCGCCAGAAACCTTGTAGCCTTTATCCTTGCCACCGAATTTTCCTCCGGCATGGAGAACGGTGAGGATAGTTTCGAGCGCAGAGACTTTCGTCTGCTTATGTATGTCTGTCGGGATACCTCGGCCGTTGTCGGCGACGCGAACGATGTTGCCTGGAAGAAGCGCAACTTCGATATGGTCGCAGTGTCCGGCCATAGCCTCATCGCGAGAGTTGTCGAAGATTTCCTTGATGAGGTGGTGGAGTCCGTCAGGCCCTGTCGAGCCGATGTACATACCCGGGCGTTTACGGACAGGTTCAAGACCCTCGAGAACTGAGATATCGTCTGCGCTGTAGCTAGATTTTACCTTTTCGGCCATTAGATATTGATGAGTGGATTAAATGAAAAAAGCTCTTTAAAAGCTCCAAAATTATAGCAAATTATATACCCTTTTGGAAGCGATTTTGGGTATAAAAACTCAGACAAATCAATCATATTTTATAGGATAAATCCTTGACAAATCCCAGTTTTTATGTAGTATATAGCCAAACCTTAACCACTGATGAAGAACCGACTCAATGCCTTGAAAAGCTACGCCATCCTTCTGTGTTTCCAACTCCTGACCTGTGGCACTGCCGTTGGCCAGAGTGACTGGACAATGCTGGACCTCAGCGAAACGGCGAAGTTCACGTCCACCGAGCAATACTGTGAACACCTGAAGACAGTATTCAAAAAAACCGCAGCCTCCGACAACAAGGACGAGAACTGTCCCTGTGAATGGGCTCGGACATATGATTTCCCTGCACCTGCGCTCGGTGACCGCATAGGTAACGCTCGGTTGCGACTCTTCTCGGCGAATGACCTCGGAGTCTCCGAGGATCGACTCGATCTCAGCGAGATGAATCGTCGAGCCGATTCTGCCGGATATGAACCCTGCAATATGCGTGTTGCGCTCCGATTGCTTGAGCTCATGAAACAAGGTGAGAGCATCTTCATTGGCCACGCCGATCTCGTAGTACCAGTGTACAACGACACGGATGTTGAGTTCGCTCGAGTGACCTATGGCCATGTGGCTACAGGAATGGGTAAATGGCTCCCGGGCTCAGGCCAAAAGCGCGCCTGGCTCGATGATGTGTCGCACACAGACCGGAAGTTCGTTTACCGAAAGAAATAACGCAGGTTCGCCTGCCGAATAAGTGCCCCGGCCACGCCGGGGCACTTCTCATTTCAGGTCCATCAACCTATCTTAATTACTCTGTCACGATATTCACACGACCGCTTTTTTATAGAGACAAGATGGCGTAATATTTTTATATGGAAACCAGTCGTATAAAGTATAAAAGCCTCATTCTGAAAATTGTCGCTACTTCCGCGCTCATAACGGTAGCGATGATAGCTCCTAACGCACTACAATTACTAAAAATATCCGACAGACGGAAACAGCAACAAAGTAACTACAAACTTAACAATAGCCTGTATTCCCTTTTAAAGAACGGTCATATAAAGTTTGTAGAAAACAAGAGCGGCAAAAAATATCTCTCCTTAACACCAAGAGGCAGATTGGAATTTTTAAAATATCAGAAAGTTTCATTCATGAAACCTAAGATTTGGGACAAGCATTGGAGGGTGGTAATTTTTGATATCCCTGAACAAAAAAGACGATTACGAGATATCGTCAGATTTCATTTGAAAAAGATTGGTTTTATTCAACTACAGAAAAGTGTTTGGGTTTTTCCATATGACTGTGAAGAGATAATTTTATTACTTAAAACTAATTTCAAATTCGGCAAAGAAGTTCTGTATATGAAAGTCCAATTGATAGAAAATGATCGCGCGATAAGACAACATTACTTCCCAAAGAAATAATCCTGTTTCTATAATTACACGACCGCTTTTTTATAGAAACAAGACTGCGGGAAAAAACGGGATTTAAGATGTCGGATGAGCGCAAATATGGGGGTTGATTTTTTATAAATAGATGTTATTGTGAGATTAAAGATACGGAAACACTCACCTAACCCCAACCACGATGAAGTACATTGTCATCGCTGTCCTGGGGTATCTCTACTCCACGACAACACTAGCTCAGCCAGCGGTACTAATCGCTGTGTACGACTTCGACACTATCGCCTCACCAGTAAGTGCAACAACGGGTGCCGTAAGGCCTTCGTATGTGAACTACTTGGTCTTGTCATCAGCAGGAAACTTCGGATCGACTGGTGTATCTCAGGTGTCCGGTGGCTTCTTCTCTAGTGGTCACACACCGCCAGCTGGTAGTCGTGCGAGGATCGCATCAAGCTGGTCACAGACTCTGAATACGGGTAAGTACATGAGTTTTACCCTTACGGTAGTCTCAGGGCAGGTGCTGGTGATTGATTCGATCAATTACTACTCTGCCAAGAGTAATCAAGGGCCAGACTCGACAAGAATGCGAACTAGCGCCGATGCCTACGCGGCTAATTCTTGGTACAGCCTAAACATTGGAGATGTTTCCTGGAGAAGGAGCTCAAGAACAACCGGCCTTCCAACTTCAGCTTTTCCAATACAGTTCCGGTTTTATTCTTACTACACCGGACCTGTCTTCAATTCTGCGGGAACTTGGAGAATCGATAAGGTTCGTATCTACGGCCATCTCCAAAACGTATTCAACCTCCCCATCGAATTGCTGTCCTTCACTGGGCACAAGACACTCGACGGTGTACAGCTTGATTGGACCACGGCAACTGAGCGAGAGAACGACTACTTCACGTTGCTGCGTTCTGCGAATGCAGAGAACTACGAGCCAATCGGCTTCGTTGATGGCGCTGGCAACAGCACCTCCGCGATCAGCTACAGTTTCGTAGACGACGAGCCCTTACCCGGACTCAACTACTACCAGCTGAAGCAAACCGACTGGAACGGCGACTCGACTCTGTCACACGTTGTGGCAGTACAGTTCCAAGAGGTTGGCACACTGAACTACCCTGTAGGCTCTTGGGTCTCATGGGACGGTAAGCCCACAACACAGCTCGACGTACTCGGTCGACGGACTGGCAACGTGAGCGTACAGCACTTTTTTGATAAGCCCGGTATCTACTTTCTGCAAACGCAGGTAGGCGAAACCGTTAGGCTCGTCATCCACACTCCATAGCCCCTCTGGCTATGGCGAAGGCCCCTCGATGAGGGGCCTTTCGCATTCTTAAATCCTAAATCTTACTTCTTAAATCTTAATCACCTTATCAATATAACCCTTCCTGACATTGAACTCATCTGAAATATAAATGTCTTCGTATGTCTGCTCACCGGTCTTCTTCTGAAGTTTTATGTAATACCTACCCTTTGGCACGAGTACATGATACTTGCCTGTTTTGCCGACGATGGTGTGCGCGACCTCCCTTTTCAGCATCGCCGAGTAGACCGTGAGGATAGCGAATGATAATGGGTAGCCAGTCGAACGCTCAATGACGAATCCTGGCTGACGTGGCTTCACTCCAGAGAGCATGAGAACGACAATGAGTATGTAGAGTCCGAGTATCGCGTAGTTCCAGAAATGAGGCTCTAGGAATGCCAACATAACAGAGGCCACAAGTCCGGCGAAGAATACGACTCGTGCGATACGCGCGAGAAAGAGTTCCCATCTAGAGAAGAACTTCATCAATTTCTTGTTCTTCGCCTTCTCGAACTCATTCCAGTTGAAGTTGACTGCATCCATCGGGATATTTTTATTGATGATACTATCCGCCTTGTCGATATCTATCTCCTCGCCGAAGTACAGATGCTCATATAGTTCGTCATGGTCCTGACCCTTTAGTTTGGCTGAAGGGAATGTATAGTCACCCTTCTTGGCGTCGAGCACGTACGATCCGACATCAGTCACGAATCCATAGCGTCCATCCATATCGGTGATGGAGGTGCTGACTTCATTACCGGCCTTGTCCCGCAGGGTCACATAGACTGGATCGAGAGGTTGTTTCGTCACAGAGTCATAAACCGTACCCCATGGACGACGGCGTCTGCGGAATCCGAGAAGCGTCGGGATGATGTTCCATAGGCGAAGTATGACGGAGGCTATCGCCGAACGCTCGGCGATCATCATCCATACCGTAGGGATAATGAGCGCTCCGAGAGCGACACCTTTGTATACATCTATCTGCTCATCACGATCGAGACCTGTTATATCCTCGACAACCTCGACGATGGTCGTGATTATCGGTGGGTCACTCTCTGGGAAAATACACGAGCCATCATTCGTCGTGGCGCTGGCGTTGTAGTTCGTTGCGGACGAATTTGTACAACCTAACATCGACGGTCCATCTGTCGGATCATCTAGAGTGTATTGGCATGAGCCGTCATCTTCTGTGGCGAGAGAGTTGTAGTTGTCAGCAAAAGAGTCGGCACATCCAGGAACAGGGTCATCTGTTGGAGGGTCGTCATCATCGTCATCACCCGGAAAAATACACGTACCATTATCAGATGTAGCCACAGGATTATAGTTCGTCGCCAGCGGGTTCATACATCCAGGACCTGGAGTGGTGTACGTACATGTGCCATCGTCATCTGTAGCAACTGGGTTGAAGTTGTCAGCGAATACATCGGTACAGCCATAGACTGGATATACACAAGAGCCGTCATCTACCTCAGCGTCGGGGTCATAGTTCGCAGCGAGCGAGTCCATACAACCTTCTGGTGGACCACTTGGTCCACCGCCAGACCCGGTCGATGTTCCACAGGCTGATGTCGTAAAAGTCATATCGCTACCATATCCAGTGCCATCTGTATTGGTTGCAAATGCACGATAGTGATACAAAGTATTGCAAGGAAGAGGCTTCAGTCTCGAGGACATAAATGGACTGAGTTGTAACACACGATTATTAGCCGAGTCGGCGATAACGAGTCTCTCACTATTATCCAAGTAAAGGCTAGTCGGTGTATCAAACTGATTTTCTCCCGCACCCGTCGAGCCATATGCTGATACATATTTATACTGACTAGAATTTCCATTAGGTGCAGCGAAAACAACTCTGTCATTTCCTGATTCGGTGATAATCAGGTTATTATCACCATCTTTGACGACCCCTGTCGGAGAAGTTACGGCCGTCCAGCCAGATGGTTCGGTTAGAGTTATCACCTCTGTGTCGAGATCAAAGGCACTCACTGAAACTATCCTGTTATTTCCCGTATCAGCGAGCAGGATTTCGTTGTCCTGCGACACGGTTATTGACCCTGGAGTACTGAATCCGCCAACCTCATCCACCATGGCACCAAGCGTGGTTAATTTCTGTATCCTGTTATTTCCAAAATCAACTACGTATAAATAAGTGGTTCCGTTAGTTCGGGTTATTGCTAGGCTTTTTGGTGCGTTAAATTGGCCTGCCCCGTTCCCAGAGATTCCAGCCTGACAACTAGATGTACAAACTTCGAATGCATTAGCGCCAGTGTCTACTCCCCAGCCGAACATACGAATCAGAGTGCCGGTCGAGTTGAAAACCTGGATCCTGTCGTTGCCGGTATCAGCAACGTAGATATTTCCTGTTATTGGATCTACGGCCACACCCTCTGGTGCATCGAATTGACCATCGCCTGAGCCCGCTATGCCAGCGCCCGGCAACCCACAACCAAAACCACACGTCTCAAAACTATTGGCCCCAGTGTCTACGCCCCAACCAAATACAAGTGTGCCGCTCCCCGCATCATAGACCTGCACACTGTTACCATTCTTGGATGCGACATAATCTAGACCCGCACTATCGCGGGCTATAGCCGTGGCAAAACTAATGTTATAGCTTACATTTTCTCCGATATACTCCCCGAAACTAAGCGTGGCTGGCGTTTCGTTCAGGATATTACCGTAAGATGTCGTTGTACCATACTGGAATCCTCGAACAGTCGAAGCAATAACACTGTCATCCGTCTCCATACCATTTAAATACACAGCTGTCTGACTTAGACCGTGTACTGCTTTGGTTTCGACGACTGGAAGGTCGCAAGCGGTAGTTGTAAAAGTCGCATCACTACCGTAACTCGTTCCATCAGCATTCGTTGCAAATGCGCGGTAGTGGTAGGTGGTACCGCACGCTAAACCAGACAAACCAACTGTTCCATGGTGTTGACTCACATAGAAAACCACTACTGAAGTACCTCCCAAGAAAAGATTCCCCTGCAGATCTACAAATGATGAATACAAATTAAACGGTCCTCCTACGATATAAGAAAAATAAAAATTGTAATTTGAATCAAGTTTTTTTACTCGATCAAAATCTGTACCATAAATAGCATAAATATCATCATTTTGATCAATCGTTATGCTACGCAAAGCAACAAATTCATCCTGTCCTGTACCATATGTTCCATACTGAGATATATAATTACCCGAAGAACTAAACTTTTGGATTCGACTATTGCCAGAATCGACAATATATATATTTCCACCTGAATCAAAGGCGATGTCAGAAGCACCGCTTAATCCATTGTCAATATTTAAGAAATCAAACTGACCATTTCCACTACCAGAGATTCCGGCTTGGCAGCCAGACGTACAAGTCTCAAAAACATTAGCACCAGTATCTACACCCCAACCGAACATAGATTGAAATACGCCAGAAGAATTAAATTTTTGGATTCGATTATTCAAAGCATCAACAATATATATATTGTCTAATTCATCAACTTCAATTCCATTCGTAATACCGAATTGCCCTTCAGATGCTCCTAGTGTTCCAAATTGAGATTGATACGCGAAGGACGAGTTGAACTTTTGAACTCGATTATTAGAGGAGTCTAAAACATATATATTCCCGCTAGAATCAACCGCGATATCTGACGGAAAATTAAACTGACCATTTCCACTACCCGAAATTGCAGCTTCACAACCTGATGTACATATCTCAAAAGCATTGGCACCAGTGTCAACACCCCAGCCAAACATAGATTGGAATACACCTGAAGAATTAAATTTTTGTATCCTGTTACCTCCATACTCAGCAACATAAACATTCCCTAGCGTATCTCGTGTAATACCCAATGAGTCAGATTGTTGCCCTTCCTCGCCAGTATACGCTCCACCCGCACCAAAAAATTGATCATTGGCGTAGAAAAAAGGGGCGATGGTAGTCGCCGTAGATCCATAACTAGGCGTCGTTCCGTATTCAAAACCTTTACTAGTAATACCCTCTCCTCCGTCATCACTTATCGAATAATCAAGTGTGGCGGTAGTTTTAGTTATCGAACTCGCTGCGCCTGTCGTCACGGTAGGTGCGGCGGCGTATAGGATCCCCACACTCCAAGAAGCCGAAAAAGCCAATGCAAAAGCAACGACAAAAATCATCCTTATTGTTTTTGGCCTTTTAGAGGTATTCATTTGTACCTCATAATTTTAGCACGAAAAAGGCCTCGTCCCGTGGGGGAAAAGGCCTTATTTTTCGAGGGTCGGATCAGTGTGTGACCAGATACCTCTTGGTGTACCGTTGCTGCTTGACCGAGATGAACTCAGCGATATAGACCCCATCGGTCCAACCCGTCGTATCGATTGGTCGTCCTTGGGAATCTGCAGCTTTCACTTTGCCTCCAGCATCGTAAACGATGATCTGTCCGAGCTCGCTCGAGACGAACTGATATCCGTCGAACCGTATAGGCTGTAGGACGTCAGTAGCGATTGGCAGAACATCGGTCGACATGTCGGGGAGGATCTTCCCATGGAACTGGATGTGATCAACGATCCATCCGGTCGACGCCATCGGGTTTCCGAGAGTATCGGGGATGTTACCCCATGCGAACAGACGGATGTCCAAATGCGTGCTGCTGTTGATCTGCCACCAGTTCACCAAAGTGTCGTATGGATACGGCATCATGTACCACATGGAAGACACACAATACAGAACACTGTCGCATATCTGCCAACCCGCAGTGGATCCAGACAGAGTGTCAGCATCGTATACGACGACACCGCCAACGATCGGACCGTACCATGAAGTACCAGTTCCAGTGAAGGTGATGCTGTCGAGGTGGTAGACATATCCAGGGTTGATATTCACTCGCAGGTGCAGGTATTGCGTGGTGTCCAACTCCTGTCCCTCTTCCCATCCGTTCGAAAACACTCCGTCGAGGCCATGGGACACGATAGGTTCCATGAGAACGTTGTGTGAGTGTAGGGGTTCTGGGTTGAAGAACTCCGAGTTGTAGTTCGTGGCGTTCAGGTTGCCCCCATCGAGATCATAGGTGACGATCTCGACTTGGGGCTCAGAGTCCTGAGCGTAAGAATCTGCAGACACCATGCCTAAGCACAGAGTCGCCAAAGTGACGTAGATTGTGAAGAGCTTCATGGTGAAGGGGTGTTTCGTGAGTTGGTGGTTTCTTCTATCAATATACCATGAAAGTACAGAAAAAGCAAGGGTTTTACGCCCCCAGAACAGTCTTATTTTATGGCGTTTTTAGGAATTTTCCCCAATTACACCAAATTATCGAACGACTGCGTTATATGCTTTTTTTGTCTCTTCTTCGAGTTTTTTATGTAGATCGTTTACTTCCGCATCCGTCAGGGTGCGATCTAGAGAACGATATGTGACACGATAGGCATAACTCTTCTTCCCTTCGCCGAATTTGGCGGCATTTTCGTATTCATCTACCAGAGCCATCTCTTCAGCCATGTCACCGACGACGTCACGAACGAGATCGAAGTAGACGTTCGGCTGATAAGTTGCAGAATCGACGACAAAAGAAATATCGCGTATGACTGCTGGGAATTTACTGACCTCCTTGAACTTCTGACCGAGAACGAGCTGTTTCTTCACACGCTCATCATTACTCCAGAGTAAGCGTATGTCGGGGAGCTCCATAGAAAGTATCGCTAGACGCTCAATACCGAACCCGAATGCCCAGCCGTTATAACCAGTGATACCCATCTTCTCGAGTACGCTAGGCTTCACCATACCCGCTCCGAGGAGCTCTACCCACTGTCCATTCACCATAGCCTCTATTTGCGTAGATGGGTCAGTGTACGGGAAAGTATCGTCGAGGAATCTATATTCTGTATCTTTTCCAAAAACTGTTTCGACAATTTCTGAAAGCACTCGTTTCAATTCATCAAGTGGTATCTTTCCTTCTGTATTAGGGATCAGTTTCCAACCATCAATCTGATGAAAGACATTCATGTGACGACGATCTATCTCATCCTTTCTGTAAACTTTTCCGGCGCATAATGCACCGAGATGTTCTCCGCGCAGAGCGCGTGCCTTTATCTCAGGGTCGTTGAAATAGTAGTACCAAGAAACAGTATTTTGTGTACGAAGAATATTTTTTTCATCCGCATAGTAAGTGTCTGAAGTAGAGCGCGCCACGTGATCAGCTGGAAAGTCAAAGAGATCGAACGCGATATCAACAGGTACGATTTCTGGGACCTCAATAACATCGAGTCCAGCAAGCGATGGCACGTTCTTCACTCTCTCAAATATTTCTTGAAGTGGGCTTCCGGGTGTGCGCGAAAGGTCCGGCATGGCCAAATAGCGCTTCATGCGGAGCGCCTCGGCATCGGTCCTAGAATCTAGCTCCTTGAGGAGTCTATCCTGTTCGTCGGTATTTATGCGGATTTCCATTGGTTTAATATATCAGTTACTCTGACTATTTTAAAGCATGTTCGCCTTTGATCTCTTGTAATTCTTCTTGTACTGCTTCTCGTGTTTCTGCCTATCCGCACGTATGAAGAAATGATTGATAGCTAGAGGCATCTTGTCGAGTATCTGGCATGTACGTGAACAGTAGCCATCGAGCTTTTTCATACAATTACCGCAACCGAGGAAAAGCATATGACAAAACATATTTCGGCAATGATGATAGTCGTCAGACTTTTCCTTGTAGCATAGCTGGCAGTCAGATATTATCTCATCCCCAACACGCTCGCCTAAGCGCTCGTCGAAAACGAAATTCTTGCCACGGAATTTGTTAACGAGGCCCTTTTCTTTGACCTGGTGAGCATAGTCGATAACGCCACCTTTGACATGTTTAACATTCTTGAAACCTTGATGCTTCATCCAGGCACTCGCCTTCTCGCACCTGATCCCACCTGTACAGTAGAGCAAAACTTCCTCGTCTTTCTCGTCACGAAACATCTCGTGGACTTTCGCGAGCTGTTCACGGAAAGTGTCTACTGCCATGATTTTCGCATTTTCGAAATGTCCTATCTCTGCCTCGTAGAGGTTACGCATATCTATAACTGTGACACCACGGTCAATCATGTCGTTTACTTGTTCAGCGGTCGCATACTCGCCAGTGTTGGCTGGATCAAAGGTAGAGTCATCGAGTCCGTCGGCCACAATCTTTGGTCTGACTTTGATGATGAGTTTTAGGAAGCTCGACATACCTTTCTCCTCAACAGCGAGTTTATAAGGTACACCAGCGAATTCTGGGAGACTCTGGATGAAATGATCAAACTTTTGAAAGTTATGCTCAGGCACATTCATCTGCGCATTGATCCCCTCGCTGGCGACATATATCCGGCCGAGGCATCCAAGCTCACGGAACTTCTCGAACAAGAAATCACGCTTAGCACGAGGGTCGGCAATTTTGACGTATTTATAGAAAGAGAGGGTCCGACGTCGAAAATCCTCCTTGGCGAGGTCTGCCAGAAGCTCCTCTTTTGACTTGAGATTAGCCTTGAGATTCATACTAGAGATATTAGCAAAATCTGGAATAAGGACAAGATAATCTCATTTGACCTAATCCATATTAAAGACTAGGATGATAAAAACCCCGGAATTCATGGCCAAGAACACCAAAGAAATAGCTGCAGACAATTGGATGGCGGGTGCAGTCCTGACACTGGCTTCAATTGTTATGTACACCCTGAACCTTAGTCTGGATACCTGGAACCTCTGCTGGCTGTACCAGCTCTGCACGTTCGCTTCTGGAGCAGCACTAGTTTTGGGGGCGATAGGAGCCAAGCAGGAATACATCATCTGGCTTGCCAAGAAAGAGGCCAAAAAGAACCCGCCTAGCACAGCACCCATACCCTCACACGAGGAAGACCCCCACCACCATTAGGGGGTTTTCTGCTGTTGACTTCCTATGTCGAAATGGTATTTTTAGGTTAGAACCACCCAACCCCAGAAGCCATGAAGCTCATCACAACTCTCATCGCAGTACTGATGCTTACGAGCATTTCAGTCAATGCACAAGCGCGGATGCAACCCCCTGAAGGTTGCGCCTTGGTACGATCGGTTAACCCCGACGGAAGTCTTGATCTCTACCCCAGCTATTGGGATGTGTTCCCGCAACGGGAAGGCAAGACGTTCTGCTGCATCGTTTCCTGCTCATCAGAGGAGTTCTACCTCCATTACAAGAACAGTATGTTCTACCTCTGCAAGAAGCAGGCTGACGGCAGCTACGTAACCACGGGCAGAACCGAGTTCCACGACTTCGTCCTCGCACCCAGAAAGTGCGGAGACGGACTGAGCTCCTCGCTCTGAACCAGAAACTCATTGAACGTACCAGGTGCTTCATCTGGTTTTGGTGATAGTGAACTGCGCGAAAGCGATGAGAGAAGGCCCCGGAATCCCGGGGCCTTCTTTTTTCTACTTTTTCTTATAAACACCCACACCTAGTTTTTGATTGCGCCAAAGGCGCATGTTCACAGAACCATCAAAAACTAGGTGTGGGTGTAAATCTCGGCCAGCTTACAATACTCACACTCATCCCCTGACTTCCATGGCTTGAATCGGCACGGTCTATCAACCCACTCGCCCGAGGCGAGAGACTGATCAAAATCATTTATATCTTTTATCAAACTTTTGACCTCATCGCTCCCTATCTCCGTTCTATATATCGAATCTTTCTGACCCGCACCCTCCAGGAACTCGAGCTGAGACTCAGCCACACTAGTATTGCCGTCGGTCGTTCGTTCGATGAGATACGTATACATGGCAAGTTGTCGATGATAGTCGGACATCCGGCCTTCGTCAGTTTCTTTTTCGATTTCACTCTTTTTCTTGACTCCACCAGTCTTGAAGTCTGTCACACGAACAATCCCATCCTCGATCTTCTCGACGAGATCTATCTTGCCGTTGATGAGAAGATGGTCGAACTCCGGATCGCGACATGACAGGGACTTCTCACTCTCGTGTTCTGAGAGAACTGACGGCAGTCTATTTTCTACCCACTCACGAATTATCTCTTCTGCCTCACGCTTCATCCTAGCGATATCTGTGTCAGAGAACCCGCAGAGTTTTTCAGCTTTATCGCTGATAGCGAGAGCAATACTTTTCTTGTCGGTATCAAGCTTATTCTTCAGGATTTTCTCCAGAACTCCGTGCACGAGATTGCCGAACTCGAGACTCATCGCCTGTGGCTCAGGTAGCTGGAGAAAATTACGGAAATACCATTTCCATGGACACTCAAAGAAGTTGTTCAAGTGTGTAACTGACAGTTTTCTCTTGAAGTATTCATCACGTAGCATATCGGCGAGTTTGCCCGTCGTTACGGGGTCATACGGAGAAACGCCAGATTTCACAAAAGTGTCTATGCCGTGAGACATGATGAACTGCTCATTATCCTCAGCATTAACGTGTTCGAATAATTCTGTCGGAAGGTCGGCTATTATGTGAGCCTGCTCAAGTGTTGCGCCATTATATGCACTCCGCGCATACATCAGCGTGCAATGTTTCTTGGCGCGAGTGATAGCGACATAGAGTTCTCGCTTTACCTCCTCTTCTCCTTTCTTGTGCTCCATCTCTTTGACCCGCTCTGGCAGAGTAAAAGCGCTCGCACGCTTACCGAGTAGATTCTTCTCGTCCAAGTGGCATATATAGACGCACTCGAACTCGAGGCCTTTGGAACTATGGAGTGTCATGACTTTAACACCCCTGTCTGACTCAAATGTAGCAAGTGGGATATCTGTGCCGTACTCCTCCAGTCGGTCGATGAAGGTGAGAAAGTTTGTGAGAGTGATTTTCGGATTACGTTCTGTTTCTGATAGCGCTAGATGTAGAAGCGTTCGGATTATCTCGACCCTTCTCGTAAGCGTTTCGTGATCTTTGGATGGCTTGATCAGAAGTTCCTCGCCGACTTTTTGGATGAGAGCATATATTTCGCCCTGTGATGCAGATGCCACAAACGTAGCCAAAAGTTTAGCGAACTCTGGCACAGCGTCGTCTTCGGGGTATAACCCCAGGCTTTCTTTGACGCTGAGAAGCTTTGTGAGGGTAAGCTTTCTGGCTTCGTGCTCTCTCAAGAACCTGTGGACCGCCAAAGGATCAATGCCAGATATGGGAGATAGGAGTAATGGAGCTATAAGTTCCGGCGCCTCGGGATTTGCCAATGCCCTCAGTACACCCATGAAACTCTGCGCCTCTCTGTCTATAAAAAGCTTGGCAGATCCGCCAGACGCGACTGGAATCCCGAGATCAGAGAGGATCCGGATGGCACTCTCAACCTCCCTGTTCTTCGGCACCAATATCGCACATTCATTCGAATCCATGCCAGCATCAATATGCTTTTTTATCTCAAGTCCTGCGCGAAGTATCTCGTCACGAGGATACTCGGCTTCGATGATACGGAGCGCATGTGCGTCCCCAGTATTGGCGAGTAATTTCGCTTCGGCCAGACTCGATTTCAAAAGTGCATCAGCGATGTCGAGAATTTTCTGCGTCGAACGGTAATTTTCTGTAAGAGTAACCAATTTAACTTTTCCAAATTTTTCTTTGAACCCTTCGAAATATGACAAACTTGCTCCCCCGAAACCGTAGATGAGCTGACGATCATCGCCAACGACGAAGATATTTGGAGATTCAACATCACCCCAGACATGCGAGAGGAATTCATTCTGAACGCCAGAAGAATCCTGATGCTCATCTACGAGAACATAGAGGTACTGCTCACGTATAGTATCTCGGACGTCATCAGAGATTTTCACCAGCCTGACCAATTCTTCCAACACATCATCAAAGTCTAGGAAGCCTTTGGCTTTTTTCAGAAGCTCATACAATGCATAGAATTTCACCACCTCCTCCGTGCGCTCTAGTCCCTCGATACGCTTCAGTGCTTCTTGCTTTAGACTACCCTTGGACTCACCACGAGTTGAGATGTTACTCTCATCGTTTTTTATATCTCTTATTTCTTTTTTAATCTCTTCGGAAAAATCATCCGGTGAAAGTTTTTCACGTTTCAGTAGTGAGACGAGAGACTTTATGTCTTTGAAATATTGCGACTTGTTGTTACGACTCGTCAGATGCTCAAAATGATTCTCGGCGAGTATAGCGTCCGCAAGTGCCACACCTTGTAGGTCGTCGATAAGTGTCGGCTTCTCAACATAGCCGAGAGTTTCGAAATGCTCTTCGATGAGTTTCACCGCGAAGGCGTGGAAAGTTGATATCTGGATACGAGACGCGGAACTGCCGATGTATTTGCGCAAACGTTCACGCATAGCGTAGACGCCAGAGTTGGTGAAAGTAAGGCAAAGTATGCCATCAGCTTGAGTGTCCGTTTTCTCTAGGATATTGGCGATACGCAGGGCCAATATCTGAGTCTTGCCGGTCCCAGGACCTGCGACAACCATAACCGGGCCCTCTATAGTGTCCACGGCCTCTTTTTGGGCCTTATTTAGCCTTTTATACTCAGTCTCGAAGCTATTTGCCATACCTCAAGGATAGCACTATTTGAGAGCTTCCAAAAACGCCTTATTGTTAGGTTTTCTACCAAGAAAATCGGCAACTAGCTTCATCGCCTTTTCTGTGTCCCCTTTCTCGAGAATCATGCTACGGAGCTCCATACCGGCTTTCTTGTTCATTACTCCATCAATCTTAAATCTCGAGAAAATGTCGTAAGCGTAAACTATTGCCCACATATAGGAATAATACCTAGCGGCATAATCAGTCATATGTCCCCAACTTGCCGGAAAGAGAGACTTCGGGGACTGTGGTAAAGAGAAATACCTATCATGGAACTCTCTATCCAGCTTAAGCGGGTCCGTTTCAAAACGTGTTGAGTGCATCTCATAATCTTGAAGAGACATAGTAAATACTCTCAAAAACTCTCTCGCCTTCATAAAATTAAACGAGGCAATTATCTGATCAACTGTCTTTCTGTCTAATTGTTTACCGGTTTTATAATGCCTAGAAATTCTTTTCAATGTATTCTTATCCCGTACCCAATTCTCAAAAAGTTGTGAAGGTGTCTCGACAAAATCAAAAGCTACAGATGTGCCAGACTGGGAACTGATTTCTGCACGAGAAAGAGTCCCGTGCATCGCATGTCCGAATTCATGGAAGAGCGTTTCCACTTCATCAATAGACAAAAGCGATGGTGATTTTTTATTCCCTTTTGGAAAATTCCCAACAATAATGCTAACAGGAGCTAGATATTCCGAGCTACGAAAACCTCGGGTCTGACCCTTCATTAGTCCCCAGCAAGCCATGTGAGAAAATTTATCCTTTCTAGGATACATATCGAAGAGAACATGTCCTACAGTGTGCCCCTTCTCTACCAGGTCAAATATCACCACATCGGGGTGCCATTTTGGCAGAACCTTATTCTCTCTGAATTTCACACCAAAGAGTTTGCCAAATATGGAAAACATTTCGTTCATCACCCGAGATAGCTCGAAATATTCTTTAATCTTGTTCTGATCGAATCCAAATAATTTCTGCTCCAACTTATTGGCAATATATCCGCTACTGTAATATGTTAGCTTTTTGTGTGGCAAATTCTCTTGGGCGAATTTTGATAATGTTTGAAAATCTTTTTTAGCCCTTGGCAACAAACCGTCAATTGTGTTCGTCAGAAAGCTCCTAACATTCTCATGTTTCTCAGCAAGCTCATCTTCTACAACATAGGCTACGTAGTTTTCATAACCTAGTTTTTTAGCCAGCTTATTTCGAAGCTTCAGTAATTTCTTCAGTATTAGAATATTTTCCATTCCTCCTTTCTGAACGGACTTATCGGCAAGCTCCTGACGTTTTTCGTCACTCTCAGCGAACTTCATAAAAGGCTTAAGCTCAGGATAGGCTAATGTGACGATATATTTTTTCGTCTTCTCGTCAACCGAAAGATTGGCAATATATGCGTCTGACAAACCTAGCAGCTCCTCTTTGGTACACAATACTGAGTCCTGGTAATTGGCAATGTTTGAATTGAATTTTATAGACAGCTCTACCAGTTGCTTCCTTATCGTCTTTACCTCCTCCTGTTGCTTCTTGGGCAAATCAAGTCCTTGTCTTTTGAACGACAACACCATATCATCAAGAAATCTTCTTTCTGATGGAGATAATTTTTCACTTTTAGGATCGTATTCCAGTATTGCTTTATATAGGTCGGCATCAAAAAAAGCATCTATCATTTCTTTTGAAATCTTTTCCTCCGCGTTGCGTGATGCCTCTCGTGCCAGTGGGTCAGTACTCACATGCTGAATAAATGCAATGTAATTATCCTCACCGTCAGTATTAAGTCTGTCCATAGAAAAAACAGTGTTTTCAAAAGTCCTTTTTTCTTTTGGAATACTTTTGATCGCTTTGAGGTTAGCTCTAACCTCGCTGATAACTTTATCCGCTGCGACCTCTATCTGCTTTGGACCAAACTTCACCCAAGCGAAATCTATCTTTGTTTTTGGAATTATTTTCATTTTGCTTTAAAATCTAGTGAGCAGGAGTTGATGCACAAATGTTTACCCGTCTTAGTATCCTCATCATTAAAAATATGCCCGAGGTGCGCTCTACACTTCGAACAAACTGCTTCTATGCGTTGCATGCCATACTTATCATCGTCCACATATTCTACAGTTCCAGGGATCGCCTGATCAAACGCGGGCCAGCCCCGCAATCCCAAAGGACCCTGACTAGAATCAAGCTTCGTGTCAGATGTGAAAAGCTTCTGCTCGCAGACTTTGCAGAAATAGCCTCCTTCTTCTCGCCTATCCCAATGCTCGCCAGTAAAAGCGGTCTCCGTTCCCTTTTTCTGAGTAACAATATATTCCCTTTTCGTCAGTTTATTTTTTCTTTCTTCGATATCCATATTTAATTTGCACCCAGGAATTTCTTTCCGACTTCATTCCAATCAACAACATTCCAGAATGCCGCAATATAATCAGGGCGCTTGTTCTGGTATTTGAGATAATACGCGTGTTCCCAGACGTCTAGTCCTAGTATCGGCACTCCTTTTTCGGGAGCATCATCCATGAGCGGGTTGTCTTGGAGTGGTGTAATAACGATCTTCAGCTCGCCGTCTTGGACCACGAGCCAAATCCAGCCAGAACCAAACACTCCAGTCGCAGATTCTGTAAATTTAGTTTTAAATTCCTCGAAACTTCCGAAAGATCGGTTTATCGCCTCGAGAAATTCCCCTTCAGGACTACCAGTGTTTGGAGACAATGTCTCCCAGAAGAAACTATGGTTCCAGTGTCCGCCAGTATTGTTTCTAACTACTCGCTCAAGTTTTGAAACGTTTGCCAGGATTTCTTCGATAGATTTTCCTTCCCATTCGGTACCGGCAATGGCTTTGTTTAATTTATCGATATACGCTTGATGATGTTTCGTATGGTGTATTTCCATCGTTTGTGCGTCGATATACGGCTCCAGTGCGTTGTAGCTATATTTTAGTTTTGGTAGTTCAGACATATTATTTACATTCATTTAACTTCGCTCTAGTAATCGGCCCCACAATTCCGTCGGAAACGAGGCCGTTCGATACCTGAAAAGCTTTGACAGCGGTATTTGTCATCGGTCCAAATAGCCCGTCAGTAATTCCTGAATTGAAACCATTTGCATTCAATGTTTTCTGGAGTTCTACAACTTCGCCAAACTTTGAACCGATCTTCATGTTCGTAACAAAAATATGACATGACTCTGATTCAACATCATCTTTACTATCGACAATCGCCAATTTCTTTTGAGTGCGACTTCCAGACGATGACCCTCCGCCAGATGACTCTTCGGCGACTTCTGCACCGGCGACAGCTAATCCGACAGGGTCGATGATTATCCCGTTTACGAGTCCATCCTCATCTAACAACGAACCATCGGTTATCGAATAGGTGATTTCTATCGCATCTTGTCCATCAACAGTAGTTTCTACTACGGAGGCACCTGGAACCAACATAGAAACTCCATCAGTCCCGACTTTTCGCAGAGCAAGTCCAGTAATATCCACATCCCCAAAAAGGTATATAGTCACGTCCGCGCTGTCACCTGTAGTAGTTCTACAATTGATCGAGAAATCGAGTACACCTGTCGGATAGTTATACTGTGCGTCTCGCACGGACAATGACGACTCCGGTAAGAGCGATACGTCCTCATTATCGAAACATTCTCCCTCTGAGATTATTGCCATGTAGTCACTGGTGACAGAATTCTCAAGTGTGGTTGTGTCATGCTCCATCGAGTCAATATAACCATCTTCATCAACGTCTCCACTATTTGGACCGGCCTCTTCTTCAGCATCAGAGATGCCGTCGTTATCACTTAGCTTCACCCTAAAGATGTCATATACATCATTAGTATCGCCAGTAACTAAATTTGTCGCGCCTGAGATAAATATAGAGTACCCTCCATTTTCTGTGAGTTTTGTACGAGCCTTGGTAGTGTCACCATCAGACTCTACCCCATCGGCACTTTCACTAATCCTTGAAATTAATCCGGTTAATATGTCTTTGATAAAATAATCAGTTCTAGCATTTGTATCATTCGGGATTAGATTTGTAGCGTCCGAAGAAAATAATACGTACCTACCGTCACCAGAGATAAAAGGATTATAAGAGTTTCCGTCAGGAGCTGTACCGTCCTTAGCCACACTTATGAGAGAGATGTTGTCTGTGTTCCTGTCATAGATAAACACTCCGTCTATTCCACCAGGCAATCCTTCCACCCAGTCAGAGCTATTTGCACATCTAAATACCACATATCTCCCGTCCGAAGAGATGCTTGACGAATCGCAACCTGCAGCAGAAAAATCTCCGTCATCATTTATGCTAACCGCCTCTGTAATATCGGTATTACGATCACGGACGAATACATCGTATTCTCCGTTTGTGTCTCCTGTCGCCAGGTTTGAGGCCACTGATATAAAAGTCACATAACGACCATCCGGTGTGATGATGGGACCATCCGAACTGTTGTCTGCCTGTACTCCTAGAGTATTCTCAGTAACACGCTCTGTGGTATCTAGATCTCTGTCGAAAACGAAAATATCTGTATCCTCGATATTTAGATCACCGCCAGACATTACGTCGGTACCTTCGGAAGAATAAGTTACATATCTACCATTACCAGATATATGAGCTGAACTCGCATGGCCATCTGTAATTTGCCCTCCCAAATCCGTGAGACTTACACGCTCTATACTATCTAGATCCCTATCGTATACGAAAACATCAAGAAAGCCATTTGTATCCCCTGCCACTAAATTAGTTGCCAAAGAAAGAAATGTCACAAATCTGCCGTCGTCTGAAATGCTTGGAGTCCTAGATTCATTATTTGCATCTGCACCAGAAAGACCCCCGCTAACTAACTCTAGAGTGTCGAGTGTTGCATCAAATAAAAATATGTCTCTTAATCCATTATCATCTCCGACAACAAGACTATCCGCGTATGAGTCAAATACGATATATCTGGCATCTGTAGTCATGTCAAAGTTTTCAACCTGATTATCAATATTATTATCTGGCACCCTCAAAATCTCAGATACCTGTGCAAAAGAAATTACCGGAGATATGGTGATTATCGTTAGTGCGATTATAAATTTTATATTTTTCATATTATTTTTAGCTAATCTGCATCGTTCTGGCGTAAATATTTGCCTCTAGTACGCCATGATAATATTCAAATTTTATCAATTTAAACATAAAGCCATTATACCAAAAATCCCGCCGAAGCGGGTTTTTTGGGTCTGCTGCATTAATTACACTTATTAAGAGCGTTTCTGGTGATCGGCCCAACGATCCCATCAGAGACTAAGCCGTTCGCTGTCTGGAATTTTTGTACGGCCGCATGAGTCAATTTCCCAAACCAACCATCAGCCAAGCCAGAGTCGAAACCTTTCGCATTCAAAGTTTTCTGAAGCTCTGCAACTTCGCCAAACTTCGATCCGATCTTCATGCTGGTACTGAAGGCACGACAAAAATTTGTTGGAGCACTCTCATTATTTGAAACAGCTAAGCTTCTACGGGTACGACTTCCAGACGATGACCCTCCGCCAGATGACTCTTCGGCGACGGCTACAGCAAACCCGACTGGGTCGACAATAGTACCGTTTGAAAGCCCGTCTTCATCAAGAGATCCTCCGTCTACTACATCATAAACCATCTTAAGTGCGCGATCACCATCTATTGTAACTTCTGATATTACAGCTGAATCAATTGTTGTGTAAGTATCGGTATCTTGGTTGTATTTTCTTGCAACAAGACCTGCGAGCGGTGTATTTTCACAGAAACAGTAAAGAGAAACTGTGGCGGTCTCACCAGCGTTTTGACACTCTATCTCAAATGAAATTATACCTAGTGGGTAGTCATATCCGCTGTCCTGCGCACCCAAAGAGCTTTCTGCGACAGCACTTGGACTATCATTTCTAACACAATCACCAGTTGTAACAACGCTTGCATAATTTGTTGAGACAGCATTTACGAATGAAGAAACATTTTGCTCTACAGAGTCAATGAACCCATTTTCATCTACATCGCCACTGTTCGGAGCATCTCTTTCAACTGAGGCTGTGACCCCATCACCGTCTGTTAACTCATATAGAAACACATCATAAGTTGAGTTTGAATCTCCGGAAATTATGTCATCGAACCCAGCGGATAAAACTACGTACTGACCGTTCCCGGTTAATATCCCCAAGGCCAGCCCCGAGTTTGAACCAGTCGCCTCTACTCCCCCTTCGGTAAGACTAATTCTTTCTGTTGTACCAGAAAGAGTATCGTGTATGAATGAATCAGCCCCAGCATTTGTATCGCCTGTCACTAGATTTGTAGCATCTGAACTAAACACTACGAATCGGCCGCTATCTGAAACATACGGGAACGAGGAGGCCCCGTTACTTTCAGTAGCACTTGAATCTGTACTTACTCTTTGCGTTGTTCCAGAAACTAAATCCCTAACGAAAACATCCGTTACTCCATTCACGTCTCCAGTGACCAGATTTGTAGCGTCAGAAATAAAGGATACGAACTGGCCGTCAGAAGAGATATACGGGTAAGAAGAATCGCCGTTACCCTGGACTTCAGACGAAGAAACGCTTAGCCTTTCTGTTGTGCCAAGCGTGCGATCTCTAACAAAAATATCTAGTGCAGCGTTTGTATCTCCAGCGACAAGGTTAGTTGCGTTCGAATCAAAAACCACATATCTTGCGTCTGCTGACATATAAGCAAAACCAACTGCTCCAGAATAATCATCGCCTTCTACCTCAGATGACGACACACTGACCCTCTCGATATCTCCCGTTGCCAAAGTAACAATGAAGACATCAGATTGTGCATTAGTATCTCCAGGGACCAGGTTGGTTGCCTCTGTAGCAAAAATTGCAAATTCGCCATCTGGCGTTATGAATGGAGAGTAAGCACTTGCATCAGCTTCCTCATCATCAGAATTGACATTTAGTCTAACTGTTGAACCTGAAACAGTGTCCCTTAAAAATAAATCTGTTTGTAGGTTTGTATCTCCAGAAACAAGATTAGTAGCGTCTGACGTAAATACAACATAACGACCATCAGAAGTCACATTACCTAAGGTAGACTCTGCGTTTGCTTCTTCTTCTCCGTCTCCCACACTTACCCTAACTGTCGTTCCGAGGGTCCTGTCTCTTAGAAAAACATCCGTTACCCCGTTCGTGTCCCCAGAAACCAAGTTACTGGATTCGGAAGTAATCAAAACATAACGGCCATCCTCTGTCAGCCCTGCCGAAAATGAAAGACCACTACCTAAAACTTCGGCAGAAGAAACCGATATCGCCTCAACAGAAACTATTCCCGCCATAGTCTGAAGCGGAGAAATAATAAGCGCTAGAAATATTATTATAGTTATTATTTTTCTCATTATCGTTTTATTACCAATAACTATTTCTTTAGCGAGTCTCTAATTTCTTTCAGAATATCAATTTCTGTTGGACCAGTTGGCGCCTCTTCTTGCTTTTTCTTTAGCTTATTCACACCTTTTATAACTAGAAACAATGCAAACGCAACAATTGCGAAAGCAATGAAAGCATTAATGAAAGCTCCGATAGCTAGTACTGAGGCCCCTCCTTCTCGTGCAGCAGTAAGAGAAGTAAAATCCGTGCCTGTAGGGTTACGTAAGATGATAAACAAATTACTAAAGTCTGGGAGTTTCAGAAGTCCTGAAACAAGCGGCATAATAACGTCATCTACTAATGATTTCACGACTGTACCGAAAGCTCCACCTATAATAATACCTACGGCAAGGTCGATCATGTTACCCTTCAGGGCGAACTCTTTAAATTCTTTAAGCATGAACCTATTTTAGCAGAAAAATACTATTTACTTAATTACTGGAAAAAGGTTATAAAATAAGATAGTATTGCCCCTATTGGAGGGTTCGCATAGCGGTCTAGTGCGCACGCTTGGAAAGCGTGTGTGGGTCAAACCACCAGGAGTTCGAATCTCCTACCCTCCGCAGTTACGGAAATGTGGCTAGAAAATATGAACTGCTTCATATTTTCTCCGATCGGCTGAAACACCGAAAAGCGATGTCATTAGACAAGTTTTTAGGGAGCCCACGAAGCCACATTTCCGAGAACGAAGTGAATACGGAAATGTGGCTGAGTGGTTGAAGGCACTGGTTTCGAAAACCAGCATGGGAGAAATCTCATCGAGAGTTCGAATCTCTCCGTTTCCGCGAGTACAGACATGAGCCCCATCTGGGGCCATTTCTGTTCGCGGAAACGAGCGAGTAAACTGCTTTGCTCGCGTGAGAGATTCGAAAGGCGGAGCCATGTTGAGCGAAGCGAAACAGACGAGCCAGGGTCGTGAAATTTGCGAAGCGAATATTCCTGACCAAATCTCTCCGTTTCCGCAAAACGTCAAAGCCCCACCAGCAATTGCTAGTGGGGCTTCAACCATGAGATGTATGTTCACTCGGAACGTTCGATCAGTATCTTCCTACCCTTGCGGACAGAACCGACACGATGCTCGATGTAGATACCGGTTGCGAGTTCACGCTGAGGCACCACACGACCAGAGAGATCGTAGTACTCCATTGTTCCGAGAGCGGTCGAATCGAAGTGTACCGACTCGACATGGCTGTACGAATCATCGCCATTCGTGTCCACTTGCCGAAGTCGGTAGTAGCTCGTGCCGGGTAGTGGTTCCTCGTCGTAAACCGGCGCATAAACCGTTTGGACCTGCGAGTTCCCGACACCTTCGACGTTTGCCACCACCCCCCAATCAGACCATCCGTCAATCGACCGTTCGATCTCGAAATAGTCGTTATCATGCTCGGTCGCCGTGACCCAGCGTAGCTCGACCACATCGTCAACTGCTCGAGCGGTGAAGCTCAGTAGCTCAATCGGAAGTACTGTATTGCAGTCCTCATACGCGAAGTTCGTAGGTGTTGACATCGGCCCAGCTGACGCCGTTACAGATGTATTAACCCACGCCTCAGGAGGAATGCTCGTTGCAGAAACAGTTCCATAATAAGTCGTGAGACTCACGTCTGGTGCTGTTGGTACAACTGTACAGCTAAAAGTTGTACGCTGGAGAGTCGCCGGGTCGAGGTATGCGATATCTGCCTGCACTTCCGGAGGGCTCGCGAGGTTAGACGACAGATCTTGGATAGAGGCCATCACGAGATTGCTCCCGTTCCACAATATCTTGCCGGTGCGCGATGAACCGCGTGAGACCCCCTGGACTACTTGCACAGCGCCTGTTGACGCCAACACTCTCATTGCAATCGTGCCTCCATTCATGTTGGAGTTCTTGGTGCAGAAGATGTACAGGCTTGTTGCATCAGCGGCAATCCTTGGACTCACCAAGCTGAAGCCTGTCTCTATGTAAGCGCGAGTGAGCGCCGGCATGTAATTGAGTGATGCATCCAAGCGGATGACCCCTATCTCCTGCCTTCCAGCGAATGGAGCAACAGGATAGACGTACTGTGTCGCTATAGCGTAGCCACCGGTAGGCAATCGAATGACGTCATATAACGTCTCGGATGCGCCAGAGTTATTTCCTATAGCGGTGTGTAGCAGTTCAGTGCCAGCAAGATCAAACCTCCTAACCGATGCTTGTTGATCACCTGTGAACATATTCGTCTCAGTGCCAAAAACCAGCATAGACATGCCGTCCGGCATGAGATGTGTGAGGACCGAGGAGACACTGAATGGCGGTTTCTTGGACCAAAGGAAATTCCCTCCTGCATCCAAGCAGGCCAAAATCTCTTGGCCAAATATCGTCCCACATGCCCAGATGTTGCCATCAGGACTTTCGGCTACATTCCTTATTTCCGTGCTTCCGAACAATTCCGTACGCCAGATCATAATGCCAGCACTATTGAACCGGCAGACGAAGCTATGGTTTCCGACAACTTGTCCCGAAGCCACAAACTCGTTGTTCGATGTCTCGGCGACAGACCACATCAGCGTATTCGTCTCGAACAGCCCCTCTCCGATAACCGTAGTGGTTCCGGGTGAGACTATCGCGATGAATGCACTATCAGGGCTGCCAATTACAGGACGATATCCCCCGACGCAGACATAATCTCCGCCGTTCGTAAGCTCGATAGAACGAAGCGACAAACGATTAGTAGCGGTATTGTTCGGGCGCAGTATGAATGACTGGCCGAACGACTGCACGAATGTGCAAATCAAAAAGGCCAGTGTTTGTATTCTCATGGTTGTAAAAGGTCAGGTGGAGAAACAGTAGTTTCGGGGCCATACTAGCATTGACAATAGATAAGTGCAATTGCCTGATATAGCACAAAGCCCCTTACGGGGCTTTGCCTATCAAACCTGTTTAATTACCTCCTCCGTGACCTGAATTATCATCATCATCGTCGTTTCCCCCATTTCCTGAACCTGAGTTGTCATCATCTTCATCTGAACCATCATCATCGTCGTCAGAATCTGAATCGTCATCTCCGTCGTCACCATTTCCTGAACCGTCATTATCCGAGTCACTATCATCGCAGTCATCTGCGTCGCGCCACTCGCCACGACAGAAGACTTCGTCATCGCCCTCCTTCTTGTCACCACCGAGGTTCACCCCAGCACCGACATTCACATTGACGCCTGAACTCTGACCCGGATTATCATCATCCTCTCCATCGTCGTCGTTCCCGTGACCCTTGTTGTCATCGCCGCGACCATCGTTATCGTCATTTGAGTCGTCATCTCCGGAATCATCTCTACTGTCATCCGGCCTGAACTTTATGATGCCGTTTTCTTTGACCTCTATCTTGAAGTCTCCGTTTTCAATCTTGATCTTACTATTTGGGTTCGCCTCAAGTATAAGTCTGATCTCGTTAATAGCGGCGTTCAATCTAGCCTGAGATTCGGATGATAATCCATCCATATCTGACATACTCTCTAGACTCATTTCAAAATCACGCCTTTCTTTTTCAGATTTTATTTCTACCCTACCAGAATTAGAACTGTTGAGAAAATCTTTGTCCTCGGGGCGACTTGCCCTATCCTCCGTCTCAAAATCAATCATCGCATCAACTTTTGCAGTCGTGAGATTGTATTTTGCGGCGATCTCGGCTACGACTTCTGCGCGAACTTTTTTCGCTGTGACGAATCCATAATGTCTATCACCCGCCTCAATTTTCACGGTTGTTTCATTCGTAAATACATCCGCCTCTATCTCTGTCACCGTCATAGACGAGAGATCTGTGTCACGAGTATTTACAGAACCCCCCACTTCAGATTTTGATTTCACCTCTGCCACACGCTCATCTGCGAATTTTATACGTAGTTCGTCTTTCTTCTCAACGCTACTAGCGAAGTTTAGTTTTGCTTTTTCAACTGCGAGATCTAGTCCATAAAGACTGTCTCCTGGTACCGACGCGTTCGATGCTGCAACTACGCCACCTCCGCCGCCAAGAATAAGTAATGCGATGAGTGCTCCTATCATATGTTTTCTAAAATTAAATATTGATAAAATTGATAATGATTTTTCATGCCTCTCCTCTGTCTTCGCACGAACGATATTTATCCAGAGAGCGTCCTTTTCACTTGGAGATATCTGTCTTAGTCTTATATTTTTTAAATTGTCTTCCAAGTTTTTCTTATTCATAATGGGGGAATTTTCTCTTTAGGGCTTCTATCGCTCTGTGGTGTAAAACTTTGGCATTCGACTCGCTTATACCCAGCATTTGTGCCACTTCGCCGAAAGACAGATCGGAAAAGTATCGCAGTTCCAAGACAAGCCTTTGGCGCTCTTTGAGGTTGCCGATTGTTTCTATGAGATGTCGGTAATCTTCGTGATGAGCGGGCTCATCAGGTATGTCATAGATTTCATCGAGAGAAACCATGTCTTTTCTCTTCGTGCGGGCTCTGATGAGCTCCCGGCGAACAACCGTCCAAAGAAAGCCCCAGAAATGCGCAAGACTAATGTATTCGAACCTTTGTAGCGACTTCCACAAAGATACATAAATATCCTGACATATCTCGCTCGCATCGAACTTGCTGTGGGTCCTAGCTAGAACATAGGCATATACGCGATCGAAAGTCCCGTCATAGAGCTCGCGAAAGCCCTCGTCCCCTTGCTTGGCCCGCCTGATTATCTTTTCCAAATCCATACTTCCACATATTATATACCGCCCGAGAGCTGAGACGTTACAAATATTTTGTGGTGTAATTAAATAAGCGATTCTAACGAATCCACGCGTGTGATATTTGGATGAAAGTGCATCAAAGAGCGCTTGTTCCATTTTCCGACAATATATATCTTCTTTTTGAGTGCGATTGCAATACCAGACTCCACAAACATGTCAGTGCCAGCCTTATCGCTAATCAAAATAAAAATGTCACAATTTTTTACCTCTCTTTCGATACGGGCGGCCATCAGTCGTGACTCCTTCTGATTTTCTTCATATGGTCGCAAGGAATCCACCCAAAGCCACGAAGAAACTACTTTATGTTTTTTAGCGATTAAAAGATCCGCCACTTTCAAGAGTTTTTCTCTATGACAGTACCGTGACGCAAAATAATATTTCATAACTATATACTCTTCCTGAGTAATTCCACTCTTTTTTCTACCGGTGGATGAGTAGAGAATAGCCCGCGTACTTTGGCCCCAAACGGGTTACTGATGAATAGGTGTGCAGTAGCATGATTCGCCCTCTTCATCTGGCCAGAATTAACCGAGATTTTCTCAAGTGCTGAGGCGAGCCCTTCTGGGTAGCGAGTAAGGAGTGCCCCAGATGCATCAGCGAGATATTCTCGCTTACGGGAGATGGCGAGCTGAATAAGTGTCGCGATAATCGGCGAGAGTATCATGAGAACCAGTCCGACAATCATGATGATGCCCTGGATCTTGTTATCGCCCCTATCGTTGTTACCCCCTCCGCCTCCGAACAATTGCGTTCTTAGAAACATGTCCGAAAGCAGTGTGATGAATCCAACTAGCACTACCACAACTGTCGAGACGAGCATGTCACGATTACCAATATGCGAAAGCTCGTGGGCAATAACACCCTCGAGTTCGTTCCTATCTAGCACAGCGAGAAGTCCCATCGACACTGCCACGACGGCGTGATTCTTGTCTCTGCCTGTCGCGAAAGCGTTCGGTACGGAGTCCTCGATGATGTAGAGTTTCGGCATCGGGAGTCCTGCGGTTATAGAAAGATTCTCGACGATATTCCATAGCTCGCGGTTCGCTTCACGAGTAGCCGGCTTGGCGCCTGTCATGCTGAGGACTATCTTGTGTGAGAACCAGTACGACAGCACTGACTGAAATACGGCGAAAGCGATGGCGATGTAGAGTATTCCCGGATGTCCGTAGTAGATAGAGAGAAAGTACCCTAGGCCGATAACGATAATGAGAAATATAGTAAATAGTAACCACGTCTTCCTGGAGTTTCTACTCGCCAGAGTATATAAGTTAGCTGACATAACCCTGATATTACCTTAATTCACCCTGGAAAAGCAAAAATCGCCTTTCAGCGATTTTTGCTTCTTAAATCCTAAATCTTACTTCTTAAATCTTATTTAACTTCTGCTGATGCTACGATTCGGTCGAAAACTGAAAGTACGGATGATGTACCAGATGACGCCTGGAAAATGTAGCCGTCCTTCTCTACACGCTTAGAGTAAGAAGTCAGGACCTCTTCGTTCTTCACGCATCCATCCTTGAAGATGAGTGCTATAGGAACTGTAGGATCTGTCGCGGTCTGTGATGAGATACTTATGACTTCGTCGCATCCACCGATAACCGGATATGATACGTAGTAGTTCTCTGGGATGTCGAAACTAACGTCGCCTTTAATATCTGCCTCTACCCACGCTCCTGTCGGTTCTGGAACGATGTTCGCACCATTACCCATCTCTTCTGGAGTTAGATTACTACCTTCTACAGATGTATTATCCTCAGGCGTATTGCTTGTATCTTCCGGAGACTTGTCCTTACCGGAGTTACCTACGACTACGAACACGATAAGGGCGAGCGCCAAGACGACTATTATGATATTCAGTATCTTTGATTTATTCGCGGTATTAGTGTTGTTGTCCATAATTTTGAATTAACTATTAAAATTTACTTTTACTACTTCACGTTCTGCTGGCGCATTATCTAGACCGAAGAACTCTCTCTTCTTGAAACCGAACATCCGACCGATAGCGCCCGTTGGGAACATATCTATCTTGATATTGAGTTCTGTGACAACGCTGTTGTAGAAACGGCGTGCGGCCTGAATCTTGTTCTCAGTGTCAGAGAGCTCACGCTGAAGCTCGAGAAAGTTAGTGTTAGCTTTCAAATCCGGGTAATTCTCGGCGACGGCAAACAGTGACTTCAAGGCGCCAGTAAGCTGATTCTCGGCCTGCTCGCGACCAGCGAGGTTATCTAGTGCTCCCGCCCCAAAAGCCATATTTCTGGCCTGTGTGACTGATTCTAGGACCTCACGCTCGTGGGTAGCATAACCCTTGACCGTTTCGATAAGGTTCGGTATGAGATCATACCGTCGTTTAAGCTGTACGTCAATATCGGCCCAGGCTTCACTAGCCCTGGTCCTAATACGAACAAAACCGTTATAAATAATGACTAATAATAGCGCTAAGACTATTAAAATTATGATCCAAATACTCATAACCTTATTATAACATCTTTAATACCCTATAAACAGTGACCTATTTGACGACTTCACGCTTATTCTGAGAGTTCTCGACGATGACGAGAAGTGGCCCAGCGATGAAGATAGAAGAATATGTTCCGATAAACATACCTAACGCGAGCGTCAGAGCAAATATCCGAGTTGATTCTGGTCCATATATAAACAATGCGATGAGAACAACAATCACACAGAGTGATGTGTTGAGCGATCGAAGCATGGTTTGATTCAAGCTCTTACCGACGACGACAGAAAAATGTGGAGATATCTTGTTCAGTAAGTTCTCGCGGACACGGTCGAAAACAACGATGGTGTCGTTAACCGAGAGTCCGAGAACGGTGAGTAGTGCGACAACGAACAGAGTGTCCGCCTCCGCTCCTGTGAAATGACTAATGAGTATGAAGACGCCGGCAGTAAGTATGACGTCGTGGATTAAGGCCACCACAGTGATCAAACCATACTTCCAACCGGAAACTGGTTTTGACACCTTTCGAAATGCATAGGCAACGAAGATGATCATAGTGACTGCGACAATGATAAGCGATATGACGGATTTAGTCTTGAGTTCCTTGCCGACTGATGGACCGATGGAAGTAAAAGATCTCTCTTCCATATCGATTGCACCGTCACTATCTAGAGTTTTTACAAGTGCCTGGCGTTCAGGCTCACTTAGGTCGCGAGTTTTGATGGAGAGACCATTCTCACCTATCGGCTGGATGACCGCACTACCGTAGTCCAGCTCGAGCACTCTACTCTCTATATCTTTGACATCAGGTAGTCCTCCTGGATACGCGACCTCTGTTAGTGAACCACCTTTGAAGTCGATCCCTATCCGAAGTCCCCAAGTGAAAAGCCCGACGATCGTGGCGACGACGAGAAACAGAGAGATGCCGATAAATATTGCCCTGTGTTTGATGACGAACATATTATTTGGTTACTCCGCTCTTAAATATAAATTTGGTAAACCGAGAATCCCGAACATTGAATGACATAAGTATGAGACGGCTGATAGAAACTGCTGAAAACATGGACAATATCGCTCCTACGCCGAGAGTAAGCGCGAATCCTTGTACCAGAGAACTACCGAACCAGAAGAGTATAACAGCGGTTAGGATACTCGAAGTATTCGAGTCTCGGATAGATGTCCACGCACGATCGAAACCAGCCCTGATAGCATCAGAAACTGTACGGCCACCGTTCATCTCCTCCTTCATGCGTTCCGCAATAAGTATGTTACCGTCAACCGCAAGCCCGAGAGAAATAATGAATCCGGCGATACCAGCAGCAGTTACTGTGATCGGCATAAGCTTCATAACGGCAAACATGAGAGCTGTGTAGATAATGAGTGATATCACAGAGACGAGTCCCGGCACACGGTACCAGAATATGAGAAGTGCACTAAGTATTATGAATCCCATAAGCCCAGCGAATACTCCTGCCTCGGCTGCCTCGGCACCGAGGGATGGACCGATAGACTGAGTAGAGACGGACTCGATAGGTAGAGGTAGTGCGCCGAAGTTCAAGTCTCGAGCGATCTCCCTAGCCTCCTCCGGAGTGAAATTACCGGTGATGATGGCCTGACCATCGCTGATAACCGTCTGAACCACTGGCGCGGTTTTGAGTTGTCCATCCAAGTAGATGGCCACGACTTTACCGATGTTTTCTGTTGTGATCTTTTCAAAAAGTTCTGCTCCCTCTTTGTTGAACTCGAGAGTAATAACTGGTGTACCGACGCTCGTTGGACTCCCAGCCCCACTCTGCTGGAAATCAACATTGGCACGCTTCAGATACCTACCTGTAAGTCCTGACTCTATGAAATAAGGATCTTCGATGGTTGAGAAGTCTACAGGCTCACCGTTGGTTATCATCTCCTGTATCTTCACTATCTCTCCTAGTAGACGTTCCTTCTCTGGACCTTCGGGGCGTTCAGTCTTGAATTCTAGAGTTGGGGTTTTTCCGATGATCGCCTTGGCCTGCTCAACGTCAGTGATACCCGGGATATCGACGATGAGACGGTTCTCTCGGTTGTTCGCAAAGTTTGCCTCTTGCACCTGGACGTTCGTCTCCGCCACACCAAACTGATTGATGCGAGTCTCGACAACTTCTCGGAGTGATGCCATAGCACCCTTCACTTCACTCTCGTCAATCTCGGAGACATCCGCTCGATATACGAGATGTGATCCGCCAGAGAGATCTAGTCCGAGCGAAAATGCATATTTCGAGTCGGGATTTTTGATCTCTGTATTATAAACAAACAACCCTACGAGGGCTCCAAACGCCAACACAAGCAGAACTCCTAATCTTTTTTTCCACATATTGTCGCAATTCTACACCTTTGCCACAAAAACTCAAGAAATATATATTCTGATCCTCCTAGACAAATCCCGCATTAGACGGTATGAGAAGTAAGTGATTACGAAACCGACAAAGAAGCCTGTCAATATATCGAACGGATAATGTATACCGGCAGCAATGCGAGCCAAGCCAACTATTACAGCACAGATGATGAAAACTGCACCCATCCGTCTGTCATATATGTATATTCCGGTAGCGAGAGCGGCAAAGATCGTCGCATGTTGAGATGGGAATGACCCGAAAGATTCGATGTTTATGAGCTGAGTAACGTCGGATAGTGCCATGAACGGGCGTGGCTGGCGAAAAACTATCCATTTCAGTATCTCCGTAACGGCTGCAGAACATAGGACGATGCACGATATCATAGTAAAACGCATTAGATTCTTCCTGATGAATACGAAGTATAGAATAAAAAAAGCTATGAGTATAAAAGGTAGTGTATTCCCGAGGAACACAATCACTGAATCTACAAAAGGACTCTGCCCCGCCAAACTATTAAACAGATAAAATACTTTTTGATTTAACATAATGTTATAAGAAAAGATTCTTGAACAAACTCACGACAGTGATAGGCCCTACACCACCCGGAACACCCGAGACGATGGAGGCTTTATCATATGCCTCCTGATCAATATCGCCGGCGAGCTTACCGCTCGATGTCGATGTACCGGCATCAATAAGGATACTGCCCTCCTTGACCATATCTCTAGTAACGAGGGCCGGAACTCCAGCGCCTGTAATTATAACATCCGCACTTAGTAGCATATTGCTGTCTCCTCCCTTTTCAAATGTCTCATGGGTAAAACCCTCTCGCGCAAGCCACGCCGATACAGGCCTGCCAACCAATGCGCCCTGCCCCACGACAACAATCTTTTTATCGGACAGATCTATGTCGTACTCTCTGACTATCTCGTCAACAGCAGCGACCACTGGAGGTAATTTCCGAGTATGGCCGTCTATAAACATCTGAAAGGATCCGGAAGACAACACGTCGACATCGAGTTCTGTCGGTACAGCGTTCAAAACCCTTTCTTTGTCGAGACTGTCAGGTAGGGGCAACTGAACGATCATGCCGGAGTATTTAGTCTCTGCGTCTGTCATGGCACTCAGAAGTTCTGCCTCTGTAACACCAGCGTCAAACCGCAACACTTCGACAGATATACCGAGCTCTTCCCCAACTCGTTTCTTCAGGGACACATAGTTGTCGATGACAGGATTCTCGCCGACATATATTATCGCCAGACTTTTTGGGCCAGACCCTAGAAGAAGATTTTTTATCTCACCTTTGACACGCTCGGCTATTTTTTTTCCATCAACTTTGATCATATTAGATTCCTAGAAATTCTTGATTCATATCATCACGGTGGATATTCCTAGAATACTTGTTCATACCCATCTGGATGCCCAGGACGATAAAGAGCGTTAGGAGGTGCGACCCGCCGTAGCTCATAAACGGCAATGTTATACCTGTGACCGGCATAAGTCCAATATTCATACCGATGTTGATGATAGTGTGAGTCATGATCATAATAGCCACTCCAATACCGAATAGCATCTCAAAATTCGTCGCTGCGAACATGGCCATACGTAGAATTCGCCAGATAATGAGTGCATACAGTATGAGTATGGTCAGCGAACCAAAGAATCCCCACTCCTCGGAGAACGCCGCGAAAATAAAGTCTGTCTCGTACTCAGGCAGGTACTGCAAACGTGACTGCGTGCCGTAGCCGACGCCCTTGCCGAACATTTCGCCCGAGCCGACTGCGATAGTCGACTGGTAAGCGTTATACCCAACACCCTGGATGTCAGCCAAAGGATTCAGGAATGTCTGAATACGCGACTTCTGATACGGCTCGAAGATGAAAGTCCACAAAACGAAGAATGCGATGGCGAGCGCTCCACCGACGATGGCGAGGTGCTTTTTGGATATACCTGAAACCAGAGTGAGACCAAACCAGATGAAGAATATGATGATACTAGAGCCGAAGTCCGGCTGGATGAAGACGAGGAGAAAAGGCACTATGGTGTAAAGCGCTGAGATAAAGATATGTTTCGGATTCTCGATCTCGACGTGACGGCGGGAGAAATATTTGGCGAGCATCAGGATAAGGATGATCTTCATGAAGTCGACCGGTTGGAATGAGAATGCACCGAAGTCGAACCATGACGTCGCACCTTTGATAGTAGAGCCGAATACGAAGAGCGAGGCCAGAAGTATGATGAAGAATACGTAGAGACTCATCAGGACTTTCGTCTTCTTCAAGAATCGAAAATCGAGAAATGACAGGAAGAAGAACACAAAAAGAGAAATAATAGTCCATGTCAGCTGTTGACCGAAGAAGTCAGCGCCCGCTGGCGCACCCTCAGACCCTGGGAGAAATGACTTCATAGTGATGAGACCGGCGCCGATGACGGGCAAGACGAAGGCAAGTAAAAGCCAGTCAATATGTTTTAGCGATAGCTTGTTCATCCCGATAGTGATAGGTCGCAGTCTTTAAATTAATAATATCCTTACTGTCATCCGATAGCGACCGCGATCACTATCGGGATTCACTATCTATCGAGATTAAGCTCGAAGACATTGATCTGCGGAAAAATGTCTATGCGAGTCGGCCGTTCAGCGAGTGGATGCGGCCAAGTGAAAACAACGCCGTACTTCGAATCCTTCGGTAGATAGTCTATGAGGGTCTTCGACGCTGTCATAACATTGTCGTTCGCATCATAGAGAACAGCGTAAACGTCTAGATTCTTCAGGTCGTTCAGTGTCTTGTTCGAGATGTTGGCCTCGAGCTTCGGAGTCGTGAGAGGGTTCGAGAGTACGATATCTTCGGATGATACCGCGAGGGCGTTCTTCTGGTCTCGGTTGATTTTTACCCACTGCGGAGGACTAGTGAACGTGAAAGACACGCGTGCTGGCACACGGTTCCCTGCATATATACCAGGCTCGAATATGGCAGTACGGTCATTCGAGGTGATGAAAGTCGTACCAGTCTGACGACCAATGAAGATGTTATCATCGTCGTACATTTTGAACTCATAGTTCATCTCGCGGATACCAGACTCTCGGTTCTGGTTCTCGATGTAGGCCATGACGTTGTATTTACCTGGAGTGACCTCGAAAGCTCGTGACCAGAGAGTTATGAGCTGGAGAGCCTCAGCGGTACAAACTTTCTGGCAGGACCCCCCGCAGTCTAACCCGGACTCGTCGCCGTTCTTCTCGCCGTCAAAGCAGGTCGGCTCACGGTTGAAATACGGATATACGATAACACCGACCCCAACGAGGATCATGAGGATGATAATGATTAGATAAAATAGTTGTCTTTTGGCTCCCCAAGATAATGACATCCTTATAGTATAACAAATAAGCTTCTGGCGGGTAGTGGCTAGCTTTTGGGTATTATTCAGCTATAATCGAAAGCGTTTAGGGCCCATAGTTAAGTGGTATAACGCGTCCATGGCATGGATGAGGCCGGGGTTCAATTCCCCGTGGGTCCACTGCTTCGCTCGGTTGGACCGAGCTTCGCAGTGCGAGCACAACACGCGAGCACTCGAAAAAACATAAGCCCCTCTCAGGGGTTTTTGTTTTGAAGCAGTAGTCCTGCGTAGCGGTAGCGTGTGCTTCGTAGCTTTAGCGAAGAAGTATAGCTTTACGCGTAGCAGGGCACAAATATATAATTAACTAATGCATTACGTCTATATCCTCATTAGTAAAAGGGACAGCTCAAAATATATTGGTTACTCTTCTTATGATCCCAACAAAAGATTGACGGAACATAATTCAGGGATGAATGATTACTCCAACAAACACAAACCTTTTGAATTGGTTTGGTTCGCTTGTTTTCAAGACAAGACTAAGGCTTTGGATTTTGAGAAATATTTAAAACATGGTTCGGGTCATGCGTTTATGAATAAAAGATTAACTTGAGCCGGGGTCGCGAAATTTTTCCGTCAGGAAAAATATTTGTGACCACAAAAAGTGTAAAACAAAAAGGCGCCCGCTCGGGACGCCTCTTCATCATGGTAAGGGTTATTTACCCCACCTTTACTTTTTTCCGCCTCATCTTCTCCTTCTTACTCCTGGAAACAACAGGCGCAGGTTCGTTCGCCTGTATCACATCTCTGACGTTCTGCTCTTGTCGAGACAGGAACAAGAGCTGTAGGACCAGTGTGACGAAGAAGATCCAAAGATCCGCATAATCGCCAGTAGATACCCAAGCCTTTCTTGGGACAAGCCCATGATCCTGTACGTAGATGTTGAGCAATTCCCAGGACATCGCAATAAAGGCTGAGTACCACGTCAAACGTTTGACCAGTTTGACCCTCACCAGCAGTGTGATCCATGGATCTTGCCCTTCTAGCAACTTCGGCTTCGGAAAAGTTCCAAGAAGAAAAAGTGCAAAGAACGGCACAAAGCCGATGTCAGAAAAATACCCACGAAACCAACTGGGGCCGATCTGGAAAATCTGCGCGATCTTGGTTACTGGGTAGAAGAAGCCGGCAATTGTGAGTATGTCCCACATTGAAAGCCTCTGACTCTTGCCGAAGATCTTCTTGAGTGGGAGAAATGCCCAGACGGACACAAGGAGGATTATGTAACCCACCCATTGATATTCTTCCTTCAGGAGTTGCATGTTCATGTACGGGCGGTGTTAAGGTTTAAAGTGATATTACTGAAAAATGCAATTTTGTCAATATTACTAAAATACCAAACAAAAAACCGCCCCTTAGGGCGGATCTTTGTATTAAAATCTTTGTGCTGGCGACTAGTTACTTTCGCCACAAGGACTATCATCACTACTACAGCGCTTAACTTCCGTGTTCGGAATGGGAACGGGTGTGACCACTGCGTCAAATCACCAACACAAAAATTTCAATTATTCGAGATCTCAAATGATGGCACAAGCGACGTCGCTCATGCTCAATCAACTTCCCTCGCGATATCCTTGGTCTCCTCTGGTACCTTTTTCACACCGAACACCACCTTACCTGAGCATGGGGGTATCAGTACAACCAGAGAAAATTCAGGACTCGCGAAGGAAGTGCCGCTTAACACCTCATGGCTGAGGTAGGAAAAATGGCACAAATGAGCATCATCTGAAATCTCGAACTAAATCTAAATATTGAGTAATGATAAAAAATATTTCCACAAATCTATGACCTACTAAGTCTGATTCTCAAATTTCCTAATAGGAATCGAATCATTAGTACTCCTCAGCTAAACACATTGCTGTGCTTACACTTAGAGCCTATCAACCTAATCATCTCTTAGGTTTCTTAAACGACCCCTAA
>CAYRQF010000004.1:100457-102937 GCA_964426385.1 uncultured Candidatus Saccharibacteria bacterium | reverse complement strand
AAGCTGCCGTGTTAGTGACGACGTTTGCGGTGGTGCCGGAGTCGGAGAGCCAGTAGACCCCTCTTTGGTTATCGACACTTCCTGATATAGATGGGAATGTGGATCCAGCCGTAGTGAAGTCATGGTAAGCGACCCCTTTTAATAAATAAAGCCCTCCGTTAGCAATGGTTGTATTGGTGAGCGCTATGGCAAATCGAAGTTCTTCTATCACGTATGCTGTTCCGGCCGCAATAACTCCCGGAGAGGTAGAGAGGTTTAAAGATGTATCACTTGCGATGGCACCTATACTGTACCAGTTCGTAATCTGTGTTGGATCTGTAGAACCGAAACCTATCCGGGGACCAAGTCCTCCTGCAACGGCTGTCACGGTAGTACCCGCGGCTATTCCCTCTTCCACAAATTTTGTCCCTGTTCCCGTAACTTCGCACGAGGCTATAACATAGTTCGCCGAAGCTGCGATGGCATTCGATGCGCCGGAAACTGTAATAGAAGTCGTGTTTGTAAATGTGATTATCGGATACCAACAGTTTATTTCCGCCACGTTTGTCGAGCCAAATCCGATCATCTTACCCACCATTGCAGACGTAAATGTTGTACCTACTCCTGTAACGACACCTGTCACAGCTAAAGCAACCGACGTACCAGCGGCATAAAAACTCACAGGTGCTGCAACCGCAACGGTTCCAGTGGTATGTCGATATCGGAGCGCTCGGAAACCTCGCCCCACGTTTGTCGCTGTAGGTGTGGTCATGGTTATAAAACCCTTCCAATTATATGTAGAGAGTGTTTTGTTGTACTCATATAGAAAAATACGTTTTGCCGCAGTAACAGAGTTTTCTAGCAAAAAGACCCAGTCGATTGTCGAACTGTGTGTCAAAACATGCGGATACATCATGGCTACACCAGTAGATTCTTCCATTGGTCTCGCGATGGCAACTGGCAATGGTCCCACGAAGTTATCCTCAGGGTTAACGCCTGATTTTTGCACCATCAGGGTCCCGAGATTTGTTTTAGTCGAATCATAAGAAGCGATAGGTGTGGTATCTCCGTTAAAAATATGTTCAACTGCTCGTAATGCCATAACTTTCTAATTATACTTCTAAATAATCGATATTTATCTGTACCGTCGTTGTACCACTTATAACGCAGTACAACACTTCATCCACACCGCCCTCGACATAGTTTGGATGATTATTTGCACCATAGAGTCCACCAGTTTTTGGGGTAACGTATTTCTCGTGATCGGTACCACCGGCAGTAAAACGAAATGAAACAGACGTGGCGTCTGCAGTGAGGGAGAACCTCGAGGCATAAACACGAATTTTGTTACCAGACCCGGGGACCAAAACGTTTCCTGATGCCGAGAGACTAAGGGATAGTTTTTCGACGCTTTGTCCCGTGAGAAGTGCCGCGACTGTTTCCTCGGTGGCTGGGTTTATCCTAGCATTCGCGTCATTTTTTACACCAACGACGCTCGATGATGGCGTACTGCCCAAAACATAAGCTTCCGCACTCTTTGGGAGCATCGTCGAAGCCACGAGTCCGACACCTGCAATACCCGCGATTTTCAAAAATGACCTCTTGCTATGGTCGGTATCCTTACTCCCTATCTGTTCATTAGTCTCGATAGATTTGTTTACTATTGCACGCTCAACAATAGCATCCTGTCTGACAGGACTTTTAACCACCTCTTTCCTTTTTGTCGGAGGCAAAAGTTTTAACGGAAATATATCCATATATTTCAATGTATATTATGATTCATATATAACAATTTGCAATGAAAAAGTGTGAGTATTGGTGATAAACACGCACAAATACAGGCTGGGATACCTATCACTGGAGAAAATATGCGAAATCCCGCCACGAAGGGCGGGATTCACAATACGAGTACAGGTCATCAGGGTGACTCCTCCTCGGTAAGTGGTGGCCAACCAACAATTCGGTTGAACCGGCAGACCACGTACTTGATGAACAGGAACGTGACCATAATGAATGCTGGGGCAAATACATGTCCGTTGCCAGGCATGACACTCTGTGAGAAGAGCACCCAACTAATCCCAAGGTACGGACTAAGCTCGTTTGTGGTTTCCCTCACTTGATAGTCGCAGTACGCCTTATCAATCGCCTGACTATATAGAAATACGAATATAGACGAGGCCTGAGTGACGAGGAGTGACTCCATACCATACCCAGGTTCTATCCATCCGGAATACAACGCAACGAGCCAAGCCACATCAGCCAGAACCATCCAGAACCAGAAGCTCGAAGCGACGAATGCCAGCAGAACGATGACAACCAATGGGACACTCACGAAGGTGGTGAACAGTAGAGCTCTCATGACGGTGGGTTTTGCCAAAAGATTACTCCTAATGGAGATATTTTACAATATGCGGAGGATGTGAGATTCGAACTCACGGGCCGTTTTACCAGCCGGCGGTTTAGTAAACCGCTGATTTAAACCACTCATCCAATCCTCCAAT
>CAYRQF010000004.1:10232-100357 GCA_964426385.1 uncultured Candidatus Saccharibacteria bacterium | reverse complement strand
GGTCGAATGTGCCTCCTTGCTAAGGAGGTAGGCTGTAAAAGGCCTCCAGGGTTCGAATCCCTGCGGCTCCGCAAACCAGAATAAATAACACTACCCTTTAAGCGGAAGCGTTACCTTGAAAGAACTTCCTTTGCCGAGACCCTCTGAGGAGGCGCTTATTGAACCTTTATGAAATTCTATTATTTTCTTGGCGAGATAGAGACCGAGTCCTGATCCACCCTCTGAAGCTTTGCCTGCTGCTCCTCTGAGGAATTTGTCGAACAGTTCAGAGAGTTCTGCCGGACTAATGCCTGCACCACTGTCTGTTACTTCCACTATCGCTGAATTGTCGGCTTTCTTGAAGGTCACCATGATTTCACCTGATTTGGTGTACTTTATAGCGTTGTCGATAAGGTTCACGAACACTTGGCGAAGCTTGTTCTCATCCGCTTCGATAAAGCAAGGTACGTTGTCACCAACGAAACGGATTTTGAGCCCCTTGAACTCGGCAGTGCGACGAAACTCCTCGACGAGTCGTCCCACGAAGTCATGGACGTCGAACTCTTCGACTTTCATAACCATACCACCCTGCTCCATTTTCGATATATCGAGCAGGTCATTGACTGTACCGATCAGATCGTCTGTCGTGGTCTCTAGGTGCTGTACTGTTTCAGCAGAATAACTTTCTTTGAGCGATCCGAGCCCCCACTTGATAGAAGTGAGTGGACTTCTGAGCTGGTGCGTCGCGAATGAAAGGAGTTCATTTTTGGTTACATCTAAAGCCTGCAGACGTTTGTTGGCACGCTCGAGATTTTCACTTAGTACTGAAAGCGTCTCCTTTTGCTTAATCTCACCTCGGACACTCCTGATGAGCGATATACCTAGAGCGATAGTTATGAGGAGAGTCACCCCGAGCACAATACGCAAGAGTGCCATGTCTTGCACGAACAACATCGACACGATAAGCACCCACAGGATTATAACCATGAGTTCAGCGGAGAAAGCTTTGGTTCGAAACGATTGATATTTTCCCACAAGCACAGACAAGAAGAATACGAGTATAGGAAGACCAAATATGCCTACCTGGCCCAATATCCAGTTCTCAGATATTGAGCCGACGATGTTCCCAAAAGCGAATGATAGTAAGAACAATGCTAGCCCAATAGTGCACAAAAGTATCGGCTTCTTGTTTCCATCAGGTGCCCTGTGCGCTTTATACAGTCCATACCCTAGTATCCAAAGTGCAAAGATAATCTCGACGATATAGTTGAAATATACGAGTATACCCTCGATAGCCTCGCGATCGCAGTTAGTAAAATTGAGTCCGACTATATTGAATACTGAAGGACCGAGAATTATACTCGGTATCACAAGTGCAGCCATTACTACTTGTGTCTTGAAAGTTGGCAACCTACCCTCAACGAAGGCATACAGAAAACATAGCGCAGAGGCATATACTAGTGGTTCAATCATGTTGACCAGACTCCAGAAGAAAACTGTATCTGCAGGAATCGGCGTAGCCCACAGGATGAGATCAAACAGTGACCACAGCGAGAACAGTATGACCGTGATAAAAAGTATTTTGTTTGGTAGCCTGCGAGGGTTTCCAAAATACAGGACACCTCCAACTACGAGCGACAGAATCGCCGGAAAAAGATGAGAGTAGTACACCAGTGGACTGAATACATTCTCCGAGAAGAAGAAAAAGTGTGACGGAAACCATCCGCATGTTTGTGCGAACTCACTAATCATTTGACTTGAGCAACATTAGCGGATCAAAGTTCTCGACTTCTTCTTCTGAAGTGAAATAATAGATATCTCCGGTTTTGTAAGCACGCACATATACAGAATAAGTCGCTACCAATAGTAGTATCAATACGATGAGAGGAATCGCAGGAAACTCATCTTTATTTAATGAGATGTTTTTCTTTTCTTGCATAAAGCTTTTTCAACTGTGCTGGAATAAACGGCGTATACTTATTAAACAACTTTTTAGGCAACAATTCAATACTTCGAATAGTGCCTCGACACTCTTTCTTGCCACACTGACACTTCATAAACCATCGACTGTCAGGCTCTATAATGGAATAATCGATCACAACCTCTTCATCTTTGCTTATATCGCGAAGTGCGGTAATGAGAAATCTTCCACGTATACCAACGTTTGGGTCACATGAGTGGTTTATATACTTATGCGGAGGTTTCGGATCTATCCACTCGAATTCATTGTATCCGATCCAATCCGGGTGCATAAAAACATCTTTTACTGTTTTGTTGACTTTGTGGTGCCTCACACCCTTGATGATCGTTACGGTCTCTCCACGCCTAATCGGCACTTTGGCGAATATACCGAGACCGTGGATACTGCTTTTCTTGAAATATATTTTCATATCAGGATAATTTTATACGTAGTCTATCTCTAACTCCGCGCAATCTCTTGGAAGCCAGGACCACTACCGTAGCATGGAGCACAACATAGAGTAACGGATAAGAAAACGCCTCGAAACTTATGCTTTCTGCCAACACAATAATTAAAAGTATCATATAGGCGATAGTCCAAACGACCCAAGCCCTAGGCTTCTCTGCCTGATGATCGCGCATCACCTCTACATATAGTGGGACAAATGAAATGAGAGCGCTCACTAGAAGCACTATATGAAGGAATGATAGTGGTACGAGATGTAACCCCACAAAGTCCGATAGCGCCCAAAGGATAGTAACAACTATGTCGATAGCGACGATAGTCTTCTCGAACTTCTCGAGAGGGCGGAATTTGCCATAGAAAAAGAAGAGTATGGTCATAATAATACAGGTCACCGCACAAACTATCGGCAATATATCGATAGCGGGTGAAAGTTCAAGGTTCAGGAATATATACGATAGACAGACGAGTGCGTTGCCATACGACCAGATAAGCCAGCTCGCTGGATTTGGTCTTACCCCCGAGCGGAAAACATCGTATGCGTATATGTAATAACCGGCGAACTGTATTACGCCGGCAAGGATTCCAAATATCAAAACTGTACTCTGATCCATAGCCTCGATTTTATCATACAGACAACACGCTCAATTCACATTTTGGAATCAAAGAGGAAAATAGTAGAATGGAACTTATGAAAAAAGTATTGATAGTCGAGGACGATAGTTTCCTCCAAGGACTCGCGGCAAATAAGCTACAGAAAAGTGATTTTGATGTTACTAGTACAGGTAACGGCGAGCAAGCTATGACGGCGCTCGAGAAAGAAAAATTCGATGCTATCCTACTCGATCTCATGCTCCCTGATATGTCAGGATTTGATATATTGAATGGACTCAAGGAATCTAACAAAAAAATCCCGGTAATCGTGTTTTCGAACCTCTCAGATGACAAAGACATAAAGAAGGCTATGGATCTCGGCGCCGAAGAATATCTCGTCAAAGCGAACTTCACTCTCGAAGAACTCGTAGAAAAAATCAAAAAGGTCGTTTAACGACCCTTGTAAAAACACCGTTAAAAAACCAAAGTGGTTTGCTTTAGAAAACAGTTCTGTTCGAAGAAAGGCCCAAGCCTTTCTAGTTAACGGTTTTCTTAGCCAAAACCGCTTTGGTTTTAGGTGTTTTTACACTGGGTCTTGGGTTTTTGTTTCTTTTGTCCCAAGACAAAAGAAAAGAGGTGCTCCTGTATAATATACTCCATGTATCTATCCGACCGCCTCGAAACCAGCTTCCGCCTATCCCCCGACCAAAAAAAGGCTCTCTCGCGTCTCGGCCTCGCCACGATCGGCGACCTCCTTTTCTATTTCCCCCAACGCTACAGCGATATCAGCGAGCTACGCCTCATCCGCGATCTCAAAGGCGGAGATGTTGCCACCGTTTATGGCGAGGTTTCGAAGCTCCAGATTCGCAAGTCTTTCCGGACCAAAGTCCCCATGGCCGAAGGCGTCCTCAACGACGGTACCGGGAAACTCAAAGTCACATGGTTCAACCAGGCCTTCATCGGCAAGATGCTCCATGATGGACAGAAAGTCACTCTTACGGGAAAAGTTTCTGACGGCAAGTACGGGCTCTCTATGAGCAACCCCGAGTATGAGAAAGGCAAAAGCATGCCGATCGACACTCATGATTCGCTTTTCTTCACTGGCGGGGGCAACAAGGACTTCTCCTTCCCTGTTTATCGCGAGACTCGCGGTATCACTTCGAAATGGCTGTACCATGCCGTCAATAAAATAGTCGGTTCCGGCCTGGTGCAAACACTCACCGAATATATCCCTGATGAGATACTGAAGAAATATCACCTCCCGAAACTTTCGACCGCTCTCGTCTGGATACACATGCCACGCAACTCCAAAGACGCCGAGTCCGCACGTAAACGCTTCGCATTCGAAGAAGTCTTCATGATCCAGCTCGAGAAAGCTCGCGAGCGCGAAGAAAACCGTGAGAAGAAATCATTCAAAATAAGTGTAGATGATAAAGATATCGCAGACTTCACTCGGCGTTTCCCTTTCAGTATGACTGTCGCCCAAAAACGCGCTATCGACGACGTCTTCGCTGACTTCGGACGAGAATACCCGATGTCGCGACTTCTCGAAGGCGACGTCGGCTCAGGCAAGACTGCTGTTGCTGCCACGGCCTCATACGCAACGATACAGAACCGACCGAATAGCAAAAACTTCGGGAATCTTCAGGTTGCATACATGGCCCCAACAGAAATACTTGCAAATCAACACTTCGAGTCATTTATCAAATATTTCACCCACACCGGCATACAGGTTGGACTCATCACTGGCGCCTCATGCAAGAAATTCCCATCGAAGAGTAATCCTGCCGAGTGGACAAACATCTCCAAGGCACAGCTTATGAAGTGGGTTGCAAACGGTGAGATACCCATACTCATCGGCACGCATGCGCTCATTTACAAATCTGTGAAGTTCAAACACCTCGCTCTCGCCATCGTTGACGAACAGCACCGGTTCGGAACGAAACAGCGCGGGAAATTGGCCAAAAAAGAAGACTTCGCTCCGCACTTCCTATCCATGACCGCTACACCTATACCCCGAACGCTCGCTCTCACTATCTATGGCGACCTAGATCTCACACTGCTGGACGAGATGCCCAAAGGCCGTAAGCCTATCATCACGGAGATCATCACGCCGGACAAACGCGACCAGACTTATGAATTTATAAGAACTGAGATGTCAGCTGGTCGACAACTCTACGTCATCTGTCCTCGCATCGACGAACCAGATCCTGATAACGAACTCTCACTCCAGGCCAAGTCTGTCAAAGCCGAGGCAGAGAGACTGCGGAAAAATATTTTCAAAGACAAAACCATCGACATCCTCCACAGCAAGATGACCAAGACTGAGAAAGAGGATGTGATGGAGGACTTCTCTGTCGGCAAAACTGATATCCTCGTCGCGACGTCTGTCGTCGAAGTCGGCGTGAACGTGCCGAACGCCACAATGATTATTATCGAAGGCGCCGAGAGATTCGGCCTCGCTCAGCTCCATCAGCTCCGTGGCCGAGTCATCCGCTCGAACCATCAGGCATATTGTTTCGTCATGCCGAACACTGAGAGCGCCAAAAGTATTGAGCGACTTAAAGCGCTAAAGACTGCGAAAAATGGCTTCGAGCTATCAGAACTAGACCTCAAGCTTCGTGGCTCGGGCGATCTCGCCGGTATGAAGCAATGGGGTGTCACCGACCTCGGTATGGAAGCGATCAAGAATATGAAAATGGTTGAGGCGGCCCGCAATGAAGCGCGTGAAATAATCACCAAAAATCTCCTATCCAAGTTCCCTGCTCTCGAATCAGAGTTCCTGCGCCGAGAGAAAAAGATACATTTTGAGTAATTGAAAAAAAGACCGTTTTACTATAGACTATTTGAGTTTCCGTCCTTAGCTCAGCTGGTTAGAGCACAGAGCTTATACCTCTGGGGTCCTAGGTTCGAATCCTAGAGGACGGACCAAAAACAAAAGCCCTTCCACGGGGCTTTTGTTTTATTTATTTTTTATACGAATCAAATTCTCTTCTTGACCTAACCCACTTTAAGAAGTATTGTAAAACAAACCTCACGACCATGGACCAGAAAGAACTTCACGCCCTTGCAGAGCAAGCCACCCCAGGTCAAACCCTGCACCTTCGTCTTAACAGCGACGGACCGATCATCCGACTTCGTGCCATCATCGAAATGGATGGCCACACACTCGACATAAGCGATGGACAACGCACGGCACTCCAAACGGCCGTTCAGAACGGTAGAAAGCCCCCTCTCGTGTTCAAGGCGAAAGTCTTGAAGGCCCCGAACCCAGAATGGTTCTCCCGCATCCATGACATCGTGGAACATGCAGAACTACTGAACTAATCATCGGTTGTCCCGAAACTCGAAGCGCCCCTCGTTGGAGCGCTTCATCTTTTTTATATTTATTTCTTCAATTCTTCTTTTGACACATCTGTCATTACCGGCTTCGGCTCGCCCTCGGTTTTCTTGGTCGGAGGCAGGACCTTGCCGATGATACCGAATTTGGCGATGAGCTCGTTGTACTCTTTCTGCTCAAGAGACTCCTTCTCGATGAGCGCCTCGGCGATAGCGTCGAGAACTTTTCTTTTATCCGTCAGCACACCTTCTGCAACTTTAAGACTATCATTGATTATTTTCTTGACCTCGGAGTCGATGAGTCCATTCACTCTGTCAGAATATTCCTTCTCACCAAACCCTCGTCCGTACATAACCTCACTGTCATGACCCTCGAGTGCAACTGGCCCTATCTCGTCAGACATTCCCCACTTCGTCACCATGGCACGAGCAAGCCGTGTCGAAACCTGTAGGTCGGACGATGGACCAGTTGTCACATCACCGAACACCATTTTCTCTGCGACATATCCACCGAGTGACATAGCGATATCGTCGAGGAATTCTTTCTTGGTCTGGAGCTTTCGTTCTTCGAGCGGGAGCTTCATGGTGAAACCTCCTGCGCGCCCGCGAGAAACTATGGTCACCTTGTGTACCGGATCTGCATCAGGGAGAACTGAGGCGACGAGGGCGTGTCCTGCTTCGTGATACGCAGTGATGCGTTTTTCTTTTGGAGTGAGCAGGTGGCTCTTGCGTTCAGGACCGATGAGTACTTTCTCGATAGAAGATATAACATCCTCTTGGAGAAGTGTTTTCCTGTCCATACGAGCCGCACGAATAGCAGCTTCGTTCATGAGAGCGGCGAGGTCTGCTCCCGAGAATCCTGGAGTACGCTCAGCGACGACCTTGAGGTCTACACTCGCATCGAGCGGTTTCTTCCTAGAGTGGATGTGGAGTATCGCTTCCCTGTCACGCCTATCTGGGAGATCCACCATCACTCGTCGGTCGAATCTTCCTGGGCGAAGTAGCGCTGGGTCGAGAACATCTGATCTGTTGGTAGCTGCCATAACGATGACTTTCTGATTCTGTTCGAATCCGTCCATCTCGGTGAGTATCTGGTTGAGAGTTTGCTCTCGCTCATCATTACCTCCGCCGAATCCTGAGCCTCGCTTCCTACCGACAGCGTCTATCTCATCGATGAATACGATCGAGGGAGCAGCTTTCTTGGCCATACTGAAGAGATCACGCACACGAGATGCACCAACACCGACGAACATCTCGACGAAGTCTGAACCGGACAGGTGGAAGAACGGCACGTTCGCTTCGCCAGCAACAGCTCGCGCGAGCAGGGTCTTGCCTGTTCCTGGAGCACCCTCGAGGAGAACTCCTTTTGGTATCTGCGCACCAATGTCTATGAACTTCTTTGGGTTACGGAGGAAGTCGACGATTTCCTCGAGCTCTTCTTTGGCTTCACGAACTCCGGCCACGTCTTTGAAAGTAACTTTGTTCGTATCATCTGGGTCTGTAATTTTCGCCTTGGACTGCCCGAAGCTGAAAGCCTGCATACCCTGACCCTTGGCCTGCTTGGTCAGAAACCAGAAGAATAGAACGATGAACAGAACTGGGATGAGGAATGGAAGTAGGTTACCTATCCAGAACAAGAAACCTGTCTCATTCTTGATCTCTATATTGGCACGACCCAGATCCTCGGGTGTTACACCATAGTTTGAAAGTGTCTCGGTGAGAGATGCCTCGCGTTCCTTTTTGGACTTGAGTTCTGTCTCACCGGCATCATTTAGAGTTACGACGAGCTTCTCTCCCTCTACCAAGATATTTTCGACTTCACCAGCCTTGATTTTAGTCGCGAGATCAGAAAGTGTGACCTCCTCTATGACGACACGATTCTCGGTCAGAAGTGTATAGAGTGCGATGAGAGCGAGGAATATAAAAAGACCGCTCCAGAGCTTCGACATGAACCCGTTATTTTTCTTGGCTTTCTTGCCTTTCGGCTTGTTGTCTTGTGGTGTTTCCATGAGGGTAAATTCTGATTAAAAATAGCTTCTTTGGATAAAACGTCACGTCATTATACAATGAACGTTACCTCCGGCAAAGCCCGAAAAGATATGGAAATATTGATCAAAAACAGCAAATATGGACGTGATTACGAGACCCTCGAGAAGTTCGAGAGTGGTATTTCCCTACTCGGGAGCGAGGTCAAATCCCTGAAGTCTGGCCAGGGCTCTATCAGCGAGAGCTACGTCACTATCCGAGATGGCGAGGCCTACCTGGTAAACGCCCATATCCCAGCCTACCAGCCGAAAAACATGCCTGACGGCTATGATCCCTACCGTGAGCGCAAACTCCTATTGTCGAAGAAGCAGATTCTAGAGCTCGCCGACAGCGTAAAACAAGGCAATTTGACAATAATGGCACTTTCGTTGTATAATAATAGCAAGAAGCTGAAAGTGACTATTGCGCTTGCCAAGGGTAAGAAAAAATTCGACAAGCGTCTTAGTATAAAGAAAAGGGATATCGAGAGAGATCTCGGTAGGAGGATAAAGAACTAGGACTTTGACAATTTTGCCGGCCGTTCACTATGGCTTGATGAACTTTAGTTTATCTTTGGTTCGTCTGACTTTGGGGGATGACCGGCTTTGACATCTGATTCAATCTTCTTAGCGCATGCCGAGCTCTGATAACTCGCTAAACTTTCAGAAACCCTTAGATGCAAAATCTAAAGGAATAGTAAGTCCGTTCGCGAAAGCGTTCAGACTTGCTCCAGCTTTCGCTTAAGCCAAAGCTGGTGTCGCTCTCTCGGACACCTGATAAGAGAAAGCGATATCATATCATCGGGATAAGCATTCGAGCTTCCCGCCCGGATGACGAAAATCTAGGGATCGAGTGATATCTGTTTTGTTTGTTCTCTAGGATATCTCTCTAAATCAAAAAACAAAATAAGCATGTAGACCCTATTTGGATAATCTTATGGACGGGGGTTCAATTCCCCCCATCTCCACTCGACACAATAAAACACCCGAAAGGGTGTTTTATTGTTTACAGCTAATTATCCTAAGTATTGACTAAACCTCAACTAGCAATTAAAAGTGGTCCTTTTTAGGTTGAAAAATAATGAATTCCCCAACACACCCTATTTATATACTAGAGATAAACTTAGACATGCTATAGAATTCTGTTATAGGAAATATAAAAGCACTTTGCGGAGGCAACATATCAAAGTAAATTTGGCCGGCCTGCTCAGGATCCTGAGTCTTAAGTAGAGCACACCATTTACTTCGTTACACGATGCTACCTCCGCAAAGTGCTTTTACTGTTTAATATTCTAACAAAAAAGCTCGTTTTGCCTGTGGGAAACTTTCCAAAAAACACTTTGCGAAACGTAATGAAAGAGAGGTCAAATAGGACGACGAAAAGCCGGCAAAATCTATAGGATTTTGCCGGCTTTTCGTATCTTCCATTTAGAGAAATAAAAATACTTTTACTTCCAATTCGCTCTATTTTCTGTAGAATACCTACATGAGTCGTGAATTCCACCAAGCGCCAAAAACTCACTCCCTCGTCAAATACATTCTCTGGGTACTACTGATAGTTGCCGGGGCTTTATTCATATCATTCTTCTTCGTCACAGGAGCTAGGGAACTTCATGGTACAGCCCAAGCCTGGTTAGCGTTGGCGCAAGACACTAAGCCAACACATGCAGTAGGAGCAAGAAACTTTACTATCAGAGATGAGAACGGTACAACCGAAGTCCTCGGAGTATCAGATGAAGAGAGGGAGAAAGAGGTTGAAGAAACCAACATCAAAGTAGGCGTTCAGTATGGCAAGGGTCTCACGATGTTTCGTGGTAACCCATCACGAACATGGTATGGCACAGGCTCACTCCCGGATAACCCTCGAGTGCTCTGGCGATATCCAGATACTCCTATGTGCTCAGAGAGCTCTGACAAAGGTGTCGTAAAAACATGGTGCGGTAGTGGATGGACCGGACAGCCCGTTGTATGGGAACGCCCTGATGGCATCACAGAGGTCATCTTCGGCGCGTATGACAAAAACGTACATTTCGTAAACGCGAAGACTGGCAAGGATAGCCGTCCCCCGTTTAAAACTGGCGATATTATCAAAGGATCAGTCACGCTCGACCCTGATGGATTCCCTCTCCTTTACTTCGGATCACGTGATAACAAAGTGCGTGTTCTCGCGCTCGATCGAACCGTTCCTACAGAGCTCTGGAGTCTCGACACAAAAGACGTGCCTGGCATCTGGAACAACGACTGGGACAGTAACCCGATTATCAGAGACGATATGATGTTCGAGGGTGGCGAACAGGGCTGGTTCTTCGTTATCAAGCTCAACCGCGAATATGGACTCGATGGCAAAGTAACAGTTACACCGAATATAATCTTCAAGACGCCGTCGTACGATGACGCGCTCATCGCCAAGGTTGGCGATAGAAACCTCGGCATCGAGAACTCTGTAGCCATGTTCGAGGATCGTGTCTACTTCGCGAACTCCGGTGGACGCGTCATGGGACTCGACATCAGTAACATAGAGAGTGGGATCGCCCCACTCGTATTCGACTATTGGATGGGAGATGATGTCGACGCCTCTATTGTCATAGATGACGAAGGGATGCTCTATGTGTCGTCCGAGAAAGACCGTCTGAATGCCCGAGCAGAGACTGTCGGACAATTAGTAAAACTTGATCCGTCTAAACCTGAGAATCCTCGCGTATGGGGCGTACCAGTTCCAGCCAAAGTTTCATCTATACCAGGAGGCATCTGGGCAACCCCTGCCATCTACGATGGATATATCTACACTGCGACGAACCCAGGAGACTTGCTCGCTGTAGATCGAGCGACGGGCGTTGTCACGTATCGCGATAACTTAAACCCTCACGCCTGGTCATCCCCTATCATCGCCGATGGCGAACTCATGGTGACGACGTGCGACGGACGTATCAGGAAGTACTCTCTAGAGAATCCAGCGAAGCCAGTATTTCTCTCCGAATTCAACCTACCGTCAGGCTCATGTATAGAGTCTACTCCAGCTCTATGGGATGGCGACCTATATGTCGGAGCGCGCGACGGGTATTTCTACGCTATTGGAGAATAAATATCTTTGATAAAATATAGTTATTAGAAGTTAGAATAATAAAAATGGAAACAAACCTATTGGCAGTTCTCGTATGCGGAGTCGTAGCTATGGTTGTCGGATCTCTTTGGCACAGTCCGATGTTATTCGGCAATATTTATATGAAGGCGATCGGTGCAGACACGAACATGTCTGCTGAAAAGATGAAAGAAATACAAAAGAGGATGTGGTCACTCTATCTGACTCAATTCCTCCTTGTACTATTCCAAGCATTCGTCCTTTCGCACTATATCGCCGGATGGTCTGATGCAACAGGTCTCGAGAATGCTCTATGGATATGGGCGGCGTTCGTCATGCCAACTGTCGCTGGTGGTGCAATGTGGAGCGCACGGCCTCGTCGAGATGCCTGGAATGCATTCCTTATATCTGCTGGATACCAGCTCGTACTATTCGTTCTCTTCGGACTCATCCTCAAAGCTTGGATGTAATCACATTCCAATCAAAAGCCCCGCATGACGCGGGGCTTTTGATTATTGACTAAACAACACTCTAGTAATAGACTCAAGAAAACACCGGAACCATGGCCCACAACACCATCATCCTAGGTTGGAAATTTTGGCCACGAAACGCCAAGTACCTAACCCTGATCTGCAACAGTGATCGTTTGCGATCATACCCAGAAATGGTATACGGGATCACGCATCCAACAGCAAATGAGATCGTAAATCCTCCCAGGGGTGAGGTGAACCGAAGGAACCTTTTCCTCAAGCTCACCCGCATTACGGGCAAGACGGAGGAAGCGCCGGCGCTGATCAAGAAAGTCACCTTCTGCAACGAAGGACTCGATATCGAATTCTTCGATCCACAAAGCGGCGACATTCGCTACGATATCATGCGCCGTATCGAAGGACTGGTGGGTGAAATGTTCCCAAACAAAAAGCTTGAATTCAAAGGGGTAGTCGAGTAACGACTACCCACACACCCCGCAAAGGACCCCGTCCTTCGCGGGGTGCTTTGTTTCTAAAATGTATACTGCCCCACTTTTGTTCGATTGATCGAGTACGCGAGTCCGCCGAGCTCGTTGCAGATACTTCGCACGTATGTGCCGGATGAGCAATTTATTTTTATTTTAACGACACGAAACTTTTCAGGGGCCTCATCTAAAAATTTCTGCCAAGCAAGCCCAATCTCATCCTGACGGAAGTCGCCTTTGACTAAATCTATACGCTCTAATATTTCTGACAAAAGATCTGCTCTTGGTATTTCTCTTTCTTCAAGTTGTTCAATATTAAAAATCTCAACCTCTTTGGTTGGTGGTTCGAAATCCACACCGTCACGCGCTAGTTGAAATGTTCGGGATGAATAGGCCGGATACTCTTGAACCCTTTTGCCAATAAACTCCCCAGGATCTATTCGCCTATTCGCGCGAATTAGAGATATGTCATCGATGAGTTTAGGTATGCCGAGGATGTCGTAGGTGTCTGACTGGATACCGAACAGGACTTCGAAAACGTACTCCTTGTCGAGACCTAGATACTCGTCCTTTTTGTGACATTCGTCCCCCACGAGAGCGATAAGTAGCCCCTCAGCCATCGGATCAAGCCGTCCGGCGTAGGTCATCTTCTCTCCAGAGTACTCAGGGTTCTCACCCCGAAAACGCTCGAGACATGCGAGAGGCGTTTCGCCTAGATTTTTGTAGAGTTTTAAAACTTTTTCCATCACGCTCTTGATACTAATTCATATATTAAAAATAGTGAAGCCCCGATTTTCATCGGGGCTCCGCCACACACTTTGACAGTTCACGGTATTACGGACCGTAAACATACCTTAAGAACTTCTGCCCGCACGTCCAGTAAAGGATGAGGTGCTGGATCATTTGGTCATCGTACTTCTTAGAAGGGTCCTTCGGTACGATAACAAAATTACCACAGTCACAAACCTTTACACTCCTGATCACCTCTGGGTGTTCCTGGAAGTAAACCTTGGACTGTACGCCCCAAGCCAGACCTTCAACCTCAAATACAACTTCGGGGGTCAATGAAGCCTTTGTATAGTACTTCCCGAGCTTATACCTTTTAAAGGTAAAGATGTAGTGAGAGATCTCATGGATCAAACAGCTGGCGTTTACATCAAGATCTGCTGACCAGGTGAACAAGTCCTCTCTTGTGTATATATCCACGCGGCCACTAAATACCGAAGATGCTATGTACGAGAACAGGGCCTCACCGGTCTTTGCATTCATTGATCGAGCGAAGGTCTCTTTATCGAGAATGATCAGCACGCACTTGGCACTGGCTGGTATCATGGCTGTACCTGCAGTATCCGCACGAAGGACCTTCATGTCACGGAGTACCTGTAGATAAGTAGCCTGGTCATCTTGCACATGCTTCGTGACCAGAGTAGAAGCTCTATCCACGATCTTTTGCATCTGCTCAATGGTTACTCCTGCGTAGAGGAATCCATGGAACAAAATGAAGGCCACAAACAAGAAAGGTTTGGGAATGTTCTGCATAGGGAGTGGGTTTGGGTTTGTCGACACAATAACACAGTTTGTATATTAGGTCAATATATAAATTTCCCATACAATACTTCCCTTTTTAATAAATTCCGGTAGAATACGAGGCATGTTAACTTATAGTGAAATCCGCGTAAATAAAGTGATCATGTACGAGGGCGAGCCTTGGCTTGTCGTCGGTGCACACGTCTTCCGCAAACAACAGCGCAAGCCTGTAAACGCAACGAAACTCAAGAACCTCGTCACCGGCCGTATGGTCGAAACGACATTCCACGTCTCAGACAAAGTCGAAGAAGCCGATATGACCAAGCGAACACTCAAGTTCCTCTTCAGAAAGAAAGACGAACTATGTTTTGTTGATCCGAAGAACCCGTCAGACAGAATGTTCCTCTCCCCTGACCTACTCGGTGATCAGCTAAAGTTCCTCAAAGAAAATGTCGAAGCAACTGCGAGTATATTCACCAACGATGATGATGAGCAGCAAATCATCGCTCTCGAGCTACCAGTCAAGATGGCGTTCGAGATCAAAGACGCTCCCCCATCTAACCGTGGAGACACAGTCACTGGCGGAACGAAAATAGTGACTCTGGAGAATGGATCTACTATCGACGCCCCCATGTTCGCCAATATCGGAGATAAAATAATCGTCAACACTGAAACGGGAGAATACGTCGAGAGATACAAAGACAGTTTTGATGCGTAAAAATAGGTTATAGGTATCAGGTCATAGGTTATAGAAAAGGCAAAAGGGCTGCTGCGAGTGATCGCAACAGCCCTTTTGTTCAACCTGGCTCAGATGTGAACCATAAGCGTGACGTGGTCACACTTCTTCTTGGCCTGGCACAGCCTCTTGTCCTTGAGGACATAGAACCGACCCTTTTGAGTCTCGTAGATGGCGCTACGGCCATCGCAGTAGATCATGTTGAGGTCGCAATCATGGAGTCCCCTGGTGTCGATCACGCAGATCTTCATAGTGCTCGGAGCGCCATAGAGGTCTACGTCATCAGACTGTTGCAGGATCTCGAGATGGGGATGGTGGGAAATGGTTTGCTGTTCATGAGTCGTTATCGGAGGTGTTTGGTTGAACATGGTGAAAGGTCTTGTCATTTAGGATGTTACAATACAAATACCAGCTTAGCAACCCCAAAAGTGGATAGACGAAAGCCCCGGGATTTCCCCAGGGCTCGCGAATAAAATCGGTTGAATGTGCATCAGCCGCGAAAAACCGGCAAGCGCTCCTCCTCTCCCAAATCCAACAATCCACCTGGAGTACGGTCATGATTGCTGCGGGCAACCCTGCATCGGATGACCTCGTCACGGCCGGGACCGGTTGAGACCATCTCCACAGAAACACCGACATACTCCTCGATCAGGCCAACATAGCTCCTCGCGGCCTCAGGCAGATCAACCCACTTTTTCATTGCGGGCGTGATCTGACATCCCCACGGAAGCTTCCTGATGATCGGCTTCATCTCGCTGATCCGACTCAGATCAAGGTTGCTCGTCAGGTTTTCATAACCGATGCAAACCTCGATCTCATCGTAACCATTGAAGACATCGATCATGGTCATCGCCAAGGCGTCGAAGCCGCAAATGTACGCAGCATGTTTCAGCAGAGGCAGGTCGAGAGCGCCAACACGGCGAGGACGACCCGTAGTGGAGCCGAACTCCTTACCGTCCCTCTGGAGCAGATACCCGAGACCATCTACGGAAGTGTAGTGGCCGTCGAGCCCAGGCGAGTACTCGGTTGGGAACGGACCCTTGCCTACTCTTGTACAGTAAGCCTTGAAGACCCCGATAACCTTACCGATCTCTCGCCACGAAATCCCGAGCCCGAGAGAAGCTCCAGGTGTCGTGGTAATCGAACTGGTGACAAACGGATACATTCCGTAGGTCTGATCGAGCAAGGTTCCCTGAGCGCCTTCAGCAAGAATGCGGCCTCCTTTTTCAAGAATCCCGCGGATGAAATTTCCGCAATCGATCACTTCGATCATCGAAGCTAGCGTGTGTGCCGCCTTGAGATAACTCGAGAGCTCTGCGTCAAGACAGCGGAGGCGATTTTCCAGGTTCCTGCGAACCTTGTCGTCCTCACATGAACTGATGCCGGCGCTGATGATTGGCAAATGCCGGTCTTGAACTTTCTTGAGCCGGCTGAACGCATCGTCATCAAGCATCTCATGGAACTTCGGCCCCCTTCGTCCGGTCTGCTCTTCATATGCAGGACCAATGCCACGCAATGTTGAGCCGATCTTGGAAGATCCTGCCAAGCACTCATTCAGATGATCCAGCAGAATATGTACCGGAAGTATGATTCCGGCACCAGCCGCGATCTTGATGAGCTCGCAGGACTCAGGCTTGTGCTTGAGGATGGTCCTGACTTCGTTCAGATACTCAGGCGCATCGATCACCATTCCATTGCCGGAAATGCTCAGCTTACCAGCCAGGATTCCGGATGAAACTTGATGAAGTACCACCCTGTTGTTATCAAGGTAGATCGTGTGCCCTGCGTTTGGTCCGCCTTGAAAGCGAGCAACTGCAGAGTAGGTTGTGGCAATCAGATCTGTGAGCTTGCCTTTGCCCTCGTCGCCCCATTGAGCGCCAAGGAGTACATCGACTTGTCTTGGGTTTATCATGTGACTGACGGGTGTATGTCGAGTTTGTTGTTGTCGAGTTCAGTAATCCTGCACAAATTTACTCCTAAATGGGCCAAAAGTCAAAGCAAAAGCCCCACGTTTGACGTGGGGCTTTTGCTCTTAATTCCTAAATCTTTATTCTTAAATCTCGCACTAGTACTGTCTCATGGACACCTGTCCTTCGACTTTCTTCAAGATATCGAGGATAACTGAGACGACGATGAGGACTGCTGTACCGCCGATAGCGAGAGTCGAAAGTCCGGTGACCTGTTGCATGATAACTGGTAGAACTGCCACGATACCGAGGAAAAGCGCTCCCATGAGTGTGATGCGAGAGACAATTTTCCCGATGTACTCGCTAGTCGAGACGCCTGGTCTGATGCCCGGCACGAATGCACCGTTCTTCTGTAGATTCGTTGCTACGGCTTCTGGGTCAAACGTGACGGCTGTGTAGAAGTATGTGAAGAGGACAACGAGCAGGAAGTAAACTCCGGCGTATGGCCATCCTGACTGCAGGAACCACGTAAATGAAGCTCCGATACTCTGTAGCTTCAGACTCGCAGAAGCAGCGAAGAAGTTCGCTAGAAGCTGTGGGAATAGAAGTATCGATAGGGCGAATATCACTGGCATAACACCAGCCTGGTTGATACGAAGCGGTAGGTATGAACTGTTCGCCGAACCTCCACCACCGACTCGGGCCTGCTTGGCGTGAGTAATAGGAAGAAGTCGCTCTGCCTCGGTGATAACAACGATGCCGGCGATAAGTATGAGTGCCACGACGACGAATCCTATATATGTCATGACCTGTGATGGGTCATAAGAAAATACTAGCTGATTTATCTGAGAAGGAAGTGCTGCCACGATACCAGCGAAGATGATTACCGAGATACCGTTACCTATGCCGTGCTCTGATATAAGCTCTCCGAGCCAAACGAGTAGCATAGTACCTGCCGTGATGACGATCATCGCGATGGCTTTGTCATATGCTGACAATTCGAGCAGTACCCCCTGATTGGCTAGAATCGTAAGAAGCGCGTAGCCCTGAACTAGTGCGAGAGGAACAGTCAAGAACCTAGAGTATCGAGCGAACTGCTCTTTGCCGAGCTGACCCTCCTCGTGATACATAGACTTAAGTCTAGGAGACATAAGCGTAAGGAGTTGCATTATGATACTTCCGGTAATATATGGACCTACTCCCATCATGACGATAGACAGTGCTGAGAGGCCTCCTCCAGAGAAGATGTTGAGGATGCTGAGGAACTGGTTACTTTCTAGGAAACCCTCGAGTCTGAAAGTGTCGACTCCTGGTATCGGGATAGCAGCCAATAGACGGAATATGGCAAGTATAAGAAGTACGAAGAATATTTTCCTTCGGATATATCGGTCTGTAAAAACTAGTTTAAATTTTTGCCAAAATGTCATCCCATTAGTAAATTAAATTGATAACGTTTTTGCTTGTTTTCATCCCGTATTTTACTAACGGAACAAGTGGTGTTATTTTACCGCACCGCCAGCCTTTTCGATAGAGGCCTTGGCTGTGGCTGATGTCTGGAGACCTTTTAGAGTGAACTTCTTCTTGGATACGCCGTGAGCGAGGATCTTGACTACAGGGTTCTGTCCTCCTACCTTCTTCACGAGCCCTGCTGCCATAAGCGTGTCGAGAGATACGATATCACCATCCTTGAAGTTCTCTTCGAGAACAGAAATGTTAACGGCTGTCGGTCTAACACGTCCAGAGTTCACTGTTCGAGCGCGGTTCTTGCCGTGTCCGCGGAGTTTCGGATATTTCTTGATCGTGTCTCGCATCTCTGTACGAACACCGTGACTACCGTGAGCCCACTGACCCTTGGTTCCTCGTCCAGCAGTCTTACCCCTCTTGCCTCCTCGGCCGATGAGTTTCTGCTTCTTGTTCTTGGTTTTTCTGACTAGGTTATTTGTTTGCATAAAATTTGGATTATTCTGCTAGCGCTTCCACTGCCTCCTTCTTGGCGCGAGGCGCCTTGAGATCCTGGAGAGCGATGACAGCAGCTTTAGCATTGTTGAGGTGAGTCTTTGAGCGAGAGAAAATCTTGCCAGTGACGTTCTTGATACCACCGAGCATCATGATGTCGCGGATAGCTCCACCGACAACGAGACCCTTGCCTCGGTTAGGCATGAGCATGACACGAGAAGCTTTAAATTTGCCCTCGACAGGGTGTGAGAGAGACATGTCCTTGTTAGTCGTGATGCGGAACATGTGCTTTCTAGCAGAAGCTACGGCTTTGTTGATAGCGAGAGTGGTGTCAGAAGACTTTCCGAGTCCGAGTCCTACAGAACCTTTCTTGTCACCGATGAGCATAGCAACAGAGAAAGAGAATCTTCGTCCTCCTGAGACGACTCGAGTAACGCGACGGATAGAGAGAATCTTCTGGTCGAATTCTGGCTTCTCTCGGCGATCTGACGGCTTCCTGCCCCCGCGACCACCTCGGTCAAAAGGCTTGCCTCCGCCTGAACGCGCAGGTGCCCCGCCTGTTCGGCGATCTCCTGTTGCGCTTGTAACTTTTGGTTTTACATCATCCATATATTTGTATTAAAAGCTTAGTCCGCCCTCTCTGGCTGAGTCTGCTAAAAGCTTGATGCGACCAGTGTAATTGAACCCGTTTCTATCGAAAACAATCTTGTCGATTTTAGCTCCCTTGGCGAGTTCGGCGATCTTCTTGCCCACCTCGATAGCGCGTTCACGCTTGGTGCCCTTGGAACCCTTGATATCAGAAGCAGATACGATAGTCGTACCAGTCTCGTCGTTGATGAGCTGAGCGTAGATGTTCTTGTTTGAACGGTAGACAGATAGTCTCGGGCGTTCTGCGGTACCAGAAATCTTCGCGCGGATTTTCGCCTTGATGCGGTCTCGGTTATTTGATTTTGCTTTTCTAACTTGCATATATTTTAGACAGCTTTCTTACCCTGCTTTCTCCTAATGAATTCGCCATCGTATCGGATACCCTTACCCTTGTACGGTTCAGGCTTCTTGAAGTCGCGGATTTTCGCCGCGAACAATCCAACCTGTTCCTTGTCAGCTCCAGAGATGGTGATGACGTTCTTCTCGGCAGTGACTTTGAGCTCAGCTGGGATAGCCATAAGTATCGGGTGAGAGAAACCGAGAGCGAATTTGATATTCGTACCAGTGACTTCGGACTTGAATCCGACACCCTCGATGATGAGCTTCTTCTCGAAGCCATCGTTCACACCCTTTAGCATGTTTTTGATGAGGGCCGCGTATGTACCCCATAGAGCCTTGGTTGAGTTCTCCTCGTCCTTAGGTGCGAAAGTTATCTCGTCACCGTTGATGTCGACAGAAACGACTTTGGTCTTGAACTCTTTGGAGAGCTCACCCTTTGGTCCCTTGACCGTGACAGTACCACCCGAGAGAGTTACGGTTGATCCAGCTGGTATTTTAACTATTTGTTTTCCTACTCGTGACATATATTTATTATTACCAGATGCGGAATAGAGCTTCTCCGCCGACCAATTCTTTGCGAGCGTCGTCTGCGATCATGACTCCCTTTGGAGTCGAAAGCACCATCATGCCGTATCCCTGACGGACTGGTCTGATGTCTTTTGCCTTGATGTAGACACGCTTTGAAGGCTTCGAGATCCTCTCGACAGATGTAATGCGAGGAGAAGTACCTGTGCTTCGGAGCTCGATCTCTAGGAAGAACTTGTCTCCCTTGCCTGTTTTCTTAGAGACGTTGTTTATGAACTTGCCTTTGACTAGGCAGTTGCCGATAGCATGTTTCAGATTCGAATAAGGCACATCGACAGTCTTGTGACCGGCGATACCAGCATTCTTTATCATTATGAGCATGTTTGCGATCTTATCCATATGAGATTACCAAGATGACTTCCTAACGCCTGGAATCTCGCCGACTGATGCGAGTTCACGGAACTTGATGCGGGAAAGGCCGAAATCACGTAGGTAGCCTCGAGGGCGACCTGTTATACCGCAACGATTCTTCACGCGTGTAGGTGAAGAGTTCTTCGGGAGGTTCTGGAGGCCGGCAACATCGCCAGCAGCCTTAAGAGCCGCTCTTTTAGCAGCGTACTTTGCGACCATTTTAATGCGCTTATTATTTCGCGCTAATACTGATTTTTTAGCCATATATATTTAGTGGCTAGCTTATAGCTGCTAGCTTTTAGCTTGTTCGGCCAATATCTCACGTTTTTTCTTGTATTCTCCGCCAGCTGGCGGACCGCACAAGGAGAAACATGGATTAAGCTGAACTCCGGACATATTAGCAGATAGGCTACGGATGTCAACCAATCAAGCAAAGAGACCCGCAAGCGAGCATCCTCGCCTACGGGCCTCTGATTAGGTCATGAATACCAGCGTCCTCCCCATCGCGTTCTTCGCGTCGGTTGGATGAGGCTTCATGTTGAAGAGCTTCGCATACCTGGCTACCGCTGTGTAAGAGACACTGTCTATGCGCAGGAGCGGTTTCCGGTCGTCAGTGCCGACCTTCTTGGGGACTTCGAGCATTATAGCGCCGATGGCGTCATCTCCTTTTCTGTCGACCGAAAGATCCGGCAGAAAGGTCAGGAAGTACTCCGGGCCTCGATAGGTCCGGAGACCCAAGACGTCTGCCAAAACTTCGGAGCTCCCCGAAATGAGCGGGAGCATGTCAGACGATGGCCAAGCTCGCCGTTCGAGCTTGATCACATCGAGATCGCGCCCAAAAACATCTTCGAATTCAGGGCGATATGGCTCGGAAAGTCCGAGATTCGCAGCCATACTCGAGAGTCTGATAACGGAGCACTGCTTCCAAACAGAGAAAGCCTCCTCGAACGAGCGGTCTGAGAGGATCAGTGTATCGACCTGATCTGGCATGCACCCCAGCATGAAGTTCTGCTCTGCATAGTAGTTGGCACGAGATCTCAGTTGGGAAAAATCGAACTTGGCAGTTTCGCCCAAGAGCGAAGCCTTGACCTGGTTGCCCTGTCCTTGAAAACGCTTGTTAATAAGCGCAACAATGTTCATCTTGTCGGCCATGGAATGTAGAGGTTGGTTCAGACCCATACTAATTAAACCCCTCGGATTGTCAATAAAAACAGAAAGCCCGCGGGCGGCTTTCTATAGCCGGGCGGGCATCACAGATGCTTACACTGGATTGGTTCTTTTTCTCAGTAACCGACCCAAGAAGGAACTCACGAATTTCCAGAAAGCCGGGTCCAACAAGATCTTGTGGCAGATGATGTAGAGCCCACCCGTTGGGACACCCACCCTGAGACTTCTGTCGAAGTCTTGGAACTCGATCCAGCAGAGGAATGTTGGAATCGCCATAGCGAGCAGGACTACTGCAATGGCGTGAAGCTCACTTAGGAGCTTTGAGCGAAATGAGGTGTTCATGGTCGTGTTTGTTTTCTTTATTATATCGACACAGATACAAAAACAAAAGCCCCTCTCGGGGTCTATTGTTTTCTTAAATCTTACTCCCTAAATCTTAAATCTATTTCTTAAAAGGAATTCCGATATGATCGAAGAACGCTCGAGCTTCAGGTTTAGATTTTGCAGTAGTGACGAAAGTGATCGCGAGACCGAAGACATCCTTGAGTTCCTCATCCCCTGTTTCCGGGAAGATAGTGTGCTCTTTGATACCGATAGTGAGGTTACCGACGTCGTCGATTCCCTTGGACTCGAGTCCGCGGAAGTCTTTGGTTCGAGGGAATGCGATGTTGATGAGCTTATCGATGAATGAGTTCATGCGCTCTCCACGCAGTGTTACCATCTGTCCAACGACTTCTCCCTCTCGTAGTTTGAATGAGGCGATAGACTGTTTCGACTGACGAGCTGATGGCTTCTGTCCAGTGATGCGAGCGAGACGATCAGCGATGAAAGTGTTCTTGTTCTTGTCGTTCTTCATCTTGGAACCTGTTCCAGAAGAGATAACAACCTTGACGAGTCTCGGTGCAGCGAGGGCGTTCTTGTAGCCGAACTTCGGTGCCAAAGTCTTGAATGAAGATGCTAGTTTTTGTTTAGTAGTTTCCATATAGTTTATTTTATTTCCTGGCCTGACTTGCCGACACGGATCTTCTTGCCGTTAACTGTCTTCGATGACACGCGAGTTGGCTTGCCCCCCTGAGCGTCTATAAGCATAACGTTCGAAGCATTGATCGGAGCAGATTTTTCAAATATGAAACCAGCTTTGGCCTTGGTCTTCTTCGCGTGGACTTTCCTAACGTTTATACCTTCGACAACTATCTTGTTAGCGTCGCGAAGAACGGTCAGGACTTTACCCTTCTTGCCCTTGTCGGAACCGCTGATGACTATTACGTTGTCGTTTTTCTTGATATTCATATGAGTATTACAAAACCTCTGGTGCCAGAGAAACGATTTTCTGATAACCGATCTCGCCTATTTCGCGTGGAATAGGGCCGAAGATACGTCCCGCTTTCGGTTCGAACTTGCCCTTTTCGATAATGACTACGGCGTTGTCGTCAAAAGAGATATAAGAGCCGTCTTTTCGGCGGAAAGGCTTGGTCGTGCGGACGACAACTGCATGATGAACGTCTTTCTTCTTGATCATCTTGCGAGGCTGAGCGAACTTGACTGCGATGACGACGAGGTCGCCAATCGAAGCGTATCGCCTCTTGGATCCGCCGAGAACCTTGAAAACTCTGGCGTGTGTTCCGCCTCCGTTATCGGCTATTGTTACATTTGTTCCGTCTTGAATCATAAAAGTTTTTTATATCTTCTTGGTTACGCGGAATCTCTTGGTTTTCGAGATAGGTTTGGTCTCTGTCATCTCTACCTTGTCCCCCACTTTATAAGTGTTCTCCTCATCGTGAGCCTGGTAACGCTTGTCCTTCTTGAAATATTTCTGGTACTTCTCGTGTTTAACGAAACGAGGAACAGAAACAACCACGGTCTTGTCGTTGCCGTCTTTAACAACAGTTCCTTGTAGTGTCTTTGGTTTTTTTGTTCCTGTATTTGTCATAAAATTATTTTGCTCGGCGTCTTAGCTCAGTTTTGATCTGGGCGATCTTCTTCCTGAGAGTCTTGTGGTTATCCTTGAGACCGACAGTTCCAGCCACTTTGAAGCGGGCCTTGCGGAGAGTCTCCTCGTGTGCGGCCATATCCTTCGTGAGGTCCGCGTCTTTGTATTCTTTTAGATCAATCTTTGCCATATTACAGTTTTAATTATTTCTCGCAACTACACGGGTCTTGCATGGGAGCTTGGTTCCAGCCTTTCGTAGAGCCTCCTTGCAGATAGCGACCGTCGCACCGTCCACCTCGAAAATGACGCGTCCTGGGTGAACTTCGAAACAGTAACCTTTAAGGTCTCCTTTTCCTTTACCCATACCCACTTCGGCAGCTTTAGCTGTAACTGGTCGATCAGGGAAAATACGAATCCAAGACTTGCCTTCCTTGGTCAGGTGTCTAACCATAGCCTTTCGAGCTGACTCGATCTGAGCTGAAGTAACACGAGCCATACTCTCGGCCTTGAGACCATAAGAACCGAAGTTAATCTCTGTTCCACGAGTATCAGGACGCTCCCGCTTGATCGGGTTCTTCCTGGCTGTCTGCCACTTTCTATATTTTACTTTCTTTGGGAATAACATATAGATCTAATTAATTCCTATTATTCGCATTCATAGCAGCCAATCGATCCTTCTCAAACACTTCGCCACGGTATATCCAAACGCGGATACCGAGAGTTCCGTATGAGAGAACTGCGCGCTCACGAGCAAAGTCGACATCGGCACGGATAGTCTGTAGTGGGATAGATCCCTGCTTGACCTCTTCTCGGCGAGCCATGTCAGCACCGTTGAGTCGTCCTGAGACGACGATACGGGCACCTTTGACCTCCCTAGAGGCCATGACTTTCTCGAGAGTCTGTTTGATGACACGACGGAAAGGAAGACGCTTCTCGAGTCCTTCGACAATAGTGTAAGCAACGATCTGCGCATCAGCATCAGGACTCGTAACTTCTTGGATGTCTATCTTCATGTCCTCAGGAACGATGATGTTCTTCTTCTTGAGCATAGCAACGAGATCCTCGCGGATTTTCTTGGCACCCTCTCCGGAACGTCCGATGATGAGACCTGGGCGAGCAGTTTTGATGATGATGCGAGTCGCTTTGCGAGATCGTTCGATCTCGACGCAAGATAGGTATGCAGCTCGGAGTTTCTTGGTCAAGAATTCTCGGATGAGGATGTCAGACTTTAGAGTCTCGGCGAATTTCTTGCCAGTTGAAAACCAGCGAGATTTCCAATCTCGGAGAACTACTAGTCTATGTGAATATGGGTTAACTTTCTTTGACATATTATTTCGTTGATTTCTTAACCACAGCCTTCTTTGCTGGGGCTTTCTTTGCTGCAGCCTTCTTCGCTACGGCCTTGGCAGGTTTCGCAGTAGAAGTCTTCGCTACAGGTGTAGCCGCAGCCTCTCCTGCCGCTGAACCTGCCTTTGATTCCAAGGTTACCACGATATGGCTTGTTCGCTTGTTGATGCGGTACGCTGAACCACGAGCTCGTGGGCGGTAACGCTTGAGTGTGACACCCTGATTGATCTCGATGTTTTTAACCACAAGGTCAGCTATATCAATACCATTATTGACGCGAGCGTTAGCGACAGCAGAGTCGATGAGTTTCTTGATAGGGTCAGCTGCGCGCTTCGGCATGAAGTCGAGAATCATAGCAGCCTGTGACGCAGACTTGCCACGAACAGCCTTCGCAACGAGGCGAACTTTTCGTGGTGACTGGCGGTAGTTTTTAAGAATAGCTTTCATATCAGTTTTTATTTCTTAGCAGGTGCTTTAGCGGCTCCGGCATCAGCTGCTGACTTGGCAGCCTGGGCTGCAGCGACCTCGCCCTCTTTCTTCTTCTGTTCCAGCTCTTTCATGAGCTTACCTCCGTGGCGGTGGAACTTGCGGGTCGGAGAGAATTCGCCCAATCGGTGCCCTACCATGTCTTCTGTTACGAATACCTTGATGTGGTCCTTGCCGTTATGAACGCCAAAAGAAAAGCCGATCATTTCTGGTGCTATCTGAGAGCTTCTAGCCCAAGTATTAATAACCCCTGTTTCTTGGGGTTTTTTGTCCGCAATCTTCTTGAGAAGCTTTGCGTCTATATATGGACCTTTTTTAAGTGATCTTGTCATGTGTATACGAAAATCATTAGTGCATGGCTAGGTCGTTCGTCTCTGGAACAGTCCAGAGCTTCACTGCCATCTGCTATTTCATTTTCAAAAAATTCGGGCCTTAGGCGCGAATGTCGTTCATACTAGCAGATGGGGTTTCCCCTGTCAAACGGGACTTAAACGAAAGCGCCCCCGGCCGGATGGCCAGGGGCGACTAACGAATGTTCTGTTTGAGCTTGGCTAGCCCCGCATGGAATTGAAGTACCGGTTGAGGTTGCTCTGGATGCGAGCATTGATATCCTCAGTTGATGCAGGCTCAAAGGGTTTGCCCATGATGCAGCCGAAGAGCTCGGCGTATCGCTCGCTCACAAGCATAACCCATCCATCGGTGAGTTCGGGCATTTTCTGCCCCTCCTTGCCCTGGAAGCCCTGGCTGATAAGCCACTGACGTACGAACTCCTTGGAAAGATGCTTGGGAGTTTTGCCATCAGCGATCGCCACGTCGAAACCTTCGTGATGGAAGTATCGCGAGCTGTCAGGGGTATTGATCTCATCGATCAAGATCACGTTGCCAGTCGGATCCAAGCCGAACTCGTACTTGGTATCCACCAAGACAAGTTTGCGCTGGAGCGCAATGCGCGTGCCTTCACGGAAGAGCTCAAGGGAGTAGAGACACATCTTGTCCCACTGATCCCCAGTGCACAAACCTTGAGCAATGATCTCATCAGGGCTGATATCCTCATCATGCCCTTCATCGGCCTTTGTGCTCGGTGTGATGATGGGGCCATCATCCTCGAAACGATCGAATTCCTTCATCCCGTCTCGAAGCTTGTAGCCACCGATCTCACGTATACCCTGTTGGTATTTCCGCCACCAACTCCCCGTGAGTCGGTCGCGAACGACCATCTCAACCTTGATCGGCGTAGTGCGAACGCCAACGATCACACAGGGGTCAGGCGAATGCATCGCCCATTGAGGAACCGAGCTTGTCCGCAGCATTTCCCAGCTGATCTCGGTCAATGTCTGGCCTTTGTGCGGAATACCTCGCGGCATCACAACATCAAAGGCGCTCAGTCGATCGCTCGCCACCATGACGATCATATCGCCTTTTAGGTGGTAAACGTCTCGGACTTTGCCACGATAGACGTCTATGACGCCCGGTAGTTTCAGCTCTGAACGCAGCAGTGTGTTTGGAAGAGTGATGGTGCTCATGTGTTGTTCGTGTTTGTCACGAGTCTATACTTCCCCGCCTGAAAAAGCAAAACCCCTCGTTTGAGGGGTTTTGCTAGAGTTATTATTTCAGATCAATCGAAGCGAGATCAATGTAGCCAGTAGCTGGCTTATCCCCTGTCATGTTTACATTAATCATCAAGGCCTTCTCTCCATCTTTGTAAATATAAGTACGCATTGGTTCAGCTTTGCTGTCACAATAAGAAAATAGTTTATCTCCGATAGTCATACTCTTAACCTCCATCTCCCCGCATGGATTGTACTCACTCAAACTCGGCATTCCTGCTGGAAAGAAGCTGAGATGGTCTGCCGCTCCTCCATCATCAGATCTAGAGATTGTATATAGAGGCGCATAAGTTCCTGCACCTTCGACTCGAACACTTGCGAGCTTATCATGTCGGAATGAAAATCCTTCACCTCGATAAAGCTTTGTTCCATCGAGTTCTGTCTCACCGGTATTTTCGTCCGGAGTATCAACCGGAGCATTCGCTGGTTTCTTGAAAGCGATAAGCGCCAAAATCACAATAACAACAACCAGAAGCCCTATGACGACATTATTATTCTTCATATAAATATGATATTTCTAATACCTAAATTATACCACCTGAATGCAAAAGCTGCCGCAATCCCAAAGGGACGGCGGCAGCTTGCGTCGAATGTTCATAGCGTAACGAAGATGTAACCTCGCGCGCTTCGAAGCTCATGCGCATACCCGAGGCCGAATAGACCCTTGATATACGCTTTTGCTTCGAAAGTTCGTAGTATGCCTGCCTCTGCACGAACAACAGTGTAGTGGTCTGTTGTCATACCGGCGTCAGCGTAGACAATGTACTTGTTCGGCAGATTGACCGTGGTCACGCACGCCAGCAGATCATCGCGTACGACGAGGATTGTCTTGAAGCGATCATGCTCGTATGTAACTGCAGTTCCCCACAGACTGTCAGCTCGGTGCCAAACAGACGCTCGCAGTCCAGCGAATAGAACACCCACTTGGTATTCCGGATCGTCGTCGATCATGGCGACGCTTCCGAGCAGACTGGTCTTGCCGATCGTCTTGACCAAGCGAATCCCAGGACCAGGTCCCGGTATCGCCCGATGGGTAAACGTCTCGAACTGACCGCCAGCAGTCGCAGGATGAGGGCGTTGTAGGAACGTACTTACCTGCGGACCGAAACCGATGGCCATGTATAAGCTCGTGTCCATCTGCACTCGCACCAGGAAGCCGGAGCCTCCGATACTATTGCCGACGTTGGTCATGTCTTCGGTGATGAAGGATATGACTGACACTGCTTTGGACACACGAAGCCTCGCAGATGCGCCAACTCGAAAGCCGACGAAACCCGTTCGATAAACGCTATCGATCGAGAAGTTGTTGGCTCCGAGCATTCCGGCATACACTCGATCGAGCACAAAGCTCGAATCGTTACCGAGATTCACGTTCTCTATCTGGGCCTTGGCTACTGACAGCACGAGAAGTGCGGAGAGTGCCAAGAAATTCCTTTTGTTTTTCTTCACGTTTTTGGTTGGTTGAGTTGAACACAGCTTTATCAGACTGTGTCACTCAACGGAACGTGATGAACGTCCCTGTTGAAACCAACCAATATATCGAACGCACTACTCGGCCACCAGACAAAACGCCTTTTGGCTTCAGCAATGAAACGCTCGAACGCAAAGATACACATCGGGTCTTCAGAATCCCCCACCTCGCTACTCCAACTATCTGGAGGGTCATGATACGCCATCTCAATCGTAGTCTTGTGTTCCGTTTCCGAAACATTCTGGGCTACAACTGGAACGACTCTCATGACGAGTACCGCGATGATTGCGAAGATATAGCTGTGATGTGCACGGCGTGCGCTCAGCAACTCTTCGCGACCAGAGCGGTCCCGCAGTCCGTTCAGGAATTCTTCCTCCAGACCTGATAGCTTGGAGAAAAGCGAATCCTTCTCGGTGCGCAACCGCGCCTCACGGTCGATGTCTTGGAACGCAGCGATGATGCACGCACCGAGATTGATCGGCCACAAGGCCAGATAAGCGAGCGCTGATACCGGAGACTTTCGGAAGCTGAAGCTGATCCGTCCCTGACGGGCAAGAATGAGGCACATAAGCAGTGCCGGCAAAAGTCCCATAAGGTACTGCCGAAGCAGCCAGTCTGTGACCCGCGACCAGTTGATCGGGGTGGATTTTGGCTCCTTCATTCCGAGGATCTCCTCACGCGCCCGATCCACTTCCTCCCTGTTTGGCTCGCTACCACTTACCCTCACCTGATTCTGTATCTCACAGAGGCCGAGCGGGCAGTTGTTCCAAGGGGAATTAAGGGCGGCGTAGTCCTGCACATCTCGATAGTCGATGAAGTAATCGCGGATGGTATAGACATGCCCATTCCGGACCAGACTCACAACCGAGTCGAGCTTGTTACGCAGATATTCGTTGGTCAGATGCTCAGCTGCGATTGTCGCCCTGACGCCGCCCTTTTTACGGAGCTCATCATAGGCAACAATGGCTGGGCTATTGTTGTCGCTGTTTACCCAACCCACAACCCCTCTGAAAAATCCGACATTAGAGAGAAGCATGATCATGACGACCAGCTTCCCAAGCCGTAAGGCCCATTTGCTGTTTGTCATGGTTCTATCTATGTTGGTTCGGCGGGATATTACATCAAAAACCCTTATTTGTCAACACAAAAGCAAAGCCCCGATTTCTCGGGGCTTTGCTTTTATTACATAACTGTCTGTTGATTTCGCTTTGTCTTTCGGCGAGTAACAACGAAGTTGTTTGAGTATTTCTTGGACTTTCGTGTTTTGACACCGTAGGCGAGTTTTCCGTGACGAGTCTTTGGTCCTCGGCGAAGTCCGATTCCCTGACGACCCTCTCCTCCGCCGTGTGGGTGATCCACTGGACTCATGGCAGAACCACGCACTGTCGGACGAATTCCCTTCCAGCGTGAACGTCCGGCTTTACCGAAGTTCGTGAGTTTCCATTCGGAGTTCGAAACTTCACCGACTGATGCCCAGCATGTCGATGGGACCTTACGGACTTCGGTCGATGGCATCTTGATGAAAGTTTTGCCTTCATCATGAGCGACGACCTGGAGGAATGCTCCAGCCCCTCGGCCAAGTTTCGCTCCACCGTTAGTTTTCAGTTCAACGTTGTAGATAAATGTACCGACTGGGATGTTCACGAGAGGAAGCCTGTTGCCGACTTTCGGCTCAGCAGACTTACTAACGACAAACTTGTCTCCAACCTTGGCACCCTTCGGGAAGATGACATATCGCTTCTCACCATCGGCGTAGACTGCGAGTGAGATGAACGCATTGCGGTTCGGATCGTATTCGACAGTCGTAAATGTAGCCGGGATATCGATCTTGTTGTATTTGAAGTCAACTTCTCGATACGCACGCTTGTGTCCTCCACCCTTGTGAGGCGTTGTGATGCGACCCTGATTGTTGCGACCGACGTGGCGCTTGCCTCCAGTCGTCAACTTCTTGTTTCGAGCAGATTTCGTAAGCACGCCTCGGTATGTTACTACCGTCATGCCTCGTCTACCTGCTGATGTTGGTTTATACTTTTTCATGGTATCTGCAATCTATAATGAGTAACTGTTGTGGTTCTCAGACTGCTTAAATTAATTAAATAAATTCTATCTTGTCCCCTTTTTTGAGGTATACGTAAGCCTTCCTTCCTCCGCCCTTTACCCCTAGTCTGCCTCTTCGTAGGACCTGCTTCTTGGCGATAGCTGAAACGTTCACTCGTACTGGCACGACACCATATACGGATGCGACGGCTTTAGCGATATCAATCTTTGAAGCTCCAGGAAAAACGTCGAATGTGTACACTCGGTTATCAGAGATGTGCGCAGCTTTCTCAGTGATGCGAGGATTCTTTAGAATCTTCGCCGCATTGACAGAGACTTTGCCACTCACCTTCGGCGCCTTAGCGACCACAGCCTTCGGCTCAGCCTTTACGGCAGGCTTCTTGGTTACAGCTTTCTTTACTACAGGTTTATCGCCTTCTTTTTTAGAAAATATTCCCATATTATTTCGCTAATTTAGCCCCGAGGATCTCGATTGACGCCTTTGGGTTGACTATTAATAGGTATCGGTGGTTCAAGAGGTCGGTAACGCTAAGGTTTCGGATCTCTTCAATCGCAACGTTAGGGATGTTGTTGAAGCTCTTTGTGACTACTTCGTCAGTCTTGTCCATGGCGACATGGGCAACGACCTTCTTTGAGCCTTTGAGCCTCTCGAATCCTGTAACATCACCGAGAGCCTGCATGATTTTCGATGCCTCTTTTGTCTTCATCGCTCCAGGCGCGATACTGTCGACGAACAGAACCTGTCCGTTTCGGAGCTTCTCAGAGAGCACAGTAAAGAGAGCTTTGGCGTTCATCTTCTTGTTGATTTTCTTCTTGTAGTTTCGTTCAGGAGAAGGACCGAATGTGATACCTCCTTTGACCCAGATCGGAGAACGCTTCGAGCCGTGTCGGGCACGTCCTGTTCCCTTCTGCTTCCAAGGCTTCTTGCCTGTACCAGAGACTTCGGAACGATCCTTGGTCTTCGCAGTGTTAGCACGAGCATTAGAGTTCTGTGACGTGTAGACCTGGTGAACCAAGTCGGCGTTCCATGTAAGGCCAAATATTTCAGCCGGGATCTCTATCGTTCCCGCTTCCTTTCCGCTTTTGTTGTAGATTTTTGCTTCCATATATTTGTATTAGCCTATTATGGTTACGAGTGTTCCACGTCGACCAGGGATTGCTCCCTTAACTAGAATCTTGCTGTTTTCAGTATCGATGGCGAGTACCTTGAGATTCTTCACAGTGACGATATCGCCACCCATGCGTCCCCCCATGCGTAGACCTTTGGCCACGCGACCTCCGGCACGTCCTCCGCCTCCGGAGATAGTTCCTGGTTCGCGCTCAGAGTGCTTCTGTCCATGAGAGCGTCGTCCACCTTTGAAACCGTGACGTTTGACCACACCCTGGAAGCCCTTACCCTTGGAAACGCCTGTCACAACGACAGTGTCGCCAGCGGTGAAGACTCCAGCGTCTAGAGTGTCTCCGACCTTAAGGTCAGAAGACTCGGGGCCTTTGAGACGGTACTCTTTGAGGTGTCTGTAGTTACCGAGATCCTTGAAGTGGCCTTTGGCCGCCTTGTTGACTCTCGCCTCCTTTACTTCGCCATAGCCGAACTGGATAGCCTCATAGCCGTCCTGCTCGACAGTCTTCCTCTGGACAACCTTGATTGGTCCAGCATCGACAAGGGTCGCAGGGAAAACCTTGCCGTCCTCATCGAAGAACTGAGTCATATTTATTTTTTTTCCAAGAATGAATTTCATGATATTTAGTTAAGTTACCCCGGACCGCGTCAAACGCGGCTCGTGGGCATTGTAACCGGTTGATTAGTCTATTAATTAGACCATTTTCACATCGATCTCGACGCCTGAAGGAAGGTTTAGGTTGGTGAGAGCCTCGATCGTTTTCGGTGATGGGTTCAAGATGTCGATAAGACGTTTATGCGTCCTGATCTCGAATTGTTCTCGCGCATCTTTATAAACGAACGGTGAGCTATTCACGGTGTACTTCTTGATCTCTGTCGGAAGAGGCACTGGGCCCAATACTCCGGCATCGTGGCGCATAGCCGTATCAATGATCTGCTTCACAGAGTTATCGAGAATCTTGTTCTCGTAAGCCCGGACGCGAATCCTAAGCACTACTTTATCGCTTGCCTTTTTAGTCTTTGATTGTGCTTTTTTAGTCGCCATATTTAATGAACTATTAAGAATCGTTATTTGATTATCTTCGTTACGACTCCGGCGCCGACTGTCTTTCCTCCCTCTCGGATAGCGAAGCGCATCTGCTCTTCTAGAGCAACTGGTGCTACGAGTACCACTGAGAGCTTGACTGTATCTCCTGGAACGACCATCTCTGATCCTTCAGGAAGAGTGACTTCTCCAGTAACGTCAGTAGTTCGAACATAGAACTGAGGCTTGTAACCCTTGAGGAACGGAGTGTGTCGTCCACCTTCTTCTTTCTTCAAGATGTAGGCTTCACAAGTAAACTCTGTGTGAGGCTTGACTGATCCTGGGATGGCGAGAACCTGTCCACGGTGAACATCCTCTTTCTTGACTCCGCGTAGAAGGATACCAGCGTTGTCTCCAGCCATACCTTCATTCAACTGCTTGTTGAACATCTCGATACCTGTGACAGTAGTTTTGACAGTGTCTTTGATACCGACGATTTCGATATCCTGACCAACCTTAACAACTCCTCTTTCGATCTTACCAGTAGCAACTGTTCCTCGTCCTTCGATAGAAAAGATGTCTTCGATAGGCATTAGGAAAGGTTTCTCTAGGTCTCGGACCGGAGTCGGAATGTAAGTGTCGAGCATACTTGCAAGCTCGAGGATTTTCGCTGCCCACTCATCAGTGTTGTCTTTAGACTCGAGAGCCTTTAGAGCAGAACCTCTGATAACTGGAGCACCAGCACCGTCAAATCCCTGCTTTGTAAGCAATTCACGGATTTCTTCTTCGACGAGGTCGATCATGTCTTTGTCATCAACCATATCGCACTTGTTGAGGAAAACGATGATCTTTGGAACACCAACCTGCTTTGCAAGGAGAACGTGTTCACGAGTCTGTGGCATGGCGCCGTCAGTAGCTGCAACAACGAGAACTGCACCGTCCATCTGGGCGGCACCTGTGATCATGTTCTTGATGTAGTCGGCGTGTCCTGGGGCGTCGATGTGAGCGTAGTGACGAGCTGGAGTCTCATACTCGTTGTGAGAGAGGGCAATCGTGATACCACGAGCCTTTTCCTCTGGAGCAGAGTCGATGGCGTCAACGCCTTTTAGCTTGGCAGAATACCCTGCGCCCGCTCGAGAGAGGACCTGGAGAATCGCCGCTGTTAATGTCGTCTTACCGTGGTCAACGTGACCGATGGTTCCCACGTTTACGTGAGGCTTACTTCTATCAAATGCTTCTGCCATATAATTACATTGGTTGATGAACGTAACCTAAAACACGAGAACACGCTCTTAGATTAGACCCACCAACATACTAATTTTAATAATAGGCTATACGTGAAACTCCGGATAAATTTAGCCCGCCTTAGTTTAGCGGGATATTAACCACCCTCGTCACACAATTAGCGTAAGGACATACTATATAAAAGATAATATGAAGTCAAGGTTTTGCCCTAGCCTAGACATGCTTTTTTAACACAAGGCCAAAAAAGCCTGAAATGATTGACGATACTATATATATAAGCTAGAATTCGAGGACTTAATCATAAGTAAGAACTAGAATAAAGAATTGATCCGAAACCGAATAAACAATGAAATAAGGAGTCTGGAGGTCAGACTCATCGGCGACGAGGACGCGAAACTCGGCGTGATGAAGACCAAAGATGCCATAGCGCTCGCCGAAGAACGTGGACTCGATCTCATCGAGATTACTGCGACCGCCGTCCCGCCTATTGCAAAAATAATGGATTATGGTAAATTTCAGTACGAACAAAACAAGAAACTGAAAGAAGCCAAGTCGAAAGCCCACAAGACTGAGACCAAATCCATCCAGATCAAGATCGCAACTGGCGAGAATGACCTGGAGCTAAAGGCAAAAAAAGCCTCTGAATGGCTAGAAGAAGGACATCGAGTCAAAGTGGAGCTCTACCTCGTAGGACGCTCGAAGTACACCGAGCAGAATTTCAAGAAGGAGCGTCTGGACAGAGTCCTGAACCTCATCACCGCAACTTACAAGATAGCCGAACCGATGAAGCCGAGCCCTCGCGGTATGATGGTCACTCTCGAGAGAGACAACACCAAAAAGAACTAAATTTATGAAAACAAAGAAATCACTTACAAAAAGAATACGAATAACAAAGAACGGCAAGCTTAAAGCTCGAAAGCCGGGATTTAACCATTTCAATGCGAAACAGAAGCGCCGAAAACAGCTCCAGGGCAAGACGGCCATCGACTTCACACTCTCGAACAAAGACCGCGGACGATACTTCCCTCACCTAAACATCAAAGTCCGAAAGCCGAGAGTTAACAAGGATGCACCGGCGAGAGCTGCTGCCGATAACAAATAATATATGCCAAGAGTAAAAAGAGGAACAATTTCATTAAAGAGGAGAAAGAATGTCCTGGCCAAGGTCAAAGGCTATCGTTTCGGTCGTTCAACCAAAGAGCGTGAGGCAAAGGTTGCCATCAAGCACGCTGGATACCATGCTTTCGCCCACAGAAAGGACAAGAAGGCTGATGCCAGAGCTCTCTGGCAGGCCAAGCTAAACGCTGCTGTCAGACCACTCGGCATGACATACTCACGATTCATCGCTGCCCTCAAGAAACACAACGTTGGCCTCGATCGCAAAGTCCTAGCCGATATCGCAGTGAATCACCCAGAAGCATTCAAGAGAATATTTGACTCAGTAAACAAGTAGTCTAACCAAAAGAAAACCCCTCAGTTGAGGGGTTTTCTTTTACTTTATTTCGATTATCCGAAGCCTTATCTCCTTCTTATACCCAAAAACTGATTTTTCCATATTGGCATAGAGATTAATCTTCGCCCCCAACTTAACCTTGTCACCGTAGTCACTTGGAGACTTGAAGAAGCTGATAGCTTTCACTCGCCTTTCGTTCGAATCAAGAAATGATAGCTCGAGGTGATCCTTGGCTTTGCCGAATATTTTTATATCTCTCACTTCGATATCGCGGAGGAGGAATACCGGTTTCGGATTCGCGGCACCGAACGGCGCAAGCTTCTCAATCTCGTTCCAGGTTCTCTCGTTTACCTCGTCGAGTGTTAGTTCTGTATCAATCTCTACCCCCTCAGCACTATCAACTTTCGCGATTTTTGTTTTGTCATAGGCCTCGACTAGACGCTCCTCTAGGAAATGAATCTCTTCATAAGAAACAGAGAATCCCCCAGCGCCAGCATGTCCGCCGAACTCGAGTAACCCATTTGCAGGTAGGCACTTCATCATGTCGACAAGGTTAACTGTACCGTCAGAGCGACACGAGCCCTTGATGACCGTCCCACCCTCGAGACCCCAGACGAACGCTGGCTTCTTGAACTCATCGACAATTTTTCCCGCAACTAGTCCGAGCACCCCCGCCCGCCAAGTTGGATCCCCGATGACTATGACAGACCTATCTATACGCTCTGGATGAGCGAACGTTTTCTTGACGCTTCGCATCATGGTTGCAACCAGAGTCTTGCGCTCATCGTTCATTTTCGTTAGATGCATGGCTTTGAGCCCGGCGGTTCCATCATCATTCGCCGCTAGGAGTTCGAATGCTCGCATCGGTGTATCCATCCTAGATGCGGCGTTAAGTTTCGGGCATATAGAAAATGTCAGGTCTTCTTCTTGTAGCGTTCGAGGGTCAATATTTACTCGGCGTAATAACTGGAGTAGTCCAGGCCGTCTAGTCTGTCTCAGGACCTTGAGACCGTAGTATGCGAGCGCCCTATTCTCATCGCGGAGCGGTACCATATCGGCTAGTGTCGCGAGTCCGACCATGTCGAGCATCCACTTGAGTGCACTTTCTTTCACCCCGAACTCTTCGCCGTATTTTTTTACAAATCCCTGAACTACTTTGAACGCCACCCCTGCCCCGCAGAGCATGTTATCTGGATATGTATCTCCTGGTTGTTTCGGATTCACAACTAGAGTATCCGGCAAAACATCCTGAGGAAGGTGATGGTCGGTCACGATGACAAACAACCCGAGACTCTTGGCAAACTCAACATCGTCAACGGCTGTAATACCGAGGTCTACTGTGATAACGAGGCTACCTCCCCTATCAGCTATATCTTGGAGTGCCATACGGTTTAAGCCATAACCCTCTTTGTGTCTGTCAGGAATATATATTTCAAAATTCTCATATTTTATGAGATGGAAAAAGTCATTCATGACAACGGCTCCCGGTATGCCATCGCAGTCATAATCTGCAAATATGGAAATCTTTTCGTCACTCTTCACTGCTACGTATATCCGATCCACAGCCTCCTCGAGTCGAGACATAAGGAACGGATCGTAGACATGGTCCTCGTACGAAGGATTCATGAATGTCTCAGCCTCTTCTTTCGTCACAATCCCGCGATTAAAAAGAAGTCTCTGAGTCAGAGGTGGGTATTTTTCGAGCTCTTTTTCAACTTTTTTAGGGATAGGCTTCAAAGGCATGAACGTCATTGTAGCATGTTACAATTGTGGGTATGAAAACCGTTTTTGAGAAAATTATTGATGGCGAGATACCGGCCACCAAAGTCTATGAGGATGATAAATGTCTAGCCTTTATAGATATTAGCCCACAATCCAAGGGTCATCTGCTTCTTGTGCCCAAAGAAAAAGTCGGCCGTATTCAGTTTGTTCCAGACGATTTACTGAAGTATTTGATTATAAAGTCCAAAGAAATTATTACTGCCATGATTTCAAGTATTGGGTGTGATTATGTACAGGTAGAGATAGTCGGGATCGGTGTACCAGATCATCTTCATATACACTTGATACCCAGGTCAAATGACGAGCCTATTCCAGAATCCCCTATCAAAAAGTATGAGGAGGGAGAAAAGGAGCAAATAGCCCAAAAAATAAAGGCTTATCTCTAAAAATAACTCCCTCTCTGCGGAGCAAAATGTAAGCTTTCGAAAATCCGAGAACGTAACCGGTTTTGCCGTTTTAGGCAAAAGCCGGCGCTTGCGTCTTCGAGGATTTGAGAAAGCTTACATTTTGCGTAGCCCTATTTGACTATTATAGTCTTTCGTGGTATAGTCCGAACGAAACCTCAGACCAAAACTCCTGACCCATGAAAAAGCTCTTTGTCACCCTAGCGCTTCTTTGCGCCCTCATTCCCACCAGTTTCGGACAGTGCATCGCACCAGTCCGCCCCCTCTACTCGCCGTGCGCCTCGACTGAGAATCCCATCGGAGGTCTCAGTCTTGAGCCCTACAAAGTGTGGTTCGTTTTCGAGACGTGCTGGACTGATGCCGGACCCAAGACCATTTCCGCCACACTGAACGGCCAAACCCTGCATTCAGTCATTCGAACGATCTACGAACCGGGTGTTGACTCGATCACACTGGAGTACTTCCCCATTTTTCCTTGGGGCACACACTACAACGTAAACGTTGCTTTCGCCATCTTTAACCCCGGCGAAAATACGGCTTACTATGAAAGTAGCTACGACCCCATGGGTGGACGAGTATACAGTCCGCCGTCATACTTCAACATTGAGCAGTCGCCAGTCATCTCAGGCGACCAGATCACTGTTGATGTACACGCCGAAGACTGGAACCTCGCCCCCAATATGTTCTACGACTGCGGATACAAGAAGTCCGAAGTAGAGGTTCGACTGGTAAGATGCTCCGACGATTCCGTCATCGCATCTGAGCGTCAGCCTCAGTCGAGCGATCTGTCCGATCACCACACTTTCGTTTTTGACTACAGTGGATCCCTCGTAGAGCTTCGAGCTGAAGCCAGCTTGATACACACCGAGGATAGCATCGCTGGAGAATTCGGACCAAGCATGTCCGGAGTGGTTGCAACCGATCAATCTCCTTGCTTCACCGCTGGAGACATCAGCACCGAGATTGCTGATCAAGCAATACATCAGACAGTGGTGTTTCCAAACCCATTCGATGATGTTATTACCGTCAGTAACTCAGGCCGTCCCGAGCATCTAGTTATCTCAGACATGAGTGGCAAGACCGTTTGGCTCGGAGTAACACCCTCAAACGGAGTCGTGTCTCTCCGAGATCTCCCAGTGGGGATGTACCTATGCAGGGTTGGGAATGAGACACCTCAACGCATAGTGAAGCACTAGCACGTTAGTTGCACGCCTCGCAACGAAAGGACCCCTCCGATGGAGGGGTCCTTGTTCGTTTATCCTATATTTTACTGCTCGTAAGCTGGCTCGATGAAATCACTCGCCCAAGTAGCTGCATTTGTCGCAGGAATCGGAGTTGTAATAATTTCACCCTGCTGAACCTGTCCGTTTGTAAGAGCACTCTGAGCTATCCACTTTATAGCTTTCGGTGCAACTCTGATAGGCCACTCAGATACGTCCGTCATCCCTGTAACATTAGTAAATATGATAGTACGTGTCTGTTGAGGGGCAATAGGATGGACATACACGGTCGGAGGCGTACCCACGGCAGTAGAAGGGTATGTCAAAGTTCCGTTACTACAATTAAAGCACTCTACGAACTCAGCGTAGTAGTTAATATTATAGTTGGGGTGCTGGGGACTTAATATATTCATCGGGTTTCCGTTTGCTTGCCTGGTTTGAAGGTTCTGTAAAGTAGGAGTAGTGTACCCCACTCCAGGATTGAAGATATTTATAGTAGCAGTACAAAGATTTTTAATATTGAAGTACATATAGGTTGTAACCGCAGGATACAGACCCTCTGTAACATATTCTCCTGGTTCCACTATGTTATATAGTGGTGTCACCTGAAGACAAATTGAGAGCGTTGCGACCTGAGCTTTTTGAGAATCAGCTGGTACATTAGATACCTCTTCAGAGATATTCAATATCCCTATGGTGTGTACGAATGTTACAACAAAGAGAAGGGCTATTAGGCCTATCAGCATCCTTTTTTCTGTGAGTTTAGATTTTTTCATTTTTCAAAACCAAATAATAATTAGTTATAAAACTTAGACCCAGTAATTATAGACCTATTTCTAGTAATCCACTGTGGAAATCTATCCGAGGGCCTCTATACCTGGAAGCGTGCCGTTAGCAATATACTCAAGCACTGCCCCACCGCCAGTAGAAACAAAGGTAAATTTTTCGAGAAGTCCGAACTTGGCTAGAGCCTTGGCAGTATCACCGCCACCAACTACTGAGTATGCTCCAGAGGAAATTATAGCTTCGGCTACAGCTCTAGTACCCTTTTCGTTCCCTTCCTGCTCGAACTGACCCATCGGCCCCGCCCAGAGCACTGTCTTTGAAAGTTTTATCAACTCCTTGTAGCTTTCGATTGTCTGAGGTCCGATATCTAGCTCATCTTCCGTGTAATCCTTTGGTAGACAGACGTTGTCCGGCAACTCCTCGGACCAATCGAGCCCTATCCTACCGCCCACTAGAACTTCATCGGCCACACTCATGAGTTTATCTATCACAGGACGTTTACTCTCAAGTTTCGCTCCACCAACGAGAGCGATGTAGGGCTGTTCCGGCTTTCCTAATACATATGAAAGATTTTTCACTTCCTCTATCATGTTAAGTCCGGCATAACTTGGCATCAGTTTTGGCAACCCGACTATAGATGCGTGCTCCCGATGAGAGACCGAGAAAGCCTCATTCACATATATATGCCCTAATCCTGCGAGCTCGGCGGCGAATTCCGGATCGTTTATCTTCTCGCCCTCATACTGTCGAATATTTTCTAGGAGTACTATCTGTACACTCCCGATAAAAGTCTTGGCATCAGCTATGTTTCGAGCGAATGCTAATTTAAAGTGACCCATCAGATAGTTATAGACGGGAAGCAATGTGGTGCTCCCACTCTCCTCATCAATATGGCTAATGATTATTATGCGCGCACCTATATTCTCAAGATATTCGATAGTTCCGAGAGTCCTTCGGATACGAAAGTCCTCACTCTCATCGACAACACCATCGTCCCCTACTGGCACGTTGAAGTCGACGCGCAGAAGCACGATTTTTTCTGTTAAGTCTGTGACTTCTCTGATGCTTTTCATTATAGTTTGCTTACTTTATCGATAATCTCACCAAATATTTTTGGGGTGAGGCTTGCACGACCAACCAAGAATCCATCAACATGAGAACTTATATATATGTCAGCTACGTTATTTGGACTGACTGAGCCTCCGTAAATGATACGTATTGGTGGAACGCTTTTAGTATGATAAATATCTCCTATAACCCTCCTTATGAATATCACCATCTCTTCAATTTCGGACGGCTTAGCATCTCGCTTGGCATGTTTCCCTATCGCCCATATAGGCTCGTAGGCAATAACTATTTTCTGAACAGATGATTTCGCGACTTCTTTGAAGGCTGAGTGAAGCTGTGTTTTCAGATAACTCAAATACTCGAGGTTGGCGTCACGGTGTTTCTCGCCGACGCAGACTATCGGTGTGATACCGATAGACAAAGCCGTTTTGATCTTCCTGTTTATATCTCCATCACTCTCACCAGATTCACGGCGCTCAGAATGGCCGATGATAGCGTACTTAACTTTGGTGTCACGGAGAGCCTCGTAGCCGATGTATCCGGTAAACGGCCCGCTTGGTTCGGTAAAGATATCCTGCGCGCCTAGCGTGATAGGCCGAGAGTTACTCTTTAGACTTTCGAGAAATATAACAGGAGGACATATGACGATATCAACGTTCTTGTTTCTAGCGCTAATCTTCTTGACCGCTGTCAGGTTATCTTTAGCAAGCTTCAGAGTGTCAGGATTGGCTTTCCAGTTTCCTACGACGAGAACTTTTTGCTTTTTTATCATTCCAATATTGTAGCAAAAAACCCGGCTGTCCGGGTTTTTTGCTGTTATTAATAATGTTTTTCTTTAATTACCAGGAGATGTAGACTCGTCCTCCCTGGCCAGGCTGTGGGGCCACGGTCTGTGCACCCAAGTAATTAACTGATGCTCCAACACCTCCGCCACCGTATCCGCCAACACTCTGTACTCCTCCACCTCCATAACCAGTTGGTGGTGGATTCACGGCAGGTTCTCCGCATGAACCACCGTCACCACCGGCGGTCAACGCCGCACCAGAGATAGTGTCACCACCCTGTGCAATAACTGGAGCACATGTTTGACCATAAACTTTCTTACTTCCACCTTCTCCTCCTTCAACAGTTATAGACATTGCTCCTGCTACCACAGTCTGTCCGCCATTACCTCCAGAAGTTGTGATTGTACCCGCTGTTCCACCATTTCCGACTGTAATAGCGAGGGTGCCTGTGTTCGGAAGTGCTGATCTGTCTACAGTTATAGTTCCGTATCCGCCAGCGCCTCCGCCACCCCCACGTCTTACATAACTACCACTTGGAGGGGTTGCTGTACCTGCACCTCCGCCACCTCCGCCCGCACCCCAAACTTCAAATGTAACATCTAGGTTAGGATCGTCGGTTGGTATCTGTGATAGATCAAATGAACCGCTAGCCAAGAATTCTTCACTTGTAGGTGCCGCTGGCTCCTCGATGTAAACATAGTATGTAAGCTGAACATATCCACTTCCACCGTTACCACCCCAACCGCCGTGGTTTCGTATTGCGTTATCCTGGTTCTGTTGGTTACTTAAACTATATAGATAGTCATACCATTTACCTGAGCCTCCACCACCGCCTCCACCACCATAACCAGAAGCACCCTGTTGACCAGCATTACCGAACTGAGAACCGCTAAAAGGTTGTCCGCCTGATCCACCGTTACCTCCTTGGCCAGTGACATTATTCTCTCCTTTTCCACCGACACCACCCTGACCCATTTCTGTAGCGTTATCTGTACTAATCTGTCCATTAGAACCTTTATGCCACCCAGCTGTAGCTATATTTATATTACTTGATCCACCACTTCCACCGACACCTGGACCAGATCCGGATGCATTAGCACCAGCATAACCCCCGGCACCACCCAAAACACTACCTATCTGATTTCCTTCATAAGAGACTTGTGTTCCCGCACCAGGCTGACCACTCGAGGCAGAAGTATCAGCATTCGTCTGTGATGGTTGTGGCTGATAAACAACATCAATATTGCCAGGACTACCTCCAGTTCCACCACTTCCGATATTCCATGTTAGTTCAGTTCCAGAAAGTCCGGTAATATCTGTTGTTATACAGTCACCTTTTCCTCCACCTCCACCTCCACCTCCACCGTGGCCGTTCTCACTACCATCTTCCCAACCTCTTCCTCCACCTCCACCTCCACCTCCTGCACCACAGATCTTGACTGTCACATCACCAGGGGCCTGGTTAGGTCTAGGGAAGGACACCCCAGGACCAGAACCTGGACCGAAAGTTTCTGTAAATATTCCTGTTCTTGTCTCAGTTTGCGGGACCTCTCCAATCACATTCTGTGGTTCGCAACGAACGACCTGCTTGTCACTCATACGTAAACAGAGATGTTTTACATTGTCACTAGCAGAAGGATAATTAACACCCTCAAGGAACAAATCCCCTTCTGTAGAAACCACCAAATCATTATTGATAGTTGTTAGTCCGTCGATAGTCGTATCTCCCTGAAGGAATGTAAGGCCCTCACTCCAAAGAAGTGGAATATCGTCAGCATCGTCTGCGTCATCCACTACCCCGAAAATGTTGTACATGCCTTCGAAATCCTCTTGATATTCAAGTCCTCGTGACCATTTGATTGAACCCTCGTCATCCTTGGAAAACAATAGTCTGCCTAACTTGCTATCCCACTGATTATTCTGAAATGGTCCGGCAAATTTAACATTATCACTAAAAAAGTTTACATTTTGAGTCTGACCAACCATCGGTGTGAACGTAAAATTGTTCGAGAGAGCGCCAGCATTCTGTCCATATATATTGACATACCCTTGCCCCGCTCTTCCCAAGCTAGCCTTCGCGGTGTCTAGCATAAACACATCGTTTGTAATCTTACTCATGAATCCGTCTGGATTGAAGTCTCCTTCATATGGAGCTGGAATAGCTACTGATGCCTGAGAATGCGTAAGCTTATCTGTCGCGGTCCAGTTAGTGCCATTGTGAACAAAAGTTTGTCCTGATGTACCGTTAGGTAGTAGCGATCCGAGGAGAGTGATCGGGTCTACCCAGCCGATGTGACCCTGAGTCGTAGTAGAAGTGAGGACCTGTCCAGCCTGAATAGGAGAACTCCCTGGTCGGAGCATAATACTTGGACTCGCCACCTCAATGTGAGCATTTGGTACGGTCGAGCTGGTCATGATGTTGATCACACCAGTACTATTGCCTGCGCCACTACCGACACCGACAACGGCTGGACCAGTTCCCGTTACGGTTACAACACTGGTTGGCTCCCATTGTGCCATCGTAGAATTATATCGAAGTGTCTGACCATTTGTTCCGACTGGTAAAGTAGCGCTAGTAGCACCCGTACCACAGCTCCATGTTCCAGTCTGGTTTACTTGTAGAACCTGATTAGCAGTACATGTCGGTAGCGTTGATCCAGAACCGACGAGAGTCGCAGGGTCTACCCATTTCGCATAGCCGTTAACACCTGTACTGAGGACTTGCCCCGCCGGTGGAGTAGCGCCGGCTGTACCATCTGGACGGTAAAGGAGATTGCCGTAAATATTTACTGTCGACGGGTAGTCGATAGCAGGACCACCAAATATACCAGGCAGATACGTTCCGAAAGATGCACTAGAGAAAGGCACGGCAAAACCGTTACCTCCCTGTTTCATTATGAAGAACTCGCCATCCTTTGTCTGACCAACAGGTCCGACGTTTACTGGCGGAGCGACGTTGTTGTCTAGAGGTGGACCAGATGGCTCAGTCCAGCTGAAGTCTTGGGCAAAAACTGCATATGGCTGGATCACCATGGCGAGCATCGAGAATATTGCTACGAAAATCTTACTTCTTAGAAATGACATAATTTATAAAATAAAAACAATTAATAAAATAATAAAAATATAATTTGTTGCTCCTTATATGATACCACCTACCTTACGGATAAATTGACAGTTACTATTCTCAATGTGGAAAACCCTCTGGTCAAAACAAAACACTCGGATGATTCCGAGCGTTTTGTTTATTTTTTCACTAAATCTCGATGTATGTCGGAGTTCCTCCTCCACTACCCGTAACAGAACATGCGGGGAATGGCTTACCAGAGAGTCCTACACAAACCCAAGCCGTAGGAAGCGATGGAACGTTAGGCGGTTGATATGCTGGATCATCAGGAATACAGGTAATGATGAACTTAGTCGGATGCAAGACTGCCGGAGCAGTGATATCGAGAGTGGCTGTGTTATTGGTTGGATCAAAGTCTTGTGCAATTTGTCCGTTCCAGTCAGCATTTGAGCCTATTATATTCGTACCCGTCGCATCATCATACATTGCGGAGGATGCAGAACAGACGCTAGTGTTCAAATCTTGCCATCTAAGTACCACCGCAGGGTATCCAACCGTACTTGAGATTATCTCTTTCTTGAACCCTTGAGGATCCTGTGTATCTTGAATACTTGGCACTGGATCAACATTTGGCGACTGGATGAAGAGATTGACTTGTGGTGGCTCATATATAGGTGTCCAAGGCAATAGTGTCACAGATGCCGTATCGGCAGGGTCAGGACCTCCTCCAGGATCTTCACACTCTAGACGGAACGTGTAGGTCATCGGAATGTCAGCTTCATTAGACAAAAGGTTGTTGAAGGCGACATTCTGCTGAGTCCAGCTAGCAACTGTCAGGTTAGGCTCAGGGAGCGTGCCGTTACCGCCAGTAATTCCAGATGTCCAACCCGGCAGACTATCCCAGGCAGGACTGCCGTCTTCAATAGTGAACGATCCGACACAGTTGTTTACAGGAGCTGTCGCTGTCCACGAGAGGTTCACATCGAAGTCTGTGGCGTTAGTATAGAAGATTTGAGGATCGACACTAAGGGATATTCTCGGAGAACCAGGATTGCTATCATACGTACACAGTGTATTGTCCGAGATAATCGTAGGTCCGGGAGCGACGTCATTGTTTGCCAGAGGGTCAGTACACGCTCGATACATACATGGGAGTGGTCCACCATTATTTGCAGCAGCCGGATCAGTACACGTTGTACCACCGATCATTTGAACCTGAGCAGAATCATAAACTAAAGCATCTCCATTAGAAGAATCTTGGCAACTAATACTGAATATGAACCTGATGTTGGGTGCAGCGCTGAATACTCCTGCGGCTTTTGTGGCGAACTGGTTCGGCCCAACGGCGGCGTCTCTAACGGCGGTGTAATTATTTTGAACTGGTGAAGGAAGAGCGATTCCTGTCCATCCAGTTAGGTTCTGTGACATTGCTGGGGTAAAGTTCGAAGCTCTGTAGAACTGACCTACACAAGAATGTAATGCAGTCGGATTATTGGATGTCCACTTCAGTATTTCATCATAGTTTCCACTACCGATCTGAAGGGTAGGGCTCGAAACAGTAAGATCTAGAGTTGTTGCCGAAGGATTTACAGTAACTGTTGCAAACCTCTCTGGTAAAATAGCGCCGTATTTATCTTTACACTTGATACTATATGTAGTCGTGGCACTAATATTGTTTATCGGATGTGATCCTGCGGGTAGATTGCCGTCAGCTACACTGATATCTCCCACGTTGGCAGCGGTCGGCATTCCCGTGCTTGTCCAATGGCTGTAGTTGCTTGTATTACCATACTCTTCGCATGATGCAACATAGTTTCCGCTAATTACTGTACTCGTCCAATTTAATGTAGAACTTCCGCCGGTATTTATAGAGGCCGGGGTTGCCCAGAAAGTTATTTGGGGGGCAGCTGATAGAACAACGGCTGTATTGCAATACTGACACTCAGGATTATTAAAGCTTATCCATCCAACAACACTACCACCCCAAGCCCAGCCGTGGATAAAGCCGTTGTTCATGTCTACAAATGTCCTTATAAATGGAGACCCATCAAATGCGACACAGCCATCCCATCCGTCAGTCTGCGCATCACCGGCAACGAACTTGGCCCAGCCTCTCATCGGAGCCTCATCTACCCCACTGATGATATCCGCCTTTACTGAATTTGGACTAACCCCAGGCGTATGGCCGATACACGACGCTACATCACTCTCATCAAACGACAACCAACCGTAATTTGAACTCCAAGCTTGGCCGGTGAACTTACCCTTGTTTGGACCTTCCTCAAGATTCATTTTGACACCCCATGCACCACTGTCACAGTCGGTCGGCTTACAATTGAGTGCCAGCCAGCCTCCGCCCCCCTGAGGAGTCGCGACGCCATCTACTATATTCTGACCCATCCAGGCGAAACCGCTAACGTCTCCAGGTTCTAGGGCAACATTTTGCGCCTCTGCGGTGCCGGTAGAACGGATTATGGTAAAAACAGATATGAAAACGAGCGAAATTAATACTAAAATTTTTGCTTTTGTTTTCAATAAAGTCATGGTCTACGGTTTCTAACTAATTAGCCCTTAATTCATTTAATACTTTAGCCTGGTCTTCTGCCGATACTGATTTTGCTTGTGAGTCAGAGCGAAGCTCTGCCATGACTCTGGCTTGCTCTTCTGGAGATACTACAGTGCTGTCACCGGACTGCTTGCGCAACTCTGCTATGACTTTGTCATATTTTGACTGAGGAATACCGCTAGTGGTCTGGCGACGCTTGTCTACGATGAGAACGATAACTATGGCGACAATGACGAACAAGATGATGTAGAACCACCAATTAACCTTTTGCGCATTTTGAGGATTCATAATATAAGAAGAAATTTACTTTTAATTTATACCAACATAATAACACCTCGCTCTAGACATTACGTCTAGATGCTCACGTTGTTGTGGATAAACCGGCACAACAAACTTTCCACTGTTTTAAAAATGTGTTGCCGATACTTACCCATCTAAACGGAGGCCTAGGTGTACACTTTGACAAAATGAGCCGGAAATACTAATATATGTTTGTGATTGTCCTGGGATTCCCCCGGACTTTTTTGTTAAAAACCCTCGACGTCGTGCGAGGAAAAATATAAGAAAATTAAATATGTTAGATCTAAAGACATTAAAATCCGCCCTCCTACAGCTCGAAGAAGAACGCAAGATTCCTCGAGACAAGATAATCGATGCTATCGAGCAATCTTTGGCTGCCGCTTATAAGAAAGACTACGGCAAGAAAGGCCAAATCATCCGCGTAAACCTAGACCTAGACACCGGAAGTATGGATTTCTACCAGGTAAAGATAGTAGTTGACGAATCTACTGTACGTTTCCTCGCAGAAGGCGAGGAACATGACTTTGTCGACCCTGATGATCGCCGAGATTCTAGAAACAAGGGTCCCATAGAAACTGAGAGCGCGCCGGGCGAAGACGAACGAGCAGTTTTTAACCCTGAGAAGCACATGCTCATAGAAGATGCGAAGAAAATCAAGAAAGATGCAGCCCTCGGCGAAGAGATCGTCTTCCCTCTCGATATGAAGGAGGATTTCGGTCGCATCGCTGCCCAAACTGCCAAGCAGGTCATCATCCAGCGCATCCGAGAAGCAGAACGAGGTGCTGTTATGGAGGAGTATGGAGACAAAGAAGGTGAAATAGTTTCAGGTATGGTATCGAAAATCGAACGCGGAGTAGTCTACGTCGACTTCAATCGAGCGACTGGCGTTCTCGGACGAGATGAACAGATATTTGGCGAGAGATTCATGCAGGGTCAGCGTATCCGAGCATACCTTGTCGCTGTCGAAGACACGAACCGTGGTGTAAATCTAGAACTATCGAGATCACACCCACGATTCCTAGAAGCTCTATTTGCCATCGAATCACCTGAAATAGCGAACGGTGTCGTCGAGATCAAGTCTATCGCCCGCGAAGCTGGTAGCCGATCAAAGATTGCCGTATTCTCAAACGACAACAATATCGACCCTATTGGAGCATGTGTAGGACAGAAGGGTGTGCGTGTCACCACAGTTATGAACGAGCTCGGCGGAGAGAAAATAGACATCATAGAATGGAGCGAGAATCCTCAGGAATTTGTCGCATCTTCCCTATCTCCGGCGAAAATCACTGGTATCGAACTCAAAGAAGAAGAGAAAATCGCCTCGATCGAAGTCGCAGATGACCAGTTATCACTCGCCATCGGCAAGGGCGGACAGAACGTGCGTCTCGCAGCCAAGCTCACTGGATATCGCATCGATATCAAAGGTACTGAGAAGCCAGCACCAGTGGTTGAAGAAAAGACTGAGGAGGTAGCTGAAGAAGTTACAGCCACTCCAGAATCCGACACTCCTGAAGAAAACAAAGAAGCATAATTATTAATTTAATTATATAAATATGGCAAACATAGACCACAAACCATCTAAATACATGCTTAACCTTCTTCATGTTCTACCACCATTTGCAGACGAGGCAAAAGGAATTGCAAATACGATTGTTGAAGTTTCTGCTGGAAGCATCAACAAATATGAAATTATCACAGAAAGCGGTCAGCTTAAACTTGATCGTGTCGGATACTCTTCTCTCGCCTACCCTTTCACGTATGGTGCGATTCCAGCAACGTGGGATTTTGACGGCGACCCGCTAGACGTTGAGATTGTAAACATTACCGAGCCTCTTGTTCCTGGATCATTGGTTGAGATACGAGTAATCGGAGTGATGAAGTTCATCGATGGTGGCGAGGTTGATGACAAAATTATCGCAGTTTTAAACGACGACAAACGTTCTGACCACATTCAAAGCTATAAAGACCTAGGAGAATACTGGGAGAAAGAAACAAAATATTATTGGGAAAATTACAAGGCAATGAAGAAGCCAGGTACTGGAGTTGTGGAGACATTTCACGGTCCGGAAGAAGCTATTAAAGTAATAAAGGAGTGTGCTGAGCGTTACCAAAAAGATTACGCGCCGAAACTCTCTTAATTAACATGCCAGAAATAAATAAACTGCCAAAATCCCTTGTTGAAATAAAGGGAGAAATAGAAACTGCGGAATTCGAAAAGTTCCGTCCGCGAGCGATAAAAAAGCTCGGTGAGAATATCGACATTGACGGTTTCCGCAAGGGTCATGCCCCAGAGGCGATGCTCATCCAGAAACTCGGCGATATCGTAATCCTCGAAGAGATGGCGCAACTCGCCCTAGCGAAACATTTCCCAAAAATTCTATCTGATAACAATATCGATGCTATCGGTTACCCAAAGATAAGTATCACAAAACTTGCCCCAGGTAACCCGCTCGGTTATACGATAATCGTTGCGACATTGCCAGAGATGAAGCTCCCTGACTACAAGAGCATCACCAAGGAAGTTAACAAGAAAGATTTCTCAACGGAGGTTACAGACGCCGAATTTGAAGCAGTCATGAAGCAGGCCAGAATCATGCGCACAAAGTCTGAACAGAAAGGTGTCGAGATCACACCTGATACTGCCCTACTCGACCTTGATGACGAGTATGTAAAATCCCTCGGCGGCTTCGACAACCTAGAAGACTTCAAGAAAAAGATTCGTAACAACATGCAGGATGAGAAAGAGGCGAAGGAAAAGGACAAGCGACGTCTCCAGATTATCGAGGGAATCATCGAGAAGACTGACATCGATGTTCCTGAAGTTCTCATTGACACTGAACTCCATAAGATGACCCACAAGATGAAGTCTGATATCGAAGGTATGGGGCTGAAATACGACGACTACCTCAAAAACCTAAACAAGACTGAGGAGGAGCTACAAAAGGAATGGCAGAAAGATGCCGAGAAGCGCGCCAAACTCCAACTCGTCGTTGGAGAAATCGCCAAAGCTGAGAATATACATGCTGACAAATCTATTGTCGACGCTGAGGTGAAGAAAGTAGTTGAAACATACCCCGATGCGGACCCGATGAATGCTCGTATGTATATCGAATCAGTGCTACAGAACGAAGAGGTCTTCAAATTCCTAGAAGCGCTGAAATAGTGTAAAATCATCTTATTACAAGCTAACATAGAACAATATGCTAATCCCAACAGTGATCGAGAAGTCCCCTTTCGGAGAACGGGCATACGACATCTACTCGAGACTCCTACGCGAGCGCATCATATTCCTGACTGGCGAGGTGAATGATCAGATGGCGAATACGATTGTCGCCCAGATGCTATTCCTCGAGTCAGAGGACCCGAAGAAAGAAATAAGCCTATACATCAACTCCCCCGGTGGATCTGTTTCCGCAGGTATGGCTATCGTAGACACGATGAACCACATCAAACCTGAGGTCAGCACCATCTGTGTCGGTGTCGCCGCCTCGATGGGAGCCTGGATACTTTCCCAGGGTCAGAAGGGCAAAAGGTTCATCCTCCCGAATGCCGAAGTGTTAATCCATCAACCTCTCGGTGGAGTATCAGGTCAAGCGTCAGATATCCTCATCACAGCAGAGAATATCATCAAGATTAAGAACAAGATGATAAAGATGCTCTCAGTAGCAACTGGCCAAAAAGAAGAGAAGGTGGCCAAAGACGTAGACCGTGACTTCTGGATGGATGCCGAAGAATCCAAGAAATACGGAATCGTAGACAAGATAATGATCAAGCCTGTAACTAAGAAGTAAGAATTAGGATTTAAGATTTAAGAGAAGAAGAAACCCGCCAATGGCGGGTTTCTTCTTAAATCCTACTTCCTAAATCTTAAATCTATCTCGATAAATCTAGTCCCCAGAGACTTCCATCTTTCTTGTTGATGAAGCCTATGTAGTCCTCCTCATCCCGGAGCTGGAGATTCATGGCGTCCACATCAACGCCGTTTTTTGATTTGAAATCATACTCTATGTTACCGACATAGTCTGTAGCGTCGATCATCCACAGTGCATCACTGAAGCTTACCTTTCCCTTATACCAATCGTCGGGATAGGCAAACGATACGCTCTTGATCGGGGCGGCACAGTATATGGCTTTTGAGTCTCGTGTCCAAACACACTTCTCTGGCATGGCAGATGGAGATATGGAAGTTTTCTTGCCAGTACTGAGCTCGGTGACATATGTAGAAAGGCTTCCTCCAGTTGCTTCAGCGTACAGAACCTTCTTACCATCTGGACTCATTAGAGTCGTGAGCCCGTTTGCCCCTCCGAGAGTCTTAGAGAAAGAACCCGTCTTCGTGTCGAGAACAAACGAATACCCGAGAGCCTGACCTGAAGCCTTTGTTGTGAGATTTACTTTTATATCATTACCCCAGTCGATGAGCCACTCTCGAAGTGGTGAGTCGAATACCTGCTTCTTGGTCTTACTCGAAAAGTTATATACGAGCCCGGCTGAACCACTACCGACTCGCGTCATGTAAAACAAACTCTTTTTGTCGCGAGACATCGCGACAGTGTCGATGTTCTCTGGTAGAAACTCGCCCGTAACCTCGGCAATCTTGGTTATGGCCTCCTTCTCAGCCCAGGTGAGGTTGGGGTCAATCTTGGCAAAAGTAAGTTTGGCTACATAAGTCTGGATGACATTATCTTTGACATATCTCATCACAACGTTATTTTTTGTATTATCAAAGAATGCTTCAGCTACCCTGGGAACCGACACCGTAGTAATCTTGCGCACCTCTTCTGCTTTTCGAATTGCTTGATCAGACATGATGCCCGATCCGGCATCAACGAAGCGAACCATCGGTACCGTCTCTGTGTTTATCGGCTTCTTTACAGAAGAGAACGTGGTGATACCCTGAAAACTATTGAATTTGGCATAAGTCTTTGGCCCAATTACACCATCTCCTCCGAGACCATTTCTGTTCTGGAAATCTACGACGGCGTTCTTCATGTCTGTGTCGTAATTGCTGTCGATGATGAGACCCGGGCTTGGAGTCTGCCTATTTAATACAGTCTTGATAGTCACTATCTCGTCAGCTTTGTCGCCGAATCGTACTGTTTTGTAGCCTGAGAAATCATAAACCTCGACAACCGATGCGGATGGTGTCGTCGAGAGTTCCTCTGGTAGCTCTCGCTCTTCGTTCCAGAAAGTGAATCCCGCGACGGGTTTCGTATATAGTTGTTTGAGGGCCGGATTATCCTCGACAACTATGACGCTAGTCCCTGTAGTCCCCCCTGTTACTGGTGTCTCATCGGGAGTACCGATGTCGACATCGTCCTCCCCGCTTCGAGGAAACCCTTCTCCGTCAGGACTCACACCAAAAGGATTCTCGAGTCCTGTCGGTGTCGGAGTGTTAAGAATCTTTTTCCTTTGGGCATCGCGTATAACCACCCATGAGAAAATAATGAGGAGAAAAAGTGCGATGAGTCCTAGAATTTTGAAAAGTTTTTTGTTTTGCATGAGATTATTGGACTTTTATTATATGCGTTATCTTGTTCTTGTATTTCTTGATACTAGACAGGTTCACGTTACCGTTCTTGGCGCGACCCTGAGTACCTCCAGAAGATTCTGCTATCTTGCCATTACCATAATAGATGACGACGTGACCATTCCAAACAAGTATATCGCCCGGGACCAAAACATAGCTCCCTATCTGTGTACCAGTAGCGTTAAGCGTATTCATCTCAACTGTTTCGGCTGAGGCTTCCTGGGTCATGCCGTATGTCCCCGTTGCAAAGTATGGAAGTCCAGCACATTTCCTAACATGGTTCGTAAATCCTGAGCAATCTAAACAAGCATTTCCTGACGGACAGAACGTATTACATGGAACCTGCGCACCCGTATCATCTGTACACTTAAAGGGGTTCTCTGTCTCAAAAGGACTGAGTGGGTAATTCTGTCCAGCTGGCAAAGGGCCGCCCTTACCTCCCCATCGATATGCCACCTTACCGACGAAGCTGTCGATAATAGCCGGCACTTGCCCTGATCCACCCGAAAGCGGGCAATAGAGCCCGATATCTGTGGGCAAACTGAACCCTGTAATTGTTCCACCTTCTGAGCTTGTCGCCCCGGGAGAGTAAACGGCTGAATCTCCTTCAAGCATAGACAGTCTTGCGACTGGGATAGTGATACCGAGATTTGATGCGAGGTTCGGATTGATGGCGTTTATGATAACCCAGGCGCCAAGTGCGAGAATGAGGCCGAATACCGCAGACAACATCATGTCTTTGCCCTCAGTCTTGCCACTAAACGCATCACTCGATAGATATGTTATGGCTCCAACTACGAGCATAATCATGGCGAGAAGTCCGGCCACGACTATGAGCACCTGGAATAGTCCCTCGAGGAAACCGTTCAGTGTTCCGGGTTGCCCCTCAAGTCCTGGGAGAGGTGCGAGGTATGCATCTGACGCCAAGGTACCTAGGCTAGTATTCGTATTAGTATTATTCCCTGCTGTATCCTGAGGGTGGTTCTGACCGTAAGGAATCATACCTATGTATGCCCAATCTTCTTCGCAGGTAACATCGCAACTGTACCAAAGACCGCTCCAAGGATCATTAGAAGAATTTCCATCGTCTGTCTCGATATGGTACTGACAATCTGGCTCTCCACCTCCTCCGCACTCATCTTCCCCCGCGAGATAAACTACAGTAAAGTCATTATTGTCTTCGACGTTTATTTCCCAATCGTCCAGTTCAATGATATCGTCGACGTTATCGTTAGGATCTATAACTGGTGGTATATCTGTCTCTGTCAGAGAAAGCTGCATATCGTAGACATCGTCAGTGTCTATACAACCGAGGGTTTTTATATCGAGATATACGAGGGGCGGATTACCGTCGACAAAGAATTCCTCCTGGAAGTTAGTTTCGCCATCTCCGTCTTCGTCCCCCGATGGATCTAAAACATTCGTAATGTTATGTCGTATGTCCGCATCGATGACGTTGCAGTTCGCGTTCTGAGCAGATACCGGCCTAGAGAAAATGAATCCTGCGATGAGGAGTATAGTGGAAAGTATAAAAATTTTCTTTAGTGAGCTCTGCATTGCTAGTTGACCAAGTTAAGACTCAGTGATTTCTTAAAACTACGAAACAGTCGTTTCGCCTCGTTATACTCGAAACTTATATCGACTTTGCCAGACGTTGCGCTGGTATTGATAATAAGATTGTTCTTGGCGACAGGAGTAGCCTTCTGACCATTTAGCATCCAAGTGCCCGCGATATCCTTGTTCGGCATAAAGTCCCGTGACAGAAAGTACGGCTCTGCAATGATGCTAAGTTTTGGCTGCTTAATATTCTCTCCTGACCTAAATGCTCGCTGGTATTTAACTCCGGTCAATATGTCATATTCATAAAAAAGTATTTCCGGCTCGAGATAATTAATAACTATCGCCCCGTCAACTTTCTTGAGACCGTTTGTCGCTGAGACCTCGAGAGTATTTCCACGGTCGAGTATCTCATTTACAAAAGTAACACTACTGCGTCCAAACCCTGACTGTCCTGGGAGGTTCTCACTATCCTTGCGCCATGTATATACGAAATCTTTTGCTTTAGCTGTCCCACCTGTCATCGTCTTCACGTTCGGGAGAGCCACCACCTTGATCTGACTCTGTTTTATCGGCAGTATCTTTCCTCGGTAGAAAGGCGGGACGTAACCATCCATTACCTCATATATGAGATCGATGTCTGCAGGAGAAATGGTTATGCTTTTCTCTATAGGGGTCCCAGTGGCTGGCGACACCACAACAGAGATGGTGCTAGATTTACCATTGGCAGGGGCTTCAAACGTGAATCCTTTGACCCCCTTACCTGATTTAACGGATTTGCCATCGACACTCCAAACGATGTTTGCTAAATCTATATTGAACTCATATGCGGAAACCCCAAATGTTACCAACTCTCCAGGGCTAGGGTTCTGTGGAGAAAAAGACAAACTAAAAGATTGTTCTATACCTGGCATTTGAGCAAATATAAAAAGAGGTGCAAGAAAAATATATCCGACTACACTCAATTTTATAATTTGCAAAGCCTTCATGATTTTATTTATTTAGATCATCCGCCAAGTCCTTCTCTATCTCCTCTACTTCTTTCTTTATCTCATCGATTTTACCAAGCTCTGTATTGATCTTGTTTTCGGACTCTTCGAGCTCTTTTATCGTTGTGATGTCTTTGGTGATAGCATCTTTCATCTTTTTTAGACTCTCGAGTTCTGACTTTACTGTCTTCTTCTTCAGACCGAGCTTCTCCCGGACCAAAGTAAGCATCGATCGCAGTGTTCCGCTTTTTTCCATAACGGCTTTCTCACCATCAGGCTTGAGTGGTCCCTTAAAATCAGCAAGCTCAGACCGGAATTCTGCTTCGAGGTCTTTGGCGGCTGAGCTTACGGTCTTGGCCTTTTTCTCGGCTAACGCTGATAGGTCTGTTACAGGCACATCGGCCTCTACAAATTTGACTCCGGACTTCTCTAGATCTGGGTCACTCCCCAAAGGAATCGATCCGTCTATGTCGACAATCTTTTCACCTTCTGACTCTGGTTCGACTGGTGTGTCGGATAGGTCGACTCCAGCTCCATGGAGCGTAGTCTTATCATTCTGGTTTATAGAATTCCCATCATCATTTTTGGTATTTGGCATGGAAATATTATAACACGAGCTTTTAGCGTATAGCTTATTGCTTTTAGGTATTTTGTGGAATTTCTATAAGCTAACAGCCATACGCTGTAAGCTCTGTTAGTAGTCTTTAAACATCTTCTCGAGATCGTCGATTTCTTTGTCTAACCCATCGCTGAAGCTTTCGAGACTGTCGGATTCGTTTTTTGGCTTTTTATCTGGTGTAGGAGTCAGAACTTCTGGCGAATCCCCTATTTCTTTTTCTAGACTTACAGGTTCTGGCTGTTGGGACGGAATATACTCGTCTTTTGGTTGGCTATCGATCGCTCCTTGAATCCTCTCGGTTTCTCCTTGCTGAAAAGCCTTCTCACCCTCACGGAACTCCTCTTTGGCTTTTTTTATAGCGAGCACCTGTGATGGATCTGAGGTTATGATCTGATCTTCGGTATAGGAGGCAATGATTTTTATGGCTACGTGTTTCAATCCAGCGAAAAATATACCCTCTCCTACCTCTGACTCGAGCAAAAGATACTTCTCTTCATCGGTCAGGTTGAACACTTTCTGTAGTGCATCTGCTGAACTAGTAGACTGCTTGAGAAGTAGTTGCATAGATGAGTTCGTGACGATAGCCATACCATACTGAGACGCCACGAAGTCGTTAACGTCCTGAGTGATAGTTGAGAGTCCGAGGAAATATTTGCGTCCACGCTTGGCGATAGAGTAGAGGAAAGACGCCGTATCTTCTGACTTCATCATCCACCAGGCCTCGTCGACGATAAGGAGACGTTTCTTCAGATTCTTCCTGACGGCGTTCCATATGAAGTGCGTAACGATATACATGGCGACAGGTTTTAGGTCATCCTCCATGTCTCGTACGGAGAAGACGATAAATCGCTTGTTGATGTCGACGTTTGTCGGCTGGTTGATGAAATTTTTCCACGAACCCTTTGTGTACTTAGTAAGACGAGTCATGATGGACTCTGATCCATCGATACCCGACAGAACCATCTCGAAGTCCGATAGCAGTGGTGGCTCGATATTCGCAAAATCCGAGTCAGAAGTAATGTCTTTGAGCGCATATGTCTCGGTCACTGCCTTGTCGATAATCGCATCCTCCTCCGGAGTTAGCCCTCCGAGCATGATACGAAACATTCCCACGAGCTGGATAGTGTTAGCGCGGAGTACATCCTCTGGAGTCTCGTCTTCGGTTGGTATCGGTAGGTCAAAAGGGTTGATATGGTGCTCAGATGAGAGCGAGATATTGAAATACCGTCCACCGATGGCCTCGGATAGGTACTCGTATTCTCTCTCAGGGTCGATAACGATGACTTCTGAGTCAAACATGAGTGTTCGGAGGATTTCTAGCTTGGTCGAGTATGACTTACCAGAACCGGACTTGGCAAAAGTAACCGAGTTATAGTTCTCTAGAGAGAAGCGATCGAAAATAATAAGACTAGAGTTGTGACGGTTGATACCATAGAGAATCCCTTTGTCAGAAGACAGGTCGAAAGAAACGAATGGGAATATCGAAGATAGCGGTTCTGTGTTCATCTTCTGATGAACGGCGAGGAAATCCGTTGCGAGTGGTGCGACAGAGGCGAACCCGACGTCCTGCTGGAAGAGTGCCGGCTTGATATACACGAGCTTGGCCTCTAGTATAGACTTGATCTCATTCTCTATCTTCGAAAGCTCCTGCATCGAGTCTGCGTAGACTGTAATATAGAGCCCGACATCGAACATTTTGTCCTGAGCCTGCTGGAGACTGTCGCGTAACCCCTCGAGATCCTGATATGCAGTATCGAGGACAGGGTCACGGACGAGACCTTTGGATTCGCGAACGTTGACCTGGCTTTGGACTTCGGCAACTTTCTTCTGGAATTTCCTGAGTATGGTGTTCGTATCGAGAGGATGGATATGGATAGCGATATCAAATATTTTATCGAGGTTGATGATCGGGGTGAACCAGTTATCTGAGAGAAATCTAGGATAAGAAATGACGAAGTATGTACGTGCGATTTTATCGCCGAGGTTCAGAGCTTTTGGCGAGATTTTGAGTGCAGACGGCGCGAGAATATCCTGGAGCTCCAGTGTTGCCGCCTTATAAATCTCCTCCGGCAGTACGGGCATTATTTCCCTCTTCGGATTCTTGGACGACTTTGTTCCTTTTATAAGATCAAATATTCCCATATTATTGTCCTTTGGTTATATCGATAGCACTCTCGGCATCTCCGGGATTGAACACTCGGTAAAAAAGCTCGACCTCGTCTTCGGTTTTGAGCTGAACAGTTCTGATACCCAATCGCGAAAGCCCCTGAACGGTCAGGGCGACTCTCTGTTCGAGCTGGGAACGCTCCTCACTAAAAGCTTTCTCCTTCTCCGCCAAGTTTTCTTTCTTATTAGTCGGCAAAACCTTATCCAGGAGTCCCGTAGCTGACCCACTAACTGACTGGAGTGGCTGGAGCGGGATGACCAGGAAGAAGTGTTTCGTCATGATGTTCGTCGACTCGGTAAATTCTTTGATGAACTTGATATATTCCTCAGTCTGAATCTTGAGAAGTGGCTCGGATTGCTCCTTGAGTCTCTCTTCGAGAAGTCCTACATACGAAGTAATATTAAACTTTCTCGACTGGACGCAAATCTGCAGTGAAAAATCGAGGGTGTTCAGAAAATTCTGAAACTGCATGATGATCGCTGTCTGTTCATCCTCGGACTTGAGCGACAAGTTAACAGATGACGCCATAAGAATGGCACGAAGTCCCCCATCCTTGAGGACCACCACACCATCTTGGATGGCTTTGATCGGAACAAAATCTTGTGATGCTTTAGCGTTTAATGCCATATACTTGTCCCGTTACTGATTTTTGATCATGCTAATAAATTCTGATCCGACCAATTTTGTGTTGTGATTTAAAATTATCATTTTGTGGTAGTAAAATCAGTTTTGGGATTATTTATCGCGCTTCTCCATATCGAGCACATCCAAACTCCATGAAATATCCGACAGCCTGCTCTCGGTAAGTCTAGGGATGTTAGACATCGGATGACGACTCTCCTTCGGAGCTTCGGCAAATTTCTTCTTTTTCTCAATCTTTCTCTGTTTCCAAATAAAAAGCTTGCTCTTTGTCGAATACGAAGCATAGGCCTGTAAGACTTCGATAAATGGCTTGCCGTTCACTTTATAAAATGTCAGCGCGAGAGCGAGCCCGATTATAGGGAGCACGAGGAAAACTGCGATAAGTGTCGGCAAGAGCTTCCAGATAGCATAGGCTGATCCAGCCCCTCCCGCGAGATAGACAAACTGCTTGAACGTAAAAGGTCCAAAAATCTTGTCTTCAATATCAATAAATTGCGGAACTTGGAATCGCATGAATGTATTATAACACGAGCTTATAGCGGATAGCGTTTAGCTTTTAGGAATTTATTATTTCTCTATAAGCTAACAGCTATAAGCCATCAGCTAATTATTCTACTGGCTCGCGGTAAGGATCACTGAATCCCCTGCCGGCCTCACCGACTTCTGCCGGAGAGATGCGAGTCTTGAACACCTGAGGCTCGGCGATAATTTTCGCAGTTACTGGATTCACAGGCTTTGGTTCTGGTTTCGGAGCCTGCACTGCGACAGTCGGCGCTTCTACACCGTCTGCTACCGGAGGAGTGTGCTGATTCGCCGTCTCATCGACGTCATCTCCGAGGCGGATACCACTATCTCTAAGGACTTCCTTCTCAGACCCAGCAAGTTCCCCGCTCTCGGTATCGACAGTTTTGTCTTCGTCTGCGTCGTCCATAATGGACTTCAGTTCGTTTTTTATCTTCTCGTTTACTTGGTCGTTGATCTCTTCGATGATAACGTCGGCTTTGTCTTCGGGGATACCGATCTCACTGATGACAATATGACGGAATTCGTCAGGATGAACGATGCCAGTTAGGACGAGGATAAGTTCGTTCTGTAGGTCGCCGATGTCGTCGACATGAAGCGAGTGTCTGCGACCAATATCGAAAACGATACTCTCCCAGTTCGAAGCCTTGATGGCCTTGGCCAGGACAGAGGGAAGCTGTTTCATGCGCTCTTCTATTTTTTTCTTGAATTCTAGATCCATAGATTTACTTATGTTTTCTTGTCGTCTTTTTTCGCCTCAGCCTGAGCTTTCTTCTCCTCCTTCTCGGCAGAACGTGCAAGTTCTGCAGAAGCTGCACTTCTTCCTGCAACGTATGTGCCTTCTGATCCATTTGCCAAACCATATAGTTGCGCCAGTGCAACCATACTGCCAGTTTTTATACCTGCGCCAAGAGAAGATGTGTCGAGTGAGACTGGTTTAACGGACTCGGCGTATTGTTGTAACACCTTAGTGTCATGTTTGGTCTGCTCTCTCTTGATTCCCTTGAAGATCTTCTCCTCAGTTTCCCAGTTTTCCTCTATTCCTTTTACCACACCTCTAATTTCAGCATGCCTGTCGGTAAAATAGTCTTTCTTTACCCTTGCAGCATCTTTTTGCACAAGTGTTGAAGCTGGGTCCCTCTGAACGTTTGCAAAATCGATCTCTGCTTGTTTCTGGGCTTTTTCGGCTTTTTCTTTTTCTTTTACCCAACCATCATAATCTTTAACGACATCCTCCCTTGGGTTGCCGATAGTAGCACTTTTTATATTTTTATTTTCGTCTTTTCTCTTTGCTTCATTCTGAGCTTTCAAAAATTCGGTTTCGGCTTGAATGACTGATGTTGTAAGGGTTTTGGTTGGATCTCTAGGATCAGTAACACTAAAAGTATCATGATCCGAAGACTTGAGATCTTCCTTGAATTTCTCTTTCTTCTTTTGATATTCTTCTAACCGCTGTGAGTACCCACCTCTTGTAGTACCTTTTCCAAGGTCTGCTTTGGTTGCAATACCAGCCGCTGCCAAGCCTGAGGCTAGCAAACCTGTAGTTCTCCTAAAGCCAGTACTATTTCTCGCGTCCATACTTCCCTTTGAAGCGGCTTGAGCCCCCTTATACAAACTTTTAGCAAGAAAGTATTTGTTCTTTGATGCAGCTTCTTGGAAACTCCTACTGCCAGCGGCGGCAGTGGCGGCACGGCCGATGGTTCCCCTAGCTACCATTGCCGTTCCCGCAAGACCGACACCCGCAGCGCCGACTGCGAACCCGGCAAGTTTACCGACACCACTCAATACTGCCTGACCGAACGTTCCGGCCATCTCAGTAGCAGTGTCTTTGGCCTTTGTCATAATGATGATAATAGCCATGAAAGGAATGAGCACAGACATGATGCGTTGCATCGTGCTCTGGTCCACCTCTACCGTAACTGACTGGAGCGCAACGTTCAAAAACATCGTGAGGAGGAAAAGGAAGAACACGAATATCGGCGCCATGAAAGCGAGTTTGAGTGTGCTCTTGATCCAACCACTCCAACCAAAATCCCCGAGCATACCCTCAGCTCCGGGAATAGCCCTGGAAGCGAGAGCAATCGGCGAGAATATCATCATGAACCAGAGTCCGATAACGCGCGCTATAAATAGCAAAAATGTACTCAGGAATATCCAAGCCATAGCGATGTTCACGATGGTCGCAAGGAAAAATATTGTGATGAGCCATCCGGCATCAGGCTCGGTCGGAAGTCTTCCTGGAGCTGGGACCGGCTTGAACATGTCTGATGATATGAGTTTCTGCGGGTTCACCTGAGAAACGAGTGCTTGAGAAATGGATTTATGGTCGAGGTTGTCATCATTCTCTACCACGATATTGTTATAGAACGCCCTGGCTAAAATGTTGCTACTGTCGATGATGACTTTGGTAAAAAACAAACTGAAGTTGATGAGTAGCGCCGCGATGATGAGACTCGTGAGCAGTTTTTTCGTATCGCTCCCGCCCATCTGCAATATATGACGGATGGCGATATAGAGAAGTGTAAATATGAAGAAAATGTTCGCGATATCTCTGATGATAGACCAACCCATCTCCACGAACTGATTGTTGGCTCCACTATATGACCCACTATCGAGAGAGTACGCTAGGAAGTAGTCCATGAGCATAGCAGTAAGCTCGGCGAAGCTACTGGTGATCCAAGCGAAGAAGTACATAACCCAGGCGAAACACATGCCTATGTCGATACCCTTGTTCAGTGCCCAGCACTCACCTACTTCGTTCTCATAACTCTGATAAGGGTTCTCGCTCGGATTCACTTGAGCGTGCGCCAAAGGCACGGACCCCGTAACAGGACCAAATATGAGTAACCCGATAATGAGTGAGAGGAAAAATTTCTTCATTATAAAAAGGCGCAAATAAACTGCCTAGTGCAATGACCAGATTATACCACCTGGCCAAGTGGTTCTAGGTAAAATATGTGTGTAAATACCACGCTAGTAGATGGACTGGAGAACCTGGTCTTCGAATGTGTCAAGTGTCGCACCTGCATTGATATTGACCCCACCAAAAGTAACATCTATGTTGCCGTTGTTTGTATTGCCAGCAAATTGAATTCCATCGAAGAAGCTGTCGTTCGGGCCCGGAAGTGGTACCAATGAGACACTGTGTACATATGGGAATATCGCAGCTGGATAAGCCACCCTATTATTCGGATTATTGTATGGCCCAACCACCGTTTCGGTTATACAGCTATCCAAATGACTGTTTACTGTGGTCTCCCTGTTCTGGAACAATACGTAATTTGTCTGCAAATCACTGAGCTGTGCTTCCGTGGCGAAATGACTATTGATACTCTCAAACAATGATATCTGCGCCTGAACCTGTGGGTTGGTCGGATCAACTATTCCACCGTTAGTCTGTGCGATGTTATTTATAGTTGCCTCTATAGATATAAGTGTTGGTAAATATGAGGTAATGTTATTAAGATATTCATTTAGATCATCATACGAGGCTTGGTAAACCTGCATCTCATTCAATAGATTTTCCAGGAATATTCTGGTAGAAGGCGGGGTCAAGAATCGATTATATCCAGCGTCACTAGGATTTAGCATCTTTTCGGAATATTTTGCGTAAAGGTTGTTCATAAAATCCATAAACTGAGTATGGTTATGCATCGCCGGGCTTTGTTCTATTGTTATACCGGTTAGACTCTGGATAACGCTAGCGTAGTAATCTTGATTCTCATCTTCGGCGTCCTGAGGGTCTGGGTTACTGGAGGCAAAAGCCCCGACACTGAGTAATGAATTCTCTAAGTTTTGCTGAGCCTCATCAACCCAAGAAGGGTGCGGTCCGGGTACACAATAATCCAAAGCTTTAATCTTACGTATTAAATTATCCAGAACTGGCATAGCTTGCTGAGCCTGCTGAATATAGGACTGTTGCACCAGAACTAATGGCTCTTGTGAATATCCTGTTCCAGTTATTGTATCAACCGATGGAGGAGGGGTCTGACCGTTTGAAACCTGCCCTGGCTGTAAGCCCTGGACCTGTGCCAACGCAACGTTCGTAGAAGGATCATCCCCGTCGAGGGATCGTAGTCCTGTGTTTACCAACTGAAGTAGTAACGCGTCGAAAATGAGCGCGAGGTTCTCACTGACCTCGTCGGCCTGTATCAACTGATTCGTAGGTATGTTGAGTGCGGATGTCAGCTGATCTGAAACCACCTTGCCTGGCGTAATAGTTTTCCACTCGCGACATGTACTGCGTAGTTCATAGTTTTCTATCTGAGCCTGAACGTCTGTGGCCTGTGCGGTGAGTGGTCCAGTGAATCCCGGCTGGAGTTGGTCGTAAACGCTCTGAAATGCCGGTGTACCCTGATCGGCGCCAATCAAGAACTCCCAGAGGGCGATCGTAGGCATGCCACCTGATGGTATATGGTACCCTGACTCATCGTCTTCTGGGATATAGTCGTTGTTACCTGTTCCTGACACTACACACTTTCTCTGATTCAAGAATCCTCCAGACTGCTGAATCTGTTTACTATAGTTGTCACCGACAGTAATAGTCGTCCCTCCGATCTTCCTACCGAGTTCTCGGTTAACAAGTAAATAGTTACCAAAAGGGTTGTTATTTGGTTTATAAAAAGCTGAATAGCCGGCCCATCCGCCGACATTGAAATTGAATCTGAAATCTTCATATGTTCCATGTGCCAATACTTCGTTCAGTGAGAACTGAACGTTCTGGGAGAACTGTGATTGTAGATTCGTAAGTATTGTTGTCATAACAATCTGCCCGAACGGGTAGCCCTCTGGGCTAGCTGTAAACCAACCGGTCAGAGAGTTAATCTCGCGAGCGGCCACGTTTTCAAAGAATTTCTGAGGGTCTTCTAGGAAAAGTGGCTGACCCTCGAAACCATTATTGATCCAATCAACAGTAGCTAGAGTTATCTTATCCATGATACGGACGACGATTTCGTGAGCGATACTGTCAAGGCAACCCTCTTTAGTGTTGTTTGTATTATCCCCTACAGGCACTTCTTTTACAGTAACTTTGAACAGGCCGCTGAGTGCGCCGGCCAGCTTATCCATCACACCTGAACAGTTTAGAGCGGTACCTATTATGCCCGAGGCTCCGAAGCCTGTGCTAACCTGTCCTGAGGCGCCCCCGCCCACCCCTTGAGCCTCCACATACTCAGGAGAAAAAACTAGCGCAGTCTGACTGAACAGTGATGCAATCAGGACGAGGCAGAATGTTTTCTTGAGTAGCTTAATTGCGAATTTCATAAAATACGATTAGATTATACCACTTGAGTTAAAATAACTCTTCAATTTTTCGAGGGTATTCTCGAGCTCTACTGAGTATTCCTGATACTGATAGAAACCAACGACGGCGAGTATCGGATCATCTTCTATGTGTTTCATGTTTATAAATGCCAAAGAGAGTTTTGCTGTTGTGTTTATCAAAGACAACTGGATGCCAGCGGCGTTATGCGGTGTTGGAATCGCAAGCAAAGAATTCGAGATACCGTTATAAATCTCCGAAAGCTGATCTATATCTCCAGAAACTGCAGTGTCGCCATTAGAGAATCTATATATAACGTTGAGTGGATTAATCCCGGCTTGCAAGTATGGGTCAAAAGCTTCACCGAGGCTGGTCTTGTAGTCGACAGGACTCACGGCTGTAAGCTTTAGATCAGACAATGTGAAAGGATCTTTTATCTTGGAGTCGGAAATGGCACCACCAAAAGATTTAGAGAACGCCTCCATAGACTCCTGAGAAAGGCCGCCTTGCTGTCCGGCAAGTGATGCTGCTGAGAATAGTTGCCGAGCAAATATCTCAGTCTGATTCAAGTCCTCAGAGGCGGTGACCTCCCCCCCGAGATTATTCTTCTCGCGTATCTCTTCTTTGTTAGAACCGATCTCTTCTCCGTCTGTCACCCCGTCACTGTCAGTGTCTTTATTGAATGGATCCGTTCCCCACAGACCCTCTTCCCAATCATAGACTCCGTCCTTATCCGTATCTGTGTTATAAAAATTCTCTATTGCACCCTCAACGAGAAATAGAGACTCATCGTTTTTATTCTCAAAAGTTTGCCGACGACTGACGAGCATAGCTACCGCCAAAATCACGACGCCGGTAATTATTACCACGCCCATGACTTTGACGAATTTCTTACTTGGGAGGTATTTTGAAATCATGGCTAAGTATTAACGCGAAGTTCCGTTAAAGAATGTTCTGTAGCCACTTACCGGTACTGGAGGTAGTGACTGTGTTGTGCATTCCGGTAAAGGAGTTGCTATATAAAGCCCTAGTATCCATTCGTTGGGCGCTAACATAAAGTGGTTTGAAATAGGATGATAGTCCCCAACCAAAAGCCAAGATGGCCCACTACCTGCTGGAACAACAGTAAAAGGACTGCCTGGTTGTTTACCGGCTGGACACGAAACTCCAGGCGTAGGAGCTGTTATGATTTTACCACCCAGAGGTTTCAATGGTGATAGCGAAAATGCAAATGTGATTGCCGGAATGACTACAAGAGAAATAATTAATACTGGTCTTATATATTTCACCCTTTGATTATATATCCTTCTGGCTATTTCCGTGTGCCGTTTTGGGGAAAGAGGGATTTACTCAGCTGTATAAATGTCTCTATAGATAGATCTTCGGCCCTAGCTTTGTCAGGGACGCCATTACCTGTGAGGCTTTTCATGATTATTTCCTTATTTAGGCCCAGATTCTCGAGGTTTTTAACTAAAGTCTTCCTTTTCTGCCCGAAGGCAGTTTTTACCACGCTGAAAAAATCAATCTCTCTAACGTTTTTAAAATTATCTTTATTGATATCGGCTATGAGGAGGATGGCCGAGTCTACTTTCGGCTCTGGGGCAAAATACCGCTTTGAAACCTTACCTATCATGTTCGGCTTGCCATAGGCTTTGACTGACAGCGACAGGATGGACTCCTTGCTATCTCGGGCGATGACCCGTTCAGCAACCTCTTTTTGGACTAGGAACACCGCAAGAGTCGGCTGGTAATCTGACTCCAGGAATTTCCGAATAATAGCACCAGTGATATAGTACGGAATGTTGCCGATGAGTTTGTAGTTTGTAGTAAGTAGTTTGTAGTCTAATGGATTGAATTCTAGAATATCTGCCTCGACAATAGTTAGTTTACCAGAATCGATGTAAGTAGCGAACTTCTCCGCAAGCAAAGGAACCAGTTCACGATCTTTTTCAATTGCAAAAACTTTTGCGCCTGTTTCTAGGAGTTTCTCGGTGAGAGCCCCCTTCCCTGGTCCGATTTCGAGAACCATGTCGCCTAGAGAGACATTTCCGGCACGCACAATATCACCTAGGGCTTTCGCTGATTTTAAAAAATTTTGTCCGAGGGATTTCTTTGCTCTCATATGTTTATTCTATAACCTAAGACCTATTTCCTATAACCTCGTCGTGTACCTAATCGAGGTACACGACATTATTACCAAACCCGCTCGACTCCCTCTCCTCGCGGATGACTAGATCCATCGGCACATCCTGGAGAAACGACGAAGGAGCCTGAAGTCTAGTCTCGCCGAACAGCATTCGGAGTGTCGCATACGAAAGGAAGAGCTTCTCCTTGGCTCGAGTTACCGCGACATAGAACAATCGACGCTCTTCTTCCATATCAGCATCAGTGCCACCCTCGCGGACGTGCGGAAACAGTTCATGCTCGAGACCGACAATGAAAACATATTCGAACTCTAGACCTTTGGATGCATGCACGGTCATGAGCTTCACTCCACGCTTGTTCTTCTCCTTCCTAGCCTCTGACTCAACCGAGAGCGAGTCTTGGTCAGATACCAGAGCAGACTCTTCGAGGAGCTTCTCGACACCCTCGAGTGGTGGAAATGAATCGTATTTTGCCGCGAAAGTCACTATTTCCTTGATGTTTTCTAGACGCTCGAGGTCCTCTTCGGTGCGACTCTTCGTCAGATCTGCCTCGATACCGGAAGCTTTTATGATGTATTTGATAGTTTCTGATGGTAGATGGCTCTCACTGTACTCACGAATCTTGTCGAGAGACTCATAAAACTCGTTTACTTTCTGCAGAGTCTTAGCTGGTAGTTCGGCACTCTTGCCTGTGACTATTTTTGCCAGAGTTGTCGGACCGAGTCCCCTTTTCGGATATGCGATAGCTCGGCGCAAATCGGAAATAGAATCTCTATTAAGCGATAATCGTAAGTATGACAGAACGTCTTTGACTTCTTTGCGGTCAAAAAACTTAACTCCGAGCACCTGATAAGGAACGCTGTAGAGCAGCATCTGTTCTTCTAGTATTCGAGATTGAAAATTCGCCCGATACAGTACCGCGATATCTTCGCACTTCGTCCCCTGGTCAACGAGAGCTACGATGCGTTCGGCTATAAACTCAGCCTCAAGTCGGTCGTTATATGCTTCGAATATAGATATGAGCTCCCCTTCTTTGTTCTCAGTAAAAAGATTCTTCTCCTTACGCTGGACGTTCTTCTTTATGATGGCATTCGCCACCCCGAGGATATTTTTAGTCGAGCGATAATTCTCTTCGAGAAGTACAACTTTCGCATTCGGATAGTCTTCTTCGAAATTGAGGATGTTAACGATGTCAGCTCCGCGCCAACTGTAGATATTTTGATCACTGTCGCCCACGACGCATATGTTGCCATACTTGTCGGCGAGCATTTTCGTCAACATATACTGAACTTTGTTCGTATCCTGATACTCGTCGATATGGATGTAGCGAAACCTGTCCTGATATCCCGCCAATACTTCTGGGTGCTTCTCGAGGATGAGCACTGTCTTGAGTAACAGATCGTCAAAATCTAGACCGCCCTCTTTTGATTTCTTCTCCTCATACTTACGCCACACTGAGAGTGTGATTTGCCCTACATGAGACTTGATATTCTGAGCGAACTCGTCTGGACTTACAAAATTGTTCTTGTTCTTTGAGATGACGCTACGAATGAGTCGCGGAGAACTAGTCTTCGTGTCGAGCCCGAGCTCTTTCATGGATTCTTTGATAATGGACATCGAATCCGAGTCGTCGAGGATGGCAAAATGACGACTGAGACCTAGAAGTTTGGCATTATCCTTGATGATCCGTACACCGAGCGAGTGAAACGTACAGATAACCGGTCGACCAGGATAACCTGAGAAATCAACGAGCGACTGCACCCGCTCCTGCATCTCTTTGGCAGCTTTGTTGGTGAAAGTAACGGCGAGTATAGACTCCGGAACAACCCCCTGCTCGATGAGATAAGCGATACGATGAGTGATAGTTTTCGTCTTGCCGGCTCCAGCTCCGGCTACAATCAAAAGCGCGCCGTCCTTGTGGAGCACCGCCTCTTTTTGCCTCTCATTTAGTCCACTCAGATAGTCCATAAGTAGACACTATAACACAAAAGCGCTTAGCCCTTTGAAGGGAAAATGGTTTCTTCTTTGATGAATTTGCCAGACTTTTTGATGATAGCCTCTAACTCCCCGTTAAAGTATTTATACTCTGGAGTACCTGGTTTGAAACCACAGGACTGCAGTATACCCTTGTATCTTATGTATCTTTTAGCCTCGATCTCTACCCCCATTGATGACCTGGTACCGAGATTATTACGCCAATTATCCTCCATATGCTCTGCCCAAACAACCTCCTGCCTAACAGAGAAGAGGCTTCCCGTGTCTTTACTGTATTTAACACCCTCAACCTCTCCAGTTTTCTCGTCATACACTATTTGAATCTGTCCACGGACTTCACCGTCAGGATTGTTAAAGCTGATAACTCTCTCAGTCGGAGAAGTCTGAAGTTCTGAGACGTATTCGCCTTTTAACTCACCATGTTGAGTACTCTCGATAGGCCGAGGTGCTTCTTCGACTTCGACGCCGGATTCTTTGGCAACGTCCATTTCCTCTTTCGAGATGGTCGCCTCCGAAACATTACCCGAAGCAACCTCTGGAGTGTCTGCCTCTTCAGCAATCATGTGTTCAGTCTTCAGCACGTCTTTGATCTTTTCAAACGAAAGATCGACTCTGGCATCCACAGCGTTATAGAACTTATCTCCTTCCTCCACAACTTGGCCGACTATCATATCTTGGTTATTAAGATACGCTCTCAAGAATATCTCTTTGTCTTCGATTTCTTTTGCAGTTAAGCCGTCCTTCCAATTTTCAACGAAATATTTGTCCGGATCAAGATCTTTAGTAGTTACATCGTATATTTCTTTTACTACTCCGCTCTTGTCCTCAACAAGAGTTATCTTGCCTTTCATGTATTCATTGTCTACCTCTATGACACGACTCGTAGGAGTTTTCTCGAGGGAGTACTCTCCACTAGCTGTTTTAGTAACCTCTGGTGCTATCTTTTCAGAAGGGTCATAGACGGTGTATTTCTGTTCTGGTTCTGGCGTTGGAGTGGCGGGTGAAGTTTCCGGCGCCATGCCTGGATTGTAAACCGTATACTCTGTCGCAGGTTCAGGCTGAGGTTCGGGTGTCGGCGCCACTGACTCAGGTGCCAATCCTGAATCGTAAACTTTATACTCAGTCGGAGCTTCGACAGGTGTAGGCGCTTCTGTGACAGGCGCGGGAGGAGTCCAGACTTCATAGGTCTGCGCGGGTGGTGACGTCACGACTTCTTGACCAGCGGATGTATCTGTTGAGACGGGTTCAGGACTAGGCACCTTTGGTGTTTCGCTCGGATCATAGACAGTGTATTCCTGCTCTGGTTCTGGCGGGATGAACCCGCCTCCACCATCGAGACTTGCGGTCGCATCATCCATACTGCTAGGAATAGCCGATGTCGGCCCTACCCAGTCTTCGAAAGGCTTGAATAGTTTTCCTTCTATAACCTTCCCAGCATTCTTCCTGTAGAATTCTGCCATCTTGGCTCTGATCTCCCCGCCCATGACTTTCATGTGCTCTTTGAGTGCTGGTATATCTCCAGATTTAGGATCGGCTTTCTCTAGTTCTTCTAGATACTGCTGTGTCGCCAAGAATTCCTTGATCTCACCTTTGGCGCTGATCATGGCTTGGATACCCCACTGAGGTTTCTCTAGATTTGCCGGTAAGTCAGTCTGTGAAAAATCTACGAACTTTATCGGATTCTTGATATAAGCTTTGACCTTGTCGAAATCGTTAATGTTCTTTATGTCGATGTCGAACCCACCTGAAGCGTCTTTGGATATCTGGAAATTCTTCTTCATCTCCGCTAGATCCAAATGACCGTCATCTCGAGTTCCGAGAACTTCTTTCATCCGAGACTTAGTCTCCGGAGATTTTGGAGTTGAGTCTGTTGCTTCGGGGGCTTTCGGCTCTGGAGTTTCCTCTATTACGACAGTTGCGCCAGGCTCTGGTGGTTTAGGTACATTGTCGAGCACAGACGAACTCGGCGGTTTAGGCACTGTATCGAGTACTGATGGAACTGTTTCCCTATCTGCCTCAGGAATATATCCCTCTGGAACTGCCGGCCTACCAGGCACGCCAGGAGTAGGTGTTCGAGGAACCTCGTTTCCGCCCCCCTCACTACCGTCTATCAAATCATTTGTTCTGCCTGGTATAGCGGGACCAGAACCGATGAGGTCCCACCCCTCTCTCACCAACCAACCAGCGCCGAATGCCGTCGCCGCCAGCGCGGCACCTTTGCCAAATGCGAGCGTTAGCTGCGCGGCTTTTGCCTTCATGGCTTGGCTATCTTTCTGGGATCGATCGAACCTATCGGCGAGTCTGTCGTTTGATTTAGAATTATCACCATGCTTATCGAAGAAGTTCGTTACCGCCTCAGGAAGCCACTTATTCATAGTTACGCTAAACTTGTTGAACATACTCTGGCTCTCGACGACCTCATTGAACTGCCCCATAGTGAAAAGTTTCGTCTGAGCTTCGGCCATCTTCTCGATAATCTTTATCTTATTTATGAGGGATTCTTTTTTGTCGCCGTAGTTTACTCTTCCGGAAGAGATTCGCTCGTCTATTATCGCTAGGTGGTTCTTGAGTCGCTCGGCAAACTTTTCTATATTTTCTCCAGGCTCTGGAGACTCGATCTTGTCTAAAAACCACTGAAGTCTATCCGCTGTCTCGCCAGCATTTATAAACTTTTTTATACCCTTTTCTATATTCTTACCCCCTACAGCTTGGCCATATCTCTTTCTCTTTTCGGCATCATCGTATTCCACCCATTTCTTGCGCAGGCCAAGTAACCCGCCGAGTCCTCCGGCAAAAATAGCCGCAGAGACTTCTGCCCAGTTATCACGAACCAGATCCTTGGTAAACCATCCTGCGGCAAACAATGCTTTCTTTCCTGTCCACTGGAATTCTTTGGAGTTTAGATCCTCTGGATTAAAAGAAGGGCCTTTATTCTCGAACTGCTCGATCTCAGGATACTCTGTCAGGAGCTGATTCATCCTGACTTTGCTATTCATCATAGTCATCCATTCCATCGCAGACTTCGAGGCCTCTTCTTCGTTGTCAGGAATTTCTTTTTTCTTCTGTTCGACGACAGCACCAAACAGGATGTCGCGCTGTACTTCATACTTGGCCCAAGCTTTCTTGTACTTCATCTTGTCAATGATGTTCGCATTTGGCTGGCTCCATTCGTGGGGCATCTCCGAAACTGCGGTCGCAGCCTCATTGAATCTATTTACATACTCGACAGGGCTCTCGCTTTTTTTGAACCTTTTTATATACTCCGGATCCCATTCGAAAGATTTTGGATTTACATATTCAAGTATCGGCTTACCCTCAGCGCTGTAGCTGATATTCATGTCTAATTTGGCGACATGCTTAGTCATCGCTTCTATATCTCCCGCATAATCTCCTAGGCCGCTATTCTTGGCCTCGTCGATAACCTCCCTACGAGCCTTGGTCTCTTGGAATTCTTTGGTGAGTAGCTCAATTCTCTTATTAAACCAATCGAGTGGTGACTTCGCTTTTCGGCCGAGCTGTTTCTTGACTCGGTCTTCTGCTTCAAATGTAGCGTCGAGGCTTATCTTCTGGCGGATCTTGTCTAGGATATAGATTTGCTTGTTCGAGTCTAGGTCGAAAAACTCCGGCGACAGGCTGTAAACGTACTGCATATCGAGATTCATCTTTGTGATCAATTCTTGAACTTCTGGATCCTTGATAAGTCCCGCGATTCTTTTCTTATCTTCTACTACATTTGCATGCACCTCCGCGACATTTTTCTCGAAATTCCTCTCGCCTTTGGCAAGCCTACTGATCGCGATGTCTACATTCTGCTCATTCTCTTTATAAAATTTAAGTTTTTCAGCAGACAACTGCTGTTCAGTCATCTCGTTGATGAACATATCCTTCGCTAGGTCCTCTACCTGCTTGGCAAATACAGCAATCGCCTCGTTGATCGCCGGACCATTATCGGCATGAAACTGCCTATCCTCTGGTGAGGACATGTCCTCCCAGTGTGTGTATCTATATACATAATCCTTGATCTGCTCTGCCAACGAAACACTCTTCTTCTCTGGCTGCTGCGGCTTCGGTGCTTCTTCTGGCGCAACAACGGGTGCTGGAGCTGCTTCTTGTTTAGTGAAAAACGTCGTTCCGCCGAAGTCTTTTATCTTGGCGTTTATTGCGTCAATATTCTGGTTAATAAATACTTGATTCTCAGTGGTACGCTCAGGGTTGTCGCCATTTTCCACGAAGTCAGCTGCAAAGTAAGCAAGCTTAGTCTCATCATCATTTACTATCTCATTAAAATTTTTATACAAGAAGTCTTCATTTTCCTCGTTCTTCGGGAGAATTCCGGCTTTGGTCTGCTCGCGGAAAAAGTTTATCTTCTGAGCACCTCCTAGACTCTTTACCGCCTCCTTATCCGGAGGACTAATGCGTACAACCAAGGCATCGATGCGATCCTTATAGGCCTGATATATTCTCTTCTGATTCTCAGGAAGGTTTTCAACCTTAACACCAGCGACACCTATCGCTCGAGCAACGTCGCCGATCTGCTCGTCTGTAACTTTTTCTTGAACTAGCGGCTTTGATTCAGGTTCCGACTTCTTTGATTCTTCCTTTTTTACTTCTGGCTTAGACAAGAGAGTATTGATCTCCTTTTCGTATTTATTAAATAGTCTTACTTCGTCTTCTTCGATGGGTGCACCTGCTCTCCTGCGCAAAACAAACTTTTCCATCCGAGCGAGGTCTTCTATAGGAATAATATTTTCCTGCTTAGAATCTTTCTTTACCTCCGAAGGTCGCTCGGTAGTAGGAACTGATTCTTTTTCTAAAGTGGCCTTGATACTCCCGACAATCTCAGCAACTTTTTCATTCTTGTCAGCTTCGCTGGAAGTAGAAGCTTCGACAGCTGCTTCTGCTGACACCACAGGATTAACTGATAGCCCGATACTTCGCAATTCCGCCTCTTTTTTCCTTCTCTCTGCATTTAGCGCTCTGATATCAGGGGCTTTCTTTGCCTCTACCTGAACAGTAACTGGTTTATGTTCTTCTGGAGAATCTGCAAGATCTATCCCAGCGTTAAGCAGGCGCTCTATTAATTGATCGGGTGTACCAGTCGTACTTAGCCCTCTATCTTGCAAGGCCTCTATTATCTCTTCTGGTGCTTCTGCGTGTATTCTTTCAAGCTCCTGCTTGTCTTTCATACGCTGAGAAACTGCCGCCAAGGAATCCAGACCACCATTTGCTTTTAGTTTACCTGTTCTCTGTCTACCGGGTGGTAAATCAGGTTTAGTGCTCTTTATCGCTTCTTTTGACAACCGGACGATTTCTTTGTCTACCTTTTTTGCAATATCCTTTGTTCCGTATTGAGCTTCTTCGGAAGCAGAAAGAGGTTGGCCAGACATTTTCTTTGCCACAATGGATTCGATTGTAGCCTTTTCGTTTTCTTCTCGTTGGCGCGACTCGCTTTTCTCCGGGGAGTCAGAAGAACCCTCACTAGGGTTAGGCCCCGAATTTGGTGGTATTTCACGAGACGACATACGCCAACAATTATATCATTAAAGCCTTTAAATATAACACTACTGGACCACAAATCTTTACTGCTAGTCAAGGTTTTATGGTTATCCACATTTGCGTTGACGCGAGAGCGGGCATCCGATAGGATAGCTTCATGGGTAACTTCTCATTCCCTCTCAGGGGGAGAGAGTAGTCCCAAATTTTTGTTTTATAATCCGACGGCCACTTTCCAGTTACGCCCATACTACGTAGGACAAAGATTTTAAAATAGGCTTATAAAAAACAACTCACAATACTCCACACCCGCTAAGCAGACCTCGGGCGGAGTTAAAAAAGTCCTTAAAACATCGCTTTTCGAAAGATTGGCGTATGTTTCTTTTGGTCCAGTCGTAGCGGTGACCACATTCATGGTGAGCCCTCTCCTCGGTGCTGGCATCGCCCTTTCAGAACAAGAAGCGCTCTACTCACCACGGACTAACTCATACAACTCCCAGACGGTGACACTCCTAAGCTCGAGGATACGGCCAGCCGCTACCGGTGCTACAGGTGGGTCTGACGAAATCAGGACGGAAGACTTTGCTCTCGTAGCGAACTTCAGTCCAGTCACGGACACAGAGGCAGAAGTCGCCAACATGTCCGCGTCAAAAGACATCGCCGTATATACGGTTAAGGATGGAGATACGATAGCCGCTATCGCTGAGATGTACGACATCTCCCCAAACACTATCCGCTGGGCAAACAATATCCCTCTCAAAGGTACAGTGAAAAAAGGTGACACCATCATCATCCTCCCTATCAACGGGGTCAAATATACTGTCAGACCTGGCGTGACTATAGAAAAAGTTGCCAAAGACTTCGGCGGAGACGTTGGCGAGATCCTCATATTCAACGGTCTAGAAGAAGGTGCTCAGTTGGTGGCAGGTAGCACACTCATCATCCCGAGAGGCGAGATAGAGGACACTGAGCCAGTAAAATTAGCGACGAAGACAACTTCTAAAACGACTGTTTCGAGCAAAGGCTACTATGCGAGACCGGTTGTCGGCGTCGAGAGCCGTCAACACACTGCCTCTCACCACGGCGTAGATATCGCCGCGAAAACTGGTACTCCGATCAAGGCCATGGCAGACGGTATCGTCATGGTGGTCAAAGGTGGCAATGCCTGGAACGGAGGATACGGTAATCTCACTATCATCGGACACGCTAACGGTACACAGACTCTGTATGCTCACCAGTCACGAATAGACGTCAAACAAGGACAGAAGGTCACCAAAGGTCAGGTAATAGGCGCCGTCGGAAACACCGGCCGCTCAACAGGCCCTCATCTACACTTCGAGATTCGTCCAGGCAAATCTGGCATAAACGGTCGAGCTATAGCCGATGCGATGTACTAGTAAAAATCCCCGTTCGGGGATTTTTACTATGATTAGCGTCATAAGTATAAGTTTAAGCCATCTGCAAAAAATAATATAAAGGTTTGGATATTTTATGGCCACCTCTCTTACTTTTGCCTTGGGGCAAAAGTAACAAAAGCCCAAGACCCAGTGTAAAAACACCTAAAACCAGAATGTTTTTGGCTAAGAAGAGCCGTAAACTCACAAAGCTTTGGCTTTGTTCAGACAATACGGCCTTCTAAAGCAAAACATCCTGGTTTCTTGACGATGTTTTTACAAGGGTCATCCCGTCTCCCTCGTAGCGGAGCAAAATATAAGCTTTCGAAAATCCGAGAACGTAACCGGTTTTGCCGTTTTAGGCAAAAGCCGGCGCTTGCGTCTTCGAGGGTTTGAGAAAGCTTATGTTTTGCGGAGCGCCCTTCTACGCCATCTCTCTCGGTCGGTATTGAAGCGCCTCTAGTACATGCTTCATCTGTATCTCCTCCTTAGCATCTAGATCCGCTATCGTCCGAGCGAGCTTGATAACTCTATGATACGCTCTCGCTGATAGATTCAGTTTCTTGGCTGTGGTATTCAGGATATCCTTTACATCTTTCCCGAGCGTGATGAGCTTGTCGATATCTTTGACTCCCATCTCAGCATTCGTCCGTGCACGAGACTGCCCTAGTCTCGCCTTCTGTTTATCACGAGCAGTCACCACTCTCTTTTTAATATTTTCACTCAGCTCACCCTCGCGCTCTTTGCTCCCGAGCTTGTCATAATCGATATTCACGACGTTCACCCACATATCGATACGGTCCATAATCGGCCCTGAAATCTTTTTCCGATATCGTACGATCTCGGCAGCACTGGCATTCGCTGGTGGTGGATTCATAGCGGCAATGAGGATGAAATTGGTTGGATACGTAGCAGAGCCTCTAGCGCGGGCGATGTTCACTACACGGTCCTCGAGTGGCTGACGCAGGGACTCGAGCACACGACGATCGAACTCCGGGAATTCGTCTAGAAATAAAACGCCTTTGTGTGCGAGCGTTACTTCTCCAGGCTTCGGGAATGTTCCGCCACCGATAACTGACACGTAACTACTGGTCGAGTGCGGTGAGCGAAAAGGCGTCTCTGTCACTAGTGAGTCTTCGAGTATGCCGACGATACTATGTATCGCAGTGACTTCTAGGATATCTTCTTTGGATAATCCGGGAAGTATGGATGAGAATGCCCTAGCGAGCATAGTTTTCCCTGTGCCTGGCGGGCCATACATAGCGATGTTGTGCCCACCAGCTGCCGCGATCTCGAGCCCGCGCTTGGCGAGCTCCTGACCTCGGACGTCGGCAAAATCTATAGCAAATTTGCGCTCTCCGTATACGATAGGTGTTACAGGCTGACAGTCTATGCAGAACGGCTTGTCGGCACTCAAGTGTTCCACGACCTCTTTCAGATTTTTAACAGGAAATATCTGTATACCCTCGATCAGCGCTGCTTCTTTGGCATTCTGTGTTGGGACATAAACTTCCCGAAAGCCTAAAGCCTTGGCGGACTTTACGAGTGATAGCACTCCTTTGACCGGCTTCAGTTCCCCATTTAGTGCGAGCTCTCCGAGAAATATCCGACCCTCAGGGTCGAATTTGATCTCATCATTCGAGAGCATGTACCCGAGAGCGATAGCGAGATCAAAATACGAACCTTCTTTTTTCACATTCGCCGGTGAGAGCGAAACGACGATTTTCTGATTCGATTGTTTCGGAGATTTCAGGCCTGAGTTTTTGATTGCAGACCCGACACGATCACGTGCTTCCTCCACGGCTTTATCCGCGAGTCCGACGATGGCAAAATTATGAAGTCCGCGAGAAATATCCGTCTCGACGGTGATAAGCTGACCATCTAAAATATTTATTTGTGCCGAGTAAACACGAGAAAACGACATAAATAAATTTTAACAAGAGATCTAAGATTTAGGAATTAAGATTTAAGAAAAGTTGTGAAAAAGAAAAGCCCCTTCCGGGATTTTTCTTTCTACAACTATTACCTACAGACTCACTAATCCATGTGCGCCTTACAGGTCTTGGCAGCAGGATTCGCCATCAGGCGATCTTCTTCGATCATCTCGCCAGAGATTGTACATTTGCCGTATGAACCATCATTCTTTTCGATATTGACCAATGCGTCATTAACGTCTTTATATCGGAGCTCTAACTGACCGAGAGTATTGGCTTTCGTTGCGAACTCTTCGTCACGGTCTCCCATATCGTTCTTGTCAGCTTCTTCGCCGTCAGGCTCACCTACAACCCCCCAATCACCCGTCTCTGGATCCCGAACACCGAGATCGCCGAGTTCTTTCTCGAGCTGAGCGCGTTCTTCTAATAGCTTGCTTCTTAATGTTTGTATGTCCATAGTGACTATTTTAACACAGTAGCTTATAGCGTCTAGCTTTTTGCTTCTAGCTTAACGATCATTGACCTGAGCATCTTGCTTACCTCTATTAGTAATTCATCACATTCTTTTGAACTAATTCCATACAGATCTTTCATCAGAAGCAACTGAGTGTCTACTTCAGCGACGGAACCAAAGGCGAAACGAAGGAATTGCAGGAAATCCTTCGCAGTTTTTCTATTTCGACCTTCGGCAATGTTTGACGGTATGGACACGGCAGCTCTTCTAATTTGATTCTGTAGACTAAAGTTTTCCTTTGATGGTAATTTCTCACTCAACCTATAGATCATTTTAGTCAGCTCAAAGGCTTTTTACCAAACGATCAATTCTTTGTGAGATTTAATAGTCTCGTTCATTTCTATAAGCTATACGCTAAAAGCTATCAGCTACTTAATAGTCTGTAGATTCAACCTTTTTATCACCTCTCCCACTGAGTCAGTCTGAGTGGTTATCATAACGGTACGAGTATCGAGGAATATGTATGAAAGTATGGCTTTGCCGTCTTCGTCCTTGAGTATCCTAGCCTCCTTGTTATATATAGTCTCGTTCTCGAAATCCTTGGTAAATATCTCCTTGCCATAATCTTTCGTATCGATACTGTATAGCCTGACCATCTCTGTCAGCATGTATGACTCCCATTCACGCATTGCACTGAACGCCTCATTAAAATCCTTGACCCGCAATATCATAAACAGGTCATTGCCTCTAGGCAGACTATATACGCCCAGGGAAAATTCTGGATACAGATTCAGCGCCAACGTATCAGGGATCTCCACGCCGAGTTTCTGTAGGAATAAGGTCGATGGGATCTGAGCCTGTCCGTTCACCCCACGATATGAAACAAACAAATTGTTAATGGTCTCGGCGCCGAGGGTGGTGTTGTTCACCTGTGCCCGGATAGCAGCGATGAGCTCTGTGCGGTTGAGTTCTGTCACATCGATCTGAACCTGGTTCTCGGTAAATATGAAGCTTGGAAGTGTGGTTACGAAGCTCGTCACCTCTACAGGTCTCGCCCTATTCATCACAGTGTAAATGAATATCATTATGCCACCGACGATGAGGATGAATCCGAGCATAACAACGACAATATTACGAGTTGCGGTCGGGTCAGTCTTTTTCTTGTACTCGTCGCGACGTTTCTGCTCAGCCAGAGCTATCTTGATAACGGAGCCTTTTTCCTTCTTCATCATCTCGCCGATATCGGTCGCGTACGTACGAACCTCACCTGTCTGCTTGGCGTGCTTAGTCGCCAAAGCATTCTTGGTTGTAATGCTCTCATCAGCTTTTTCCAAAGCCTTACTTATATCAGTTGGTTCGTCAGCCATGGTGATAATTATATCAGGGTTCTAGTGACTAGTGACTAGCTTCTAGGGGGAAAGTGGCGACTCTCTACGAAGTAAAAACCTGTTTAGAAATGACTTAGCAGAAAAAATCCGCCTTTTGAAGGGCGGATTTTTTCTAGACTGAGCGGCTCGCCGTTTACAAGCGAGAACGCGCGCATTTCTAAACAGGTTTTTCGGAGCTCTTTTTTGTCAGGAAGTCTTTCTGTGCTTGCTTGATTGAGAGCCCAATCTTGCCGTTCTCTATCTTTACAACTTTGACTGGGATTATCTGGCCTAGCTTGAGGTAATCCTCTACTTTCTCTACACGGAAGTCTGCAAGTTCAGAGATGTGTGCCATACCTTCCTGCCCATTCATCATTTTGACGAACGCACCGAATTCCTTGATACCGACAACTTCCCCACTAGTAACAGAACCTATCGGCCACTCGAAGACCATGTCTTCGATTATCTTCTTGGCACGCTCTGGTCCATCAGCAAGTCCGGTGATGTAGACTGTTCCGTCGTCCTCGATAGTGATCTCGGTACCAGTCTTCTCGCGAATCTCGTTGATTGTCTTGCCACCTCCACCGATAACGAGGCCGATCTTTGATGGAGCGATTTTCGTCACGACAATCTTCGGTGCGAATGGACTAATCTCTTTGCGTGGTTCTGGAATAGCCGCCTTGATAACCTCGAGTATCTGCATACGAGCCTTTTTAGACTGCTCGAGTGCTTCACCGAGAATTTTTAGACTGACACCCTCCACCTTCACATCGAGCTGGATGGCTGTGACACCCTTCTCAGTACCGGCCGCCTTGAAGTCCATGTCACCGTGGTGATCCTCAGGGCCCTGGATGTCAGTCAGGACTTTGTAGTTCTGTTCATCCTTGTACATGAGTCCCATAGCGATGCCGGCGACTGGCGCCTTGATCGGCACACCGCCGTCCATGAGAGCGAGAGTAGAGGCGCAGATGGACGCCTGAGATGTCGAACCATTCGAGGCTAGAGCTTCTGACACGAGACGGATAGTATAGGGGAAATCTTCTTTGTTCGGGAGCACGACTTCGAGAGCCTTCTCAGCGAGTGCACCGTGGCCGACCTCGCGGCGGTTCACGAATCCAGCCCGACCAGTTTCTCCGACGGAGTACGGTGGGAAGTTATAGTGATGCATGAAGCGCTTGTCCTCTTCTACCTCCATGCCATCAACGAGCTGCATGTCTTCTGGACCACCGAGCGTAAGCGCTGTCAGGATGTGTGTACCTCCGCGATAGAAAATACCTGTTCCGTGGAGACGTGACGAGAATCCACCAGCCTTGGCGAAGAGTTCTCGCACCTCATCCATCCTGCGACCATCCGCACGCTTGTCATTCTGCACAGCCTCATCGTGAATAATCTTGTTGATCTCTTCTTCGAAGTATTCCATCTCTTTCTTCAGAGATTTGGCATCAGGCATTGCGTCCTTCAGAGCTTTTTTCCAAACAGACTTGATCTCCTCCATCTTTTCTTTACCTGGAGTGCCGGTCATAACGTAGTCTTTGAGCACTCCGGCAATCTTGTCATTAAATATTGCCAGAACTTCAGCTGAAACATTTTCTTTCTCGATGACACGCTTGGTCTTGCCGAGCTCTTTGCCTATCTCCTTCTGCCAGTTCTCAAGCTTCGTTATCTCAGTCGATGCCTTGGCTAGTCCGGCAGCGATGACGTCCTCGGGGATCTGGTAAGCGATAGCTTCAACCATGTTCACCCGCCCATCCTTACCACAGACGATGAGGTCGTAATCAAAACCAGCTTGGCGAGTTTTCTGAGATGAGTTCAGGAGCACTTTACCCTCAAACTCTCCGAGTCTAACTGCACCGACAGGGCCAGCCCATGGGATCTCGGAAACTGAGAGTATGAGAGACGCACCATTCACGGCGAGTATGCCTGGATCAATCGAGTCATCCATAGACAGGACTGTAGCAATGATCTGAACGCCGTATTCCATAGTCTGATCGAAGAGTGGACGGATGGTGCGGTCGATAACACGCCCAGCAAGTATAGCCTCGTCTGTCGGCTTGCCTTCACGCTTCATGAACCTGCCTCCGCCAATCTTGCCCGAAGCATAGAACTTCTCGAGATAGTCGACTGTGAGGTTGAAGTACGGCATATCGCTCTTTTCTTTGGACATGACTGCTGTAACTAGAACGATCGTGTCGTTGCAGGACATGAACACAGCGTTCGACTGATCGGCAAAATCCGAAAAAGTGGCGACAATATTCTGTCCCCCAAGCTCTAAACTAAATTTCTTTTCTTTCATCTAATTATGAGTTTCCGTCTAGGCTTTAGTACTGAAACCAATGGCTTCAATCCTACCTGCCTAAACGCAAACTAGTTAATCTTTTAATATCTAAAGTATAGAGATTTCTCCTAAAAAAGGAAGCCCGCCACATTCATGGCGGACTTCATTGTAGCCCTTCCCAGATTTGAACTAGGGACCTCTCAACTGGCAGTCGAGCGCTCTGTCTGGTGAAAATACTGGCAATTCATGCTGTTTGCTTAACTAGTACACAAACAACGATCCTTGACTATCAAGTCACCTCCCGGGCTGAGCTAAAGGGCCGTTTCGAACAATATATTATATTTATTTCAGTGACTGTCAAACCAAAAGCAAAAAGCCCGAATTGGGCTTTTTGCTTTTAAATCTTACTTCTTAAATCCTAAATCCTACTTAGGTACCGCTGGACTTATCGTCACATTGGACGTTGCCGGCTTGTCGGTTCCCGGTCGGCCTCGGCCCCCACGTGGGACACGGCGGCTACGGAATCCGATAAGATATTTCTCTGGATTCTCAGAGAGATCCATGAAGTCATCACATTCTTCGATAAGCTTCTGCGAAGAAGATTTACCAAATGATGCGACTTCTACCTGGATACCCGAGTGGATCTGGAGATACTGGACCATCGGGATGAAGTCTCCATCTCCGGAGAGCAGAATGACGGCGTCGAGTTTCGGCGCCATAGTGATAGCGTCGACGGCGAGTCCGACATCCCAGTCAGCTTTCTTGGCACCACCGGCAAATATCTGGAGGTCCTTGGCTTTCGTCTCGATGCCCGCTTTGTTCAGTGCGTCGAAGAACCCTTGTTCTTCGCCAGATTCAGATGTGATGACATAGGAAATGGCTCGAACGAGTTTTCTACCTGCTACTGCATCTTCGACTATTTTGCCGAAGTTGACTTTGTGGCCGAAGAGATTCTTGGCCGTGTGATATAGGTTCTGCGCGTCGATGAATACACCGACTCGCTGTTCCTTGTGTTTAATGATTTTACTCATAGTCTATAGTACGCAAAAGAAATGCGTAGAAATTAATATTAAAAAAAATAAATTGTTCCTTTGCTTGCCCCCACACCTATATTTTTATAGTTTTATAAACGCGCCTTCGGCGCAATCAAAATATAGGTGTGGGGGCTTGCAGCCCGTTAGAAAATCTAAATAAAGTATACCGCGAAAAAGTCTAAGAGAGGAGCTTAGCTAGCAAGCTTGAGCTCTTTTGAGATCTGCTCGAAAGCAGCCTTGTCATTTCTCTCGAGGAATTTCAAGTGGTTTCGGCGCTTAGCGACGAGCTTGATTAGACCTCTGCGAGAGTGGTTATCCTTTTTGTGCTTTTTCAAATGGTCGGATAGCTCCTTGATTCTTTCTGAAAGAATAGCAATCTGTGCATTAGAAGAACCTGTATCCTTATCGTGGATCTGGGCCTTCTTGATGACTTTCGCTTTTTTGGCTGTCGTTAACATGTGTCGGATATTACTATATATAAAAATGTTCCGCAAGCCCTTACACCAATTATTTCATGGCTTTTATTTTGCCAGAATATTGGTATTTTTAGGCTGTTTTCTTACTTGCACCCGAAATATTGATTAGATTATTTTGAAAAAGCAAAATGATGAAATAATAGGTGTCCGGGCAAGCTTTTGGAACCCCTAGATAGTAACATATCTGGATAATTAAGTCAATATAACGCGAAAGCCGCCCGAGGGCGGCAGCTTTCACAGGCGAACAGCACAGTCTTCTTCGAGGAACGTTTGGTTTGACGTGTATTTGCATGTGACAAAAGAACTTCTCTTCCAAGTGAGGGTACGGACCCGGGGCAGCAGTTCAGAACTTCCACCAAAGCCTATTCCGCAAGCCTGATCCAGGCCCGCACCGCTCGCTCAGAAGAGTTCACTCAACCTACCAACTTCACAATCGTCAGCCCTCCATCGCACGGACTGTTAAGGGATAGTTGTATTCTCTGCCAGATCACGGATGTTGTCAAATAAAAACACACCGCCCTGACAAGAGCGGTGGATATAGGTGGAGCAAGAGCTCCAGTAATGAACATGATCGGAAGAGCGTCCTCCAGGCGAGAACGTGGAACGCCCACGTTCTCGCTTAGAAGCCCTTTCGTCAGCCGAGCAGCTTCCGCTTTTGCGGATACCCAACCCTGAGCCCTCGGTTCATTAATTATCTTATTCTTGAAAGTCTTAGTCAAACATCAAATCTCTAACTTAGTGCATATCTCCATTATTTTACGACGCTTGGTATAATACATGCATGAAGATTGCCGAGGCCAAAACACAATTCCTCGAATACGTCGAGATCGAGAAAGGTCTGTCCCTCCGGACTGTTCGCAATTACGACCACTACCTAACCAAGTTTTTCGATTTTGCGAAGATTGGTGATGCTGCCGACATAGACGAGAACAAACTTCGCGAGTTTCGTCTTTTCCTGAACCGCCAGTCTGGTATGAAGGTTCGTGGACAGACTGCGGCGAGCATGAAGAAGAACACTCAGAACTATCACCTCATAGCGCTCAGGAGCTTCCTCAAGTACATGATGAAGCGCGGGGTCACCACTATGTCGCCAGACAAGATCGAACTCGCCAAGACTGCCCAGAGAAGCCTCGACCTCATGTCACACACTGAACTCGAGAGACTCCTCTCTGCCCCGAAGGGCGCAGATATCTCAGCGCTCCGAGACAAAGCGATTCTCGAACTATTCTTCTCCACAGGACTTCGTCTCGCCGAGCTCGCTAGCCTCAACCGCGACCTAGATCTCACCAAAGACGAATTCTCTATCCGAGGCAAGGGCGAGAAAGTCCGAGTAGTATTCCTGTCCGACGAAGCCAAAAGTGCGATCAAGGCATACTTGAAACTCCGCAAAGACATGGATGACGCCATGTTCATCCAGTTCGGCAAGAATAAAAATGCCAAGGGCGAGATGCGCCTCACTCCTCGCTCGATAGAGAGACTGGTAAAAAAATACGCCATTATTGCTGGCATATCCAAAAAAGTTACACCACACACACTCCGCCACAGCTACGCGACCGACCTACTCCGAAACGGCGCTGATATCCGCTCAGTCCAGATGATGCTCGGCCATGCCAACATCGCCACAACTCAGATCTATACCCACGTTACCGACACTCAACTTCGACAAGTGCACAAGAATTTTCACTCGAAGAGGAAGAAATAAAAGACTTCTCCTTACTTTTGCCATGATGCAAAAGTAACAAAAAATCTAGACCCAGTGTAAAAGCACCTAAAACCAAAGCGGTTTTGGCCAAGAAAACCGTTAACTAGAAAGGCTTAGGCCTTTCTTCGAACAGAACTGTTTTCTAAAGCAAACCACTTTGGTTTTTTAACGGTGTTTTTCCAAGGGTCGAGACGGTAACCTCATAGCGGAGCAAAACATAAATTTTAGAACCCGAGGACCCGAACACGCAGAAAAAATCCGCCTACAGGCGGTTTTTTCGTGAGTGCGCTTGCGATCCACAGGGTGAGAAAATTTATGTTTTGCGGAGTGGCTTTTATTCAGCTTTAGGAGTTTCTTCTTTTGGAGCCTCTACTACTTCGTCCATCATCTCTTCAGCTTTAACCTCTTCTTTGTCAGAGACTACGACGCCGAATGCTTTGAGTTTCTTTCTGATTTCTTTGTTTGTCTTGTCTTTGAGGAAGTAGAGTTTTGAACGCTTGGTCTTGGACCTCTTCACGAGTTCGATACGGTCGATAGATGGTGAGTGTAGCGGGAAGATTCGCTCTACGCCGATGCCGTTAGAGACCTTGCGGACAGTGATAGTGGCACCTGTTTCTGAGCCGTGCTTACGAGCTAGAACGAGACCTTCGAAAGCCTGAAGACGAGTTTTGCCCTTTTCCTGGATTTTAGACCAAACGCGAACAGTATCGCCAGACTTAACGTCGAGCTTCTTGACCGATTCGTGGGTTACAGGCGATAGTTTTATGGTTGTCTTTGTCATATTAGATACGGGGAACTTTAACACAAGCGCTAGAGTTTCGCAATAGTTTCCAGAAAGTCGTCAGGATATGGGGCCTCAAAGGCCTGATTCTCCCCCTCCACGTCAGCAAATTCTATCTTCCTAGAATGTAGTGCTGTCCGAGTGAATCCGAGCACCTTGGGCTTGCCTTCCCCATACAGAGAGTCACATATTATCGGGTGATTGAAGTATTTCATATGGACGCGAATCTGATGAGTTCGGCCGGTCTGAGGTTTGAGCTCGAGCAATGTGAATTTCTGACCGTCGTCGATGAATCTAGACAAGACTTTATATTCGGTCACAGCATTTCTCTTCTGACCCCTAGCTCCACGCTGAGCTGACCATTTGCGGAAGTCGCTCTTGGACCGAGCGATCGGCGCATCTATTATGCCATCATCTTCTTTCACATGACCCCAGACGATAGCGTTGTAGGTTTTCGATATATCTCGGTCTTTGAAGGCGCTCTTGAAGAACTGAAAGGCTTCGTCAGTTTTGACGATAATCATCACGCCAGAAGTCTCGCGGTCGAGGCGGTGGACGATACCGGGACGTTTGATAATAGTTTCTTCCTCGTCTTTGCCACGGATGATTAACGGCTCACCGACGTTTTCTATCTCGGGATAGTTTTCGATCACCCAATCAACGAGCGTTCTCTCGACGGTCTTACCATCGCTATGAACAACCAAGCCGGGAGGTTTGTTTATTACTAAATAGGCGTCATTTTCAAATATTATTTCTGGATTCATCTTAAGCAGCCTTTTCCATTTCTAATTCTTTTATTCTGTCATCGCAAAACTTCTTTATCAAAACATGTGTCTTATCCTGATCTGCTAACCACTCATGATTACTAACAAGATCTTTGTTGTCTCTAAGGGATTTTTCCAATCCTGCCAAATAGATCCTGCATATATTTGAGATCTTCTCTTGTCCGTGAGCCTCAGACTCCCCAATAAACATCTTTAGTTGATCGACTATCTGTAGCGCCATAATAGTCCAAACGGGATTTTCCTCGAAACTTACAACTTTTTCTTCTGCCTTTTCGTTGAGGTCCCACTTTTCTAGTAAGGCTTTTACATGTTTTTCATCTGTGCCGACGATAACTCTCGGGATACCGAGGTTACCCTCTTCTGAATCTGCATCGAATTGAAAATACTTTACTTCAGAGAGAGTATTGTTCTGGATATCTCCCAAACTTCGTTGTATCTTTTTTGCGACAATCGGCTCAAAGCTCGAAAAAGATGCATCCATGGCAAGTCCGATGTAAGAACTAGGCTTATTTGGATTTTCATATTCCGCTACGAAATCAACGCCGTTTCGGAGGTCGTCATACTCAGCAGTTTTGTGGAGAATGACATTCTTAAATATTCGACTTTCACCAATGTGCTTGTACAGAAACCCCTCGAACACTTCACCTAGCCGTTCTTTGTAGTCGAGTATCCTCTTACTCTCTATGCCATCCAATTCGAGCTTGAGAGCCTTGATTCCTTTATTCAAATCGTTGCCGTGCTCTATGCCGGCCTTTGTTTCCTCAACATATTTTTTATCTAATTCAACCTCCTCAGAAGAAATTCCAAGTGATTCAGCAACGTCCTCAGGATCTATAGGCTCCATCTCTTCTGATACGACTCGTTCCAGATTCGACAATACTGCTTCGGAGAGTTGCTTTGGACTTCTCTCCATAGAAGACCCGCCTTTTGGTAACCCTGTAAAATTAAACATTTTGTGCGCCCTGAGGGACTTGAACCCCCGACCTTTCCGGTGTAAACGGACTGCTCTACCAACTGAGCTAAGAGCGCATAAGCATTGCTAATTTACCACTTAACCAACTCAAAAGCAAAGCGGTAGAAACACCATTAAATTTGTGATATTATGCATTTCACGCAAGCCTCCCGTAGTTCAATGGATAGAACAGGACTCTTCTAAGGTCTTGATGTAGGTTCGATTCCTGCCGGGAGGACAATAATTTAGCCAAGTGCGAGACCTATCGCCACGGCGTATTTGTACGAGTCATCTCGCGGGAGAATCGGAACTTTATCTGCACTGAGAGAGAGATTCACTAGTACGTTCCCCCTCTTCAGCTCCAGCTTCGTCTCTCTCGACACATAGTCGAGGAACTCTGGATTCATAACTCTAGAGCCCGAGAATAATATGTAATGAATCTTCTCTTTATGGATATCATACCAGTCGATGTATATCCGATTGAGATTCGAGATAACGGAGTGGTTGGCCGGGTCGCCGACATATGAGAGAGTTTTCTCTAGAGGTGAATAAACGATGAAGTTCACAGCGTCCGCTTCTGCGTCTACTACGATGAAGCTCATCTCACTCCCCTTGGGAACGAGTGATCGCTCTAGGGCGACACTTACCGAGACGAAATCTCGCACTTTTATACCAGCCTTACGTAGAGTATCGTGATACACGCGACTATTCGCACCGTCCGGAATTGATACCAGGACGTGATGACTCTTTAGATTCTTCTTGATATCACGTAGGTATGTCACGAGTCTCGCCTCATTGACGATATTGCCCTTTTCTATAACGACCTCCTCTGGTATGACTTCGCCGTATGAGTGTATATGATCCTCGGTCGCAGATCTCACGACTTCGACGAAGCGTATATATCCCGGCTTGATATCGAGTCCGACCGAGCGAAGATTTTTACTAAAGAGATTAAACATCACTTAGATTGTACAGTGGTTTAGTGTATAAACAAAAAGTATACGAACACCAGAACGAATACGAGGAGTATGATCGATAGCACTGACAAGTGTCGATACATCACACGCGCTATCCTGATGCCGAATATCTTCATGATGAATCCGACAAGGAAGAACCTAGCTGAGCGAGCGATGATGTACGCGACGAGGAACACTAGCGGGTTCACCTTGAATAATCCGGCCACGAGGTTGAACAATTTATCCGGTAGTGGTGTTATCGCAGCGACCAGCACTGCCCAGAAAGCGTTCTCCTGAAACAGTGTCCTGGCTGTCTCGAACTGATCACCTATTTTGTAGAGCGCTATAATTTTCTCACCGAACGCGTCGAAGAACAGGTATCCGATGGCATAGCTGACGAGTCCTCCTAATACGGAAAAAACCGAGGTGATCATGGAGTAATACGCCCAGCGACGAGCCTTGTTCGCGGCGAGTATCGCTATGAGGAAGAAGTCCGGTGGTATCGGAAATATGATCGCTTCGAAGAACGAGATGAAGCCGAGCGCGATGGCTGCACGCCGGCTTTCCGCATGAAGGACGAACCATTCTTTGAGCTTTTCTTTGTGAAAGAAATCTCTGAATTTCATAATTATCTAGCCTTACTTCCTGGATTAACATCGGCCTCAGGCACGAGAAATACTGGCTGACCCTCTAGCCCATCTACTGCGACGACCATGCCTTGTGACTCGAACCCTCGTATAGTACGAGGTTCGAGATTCGACACGAAAACGAGATTCTTACCTATAATCGTACTGATATCGGGATAGAATTCGCGTATTGCCGAGAGTATCTGACGGGGTTTCTCTTCCCCCAGGTCTACTTCGAATCTATAGAGCTTGTCGGCGCCTTCGACGATCTCACCAGACACGACTCGCCCGACTCTCATTTCGACTTTTTTAAAATCATCGTATGAGATACTCTTTTTCTCTTCTTTCTTTTCTTCTTTCACAGCTTCTGTTTTGACTTCTTCTTTTATTGGTTCGTCCATATTCATAAATCTTAATTCCTAAATCTTAAATCTTTCGGTCGAGATATCTTTGTAATATGAGCGCCGCGGCAGAATCATCGCGTTTCGGACTCGTGTCCTGTTTCTCCTGTCTCGCGATCGGCTTCCTGCCCTGGAACTGACTAACATGCATCGAGGTCATGAATTCCTTCTCGAGAATGACTGGTAAGGTGAACTTTTCTTCGAGCTTCGCGACGAAACTCTTCACATCGGCGCTGATCGCGTTATCTCCAGGGTCTCCGATAACTATTTTTGAGATGCTTTCCTCTGACACTAGCTTGGCGATCTCATCGAGTATTTTAGCATCGTTTGGGAGAACCGTCCGAGGTATAGCGAAACTCGCCTCCTCGTCCGAGACAGCGATGCCGATACGTTTTGACCCATAATCAATCCCTAGAATTCTCATCCCATTAGAGATAGCAAAATTTCATTTTGCGTACCCAATTTATCTTGCTTTGAATAATTAACGACCTACTAATTTTAAACAATGTCTCGAAAGTAGACCAAATATCTCTAGCGGGACAAGTATTCAAAGGATATCAGAATTGTTATAAAAAAGCTTTACCCCTACACCAATACTTTGATAGTTCTGCGAACGCGCTTTAGCGCAATCAAAATATTAGTGTGGGGGTTTACCCGCAAACATTTTGCTGATATCATGTCGCTCGGAGGTGTGGCTGAGTGGTTTAAGGCATCTGTCTTGAAAACAGAAGACCCTTCACGGGGTCCGT
>CAYRQF010000004.1:0-10222 GCA_964426385.1 uncultured Candidatus Saccharibacteria bacterium | reverse complement strand
TGAGTTCGAATCTCACCGCCTCCGCCTTAAACAAGAAACCAATACAAAAGCCGCTCACATGAGCGGCTTTTGTATTCTACTGATTTAAGATTCCGTCTTTACTTGAGTTTCCAATACTAACAATTTCACCATTTTTTATAGCGACTTGTTTACCAGCCCCAAGTGCTTCAACGAATTCCATGGCTAGATCAACTTGCCCGTTAGCAACAGCCTCTTTGTACATCTTAAATCGATCCTGCTGTCGAGCGACCATAGCACCACCATTTTTAAGAAGCTCTATTGTGTCTCTGTTAGTTCCTGAGCTCCAGCTGTTCTTGAATCTGGTCCAAAGACTACCTCCTTTAACTGCGGCCTCCTCGGCTCTTAACTGTTTAATTCTTGCGGTGATTTCTGGAAGATCAGAAGTATTTTCTTTAACTTCTGACTTAGCAGGAGTAGCCTCCATCTTTTCATTCAAATCTTTTCTAACAGCCTCAGCCATAAGTATAGACGCATCCCCTACAGGATCCGGACTTCCTTTTACCGCTTTTTCGATTCTAACTCCCCCTCCTTCGTCTGAGCGAGTGAGTGCTTCTTGTTGTGTCAGCTCTACTTCCTTTCTTTCAGGTGCCTGTGTAGGTCCACCAGTCATAACACGTGGGTCTTCCATCATTTTCATAAAATTAATATAAATAGTAATTCGTACTTATGGCTAAAATTATACCAAATATTATATTTTGGCATAGAGCCTACCCCCACGCATGTGTTAAAATGAACCTGTTTTTATGCAAAACGTCAAAACAATCAAACAGCTCCTTTGTCTCCCGATCAAGCCTATATTCCCCTACCTGCGTATCGCCCTTATAAAATCAGGCCTTATCGAGCAACCCGCGTCCAGACAGCCATTCGCCCTAGGACATCTCAGAGACGACGTACCGGTCCAAGTATTCCGTGACGAGCTCAGGAGTCTCCACTTTTTCGCCGAGAAAATGGCTTTTGTTGACCCTGACGAGATACTCGGTATGAGACTCCTAGACCCGAAGGATCCGACATATCAGTACCATGTACGAGTTTTTCGTGATGGCGAAGTGCGAGGACATCACGAGAAGACTCCCGAGGATTTTCCGATAGACCACTTCAGAGAGGTGGGTTTCGGTCCTAGGTATGATGAGTTCATGACGATGTTCGGCCGATGGCTCAAGCCCGCCGTTACACCAGCCGTTTCGAACCCGGGAAAGCAATATCGCACAATGCCGACGCCGTATCTCGGACCTGTCCGCGTAGCGGAAAGAGGTGTAGCTCGATAAAAGGCATCGAGTTACATTCGATGACTCCACACCTGTCCTGGTCACGCCAGGACTTTTCTATATCTTCGATCATGAAGTCCACACCAACTAGTGGGTCTCGTAAAACGGTATGAATATTTTTCAAAATTTCTAGATTATCCGCATGAATGACATCGGTCACGTCAGTTATCCCTCCACCGAGACCGCGCGATGACTTCTGAGTAAATGTTACGACTCGCCCCCTCTCTGGGATATCACCCAGTTTTATATTTTGCCTCTGCATCTCCTGATCCGCTTCGTCACCGAGAACTATTTTATGAAATATCTCGCCGTTTCTCATGGGGTGAGAATTCTCTTCTTCGAGGAGCTCGAACACCGTCGAGACACCGTCGCCGACAACATGCGCCGGCTCACGCCTGATGACTCCGATGACCTCGCCACCGATGATAGTTCCACGATAAACGAAACCTTTGTGCTCCTCCTCCATAATGATGTATGGGCTCAACTGTTTCGCTTTGTCGAAAGCCACCCTGAGCTGCTCGATAGTTTCTATGTGTGTAGTAGTGTGACGACTCCTAGAGCCTGTGTGCGGTTTTACGATAACCGGCTTGGTCAATTTCTCGAAAGCCCGAGACAGACTACTCCAAGAAAAATATTTGCCTCCATGGGCGACAGGAATACCAGCCTTCTCGAACTCTATTCTCATCCGACCTTTGTCGTCCATCCAGTAGAGCGCACTCGATTCGCGCTCTGCGGGACGTGGCAGGTTATCAAATGCATACTCCCGGCCTCCCCACTCGGCAACAAAGAGCTCCCGACCCATACCGAAAAGCTGGAATTCCCAAACCTTGATCCCACGAGCTTCGCATTCGCGCCAGAAACAGAGGGCTCTACCAGTGAGTTTATCGTCAGGCTCATGAGCGATCCGACCGAGCCCGAGCTTCGTGAGTAGTCTATAGAATGAGGGCAGAAACCTATGATTCAGGAATCTATTCACTGTGGGCTCGATATATCGCCAAATGCGGTCTATGGGCCTTATGAGGGGGTCCATCCAAAGAGTTAGGATGTTCGTAGTCTTCTCGACATGGTGGTTGACCGGAGCGTTACCGCAGTCCGGACATGGGTTTTTCCTATGTTTTCTATATGACACTAGACTATTATATCCGAAATTACTTAGGGCAAACTGTCTCAGTCGTGATCATGCTCGGAGAATAGCCGGCATAGCCAGTCGAATCGACACAGAATATCTGTTCGTCCTTGAGCATTGTCGAAATGGCATAAGTTGTGGCAGAGTCCCTGCACATAAACATCCCACCAGCACTCGCGTTGATATCTGACATCTGGTGACGAGCTTGATCGTCAGGCTTCATGCAGAAATCTTTGTACCCCCCAGTCTGGTCGAAATATATCTCTGCACTTGCTCGGAGGCTCGACATCATTCCTTTTGTGTTAGCATCATCTTCACCTGTGACAAACTCGCCCGACTCGGGATCATAATAAGCGGTATCATCTTCCGGCTGCTGGAAAGCTGTTTGGATAAATTCCTCAAACGGCATCGATTCTGTCGGAGTGGTTACCGACACAGGCTCATTCCATTTATTAAAAACAGAGACGATCAAGACTTCAACTGCTTTATTATCCTCTTCATTAGGACGGAATCCGAAATTGATCATGAACTTGTATGGCAGGTGGTCCATAACTCCCACCCACGCCTCGCCTCGGAATTCTACGATGTTGTCTAGAGAATCTTCGAGATCCGTCGGGTCGATCGATGACAGATACGAATCATTTTTGCCAACTTCTTCTAGATACTTCTTCAAGTCGGTTAAATAATTCTTGATCCCCTCGCGATCGAGATCAAACATGAAGTGATATGAAAGCGTGTCATTTATCTTTTCCGGCAACATCCGGTCAGTGATGGTTATAAAATCTGCATCATTGGTTATGTCTAGGATTTCATCCTGCTGCGCAGGCGTGATGTTCCTGATCGAAGCTGGGTTGAATCCTCCAAATGGCAACATTGATAGCACTGCTCCAGGGTTCTGATCAGACTTGTAATCAAACGTTATCCATTTATTAAGAAAATCTTCTGATTTGAATAGCCCGAAGCTCGAGAGCTCTTTCAGTTGCACAAAAAGTTTCTTGTCTGATATCAGTAGATCTGCCGAACCATTCATCGTTCCGTATTTTAGATTGGCATCGCCGGCATATCGGAGGTTTCCCGGCGTCCCGACATCATATGAGCCACGTAGGGTTAACGTACCTTTGGTCATAGCAGTCGCCGCTATGGCATCTACTCCAGAATCACCTGACACCATATCGGAAGCATCTATCGTAACAGTAGTATCGAAAGTTCCGCTGTTCGCTGACCGAGCTCCTGCCCATGCGCGATCTGCCACGTTGTCTAGACTGAAGAAATAGCCCTCATTATATCCATAGGCTAGACCCCCACCGACAAGCACTAGAACGAGGATGGTTGCGAGAAGTCCCACGTGACTTTTCTTTGATTCTTTGATTACGACCCCTTCGTCAAAGTCCTCTACTGGCCGAATCTCCGTCTGAAGAAGTGGTTGCTTGGCAGGAGTAGCAAGTGTCGGAGTCATCGATGGTACGGCAGGAGTAACTGGCGGCACCGGTGTGCTGACAGGAGCACTAACTACGCCGAGTTTGTTAAATGCCTCGTCTATATCAGCGTCCGCCCAACCACCCGCTTTGAGTTTCGATTTGATAAGCTCAGTGGTGGCGCCAGCTTCATGACCTCTCTTTATATATGTGAGTAATTCTTCGGTGATCATAATTTATAGTTATTTGTATGGTTCAAGTATTTCACGGTTTGGGTCTTTATCAAAGTTAATACACACATGCTTTTCATGTTTTCTGCTAAAATTGGCTCATGATAAACACCGGAGGTAAAGTTTATTCTTGGGAAGCACTCGAATACAAAGACCGGGACATGAAAGTAGACTGGTTTTGGGCGCTCGGCATCATCGCGCTCGCTGGATCTGTCGCTTCTTTCATCTACGGCAATTTCTTGTTCGGTGTATTCATCATCTTCGCCTCCATCGCCATCGTTTTCTTCGGCACAATGAAGCCCAAGCGGGTTCTATACGAGCTGACCGATTCCGGAGTTATATATGAGGATGTCTTCTATCCATACGAGACTCTTCACGCATTTTTTATGAACGAGCTAGACCCAGACGACAAGAAAGTCCTGATCAAATCAGAGCGTTTCTTCGTGCCGATACTCACACTTCCCTACGAAACCCTCGAACAAGGCGAGGAAATCTTTGATGTTCTATCAGAAGTCATTCCCGAGGAACCCTTGCAAGAACCCTGGGGACACCTTATTATGGAGCGGCTTGGATTCTAAAGAGTCTAATGCTCCCATCGTTCAATGGATAGGACGCGAGCTTGCGGAGTTCGCGATGTAGGTTCGATTCCTACTGGGAGCACAAATGAGCGTAGCGAATTTTGATTCCCAGTAGGAATCGAACAGGAAAGGGGTCGGGAAAACACTTGTTTTCCTGTGGAGGAGGGTTTGGGAAAACCGTGGGTTTCCCAGGAGTGAGATAGCGAAGCGTCCTCTGGGAGCGCAAATTTCCGTCAGGAAAAATATTTGTGACCACAACATGACCAAAAAGAAAGAAGCGTTCACTTTCGTAAACGCTTCCGACTTCTGTGTGTTTGTGTAGCTACTCTACCGAAATCACCCTGTGCGAGATACTGGGCCTGACTTCGATATGGTACGCTCCTGCGATGAGGTCGCGGAGAATCTTCATCTCACTGTGGTAGGCATTGACCAACTTGTCTTCGCCGAGGATTTCATCGCCCCGCCAGAAGAATGCCAGCTCTTCGAGGACAAAGGAAACGGCGACATCTATCTGTTGTTCAGTGGCGATGACTCGGAGCTTGTTGGACAAAACACCGGATGTTACTTTCCTAGCCTCCTCGCGAAACTTAGGATCTTCCTCATAGAGCTTGTGGAATCGCTCGACACCAACCTTATACAAATTGGAGGAAGCAATGGCCTCCCAGTTCAGAATGGTGGCCTCTACCCCAGATGTTTCGACAGCACGCCGACATCGATTGACCATATTGTTACCGTGCTGACGTATCTTATTTTTGATGTAAAGGTCGTCTTTGCCGATTGCTCTCAGATTGTGAGCAACAGGCAGATCGACTATCACAAGGTAGATGCTTCTATTCGGACCAGCAACCTTTTGCAAAAGCCTAGTTATACGATCTTCGGTGAAATAGGAGTTATAGAGACTAACTCCAAAGGCGAGCACTTCTTTTTGATGGTTCATGGTTTGGTCTTGTTGGTTCGGCCGAGACCAACAAACCCAAATCTGGGATGACCTTACATGATTATATTGACTATGTAAAATTAATGTAGTATTTTAATAAATAAGTGTCATTTTTTGACACTATCAGTATAATAATACTATGATTTTCGGTACCAAAACCAACAAAACTGAAGAAAAGATAGTAGAAATTCTGCATAAGAATCCTCTCAGTGGCCCCTCCCTTCTTAAAAGACTTGCTGAACAAGAAAACGCCCCGTCGAAAGAAAGTTTTTACAGAATATTACGAGGTCTAAAAGAAGATGAGATTATACATAAGGACGGACCGATCTACACTCTAAATAGAATATGGCTTAAAAGAATGCGAGGATTTATTGATAAACATATCCAATCTGACACGCTCAATATCCTCGACATGCAAGATGGTGACAAGATCACATATAATTTCAAAAACCCAAACCTTATGGGTATTTATTGGGCGCATAGCGGAAACGTTGTTTTTGACAATGTTGGCTCAAATACTCCAATCCTCATATATCACCCACACGAATGGCTTATCTACACACGCACCCATTCTGAGGAATTTTTCTTGCAGAACTTTGTTAACGGATATGATCACGGCAAGGGTAAGGTTTTTTGGATAATGGGTGGGAACACCTCACTTGATAAAAAATTTCAAAAAGAGTGGAACAGGGGTCTCCTAGAAATAGGGACCGGCCTTGATATCGGTGCCGATAAAAACCTATATATAAATGTTGTAGGAGATTATGTATTTCTCGTTACAACTGAAAGAAGCTTTGGTGAAAAAATAGATCAGATCTTTCAAGAAAACGAGGTCATGACGCCAAAAGCGCTCGCGGAACTTCGGGATTTAACCGAGAGAAACTATAAGACAAAACTAGTTCTAATGAAGAGTAAAAAAGAAGCTGAGAAGTGGAAGAAAAAATTCAAGAAATACTTCTTTGTTTCAAAAGACTATACATGGTAAAAGGAATTTTAACGACCAGGTATACTGGGGCACAAAATTATTTTCTATCGTATAATTAACCCATTACCACTTAATGGAAAATATATGGCAGACACAATAGATACTTTGACGAACGAGATCAGGAAATCCACCCAAGAATTGGGTCAGCTCGAAACCGAACACAAAAGAAAATCTGACGAATTGAAAAAAGCCGAAACCGAAGAGTCGAGCCTCCAGACTGATATAAAAAGAAAGCAGTCAGAGCTCGATCTCATGGCTCGTAAAAGGTCCGGACTTGAAAACGATGTGGCATCACTGGATTCCAAGATAAAAGTGCTTGAAGCTAACCACAAACGAACCGAGGAAAAAATGGCTCAGGCACAAAGGGAACTCACTGCAGCAGGAGGCAAGAAAAAGTAACCCACTTAATCAAAAATCCCCACGTCTCCGTGGGGATTTTTGATTTCTATTACTTAGCTTTTGTCATTCGAGAGAGGCGGGACTTTTTGCGAGAAGCGGTGTTCTTCTTGATAACTCCGCGCTTCACGGCTTTGTCGAGAGCCTGGTAGGCCTCGGCGAGCTTCTTTTTAGCTGCGGCCTTGTCTTCCCCGGCGAGCTTCACGACAGACTTCACAGTCTCTCGCATGGTCTTCCTGCGAGCATCGTTGATGATGCGCTTCCTGTCAGATACCCGGAGGGACTTCTTTGCTGATGCTGATATTGGCATAGATTAGTTAATAGGTTTTAGGTAATAGGTTATAGGTTCTTTATCCGCGACACGGATTTACGAACAGGGTTTATAATACTGATTTTATTTCAAAACACAAGGCCAGAAAGATATGCTAGAATTCTTTAATAGGCCTATCTATCCACCCCTAAGACCTATGACCTAACTACTATAACCTAACATATGATCGCCCAGATAACAGGTAAAATCGCTCAAAAAACAGACAAATATCTCGTGGTGAACACCGGCGGTGTCGGCTACCAGATATTCGCTCCGACCGATGTTCTATCCCGTGCCGGCAATACCGGAGACGAGATCAGTCTGTGGACATATCTAGCTGTCCGCGAGAACGCCATGGATCTGTTCGGATTTGAAACCATCGATGAGAAGAATTTCTTCGAGCTACTCCTATCTGTCTCCGGCATCGGACCCCGAAGTGCCCTCTCGATACTCTCGATTGCCCCGATGGAGACAATCAAGAAAGCCATCGGCTCCGGCGACACATCGTACCTAACCAAAGTCTCTGGTATCGGCAGGAAGACCGCTGAGAAAATTGTAGTAGAGCTCCGTGACCGACTATCCGCTCTAGGACACAATGACGACACAGGAAGCCTGCGTGGCGAGTCTGATATCCTCGAAGCTCTCCAGTCTCTCGGCTACTCACTGAACGACGCCCGCAATGCCGCCAAAGAAGTCCCAGCTGATATCGTCGGCACCAATGCTCGTATCAAAGAAGCGCTCAAAAGATTAGGAAGATAAAACATGCCCGAATTACCCGAAGTCGAAACTACTGTAAGAGGCCTGAACGAGACCGTTATTGGTCTCAAGATTGTCGACGCCTGGAGTTCCCTGCCGAAGAAGTCTCACTCACGAAAAGATGAAATAAAAAATCTAGCATTCTGGAATAAATTCAAGAATGAAATTATCGGCAAGAAAATTCTACGAGCCGAGAGACGTGGCAAGAATATCTTGATACACCTAGCCGATTCTAAGACGATGCTCATCCACATGAAAATGACCGGACACCTTATGTATGGCAAATACCGGATGGGTATGGAGTCTGATGGCGCTGAAGGTCACACGTGGCCATGGTGGGCTGACGACGAGGCCCTACAGGACCCGTATAACAGATTCATCCGCGTCATGTTCACACTGAATAACGGTAACTCACTAGCGTTCTGTGACTCTAGAAAGTTCGGCAAGGTCACGATGTTCGAGACCCGCGAGTCGACGAATACTCGCCACCTCCGAGACCTCGGCGTCGACGCTCTTGATCCTGGGCTCACGTTTAACGCATTCCGTGACCGGCTCATGAAACGTCCATCTGGTCGCATCAAGAACATCCTGATGGACCAAACTCTCGTCTCGGGCATAGGCAACATCTACTCCGACGAGATGCTGTGGGAGGCGAGTATTCATCCTGAGGAGCGTGTGACAGATATCCCTATGGCGAATTTCAAGAAGATGTGGAGTGTCATGAAACCACTTCTGAAACGTGGCATAGACTTCGGCGGAGACTCTACGTCTGACTATAGAAATATTTATGGCCTTCCAGGTAAGTTCCAGAACAAGCATCATGTTTATCGTAAAACCGGTAAGCCATGCGCCAGGCGAGGATGCTCTGGTGTTATAATACGAAAAGTGGTTGGCGGACGCTCGGCTCATTACTGCCCTATCCATCAACCTTTAATTAAAAAATAATACTTGTCCCGTTAGTAAATCCTACGGGAGTTAAGTGGAAGATATATTATAAGTTTAAGATTTACTATTGGGATGGTACAAGATTTAATGTGGTTTCTAGGAATAATAGTTTTTGTTTTCTTCCTCTGGGTATGGGGTGGAGGTCCTGAACGCGCTGAACAAAAACAGCTAAACTCTCCAGTCATAAACAGCCTGCCGTCTCAAACTTACCAGGATTAAAAGGACGCTCCGCAAAATATAGATTTTTATAATCCTGCGAGACGCTGGTCCATCCTGGCGCGCGCCCTCACGGCCGCGGGCCTCCGGCATGTTCTCTGATTATAAAAATCTATATTTTGCTCCGCTATGAGGTTACCGTCTCGACCCTTGGAAAAACACCGTTAAGAAACGAATCGAGTTTGTCTGAAAGTCCGTACTGTCCGAACCAAGCCTAAGCTTGGTGAGTTTACGGACCTTTCTGGCTAAACTCGATTCGTTTTAGGTGTTTTTACACTGGGTCTTGGGTTTTTGTTTCTTTTGTCCCAAGACAAAAGAAAGAGAAAGATTCTACAGATTTAAAAAACGGAAAAGAAATACCCCTGTCGCCACCGATACATTCAACGACTCTTTCATCCCACTCATCGGTATCTCCGCCACAGCATCACACTCATCCAATATTTCTTTTGGGATACCGGTGACTTCTGCGCCAAGAATTACAATGTTCTTCTCTTTCGGGATTAGAGTTTTATAATCGATAGAATTAGTAGATTGTTCAAGCGCGACTTTGAAGTGATTCGGATATTTTTCCAGAACTAAAAGTGTCGTTTCCAGGTGTTCCCATTTAATACTTTTTTCTGCTCCGAGAGCAGTCTTCGCAATATCTGATTGGTCGCGTCCGAATCTATCTATAGGATCAGGTGTTGTACCAACTAAGTATATTTTGGAAATACCAGCTGTGTCAGCAGTACGGAAAATAGATCCCACGTTATGCGTGCTTCGGATGTTATCGAGGATGAGGATGGTTTGCATAGAATAAGTATTGGGATCGGTCACAAGTTATCTTTGTGGTCACACATAAATTTCCTGACGGAAATTTTGTTCGACCCCGCCTCGCGTTTTTTGCCTTTCGCTTCGCTCAAACAAAAACATCGCTCCGGCCGGCACACAAGCACGAAACCCAGCGCAGGCAGGGTTTCGGGCTTGTGTGCCCAACCGAGGGATCGAACCTAGGACCATCTCCTTAAAATGGGGCATCTCTACCAGCTGAGCTACAAGGGCG
>CAYRQF010000003.1:0-105334 GCA_964426385.1 uncultured Candidatus Saccharibacteria bacterium | reverse complement strand
CAGTTCCAATGGTGGGGGTCAGCCTCTCAGCTCCCCTAAGCGTCATAGCCTTGGTGAGCCATTACCTCACCAACTAGCTGATACTACGCAGGCCTCTCTAGAAGCGATAAATCTTTACCCCTGAGGGACTATCAGGTATTAATCCGCCTTTCGGCGGGCTATTCCTGACTTCTAGTTAAGTTCCCACGCGTTACTACCCCGTTCGCCACTAAACATAAACGACCTTTGACTTGATGTAATCTCATCTCCAGATATAAATGTCTCGTTCGACTTGCATGCCTTATCCACACCGCCAGCGTTCATCCTGAGCTAGGATCAAACTCTATTGAAAATCAACTATAGCTGACGCCATAGTGATTTAGAACGAAGCAAAACAAAAGATATAATCTCCTGATTGCTTCTTAAACTGGATTATTGTTGAGCATATCTGCACCTGCAGATACCTCTGTTATTTGTTGCATAACTGATTGTTTCTTAATCTTTATATTCAGTTTTCAAGGATCCATCGCTTAATAAAAAAGCCTGCCGAAGAAAGCAGACATATGACTGTAGGCCGAAGCCCAACTCAATTGTTTATACAAGTGTCATATATTTAGTTTTCTTCAACATCGCTCAGCTATAAGTGATGTAGGGCCCATTATATACAGGTCAAAAAGGAAGTCAAGCGATTGGGGGAAAGTATTATATTCACATGTAAAAATGCCTTAAATAAGCCTTAAAACGACAGTGCCCCCGGGTAAGCGGGGGCCTGAAGTTTGGAAGAAAGAGCGCAGTGTCAAAAAGTGTTACTACTCCAGGTATATGCGGTTGAGTACCTTGTCTATGGAGAGGTCTCCAAAGTAAAATGTATCATCCCAGTTTAGCACTCGACCAGAACCGACGCTGACGATGTAAGATGGTGTTGTATAGGTTAATCCACCTACCGGCGTAAACTTTCTTACAACACCCGACCCAGAAACCCCAAAAACGTTACCTGCCGCATCGGAAAGAATCCGACTAAAGCTACCTATACTGGCTCCAAAGTTCAAAGAGCTACTATGGGTCAAACTTGTCCCAGTAAGATTATACCGGGCGACACTATAGTCGTTCAACGAGTTGCCAGCGTTGTACGTGAAGTAGAAAGTACCGCTTTCGTTTGCGGTCATTTCCATGTCAAAGTCTGTACCAGACAGTGTCTGCCCTACAAAGCTGATCAGTGTACCTCCGCTTGCAATATCAGTGATGTCATAGCGGTAGACCCTCCACTCGTTAGGGTTCGGAATACCTGCAACGACCAAGATGTAGAGAAAACCATCGAGAGCAACGGCACTCCTGAGCGAACTAGCTAAGCCCCAGTCTAGCAACACACTTCTCTGTTGCAAGTTCTGGTCCGGTAATTCCACAAAAAGGTCTGTGGCGTCACACACAATCCGGACATCCGTGTCTTGATAGGTATTTTCAAGGACTATCCTACCAGAATTACCCACACCTCCACCGTAACCAATCATACGGGGCTTTTCTTTGTTACCACACAGATCATGCCAACTCCCGAGGCTCCAGTAGTTAAAACACGCTTGAGTCGTGTTGTACACAAGCAAGCCTTCGGCTGTTGCCATAAGGTCACGCTGTGTAGTCGTAACTCTCGGAATCAAGAGGCCACGCTTACCATCGTTGGGTAATGCATCTCCGTTAATGTCTAGGAGGGCCGTAGAGTGAGGAGCTGAACCGTCACAATTTATCCCGATGTTTTGGGCTGAGACTTGCATGCACAGCAAAAGTGCACTGAGAAAGGTAACGAAGCTTTTCATGTTGCAGGTTTTACGTGTTCGTACTGTGTTTGATCGTAATTATCTCAGAATATCTCCAGTCAAATCAAACATCCATTGTTAATAAAAACAAAAACCACCCTTTCGGGTGGTTTTTGTTTGGCAAACTTTCAACAAATATTAATCTGTTTAGATTTACCGACTACTGCGATTAAGCAATACCGTTCAAGAAGAGAGCGTCTGTCTTGAAGTCGTTAAGGTTAAATTCGTAGTAGTTAGCGTTAGTGTTGTCAGTTGCTGTACCCCAGTTAATAGACTCAATCTTTACAGAGTGAGAACCATCAGTTGGAGTAGAGTCAGCAGCGTAGATAACAGTTAACGTAAACTCTCTAGTATCTCCATCTTCAATCTTGAAGACGTTAGCGTTGTCTCCTGTTTCAACAGAAGAAGCTTCTAGAAGGTTTGAGCTAAGTACTGGAGTACCGGCTGTAGAAGTTACTGAGAACTCTACACCCTGTCCTGCAGCGTTAGCGCCAGCAACCTCAGATGAACGATCGATATACATGTCTCCATCAAATGCAGTTACTTCGAACTTGACTTTGAATGTACCCTGATCATCTTCAGTAGTTGCATCAGCTTCGAATGTTCGAACTGCACTAGCAGACACGAAGTCTACCATGATGCCTTCTTCATAAGTAGCGTGAGCTTCGCCGATAGCTGTACCTGTAAGGTCACCAGCAGCAAGAGATTCACCAGACTCATCTTCGGCATCGATAGCGTCAACTTCTGTAGCTGTAAGTTCAGCCTTAACAGTGTCGCCGTCATCAAGAGCGCCATCAATGTTCTGTAGGTCTACAGTGACCATGAATTCTACTTCTTCTCCAGCATCGATAGTGAAATCAAGGTCCTCATATGTGACTGCTCCACCTGTTGGAACGTCCTGAGAGTCAACCTCTTCGCCATCCATCCATAGAGTAGAGTTGATTATGATCACAGCTTCGTCTACTTCACCTGTTGTAGTGAAGAGTACTGGAATCTCGTCAACCCAGATATCAGAGTCACCCTTTGCTTCTAGAGTAAAGGATAGAATCTTTACGTTCTCTGTGTCATCAGCGTCATCGACGTCGAGAACATGAGCTTCGTTGATAGCATCGTCGTCAGAATTTAGAGCAGCCTTGAGCTCGACATCAGTTGCACCTGCAAAATCATCGAAGTCAAATAGCTTCTCGAGTTCATCATCAGCTGCAGCATCAGTTACATCAAGAGTGAATGCATCTGTTGTGACAACTCCGTCTCCATCCTCAAATCGGACGTTTGAGACACCAACGTTGAACTGGTCTGTATCTACATCACCAGAGTCAAGATTGCCAAGCGCTGTAACAGCGATTGTTAGTCTCTCTTCATCTCCTCCGCGGATGATAACACCGTCAAGTGAAATTGACTTTGTGTAAACATCGTTGTTCTCGTTGAAGTCCTCAGCATCAGCTTCTCCAACCATTTCACCATCAAACCATACAGAAACAGATTCTGCGTAGTCATCTAGCTTGTCAGAGTCAGCTCCTGTGTTCTGAGCGAATTCAACTTTGACTGATGTGATTTCGACATCAGATTCATCGTCAGCTTCGACGTCGAAAGCGAGAACTGCTACATCCTCTTCTCCTTCACCTACATCCTCACCAGAAAATTCTGATGTTAGGTCAACTGTGATGTCTCCTGTTCCTCCAGATAGAGGTCCTGAGTTATCATCATCGTCATCAGATGAATCATCGTCACAATTAACCATAGAAGCTGTGTGAAGAGCTGCTCCTGTCATAGGACCAACTACACCGTCAGCTGTTAGGCCTTTTGATGACTGGAAAGTAGCGACTTTCGCTTTAGTCGCAGGACCAAAGTTTCCATCAGGGATAGCTCCGATAACTTTCTGCATTGCAGAAACCTGTGAACCCATAGAACCCTGCATGAGAGTTACTGTGTGGTTGTAAGTTCCAGCGTTGCATGATGAACCACCAGACAATGCAGCGAGCTGCGCTGTTAGGTCAGCAATCATCTGCTGTAGTTCGGCCATAGTAGCAGCCTTAGCTGTTCCAGCACCTGTCAAAAGAAGGGCTGCAACGGCAAAACCTGCCAAGCTTTTCTTAAAAGTATTCGTCATAATAAATTTATCGTTATTAATTATTCGTCGGCTTTCGACTTTTATTGAAGAAAGCGTCCGAGCACAGATATTATTAGTTCGACTAACATACCTGCGACTTTTTGATTAATCTCCTACAAACTTGCGCCTGCAGAAGTTTTGCTATGAAGATTTTAAACTCTTCATAGCAGACAGAAATGATCTCTACCTCAGCGCTCCCTGCCTTGTGGACGAGAACTCTGCGATAGGTATCTGGTATCTGCCTTGTCGACATGGCGGATCCAAATCGAAAGACATTAGGAAAAACAATTGCCAGCTTGTTTCCAAGACTGGTAACGAGTTTCTATTGTCAACGATCAAGCATCCTTGGGGTTTCCCCCTTCAATGCAACTGCCTAAGCAATCGCATCGAATAATTTTACAACCATCGAGAGCTAAGCCCTAAATGGTTTGTGGATAACCTTTCTTTATTAATTGAAAGATTACCCGCAAATCATCGCACATTTTTGTAAATAACTCAACTAGTGAGTGATGTACATGGTTCGATGGTCTGCAGGTTATGACGAACCGAAATATACGGTATTACATAACAAGTATTTGACATATGGGACATTAAGTGGCGAAACTTTCTGTCCGTAGCGTAGCTTAGACGAGAGAATACCGGCTCCACCTCTTCTCCCCTGTTCGACGGAGCTGTCCAGCATCTACTAGAGCGGCTAGGTCTCTCTGAACAGTTTTTTGGCTGTACTCCCTGAAGTAGGTGACGATGTCCTTTATAGAAATGTCCTTTTTATCTGACACTAGCGCTAGTATTTTTTGTTTCCTGTCTTCGTTTATCGCGGGTAGGGGCCTCGGTTCAGAACTATTTCTAAAGGACACTGGGGTAGACTTTGGAGTGACTGGCTTCGGTGTAGGAACCGGCCTTTCGGTATTCACGTTAGTCGGCTCGAAGATGGGCGCAACACTCAGTTTCTTTTCTTCATACATCTGCCACTCCGGACCTTCTGAAACCTCAGCCTCGTTTGGTTTGAAGAAGTCTGCACGCAGGCTAAAGTTCGAAGCTTCGCCCTCCCCTATCTTCATGTCTTTGATATTGTTGAAGCCCTCGATGCGCTGTTTGTTCCTGATATCGCCGATGAAATCTATCAGAGCATTTTTGACAATTGTATAGTTCATGTCTGATATGAATCCGACAACAACCGAGACCTCGAGAAGTGAGACGAGCTCCCAAGATTTTGAAATTATTTTGGCGAGGTGAAAATATAGATCTCCGGTCAGTGCATACGAGACGCCGCGCGTATCGGACATGACCAGCAGACTCTGTTCTCGGATACGTCGTCGCATCGGATCATTCTCTGGTATGAGGTCCGTTAACATATACAGAGCGGTAGTTATTTTCTCGGCTTTTTTCGTAATGGACATGAAAACCCCCTCGTGAGGAACCCGCTTTATCTTATTGGACATATTCGGTTTGTTTGGTTCGTGTCCGTTAGATTGTATCGTGGAATTTTCCATGTCTCTATATAGATTTTGTCTGTCCATTATACATGGCGTCACACTAAAGACAAACTTCGTTTATCTATGCGACAAATATCTCAAATATCCTTACAGGCCAATACAAAACTAAACTTTTGAACATACGTGAATGTATCTATAGGTGGTACAATATGCCCATAATATGAAGAAGAAAGGTAATAAGAAAACAAAGCCTATACCAAAAGAGGCGGTAGATACTGAAGTCTATACAGAAATACTCGGCATGTACGTCAAACATGAGACCTGGAATAGTCTGATCGCCATATTCTTCTTCGTCCTCGCTATACTCTTCGCCCTGTCAGGATTTAACCTCGGTGGACTAGTCGGCCGGTTCGTCTACAAAAACCTCTCGACCCTACTCGGTGTCGGCTACGCACTAGTCCCGGTGGTATTCATCCTCCTCGGTGTCTCATCATATAAATCAGAACGTCCGTCTTTCGGTGTGTCACATACTATTAGTAGTGTCCTATTCTTACTGTCTGGTCTCGGCATTATCCATCTCATCGAGAGCAACACTGCCGGCATCCTCGGTCGAGTCACTGCTTGGCCGTTAGTAAAACTTTTCGATATATACCTAGCCTTCATACTACTCCTCGCCGTCTTCATCGTGTCACTCGTCATCATGTTCGATAGACGCCCGAGTTGGTCTAGTTTCATCGCGCGCATAAAGCGCCTTTTTGGACACAAAGACGAGCTTCCAACCGAAGAGTCGGATGAGGAAGAAGAAGTCGAAGAAGACCCCATAGAACCAGAGCCGACTCCGGAAGTAACTCAGCCAGAACTACCGAGAGAGGAGCCAGAGAAAAAGGAAGGCTTCGCTTTTTCAACTGCTTGGAAATCTACAGGTAAGTACGTACCGCCCCCACTATCGCTCCTACGAAAGAACGAGGAGAAAGCTGTAACTGGCGACATCAAGGCGAACTCCAACATCATCAAACGTACTCTCCAAAACTTCGGCATCGACGTCGAGATGGACGAGGTCACTGTCGGTCCGACCGTGACTCGCTTCGCTCTGAAGCCTGCCCAAGGTGTCAGACTTTCTCGTATCACTGCCCTATCAAACGAGTTACGACTCGCACTAGCCGCCCCATCTATCCGCATCCAAGCCCCTATCCCAGGACTATCGCTCGTCGGTATCGAGGTTCCGAACGTTACAAAAGCCCTCGTCGATCTGCGAAGTCTTCTCGGTGGTAAAGAGTTCAAAGAGAGTGCCAAGCCGCTCTTGGTCGCGCTCGGCCGGAGTGTCGCCGGTAAAGCCGAGTATGCCAACATGGCCAAGATGCCTCACCTCCTCGTCGCCGGAGCGACAGGCTCAGGTAAATCTGTGACTGTTCACGCCCTCATCACATCACTCATATATAGAAATGGTCCAGAGGACCTCCGCTTCATCATGATCGACCCGAAGCGTGTCGAGCTCACTCTATATAACGGCATCCCTCACCTCCTAACCCCGGTCATCACGAACCCGAAGAAAGCGATACTCTCCCTCAAGTGGGCGATCTCTGAGATGGAACGCCGCTATGACATCCTCGAGGGTCATGCCGTGAGAGACATAGACTCATATCACAACCTCATCCGTAATCAGAAGAACAAGACTTCCGAGACAGAGCTCGAGAGTATGCCTTATATCCTGATATTCATCGACGAACTCGCCGACATCATGTCTACTTATCCTAGAGAGCTCGAGTCCGGCATCGTCCGACTCGCCCAGATGTCACGAGCAGTCGGTATACACCTCACTCTCTCTACCCAGAGACCGAGTGTCAACGTCATCACCGGACTCATCAAGGCGAACGTTCCGAGTCGTATCGCCCTCCAGGTCGCAAGTCAGATCGACTCTAGAACCATCCTCGACAACGCAGGAGCTGAGAAGCTCCTCGGCGCCGGAGATATGCTCTATGCTTCTGGCGAGATGAGTCAGCCTCAACGAGTACAGTGTGCCTTCATCTCTGAAGATGAGGTCAAGGCCGTGGCACACTACCTCCGAAGCAGATACAAGAACGAGCTACCGGACGATATCAACCTCGGCGAAGGATCGATAAGCGCAGACAAGAGTATCTTCTCTAGCTCTATAGACGACGAAGACAAAGACACCATGTACGATGAAGCCAAGAAGATAGTAATCGAGGAAAAGAAAGCCTCGACGTCATATATTCAGCGTCGTCTAAAAATCGGCTACTCACGAGCGGCTAGAATCCTCGACGAGCTCGAAGAGGCCGGCGTGGTAGGTCCAGCCAACGGCGCCAAGCCTCGTGAGATACTCGCCGACGCAGGCGCCCTCGCACCTGCCCCACGACTCCAGAATGCCATCCCAGTAGAGACGCCTCGCATCCACGCAGTTACCATGCCAGCCCCAGACTATGAGGAGGACGAGGTCGAAGAAGACCAAACATTCGCTCCAGACATAGAGGAAGTGGACGGAGAGGCGGAAATCGAAGAAGCTATAGAAGAGATGGTAGACGAGCTACCCGACGGACCAGTTGCCGAAGAAAAGCAACTCACCCGTGAAGATGATGAGAATAGCCAAAATGATTATGACGAGAACGATAAATATTAAAACCTATCTCAAGTTTGGTCTACTTGGCCTACTGTTCGTATTCATAGGCGTGTATTCAATGTTCCAGATCAAGGCTCTGGCCAAAGGTGTAGAACTCTCTATCTCAGGCATAACTGATGGCGAGGTGTTCACTCACAATAATCTAATGCTAAAAGGCCTAGCTCTACACGCCAGTCTCATAACCGTCAACGGCAAAGAAGTCTCAGTAGACAAGGAAAGCAACTTTTCTGAAGAGTTGGTACTCTCCCCCGGCTATAATATAATCGCTATAGAAGCCCAGGATAAGTTCAACAAAAGGACACACGAAGTTTACCGCGTCTTCTACAACGAACAAGTGGCTGGTAATGAGCAGATAGGAGCATTAGACTCGAGTATTAACACTAATCAATAATTTTATGGCCGGAAAGAATAAAAAAGCAGAGGCAAAGGTTGTTGAAGAGAGAGGCGAAGGAAACACCAAAGAATCCAATATGGCCGGTATTGAGAGTACTCTCAAAGCTATCCAGACCAAATTCGGCGAGGGCTCTATCATGAAGCTCGGAGACAGTCCCAAGGTGGGTGTCGGCGCCATCTCCACTGGGTCGCTCGGACTCGACGCAGCTCTCGGCATCGGAGGTCTCCCTAAGGGTCGCATAATCGAGATATTCGGTCCGGAAAGCTCCGGCAAGACGACTCTCGCCCTCCACGTTATATCCGAAGCTCAAAAGCGTGGCGGTATATGTGCATTCATCGATGCTGAGCACGCCATGGATCCTGACTACTCGAAAAAGCTAGGAGTGCGAACCGAGGAACTACTCATCTCCCAACCTGACAACGGCGAACAAGCACTCGAGATTTGTGAATCACTAGTCAGAAGTGGAAAAATCGATGTTGTTGTGATCGACTCTGTTGCAGCTCTCACTCCACGCGACGAAATAGAGGGAGATATGGGGTCACACCAGGTTGGTAAACAAGCTCGTCTGATGTCCCAAGCTATGAGGAAACTCACTGCCCTAGTTTCACGAACCAAAACCATAATAATCTTCATCAACCAGATACGCATGCAGATAGGTGTCATGTTCGGCAATCCTGAGACAACGACTGGAGGCAAGGCACTCAAGTTCTATTCTTCAGTTCGTCTCGATATACGACGCATCGCCTCGATCAAAAAGGGCGAGGAGGTTGTAGGTTCTCGAACACGAGTAAAAGTTGTAAAGAATAAAGTCGCTGCTCCGTTCAAACAAACAGAATTCGATATAATCTACGGCGAAGGCATATCTATCGAGGGTGAGATGCTCGCACTCGGAGAGAAAATGGGTATGATCAAAAAATCTGGCGCCTCATACAGTTACGCTCCAGGTGGCAACGACAAAGACGAGATCAAACTCGGCCGAGGATACGACGCCACTCGCCAATTCCTAATGGATAAGGAAAACAAAAAGATTCGCGATGCCATCCTCAAAGAAGTAACTGCAGGTCTCAAGAATATTTAACTGATAAAAGAACCCCGACACTATCGGGGTTCTTTTATTTTATTAATTCTAATAGCTTCCGGACGAGTTGTTCGGGGTCATCTTCGAAGATAACAGGGACATGACTTCCAGGATTTTCTCCAACCAATCTTTTAATCACATCGTCCACCTCCCAGTCCCCTTTTAGTATACCGACAGGTTTACCCTCTTTGAATGCCAAAGTGAACTCGTGAAGTGTATCGAGCTTGCCACAACCTATAATAACGGCATCAGAAGTTCGAGTCATTAGGATATCAGACCCAACGTAGCCAAATCCTGTATAGATAATCATATCCGAATGATCAGTATCGAGTCGATAGGCGTCGACGTGTTCCGCGTGCCTGGCCGCTGGAGAGAAATACACCACCTCACCACCCTTGTCCCTCGCACCCATGGCAGAAAACATCGGAAAGCCGTGATGTGCCCCAGTGACGAGAAAGTGGCCCGATTTGGCGACGGCTTTGCCGATACGCTTGGCGAGTTCGAGAGTGTCGAGACTACAGCCTGATGTCTCTACGGCGCCGGCGACGCAGATCTTGTATTTAGGCTTGTTTTTCACTTCATGATTATATCATGCTCGGAATAATGAGTACGAAGAACCTTTGGATTACGGCAAATTTCTGAGGTAATTTATTATTTTTAGTATTAAATAGGGCTGTACTCTTACTTTTGCCTTGGGGCAAAAGTAACAAAAACCCAAGACCAAGTGAAAAAACTCCTAAAATTAGAGCGTTTTTGGCTAAGAAGAGCCGTAAACTAGAAAGGCTTAGGCCTTTCCTCGAACAGTACGGCCTTCTAAAGCAAAACACTCTAATTTATTAACGGATTTTTTCAATGGTCACTCACGAGCGGAGCAAAATATAGATTTCAGAACCCGAGGACCCGAACAGGCAGCGCCGCTTAGGCGCGTGAGTGCGCTTGCGATCCGCAGGGTGATGAAATTTATATTTTGCGGAGCTAGAAATCGAGCTCTATAGACTGATTGAGCTCTGGCACAACAGCATTGACTCCGAGGTCGTCTCGCATCTTCTGAGCTAGGAACATCGAAACGCGTGGCTCACCCATGACGATGAATGCTGTCTTGAGACTGTCCTTAGTACTCTCGACGAACTTCACTAGATGAAACGAATCCTTGTGTCCTGAGAAACCTTGTATCATGGCCACCTTTGCCCGCACGTGAACACGCTCATTGAATATCATGACCTGATCTCTACCCTCTTGGAGCATGCGTCCGAGTGTGCCTGGAACCTGATATCCCGTGAGGAGCAATGTTGCGTTCGGGTCTCCTAAATAGTTCTTCTCGTGGTGAAGTATCCTGCCACCAGACGACATTCCCGAGCCAGCCATAATGATTTTCGGATTGGCAGAATTCAAGATGGCGATAGAGTCCTGCGTCTTCTCTGTCTCAGTAAGTCCTGGAAACTGGAAGATGTCATCACCTTGAGATATCTGCATCCTCACAGTATCTTTTAGATAATCGAGATGCTTCCTGAACACATCTGTCACATGGATGGCGAGCGGTGAGTCGAGATATATCTTCATTCGTGGCACTTGCTTGGACTCGACGAAGTTGTTGATCTCGTAGAGAAACTCCTGAGTACGCTCTAGGGAGAATACAGGAACCATTAGAACGCCTTTTTTGTTATATGTATCGAGAATAGCTTTCTTTAGGTTCTCCTCCCTCTCGGAACGCTGTTCGTGGTTCCTGTCGCCGTAGACGCTCTCCATCACTAGATACTTCGCATGTTTTATCTCTTCGGTGTCACGCAGAAGTGGCGATGGAGAATTCCCCAAGTCACCCGTGAAAACTATTTTTGAGTCGTTATATGTTATATCTGCCATCCCAGACCCGAGAATATGTCCGGCATCTTTGAAATGAATTTTTAAATCACCGTCGAGAATGAATTCTTCGTGATACTCGACTGATTCCCACATCTTCATAGCTCTAGATATCGTCGCTTCAGAGTACATATCGGCTAGATGAAATTTCCTACCACTCATGGAGTTGCGGAGAATATTGCCTGTGTCTTCGAGCATGACTCGCGCTAGGTCGTGTGTTGCACCAGTACTGATTATCCGACCGTTGAAGCCCTCATGCACGAGTTTCGGAATACGACCGATATGATCGGTGTGCGCGTGAGTAATGATGAGCACATCAACGTCCGCAGGATTATATGGGAAAGGCTGCCAGTTCTCATGCTCCGCCAGATGCTCACCCTGAATGAGCCCGCAATCAACTAGAAGCTTGAAGCTTTTGCCTCCCGCCGGCTCAACTTTTTCCAACAGAAAATTTGCTCCTGTAACCCACCCTGCCCCACCGGCAAAAGTAAGCTTGAGTTTTTTGACTTGTTTATTTGATCCTGACATTTTCGTTTCTTATTTTAGTAAAGTAGTAGAGCAAGGCGACAAAATTACCTAGCGTTCCGAGAATCAGGTCATTTACCGAATCATTGATCTCTGCGAGAGCGTAGTCGATATCGAACCAATCCTGCACACCGAACTCTAGTGCTTCCCAGAGACCTGCGGCAATGAGAAAAAATACGGTGTTGATCAGAATGATTTTCCAGAATTGGTCTTTTCTAAACATGTCTGAATATTTGCCATAGAAGAACCAAGTGAGGAATAGTCCGCCGATAATACCTCCAGAAAAATGCATGAACTGATCAAACCACGAGAAATTCTGGTAGAGATAAAATAGGTTGGCTAAACTATTCACTACGAATAACGCAAAAAGCCCTAATGCGAATCGTTTAAAAAGCTTTTGTCGTAGTGCCATGGACCAATTCTACTAGGCTTTTGGCAAAAAGAAAAACCCTTTCGGGCTTATGTGCATCTAAACAGTTTCTCTTTACGGCTATCCAAGTATTATCCTAGCTAGTTATACGTGGGTGCGATGCGTGATAGACCACGGTCTACCTCGACGACTCGCTCCCCTAGGATAAGTTGTTCTAGATAATGCTTTAGGATAACCGTGAGTAAATCATAGCAAATCGGAAGCCCCGAGCGGAACTAGACAAATGGATTATTTAGAGTATATTTTGAGAGAACCCTTACTCACCATCGCCATGCACAGACTCCGCATACTCCTTTGGCCGATTTACTGGCTCTTCTTCGAACTCCCTCACCGTCGCGCTACAAAAAAAGGTCTCGCAGGCTACGACCCTAGCGAGTCACACTCTTGAGCGAAACGATGAAACTAGAACGCCCTGGCTTTTGACCAGGGCGTTCGCATTTATATTTGATTATTCAAGTATCCCGTCGATGTTTACGTCGTATAGTATCTCGTCAGCAACGAGCCTGTATTTGATTAGTTCGTCTTCTTTGAACCACAGGTTCACTTCTCTAACCCCATCATCTAGATTATCAGTGCAGTGGACAAGATTCCTAACAGCTCGGTTATCAACGTTCGCGAGACCATATGAGTCGAGAGTCAGGTCTCCGCGGATAGTTCCGACGTCTGACGTTGTAGGCTCTGTTCCGCCGACGAGCTTCTTCACTATCGCGATAGACTGGTTACCCTCCCAGACCATGGCCACGCATGGACCAGATGTCAGGAGCTTCACACATCCGCCGATGATGTCGCGACCATATTCCATAGGCTCGCGAGTGATCTCGATACCTTTGGATTTTAGGTTCTCGACAGTCTTTGTTCCCTTGGATAGGAACCACTCATCGTCTTTGTTGTAGTGATCCCAGCAGATCTTCTCATCAGGTACGAGCATCTTCATGCCGACAAGTTTAAGTCCTGTGCGCTCGATGCGTCTGATAATCTCACCAACGAGGGCTCGCTGGATAGCGTCAGGCTTTACTAGGACGAATGTGCGTTCTTTTTTCGGGTGGGTGTTCATATGATTTCTTTATTTTAATAGCTGTATATTAGCACCATGCAATAAAAAATCCAACGAGTCTCCCCTCTTACTTTTGCCATGATGCAAAAGTAACAAAAGATCTAGACCCAGTGTAAAAACACCTAAAACGAACGTAGTTTAGCCAGAAAGGTCCGTAAACTCGAAGTGCTTAGGCACTCCTCAAACAGTACGGACTTTCAGACAAACTACGCTCGTTTTTTGACGGTGTTTTTCCAAGGGTCGTTCCGGTTACCTCGCCCACGGAGCAAAACATAAGCTTTTGAAAACACGAGAACGTAACCGGTTTTGCCGTTTTAGGCAAAAGCCGGCGCTTGCGTCTTCGAGGGTTTGAGAAAGCTTATGTTTTGCGGAGCTAAATTTTCATGAATTTATCCATAACCTCCTTCTCTACTACCGCACGTTCGCGACCGTATTTGAGGAATGAAAGCTCCTTGAGAGACTCTACGATTTCAGGATTGCCGGACGGTAGATCCTCGGTGCGGATACTAAATGGTTTCGCCGGCGTACCGTCTACGAGCATAGAGACATAAGCGTTCCTGTTATCTAGCTTCATGATGTCCTGGACGGTAAAGACTGGCTCCATACGTTTCTGTAGAACCTCGGCATCTTCGGAACTGATGCGGAACACCGCCATCGAGCCGACGTTGCCGAGAACTGAGTTCTTGATATCATCCGAGAGCTGAGCCAAATACTGATGCGCAACAGAGAGTCCAAGCTTGTATTTTCGGGCTTCTGAGAGAATAGATGAGATAGATGGCGTGGTGAAGTTCTGGAACTCATCGATATATAGATAGAACGGTGGGAACTCGACTCCGTGTGAGTCCGCGCGTGATAGCGCTGCCATCTGGATCTTGCCGACGAGGATGAGTCCCAAAAGGTTCGCATTGATATCTCCGAGACGGCCTTTGGATAGATTCACGAGGAGAATCTTTTTCTTGTCGATGATCTCGCGGAAGTTGAACGCAGATTTCTCCTGTGCGATGATTGGGCGCATAATCTCGTTCGATATAAACGTATCGAACTTGGAAGTGATGTATGGTACGAAGTTCTCTAACCCCTGCTCCCCTGTCGTAGCCTCTGCCGTTTTCCAGAACTGCTTGATAATCGGGTTCGTACAACGCTCGAGCTTCATATCACGGAATTTCTTGTCAGAAAGCACTCGTCCGATTTCGAGGATAGTGTTCCCCGAGGCTGGATCACTCATAACGAGCCCAGCGGAGTTTTTGAAGTACTGCTCGAATAGCGGACCGCCAGCGGTCTTCATGTCGAACAACTGACTGAATATGCCGAGGAGTTCATTGATAACGAGAGTTTTTTGTTCGGGACGCTCAGGATCGAATTCGAGCATGTTGAGTCCCATCGGACGCGCGGTCGAAGCCGGATCGAAATATATAACGTCGTCGATACGCTCTTTTGGAATGAAGCTCAAGATTTTCTGGATATCACTACCGTGAGGGTCGATATAGCAGACGCCGTCACCATTCACGATATCCTGACGGATCATATTCATCATAATACCGGTCTTACCTGTTCCAGTCTGACCGATGACGTAGAAGTGACGCATACGATCGATCTCTTTGAGGAACACATCCGTATCAACACCACGGTGATTGTTGATACCGATCTGGATGCCCACAGGCGACATATTGAGCGGAGCGGGTGCAGTACCGGCCTTGGACTCGCGGAGCTCTGGAGAACCCGTTGTGCCTACCGGGAAATGAACTAACGTCGAGAGCTCTTTGAGGTTGAGCGGTATCGCATCTACGTTGTTCGGTAGACGATATGTAAATGAGTGGAGGAAGGCGGATAGATGTCGGTCGCTTACATTGCGGAAAACTATGCCATTCGAGTTCGCCCTGGTGAACTGGGAGAATGATGATTCGATGTTCGAAAGGATCTCTTTCGTCCTCTGATCGGTATCGGCTGAAGCAACGATACGGATATTGGAGACGACTATCGTTGACTTGATCTTCTCGGTGATATTTTCTACAGCGCGATCGTCAGTGTCTTTCTCTTTGTCTTCGATTTTATCTATCGTTGATTGCTTATGGAAAAGCGCCCTGGTAAAACTCTTGAGCTCCTGCTTCACTTCCCGTAGGTCATCGGTCGCGTCTTTTAATTTCTCACCTTTTTTTACTCGCTCTAGCACCTTGGCGAATTTTTTTATGTATGTGTCCCCTGCCGGCATGATGACGAACTGCAATGCCGCGCCTTCACGAGTCTTGTCGAGTTTTGAGAAAGCGTTCAGTATGGCGCTCATCGGATCGTGATCGAACTCATCATGAGTTTTCAACGGGAACACCTCGTGCTCCTCTAGCTCAGCATACGAAGCTGCGGTAAATCCATCGGAGTTAAATATATTGTAATCGTTGGTGACCTCATTCACACGAGCATTGTTATAGAACGACAGAATCTGTTTCTCCAAAAGTGTTTTTCTATCCTTCGGGATCGAGACATATAGGATGATCTCTGGCGAGTCATGTGACACTGAGACTTCGATAGTGAAGTATTGCTTGAATTTATTGTGCTCGCCGATAGATATAGTCTGCATGCCAGCAAAGAACTGCTCCATGGCGGTCAGGAAGTCTTTGAAGCTCTTCGATTCACCCTCGAGAGGTGGGAGAGTTACCTCGAACAAGGCGAGGTTTAGGGATTTGAATTCTGGAGAATCTTCTTTTAGACCCGGAATCGAACCACTCGTATGGAGAAACTGGACGAGGAAACGATGGAAGTCATCTTCGAGGTGAGGGTTATGCATTCGGCTCACCACCTCCATAGTGTTCTTGATCCCCTTCTCGAGAAGTAGCCCATAGAGTTCCTCGATCTGACTGTCGTGAGTTTCGGGTTTAAGCGCCAGCACCATACTCTCGGTTTCAGCTTCAGGCATTCTGTAGGACTCGTGAAGAACTTCTTCTCTGTCACTTTTTTTATAAGCTGAAAGAGTCTCGTGAGTTACTTCCTCGCGAGATTTCTCCTGTGCTGTGCCGGCATTCACACGCTCCTGCTCGGCGACTTTCTCACGCAAAAATTGCAGCTCCTCTTCGGGAGACTTGAATTGTGGGGCTTCCTTCGAATATCCGCCTTCCATATACAAATATTATAACACTACAAAAGCAAAGAGCCCGTTACCGGGCCCTCTTCATTGCTTTCAGCACATCAGAAACTGGTGATGAGCTGATCAGCAAACGCTGTGGCCTCAAACGTCTCGTGGCAATCAATGCAAAGCCATGGCGTTGAAGCGGGATGAGGAAGTTCCCTCTGAATACCTGGGCCTTCTGACCCGGCATCAGCCCCCATTGGATTGTACTCTTTGCGTCTGTGTGAAAAACGTTCGAAGTACGCAGCCTTCAGAGCGTGGTTCTCATCCGAAGCTTGAACGTAGCGTTTAGGAATCCGGACATCCAAGATCTCCTGGAACACCACCCTAGCCAAGGTTCCGTGTCCTTTGCAGGCTGGACATACCACGCCAAGCCAGTGAATTGCGAGATTGGTTTGCGTGGTAACGCTTATATCCTGACTCCCTGGGACTGAGACCTCCTGACCTGTAGTTCTTTTCCCTGCCCGGAGAATCAAGGCGAGGGCTTGCGCGACTGTCTTGATGTCTTCCATCGGATGTTGGGTTTTGATACAAACTATATAAAACCCAGTGCTTTGTCAAAGTTTTTAGAAATTCTATTTTGTGAGAATTATCGGTCCTTTTTCGGTGATAGCGACAGTGTGTTCGAAGTGCGCAGAAAGTTTGCCGTCTTCTGTTATAAAAGTGTATTCGTCATCGGTGACACAGACTTCATCTGTTCCGAGATTTAGCATCGGCTCGATAGCGATGACCATCCCCGCGACGAGCTTGTCGCCAGTTCCACGCTTACCGTAGTTCGGGATGTATGGATCCTCATGAACGCTGTAACCGACTCCGTGACCAGAAAGTATGCGAACGATGCCATAGCCGAGAGGCTTCACGAAACTTTCTACTGCGTGACCGATGTCACCAGTAGTGTTCCCTACTTTTGCGGCTTTGACTGCGAGCTCGAGAGCTTTCTTCGTAGCCTTCATCAGAGCTGTCGCCTCTTTGGAAACTTTACCGACAGGTACAGTTATCGCGCCATCAGTTACGAGTCCTTTGTGCAGGAGTCCTAGGTCGAGCGAGACGATATCTCCCTCTCGAAGTTTTACGGACTTGTTCGGGATTCCATGAACGACTTCATCGTTAACTGACACACACAGAACTGCTGGATATGGATATGAGATGCCTTCTGGCGTATATCCTAGGAATGCGGACTTATCTCCGCCTTCTTTGATAAGTTTCCTCGCTAGAGTATCGAGTGACTTAGTCGAGACACCTGGCTTTACAGCTTCAGCCACCAAACGAAGAATCTCTGCGTGACGACGTCCGCCCTCACGTAAAGTTTTGATTTCTTCTTTTGTCTTGAGTCTGATCATGTTTATGAAATGCTTTCGATTTTTGAGATAATCTCTTTTTGGACATCTTCGATTGACTGTTCACCGTTGATCTCGAAGAAGTCATAGTCTTTGTTGTCGTAGAAATAAGCCATCGCTGGTACCACATTCCAATCAAACCATTTTAGGCGACTGCGGATATACTCATCGGAGTCATCGCTCCGTCCGCGAGATTTCAGACGATCAAAAGACCATTCGTTCGAAGTCTTGATATAGAAAACTATAGGTTTTGAAAGTTTGTAGAACTTGATCGCTGAATCTAGAACAGGTGCTTCGTCCGGACGCCTGCAGAGTCCGTCGAGGATGAGATCGCGCTTGCCGTCAAATTTGTTCACCAGGTCTGTCGTCCAAATCCATATAGGCAGGAAGTCAGGAAGAAGTCCACCTTGGGACATAACCTCTTTAGTCATTTGGGCAGAATAGTTAGACTGGTCGATAAAATTCCGGAATTTTTGTCCGGTCTCAATATAAATAGGCTCTAGCCCTTTTTTGGCTTCTAGATACTTTTTGAGCATGTCGGCCTGCGTGCCTTTGCCTGAGCCAGAACGCCCGAAAAAGATGAATGTTTGTTGCATACCAAAGGATTATATATTAAAAGTCTGAAATTGGAAGCTCAAACAAAAACCACCCTTTCGGGTGGATTTTGTTATTCGGCTACGAATGGGAGGAGTCCCATGATGCGAGCGCGTTTGACCGCTGTCGTGACGTGCTTCTGATTCTTGGCAGAAAGCTTCGTCTTGCGCTTGCCCATAAGGCGAGCAGAAGGATCGAGGAACTGCTTCAGAATCGCAACGTCTTTGTAGTCGACGTGTTTGATATTGTTCGATGAGAAATAATCTTGCATGTTGATTAGGTTATTATTAATGATTGTTGGGTTCTAGAACGGTATGTCTTCTGGGTTGATGTCATCTTCTGGATACTCTATGGTTTCGAGTTCTGGAGCTTTCATCGACTCAGAGTCCTGAGGATTCGTCTGATTCTGACCTCCGCCAAAGTTTCCACCACCCCCTGTTCCGCCCGCCCGTGGTCCGAATTGGATACGGTCAGCGATGATCTCGGTGCGGTATTTCTTGCCCCCATCTGCATCCCACGAGCGAGTCTGCATGCGACCCTCTACCATGATCGAGCTCCCCTTCTTCATATACTGCTGAACTATCTCGGCCTGACGTCCGAACACCACGACGTTGTGGAAGTCTGCGGACTCTTGTTTGGCACCGTTCTTGTCCTTCCATGTCCTGTTAGTGGCGACACTGAAGTTACAGACTTTTATACCAGACGGGAGAGCTTTTGTCTCAGGGTCGCGGGTGAGATTCCCGATAACCATAGCTTTATTTAGATACATTTGATTGAGAAGTTATTTATAATGCTAGCCCTATTGTAAGAGACTATTTAACTTCTGGCAACGCTCCTTCAACTGCTGGAACGGCTGCATCTTCTTCAAGCATGGCGTCGATCTTCTTGTCGACAGCGGCCTCATCCATAGGTGCCGCAGCATCAGTATCTGTAGGCGTTCGGCGAATCATGCCCTTGTGAGCAAGCTTTGGTGTCGCTAGAGTACTCTCGCGCACAGTCTTGATGATAATGAAGCGTAGGATACTTAGATTCTTGTCCATAGTTTCCTTGAAACCTTCGATAGCCATAGTCGGGATCTCGAACTTAATCCAGCCGAAATAGGCACTACCGAACTTCCTGTTCTTGTTCTCGAGGTCTTTACCTATCTCATAAGCTAGATTCATCATCTGTGGAAACTGTTCAGCGATAACAGTAGCCTCTGCTCCAGACAGGAGATCTTTGATGCCCCCTACTACTTTCGTCACCTCGTCTTCGGACAATGTCGGGAGGACATGGTATCCGAGCTCGTAGATTTGTTTCTTTGCTGTTTCTTCCATTTTTGTTTAACTTTAATTAATAATTTTCAATTTTTGATAAAGAAAAAACGCATCGTATCGGACCAAGCGACGGCCTGTAATTTCAAGGCAGTCGAACGAAACGTTAGGGTCATACTATCAGAAGGCTTGGTAATAGTAAATGGGCGCAATATTAGGTAAAAAAGGAACGAGCCCAGCGACATGGTCGCTAGGCTCGTGGGCGAGAAATGCATCGTCGCAAGGATGGCAAGGCCACCACCAAGCCCGTTTTCCCTGCAGGAACAGACGCACGCTCACTTATGATGAACCCCGAAGGGTGTTGATTGAAGAACATGGTTCCCAGAGGAGAGCGTGCGACTGTTCGCCAACGCGCACGACTCCCCGCCGAGAACCCACCAGAAACTGCAGTTCGTTCAGTTTAACGGAGTGACCCGCATACCCTAAAAGTCTTGTTCCTGGAGCGACAGCCCAGGAGATCTCTTCGGGTGAATCACCAATTTCTATATTTCAAAAGATATCATGGGTACGCACTTCTGTCAAGTACCTAGACCCCAAAAAGGCTTTTGGTGTTCTGAATCACTTGGAGACGGAATTCTTCCAGTTCGAGCCCCTTGATATCAGCAATCTTTCTGACTACCTCCTCCACCATCCATGGCTCGCATGTCTGCCCCCTATATGGAACGGGTGTGACGAATGGTGCATCGGTTTCTGTAAGGATACGGTCTAATGGGGTGAGTCTGATGACTTCGTCATAGTCTCGGGCAAATGTGACAACCCCAGTGAATGACAAGTAAAAACCTAGACTCAAAAATCTTTGGGCAATTTCCGGAGAACCAACGAAAAAATGCACGTCGCCTCTTGGTTTTTTGCGAGAGTAAGATTGGAGAATTTCCAAAACATCTTCATAGGCGTCCATTGTCCCCTTCTGTGGACGAACATGGAGGATAAGTGGTAAATTTTTATCGATAGATAAATCGATTTGTTTTATAAAAATTTCTTTCTGCAAATTCTTGGTCTCAGTGTCGCTCGACTCTACCCGGAAGTAATCTAATCCGCATTCGCCGATGGCGACTACTTTTTCCCTACCCGCGAGATCGCGGAATTTTTCTGCATCAAACTCTTTCTTCCCCGCGTCTGATGGGTGAAAGCCTACAGAAGCAAAAAGATTCACGCTATCCTGTGCGATCTCGACAGCTTGTTCAGAAGTTACGAGATCAACACCCACAGTAATTGTACTCACTTCTTTTTCCTCGAGAGTTTTTATGATCCTCGCCTTATCTTCCGATAGAGGCGAAAGGTTTAGATGCGAATGGATATCGAAGTAACGCATAGCTTATAGCTGTTAGCTTTTAGCTTCTAGACGGTTAAAGAGCGGAGTTTCAGGCATCTTATTCTCTTTTATTAGAACTTGCAGAATTAAAGATGTTTTAGGTAAAAATGGTTCCAACGCGAGAGCACCTCCAAGCAAATGGACCAACATTGTATGGACGTCGCTTTTTGCTTGATCTGGATCTGTCTTTATTTTCTTAAAGGGTTCAGTTCTTGTTATAGACTCATCAATACTTTTAAAATTTGCCCAAATCTCATCCATTTTTATCATCATATTGTAGTCATTCAAAAAATCTTCTGTTCCTGTACCATAATAAGTCATTGTTTTTTCATCCTCCGAAAGACTCACACCATAAGTAGTGGCCATTTTCATCACCCTAGAAACCAAATTACCTAGTCCGTTTGTTAGACCTGAATTATAGGCTTCCTTAAATGTATCAAGTGTCATGTCTGAATCCTCGAAAGGATTTACATGACGAAGCATGTAATAACGCAAAACATCTGGTGCAAGATCTCCTGCAACAGATTCATAGTCTTTTATAAGGTCGTAAGGATTTATAACGTTTCCCAAAGACTTACTCATCTTCTGTCCACCAGAGTTTATGAACCCATCGATGATTATATGATCTGTATTTGGTAGATTCGCTGCGAGAAGTATCGCCTGCCACATCATAGATTGCTGACGGAGGTTATCCTTACCGCAGTACTGGATTTTTAGGCCGTCCTGCCAGAATTTCGCATAGTTGCCTTCAGCGTCCTCTGGCCACCCTAGTGTAGAGATATAGTTCGTGAGTGCGTCGAACCAAACATACATGACATGTTTGTCATCCCCTGGTACCGGCACACCCCACGACATCTTTTCCTTCTGACGGGATATAGAAAAGTCCTGGAGACCCCTGTCGAGGAATGCCTTCATCTCGTTGAAACGGAATTCCGGAATAACGAGACGAGGATTATTATCATATAGCTCTTTAAGTTTTCCCTCGAGCTTTGAAAAAGCGAAGAAGTAATTCTCCTCATCGATTAGTTCTATTTCCTTGTTTGGATGTATCGGACACTGACCCTTGTCACCTAGTTCAGAATCTGTTTTCTCGAGCTCGCAGCCGACACAGTATTTGGTCTGGTAATTTTTCTTGTAGATGTAGCCATTGCCATCGACGAGCTTCCAGAGAGCCTGTGCTGCTGCCTCATGATGGACATCGGTCGTGCGGATAAAGTGGACTTCGTCGGTGATATTAAGGAGGTCTTTCAGTCCACGGAACTTCTCGGCGTAAAAATCGACGTAGTCTTTGACCTCCTTCCCTGCCTTCATTGCGTCAGCGAGGAGTTTCTGTCCATGCTCGTCTGTTCCGGTATTGAAAAAAACCTCTTTACCCATAAGCTTATGGTATCGAGCTAGTACGTCCGCACGGATTATCTCCATGGCAAAACCGACATGAGGGTCGTTGTTCACGTATGGAAGCGTCGTAGTTATATATACAGGTCTATTGCTCATTTTGTAATCGAAGGATGCGTTCTTTTTCGAGATCGTTAACATACTCAAGCAGAGTTACGGCGACAGGGACAGCGAGTATCAACCCCCAGAATCCAGCCAGATGAACACCCACCAAAACTGAAAGGATGACCACCAGCGGGGAAACTCCTGTCATCTTGTTCATAACGAGTGGCGAGATGAGATAGCCCTCGAGCTGTTGGATAATGGTATAAAGTGCGGCGACCATCAATGCGAGAGATATACCTCCTCCACCGTAAGCGATAGATATCGCTGGTACAGCTGCCAAAAATATTCCAAACGGAATGAGTTCAAATATCGCGGCGACAACGGCGAGAAGTATCGCCTGCGGAACACCGAGAAGTGTGAGTCCGATAAACGTCAGGATTCCGATAACGACTCCGAGAAAAAGCTGACCCTGCATCCAAAGGGCAATCTTGCGCTGAGACCTCTTCCACAGATCTATCACATAGGCCTCTTTATCGATAGGTGAAAGTATACGCAGGAATGACTCGATACCATCTGCCGAGACCGAGAGATAGAACGAAACGACGATGACTACCACTATGTTCAATACCCCGCCGAAGAATGCAGACAAAGTATTGCCGAATCCTGACGCTAGTATGAGCAAAAAAGACCGGAAATTGTCGACGAGCGGACCGAGGCTCTCTCCCGCCGCAACACCCTCTGTACTTATAGCCCCCAATGTATCGATATCAAGATTCTGAACTATTGGCAGATTTGCTGGTAGGTATTTGGTCAAAACCGGCAAGAGGTTAGATATCTCAACCACTAACACAGGAATGAAGAAATAGAATATTCCCGCCAATGCACAGAATGTAATGAGATACATCAGCGCAACGGATAGTATCCTAGACAGTCCGAAGCGATTTTTCACTGACACCGCAGCTGTGCGGATGAACGAGGCCAAGACTACAGAGGTAAGAATAACGAAAACAAGCTCTTTCATAATGAACAGAGCGAAGACTACCAAACCCAGAATCACGATATTAGATAGGGTTCGACGGCTTATATTTATAGTGTATGTTCGATCTATCATTACGGACAATAATACTCTTTTTTCGAGTTTGTGGCTATTTGAGGGAATCGCGTAGATATGGGGCAAGTTCTGAGATCTTCATCCTTTCCTGCTCACCACTATTTCGATGACGGATAGTAACTGACTCGTCTTCTAGGGATTCGAAGTCGACAACCACACAATACGGAGTACCTATCTCGTCCTGACGGCGATAACGCTTGCCGATATTGCCACTGTCATCCCAAACAACATTACGAAATTCTGACTTGAGATGCCCGAATACTTCGCGAGCTTTAGCAACCAGCTCTGGCTTGTTTTTTAGAAGTGGTGAGACACACATCTTGTATGGTGCGATTTTTGGATCTAGAGCGAGATACACCCTAGTATCATCCCCCACCCCTTCCTCGCGATATGCAGAGGCAAGGAGTGCGAGAATAGTTCTATCTAATCCAAACGATGGCTCGATAACATGAGGCGTGAATACCTGGACTCCGGATTCATCCTGAAATCTATATTCTAGCTTCTCGCCGGAAGCTTCGGCGTGTTTACTCAGATCGTAGTCCCCACGATAAGCGAGCCCGTAGAGTTCTTTCTGACCGAAAGGATACTCGAATTCAAAGTCTATGGTGCGTGATGAGTAGTGGGCACGGTCTCCATCAGCTATCTCGACATCATGAACTTTTGACATGTCGAGACCGATCTCTGCCATCCATTCGAGCATCTCATCCTTCCAATATTCGAAATGTTTTTGCCACTCATCTGGGTGCACGAAGTATTCGATCTCCATCTGCTCTAGCTCCCGCAGGCGGAAGATGAAGTCACGAGGAGTGATCTCGTTTCGAAAGGCTTTGCCGATCTGGGCGATACCAAAAGGGACTTTCGGCTGCATCGAATCGACGACGTTTTTGAAGTTCACAAATATTCCCTGTGCTGTCTCTGGGCGAAGGTATGAGGTCGCACTAGAATCCTCCGCAGCACCCACCTGAGTAGCGAGCATCATGTTGAACTGACGAACAGGACCAAACTCTCCTTTACATTCTGGGCACTTACCTTCGGGTGGTGGTACAGCGAGTTGGTCAGCACGAAAGCGCTTCTTGCATTTCTTGCACTCGACTAGGGGGTCAGAGAAATGGTCCACGTGCCCCGTAGTCTGCCAGACTCTCTGATTCATAAGTATGGCCGCATCGAGGAGGTGCATATCTTCTCGTCCAGATACGAATTTGTTCTTCCATGAAGATTTCACATTCTCTTTGAGAAGTGAGCCAAGTGGTCCGTAGTCGTATGTTCCAGCCAATCCGCCGTATATCTCTGACCCCTGGAAGACGAACCCCCTTCTTTTGCCGAGCGACACCAGTTTTTGCATCAAATCCTCTTTCATATTATTCGATTTTATCATTCTCTGGATTATAGTTGCTATCGAGATTTAGTCTAGTATTTATACTCGACATCGAGCGATTCATCTCAGACCCTGTAAATGAGTCCTTACCCCTCATCACGGTTTCAGTCGTCAGATCTACTGTGCTTCCAGACTGAGATGCTGATGGCGTTAGTTTGACTTGAAAATACAGCTGTCGAGCTGAGGTGTTCGTTCCAACAAAAGGCTCAAGTGTCCCGATATTCCAGACGATTTCATTGGTTGTCGCATTGTACGTAACGTCCTGATTTGCTGGACTTATTTTTCCTGTCCATTCGACATACAGTGGAAGAGTCGTAGAGGCTACCGCATCAACTATTTTGTTATTACCACTCGCGATATTCCAGACGACCGTATACGTCGTAGAAGATCCTGGCTTTGGAGGGAGTGGCCCAGTATTCTGGAATGGTCCCGAATTATAAAGCGCATTCCCTGTTATCTGCATAGAAGATCCGTATTTCACCCTCTTCTTTACGTAGTTCTCTATCTCCCGTGTTAGATTTCCAAGCGATGGCTGACGACCCTGAACTGATATTTCTATATTTACCTCAGGATTCTTGATACTCGAATCAGAAGATGACAATGGTAGGTATGAGAATTTAAGTGTCTGCTTATCTCCAGGATCAAAGCTCTGTAGATTCTCTAGAGTCTGACTATTCCAAATTATTGACTGCTTAGTCGAGTCATAGAAACCTTCTTCAGGAACAACCGATGTGGGATCGAATGCATTGCCAGAAAATTTAGCCACAACCTCAATATCCGTCATCTTTGTGTCGAGAGCGTTTATCAGGTCTATCTCACCTTTTGTTTGCTTACTACTAAACACCGACACTTCCGGAGCAGAGTTGCCGTTAATTTTGAATTTGAGATCAAGGAACGGCTTTTCTATAGCGACGATGTAGTTCTGAGAATTAAATTGTACGCCTATGCGCTGTTCATTTTCTGGGTCGGCACTGCCGATATACACATTGAAAGCTCTATCCTCACCGGAATCTGCTACAACAGTACCTGTTATTGTTATTTTCTTCTCAGCCCCTTTCTGAAGGTCTCCGAGGGACCAGATATTATTTGAAAATGTCGCCTCTGGAATCGTCTCGTCTAGATCAAATCCTGGTGGATAATTTACCACGATCATCATATCCTTGACTGAGCTCTCGGTGTTTAGGCTCGCAGTTATATCAAAAGTTATTTCTTGGTTCGAGTTTGTGACCTCAGGACCCTCAATCAGGAGATTGACTGGCGTTGACGAGATATTCACCACATAAGGTTTTTGTTTAACGAAAATAGCACTAGAGCCTTTGACTCGATATTCTAGAGTAATATTGAGGTCTCTTGTCGTACCCTGCTGGCCAAAAATAGTAACATTAACAAGCTTTTCTATCATGCCTCCTGCGGGAATAGTCCCGACTGCGACGCGGTCGCTATGTATTTCTTCACCTCCGCCAGAGCCTTTCTGGTATTCGATGATTAGGTCACCGTATTCGAGAGGGACATTGTTCCTATTCACCAGCTGGATTTCAAGTGGTAGTTCTTCGCCACCGGAGACGAAGGCATTGCCGAGAATAACGATATCTATATTATCCGCGGAAACTGTGTTTGATCCACCAAAAAACATAAACATCCCGAATCCGACAGATACGACGAAGAATAGTATCGCCGCAATAAAAAATTTGCGGAACATACTGTTATGAAGTAAGTTTTTCTTTTTCTTGTGAGTAACCATAGGTTCTTTGGTCCAATTATTTGGAACAGCGTGCGGGTCTTCATATATCTCCGCACGAGGCTTTGCCTGTATATCCTTAGACTTCGGACTATAAAGTCTTTCTTTCAAATGTTCGATTTTACTTTTTTTCTTTGGAGGCATAAATACTGTTTGATTATATTTGCTACTGAGGATGTGTGCAAGGCATAACCTTGCACGACATCCGAACGACAGAAATATACGAGCGAAGTCTCCTAGCCCCGCATAACATGTGTTAGATGAGCTGTGTAGCGGCCAGGGATTTGTTCAACTCTTTGACGATAGACTTTCTGACAGACTTTATCTTATCGATAGAGACTTCGCTGAATGGACTCATGATGAAGTCGATATCTCCCTGCTCATCCCCCCAATACCCGAGCGCGTGGAGTATCTTGAGAGCAATTAGCGCCTCGACACTATCAACATCTTCGCCCACCGCCTGGACTCGGGAGGTAAAGGTATAAGCTGCGACTAGCTCGGCAAATAGGTTCGGATGAGGCTCCTCCTCCGGAGCGAGTTTCCCTACAAGCTGGAGTCCACGGATACGTGAAGGTGTGGCTAAGCTTTTACGTGAGTTCAATTCATGAATAGGTCGAGCTGATACTAGTCGCCAGTAGCTCTTGCCCTTGACCAAGCTCGCCTCGATGTATTTGAAGTCCTGGACGAAGTAACGCAAGCGTGACTCTATCTTCCTGATACCGGTCGCTTTGACGCGTAGCGTCCCGAAATCCTTGGTAAAGAGATGAAACGTCTTATCAGCCTCGCCAGACCCTCGTGACGAAATAACAAAAGCTTCTGTGTTGTAGATGGTGTGAGACATGGATCTAATTATAGTTTATCTCTCCAAATTGACACATGTTCTTGAGTATTATAGAGTTCCTGTCAAACGAACCACTATGAGATACGTTTTCTTCCTGTGCCTCATGACCGCCGTATTCTTCACTTTCTATCCCATAGTGGGAAGAGTGAGCGGTGCGTCAACTTACTGGCTGAGGGCCGTAGTCTCATCAACATCGCTGGCGGTTATACTGACGATCCAGGCAAAAGGCTCTTACGGGCCGATTCCGACCGCTCTACCACTCGGCTTCCTAATCCTATCAGGCATACTGGCAGGACTTGGAGCATACTGTTTCGGGAAGGTAATCGCTGTAGAGACAGCCACTGGGCTATCGGTCTCGATACCCCTCATCTCGACATTGGTGATCATTATGAACGGACTCTTCTCCAACTTGGCCCTCAAAGAGCCTGTAAGCTGGAGAATGGGTATCGGCTACCTGTTTGCTTGCGCGGCCATCTGGCTGATTGCTGGCAAGAAGTAGTCACAGGACTCTACCTCGAAGGGGCCCCGAAAAGGGCTCCTTTGTTTATTTTTCTATCCTAATTTCCTCTCCTTCGAATTTTATTTCTTTTATCCCGGCAACTTTCTTGAGCTCACCTTCAAAACCGATGATTACCTCTTTAGAGGATTCTGGGGCAATCAAAGTAACCATGTCGTTCGGAGAAAGTTCTGCGTCTTTACGAAGACCCTGAACGTTTCGCAGGAATTCTCGGAAGTCTCCCTCCCTCTTGAGCTCTGGTGTGATGTCCGTGTTTAAACCAACAGCTTCGCCGACGGCAATCTCTTTAACGTTGAGCTCATCTTTTAGAAGCTCTTGGTATTCGACTGCTAGCTCCTTGGTTACAGTAAAGCTTGCGAGAGGTTGTTTGACCTTAACTCCACTCTTCTGACGGAGCTCGAGACCTAGAGTAACAAGCTCACGGACAGACTGCATATCCTCGGAGATTTTCGGGTCAGTCGGCTTCTGGTCGGGCCAGTTTGCGAGGTGCACACTCAATGGGTCAGCGTCCGTACGTAAAGTCTGCCAAATATCCTCGGCGGCAAAAGGAGCAAATGGAGCCAGGAAACGGGCCATATTCTTCAGTACGATATATAGAGTACGTTTTGCATCTTGATCACCGTCCTTCAGGCGATCACGCGAACGACGAACATACCACGTGGAAAGTTCATCGATAAATTCACGCATAGCTCGAACCGGCTCCATCAGTTTGTAACTATCTAGACCCGTCGTCATGGTATTCGAGAGCTCGGCGAGGCGTTCTAGTATCCAGATATCCAGAACGTTAGAACTAGCTTCTAGTTTATCGCTTTTAGCTTCTAGTGATTTGTCGCGATAAAGCTCGTAGAATGCAATGACGTTATAAAGTAGGTTAAATATTTTATTACGGAGCTCCGCCACAGTTTTCTCGTCGAAGTTTTTCGAGTCTCCCGGCTGGTTCACCGAGTACATCCAGAGACGTAGAGTATCTACGCCGTATTTGTCCATCATCTCCCAAGGGTTCACGATGTTACCGATAGATTTGCTCATCTTCTTGCCCTTGTCGTCGAGGATGTGCCCGAGACAGATACAATTGTTGTATGCACGGCCCTTGCCCATAAGCACTCCCACGGCATGAAGCGTATAGAACCAACCACGAGTTTGGTCGACGGCTTCGGAGATGAAGTCTGCCGGATAGCCCGGGCCATCAACGTACTCTTTGTTCTCGAACGGATAGTGGTGTTGAGCGAACGGCATGGCGCCAGAGTCGAACCAGACATCCATGACTTCTTTGACTCGGCGGAATTCTTTACCATCCTTTTCTAGAACTACGTCATCAATAAATGGACGATGGAGATCGAACTCCTTCTGAGTTCTGTCATCAATATACAAAGGAAATACTTCCCCATTCTCAATCTCATGAAAGAGATTTTCTGCGGCATATTTGTTATCCAAACTTCTTAGCAGTTTTATTCCTATCTCGTCAGTCCCCTGATGGGCAAAACAAACAATAGTCTTGCCAGCATGCTTCGCGAGCACTTCATCTAAAAAATCTTTTACCCGAGTTTGTAAGTCAGACCAACTCTCGCCAGTACTTCCGCGTTTAAACACGAACCTCTCATCTGGCGACATAGCTTTATAAGCATCACGCTCTGCCTTTATACTCGGGTCATGTTGGGTCTTCTCCTCCCAACTACCACTACCAATCTCAGCGAGACGATCATCTAACATCATTTCTTTTCCAGCCAACTCCAGATAAGCCTCTGCTGTTTGTCTCGCACGTAGAATCGGCGAACAATAAACGACGTCAATGTCATGACTCTGGAGTTTCTCAGCGGTATCCCTGGCCTGCTTTTGACCAAGCTCCGTTAGTGGGTGGGCGTCACGAACACTAGAAGAAACAAGTGCAACATTTGCATCGGACTGTCCGTGTCTTACAAAAATAATCTTAGTTATAGATTGCTTGGTATGCTTGCGGAGTTCGTCGACGCTTCCCACAACCCACTTCTCTCCGTCTTCGGCTACCCAGACTGGGAGCGGTGTACCCCAGTAACGCTCACGGGATATTGCCCAGTCTTTGATTTCACGTAGCCATTCGCCGAAGCGACCCTCTTTTATATGAGATGGTTCCCAGTTGATGCTTTCATTTTCTCTAACCAGCTCATCACGAAGCTCCGACATGCGGATGTACCAAGAATCGCGTGCGTAATATATGAGCGGAGTTTTACATCGCCAACAATGTGGATACGTGTGTTCGTAATTTTTCTTCCCAAAGAATAGCCCCCGTGTAGTAAGGTCGTTTATGACATCAACAGCGAGTGTCGGTTTGCCGTTCTCATCTTTCTCCATAGCGAATCTTCCAGAGAAAAAACCGGTGTCTGGGAGGAATTTACCATCAACTCCAACTACATGTTCTTTCGGAAGCCCGATCTTGGTCCCAAGCTCGAAGTCGTCCTGGCCATACATAGGTGCGATGTGAACGATACCTGTTCCATCCTCGGTCGTGACGAAGTCTGCAGAATATACTTTAAAACTAGCTTCTAGCTTATCGCTTTTAGCTTCTAGTGAATTGGCGATGAATGGATATAGTGGTTCGTATGAAAGCCCTACCAGGTCTGAACCTTTTATTTCTTCTACTATTTCGTAACTTTCGGTTAAAACCTCAAGCCGAGTTTTGGCAAGAATCAGAAGTTCTTCGCCGATTTTCACTTTCACATAATCAATCTTTTCTCCAACAGCCAACGCGACATTGCCGGGGAGAGTCCAAGGCGTCGTCGTCCAAGCGAGCAGATATGTATTCGTGGCGCCTACTACTTTGAATTTTACGAATATCGAAAGATCTTTTACATCTTCGTAGCCCTGTGCGAGCTCATGTGACGCGAGTGGCGTTCCGCAACGTGAACACCATGGCACGATACGGTAGTCTTTGTAGAGTAGTCCCCGCTCGTTTACCTTGGCCATGACATTCCAGACAGACTCGATGTAGGAATTGTCGAATGTGAAGTACGCGTTCTTTTTGTCCACCCAGTATCCGATACGGTCGGTGAAGTCTTCCCAGTCTTTAATGTACTGGAAAACGCTCTCCCGACATTCACGGTTAAATTTCTCGATACCATACTCCTCGATAGCTTTCTTCGAGTTGAGTCCGAGCTTCTTCTCGATCTGGAGCTCTACAGGAAGTCCGTGAGTGTCCCAGCCTCCCTGGCGACGGACATGGAAGCCCTGCATGGTCTTGTAACGAGGGATAACGTCTTTGAAGGCGCGGGCTTCTAGGTGGTGAAGTGCTGGCTTGGCGTTCGCCGTTGGCGGACCCTCGAAGAAAACGAACTCGCCTTTTGGTGAATCCTTGGCCAAGCTTTTCTCGAAAATACCATTATCCGCCCAGAATTTAAGTACCGCCTCTTCCTTGAGAGCGGCGTCGGACTTCTTCGGAGTAGATGTATCCTTATCCATAAGGCTAAATTTAGCACAAAAAAGGTGTTTGAAAAAGATTGTGAAATAACATGATTCGGGTTATAAGTATTACAAACTTGAACCACCATGGCGACAAAACCTCACTGGCTCTGCAGAACCAGAAGCCGTCTCCTGGACCCGTTCTGTTTCAGGAGAAAATGGGTCATGAGATCCACTATCGATAGGTTCATCGTTGATAACAAATTGCGATCAACTGGCCAAGAGTTAGTGGCGAAACTGCGCGAAGAAAGCATGATGAAGCGAATCCGACTCCGCTTCATGCGTGAATATCGTCGCTGGATGGACGTACCTGAAACCATCGATCAATTGATCGAGGCCACCCTCAAGGATGGCAGATGAAAGCACGACTACTAGGAGCCCTCACGGGCTCCTGAGTGTTTTACATCCTCTCTGGAGATTTGATACCTAGGAGATATAGTCCGTTTTGGATAGTCTGACTAACGGCTTTGGCGATGAGGAGATTGTAAGCCATGTTTGGATTCCCCTCGTCAATAAGTTTCGTGTTTCCATACCAAGAGTTGAAACTCTGAGCGAGCAGGATGAGATATCCCGCGATATGATGCGGTGCCCATTCGTTAATAGCGAGCTCCACAACTTCGGGGAATCTATAGAGCAACTTCTCGACATCGGTTGTGAGTCTATCCTCGCCCTTACCATCTCTTATATCGAGGTCTCTCGCTTTCTCGAGAACTGAGTTGATACGCGCGTTAGTGTACTGGAGATATGGCCCGGAGTCACCCTCGAATGACAGCGACGTCTCAGGGTCGAAGTTGATGTCTTTGCCAGCCATGGTTTTGAGAATGGTGAACTTGAGCGCTGATATAGCTATCGAGTCTAGCTTATCGGTGTCGCTTTCTTCTTTCATTCTACCCTTAAGCTCCTCAGCAACAGTGTCGAGGATATCCGCTGCTATCGGCACGCCACCGAGACGGCTCGACATCTTCTGGCCCTTGAAGGACATTCTTCCGTGAGTCTTGTGGATAGTCCTATCCTGCCAAGCTTTTTCTATTTTTCCCGCGGCAGTCAGAACCACCTCATAGTAATTCTTCTGCTCCCTGTCGGTCACGAGTATTGAAATGTCTGGATTGTAACGTTCAAATTTGAGCCACAAGAGTCCGATATCTTTGGCCTCGTATGTTGGATAGTTTTCTTGGTTAATAAATACACGGGTGTGGAGTCCTTCAGCCTCGCCCTTATAAACTATCGCACCCTCAGATTCCTCGAATATTCCTGGCTGGGTAGGCTTACCGATATTTTCAAGTACGAGCTTTCTTCCAACCTCGCCTGCCTCGGACTCGAATATATACTCATTGAACTCTGATCCGAGTCTCGCCGTGATGTCCTGGAAATACTGGAGGGTTATGTCCTTGCCGAGCAGATACGCATCGTACTCCGGACTCGGAGTTTTCTTGTATATGATGTCAGTGATGTCTTTGATCCGGCGCACAATGGTTGGATTTTCTTCGTATGCTTTCGTGCCTTCGACATAACACTCGCCGAGAAATGCGAGCTTCTCGGACAGAGAGTACTTCTCCTCTAGCTCAGCGACTCCGTGCTCTAGTAGAGCCCAGACGGACTTGCCGATGCCGAGGGAGACATCTGACGGATATGATACTTTGATGATATTAGCTCCAGAGTATTCCGCAAGGCGCGCGATAGATTCACCGATGGTGTTGTTCATCACGTGACCCACATGAAAAGGCTTGAACAAGTTAGGACTAGAGTGCTCGACGAGAATAGTTTCCCCATCATGAATATCAGTTTTGCCAAATTCAAAATCTATCCCTAGCACACACTCTTCAAAGAACTTACGAGATAGATGAAAGTTGATGAAACCTGCCCCGGCAACATTTACTGATTCGATATATTCATGTTTGTCTATATTGGACGCAATTTTCTCGGCCAAATCTTTTGGTGAAGATTTCAGCGCTTTGGCGAGTGACATAGCAACGTTAGTCGAATAATCGCCGTGACCGAGCTCCGTCGGGTGATCGAGCAAAATATCCCCTACTTCAATATCGAGGTCATCTAACGCTTCCTTTATGAGATTCTTTATCGTCGTCCTTATGTCCATATGTTTAGAGGGGTTCCACCATTATCATGCCATTACTTGGAACGATCCAGTATTTTTTATCTTTTGAGAGGATCAGGCTATTGGTATTGTCCGTGAGTGTTGCCAGAACTTTCTCTGCTCCACTTCGGAAATCGAGAAGGATAACCTCGGTCGTACCTGAAGCCCCCTCACCCTTCCTGAGATACAACACCTTATTGCTATCGACAATATTTATATATTCACGACGATAATTATCATCAAACCCCTTTCGATGAATCGTAGCGCCGGTTTTGTCGAGGATTTTAGCGACATTAAGTGGCGATAGCTCTCCCGGACCATCGATTTCCTCACCCACCATACCGATAAGACTTAAATCCTCATCAAGCTTCACTCCGCCCATAAGCATGCCTGATGTTTCACCTAGATCAGTTACAGACTTGTTCGATATATCGACAATATAGTCAAAAGACCCGTCATCATATCCGGCATTTACTAGAGCGACCTGGTCCGGGATAATCCATTTGATACTTCTTAGTGAAGAGCTAGGCATTTCTATCCCGAGATCTGTGTCGGCAAGTTTTGTCTGCCTATCCCATACAGCCAGAAGTCTCCCTTTACCCGCCTCGAAGAGGTTATCCTTTGGGTTTTCCTTGTATCCGAGTATCCGGACTGAGTCAGAGAACCAAGCGTATGCTCCATCATACTGTTTAGCGGAGACGGCATCGATTCTTTTGGTCACGAGATCGAGAACTCTTATACCCTTTTTGGTATTGTAGGCGAACTTCTTGCCGTCAGGCGAGACACTGCCAGAGAAAAATATTTCCTTCTCGCTAACTTCTTCTGATGTTCGCTTCTCGAGATCGTTTAGTACGATACCTGTCTCTGTCACAGTGATGAGGAGATTGTCCGTATCCCATGTATTGATCGGCATTCCAGGTATTTGCCACGTCTCGTCATTTATGAGATCTGTCACGAAGAATTTATTGACTGACTCATCCGGATTATCGGTGAGTCCTCCCCACATCATATATCTTTCATTTGGAGAAAGTCTGAGGTAATACCCGACTTTATCAACACCGAGAGCAAGCACTGAGACATCTTGATTGAAAATAGAGGCCTTTTGGTTGAACTTGATGCTTGGGACAAGGGTCTCGTCCTCTAATACGCCGACCTTCCCCAGTATCTCCCCACCATAATATTTGTAACCAATAAAAAGAACCATTAGAAGACCTAGTATCAAGAGTATCCATTTGATAACTTTTTTATTTGTTGAGTATGTCATCGTGTTCTTTTTTTAATTTTTGTAATTTGGGAGTAATGACGAGTTGGCAATACATCTTGTCCTTGTTCTGCTGATAGTAATCATGGTGATAGTCCTCAGCTTGGTAAAACTCATCGGCCTGCACGACCTCGGTCACAACACTTTTACCCGCAGGTAACCTCTCGCTATATTCCATAATCACCCTCTCAGCAATCTCACGCTGATGATGATCGGTATAAAATATCGCCGAGCGATACTGACTACCGACATCGGCTCCTTGCCGATCGAGCGTCGTTGGATCATGAGTATCAAAAAAAACTCTAAGCAATCTTTCTGTGGGTAGAATATTTGGATCGTATTCGATCTTGACTGCCTCCGCGTGACCGGTATCTCCGGTGCAGACCTGACTATAGGTCGGATTATTGGTGTGTCCCCCGATATAACCCGGAGTGACCAGCATAACGCCATGAAGAGCCCGAAACACGGCGTCGGTGCACCAAAAGCATCCACCGGCCAGATATATTGTCTCCATAGGCCTATTTTATCACATCCTAGTAGTTATGATAAAATACCCCTGTTATCAGTAACAAATACAAGATATGCGAAGTTTAGCGATATTTTTAGGAGGAGTAGTGATAGTGGGTGGCATACTCATGCTAACTAACAAGGCTGATAGTCCAATAGTAGTTGATGAAAATGTGCCAACAGCAGGAACTGGTGACGAAATGCCTTCCAACCCAGATGCGAACGGTGGTGTTGACTCATCGTTTAATGGAAGCAAAGACCTTGATACCACAAAGAGCGAGGCGACATGGACTGGGTCCAAGACTCTCATCAAGGATTATTACGATAAAGGTACGCTCAATATCAAAAGTGGTACTGCGGTATTCGCATCAGGCATGCTAATTGGCGGAGAGGTAGTGTTTGATATGACGAGCATCGCCACAACATCAACAGGCAAAGGAGATGACGCGGACACAACATCAAAAATGGCGGGGCACCTAAAATCCCCAGACTTCTTCGATGCCACGGCTTTCCCTGAGGCAAAGTTTGTTATCAAAAGTGCAGCAAAAGAATCTGACAATACTTACCTCGTAACCGGCGACCTCACCATCAAAGGTAAAACGAACAGTGAATCGTTCCCTATCGAAGTGACGACACTAAACGGCGTCGCGACAATATCAGGAACTGCGACAATTGACCGAACTGTCTATGATGTAAAATTCGGCTCTGGTAAATTCTTCACTGACCTTGGAGACAACGTCATCAACGATGAGTTCACTCTCGAGTTCAAAGCGGTAACGAAATAGATTTAGAAATGGAAAAGCCCGGCTCCCGCCGGGCTTTTTCCGTTCCAAAGCAGCCAGTTCTCAGGCTGCAAACGCTTGACCCCTCTCGAGGTGTACTGCCAGCGAAACTTCTTCGCGACTGATCTCGACGAATTGGACGACACGGCTTTCGTCCTGTCCGAAGAAGACGAGATAGAAAGGTGAATCAGTGGGTCGCCCATCGCTGTAGTGAGCGAAGGTGATGAAGATCACTGACCCCTGCTTGTAGAGATCGACGCCTTGGCGGCGAAGAAACTCTTGCAGTAACGGGCACAAGCTGCTCGGCTTGATGCTTGTCCGCAAGGATAAACTGAAGGTTTGACCTTGCGCATCCTCGCAGAAAAGAGTACCAGTTCCCCCTTGGGCGCATCGGACGACGTGCTCGGCCGATGTGACATCCAAGGTAAGACGCTGTAGCGCGACCATCGGTAGAGGGTCAGCAAAAAAAACTGAAGGGGTTCGTACGACGCTGTGCATGAAGCTAGTGGTTTTGGAACGTTAGAGAACGGAATTGTTCAGCTAGAACATACTACAACTTTAGCGATTCGTCAACTACAGAGTATCGATTTTTGAAGCCAAAATAAAGTCATTCTCTGACAGTCCCCCGATAGCGTGAGTACTAAGCTTGATCGTGAGCTTATTCCAATCATGGATATTCATATCCGGATGATGACCTTCGGATTCGGCAAGTTCCGCTACCCTATTCACAAAAGCCATGTTTTCAACAAAGTCTTTGAATTCAAATTCACGAGAAATAGACTTATTCCCTTCTATCTCCCATAGAGGTACGTGAGGTCTAAGCGTTTCCAATCTCTCTGCCGAGAGAGGCATACCGCCCACCTCACACGGAATGCATTTTTTCTGAGCTAGATCCATCCCATTAGAGATAGCAAATTATTAATATGCGTATCTTGGTTAATTCCTCTAGTAAAATAACTTTCAGTAATTATTGACCCTCTGAAATATCTTTAAACAAAAACATCTCTAACGGGATAAATTACATTTTCATCGCAAGGATGAGGAGGAGTGCTCCAGCAAGTGCGATATTTTTAGTAAAGTTGATCTCCTCGCCCATACGTGCCATCGGGTCAGTCATCTTCCAGAACTGATGCATCATGAAACTCGTAACGATGAGGAATGCTACTAGTATCCATAGACCGATAGTCATACTGAGTCCAGTGAGGATAGTCGCTCCACCGATGATCATCATCAGACCTGTCACGACAACACCCTCTTTGGCCATGGGGACTTTTTTAGACTTGGCGTAGCCAGTGAGATTGTCCAAGTTCGCGAAATGATTGTAGCCGTTGTAGATGAAGTACCCTCCCAAAAGTATGCGTCCGAGCAAATATATTATTTCCATAAATATTGTATTAACTGATAACTGTAAACCCATTTTAGCATGAAATGAAAAAGGGGGCCGAGGCCCCCTTTCCCCTTAGTTCACACACATACCCGTGAGGCACATGCTCATCACCGTCCCAATCGAGAGACCCGAAGACGTTTCTCAGGTGAGCTTTTGATCTCTCCACGTAGATCCTTGCCGACCATTTCGATAACTCCTGCCAGGTACCCAGCGAAGGCCTCATCTTTTTTGGCGACGAATTCCTGAACACTCTCGTGAGTAACAGCACTCTCGTCTGTCAGCAGTTGGTTCGGTACACGGTTGGTAACCAGAGACAGAAGCATGACGCGCATTGGCCGCTTCACGAGCTTACCATCTATGCAGGCATTGGCCATTGCTCGCCACACCATAGCCTCCGGAATAGAAGACATGCCGACGATGTTGGCGCCAAGTGCCTTTAGCTCATCTGCTTCCATGGCAGTCTCAAACTCTGGCCCTGGCACCATGACATAGCGCGCATTTTCGACAACTGTGCCGCTGGTGTATTCCACCTGAGCAGCCAGTTTGTTGAATTTGCGGTCGTACACCGGATTCATCGGCGCGTGAGGCAGACCGAATGTTTCGGGCATATCCTCGTGCCGACCGCGGAGCGGGCTATGCCCCATGTGCTTGGAGTTATGATCTGCAACCACACAGATCGTTCCCGGCCTCAGACTGAGATCAAGACCCCCTGCCGCATTGGTCAAAGCGAGGTTATTGACCCCCCAGAGTCCGAGAGCTCTTGCCATGACGGCAGGGCGATAGGGGTCGTTCTCTTCTTCCCAGAAGTGAGCTCGACCTTTGATCACGATGACCTTGACGCCTCGGATGCTGCCGAATTGCACCCTGTGCTCATGACCTTCTGTCCTAGGCTGAGGAAAGATGTCGGCAGGCAGATCGAGCTCAACAGAGTCCGGCTCGAAATGTTTGCTTAGGGATTTTGGTCCCGAAGTACCCGTAATTATAGCGAGCTCGGGATGTTGGTTCCAGAACGCAGCTCGAAACCATGCAGCTCCTTGATGGACAGCTTTGATGTGCTTTGACAGTGGCGTTTCCATGATTCTATGTTGTTTTGTTGTGAACGAAAAAACAGCGTTGCCAAGTATGGATATTACGCCAATTCGGCGCTTTGGCAAGAGTTCTTAGAAAGTCTCAGGTATCGGGAATTTAGCGGCGAGGGATTTGATTTCTGACTTGGCTTTAGCCTTCATATCAGCGTTATCTTTATTCCTTAGGACTTCGATCATGATCTCCGCAACACGCGCGCATTCTGTTTCCTTGAATCCTCGAGTTGTTATCGCGGGCGTGCCGAATCTGATACCCGACGGATCCATAGGCTTACGCACATCGTCTGCGATGGCGTTCATGTTGAGTGTAATACCCACCTCATCGAGCACGGTCTGAGCCTCCTTGCCTGTTACCCCGAGCGAGCCGAAAACATCAGCGAGGATTAGGTGATTGCTCGTTCCGCCTGTGATCATGCGGACGTTCTCACGGGCAAATACTGCCTCCATAGCTTTCGCATTGAGTAATATCTGCTTGGCGTACTCTGCAAACGATGGCTTCAAAGCCTCGCCGAAGGCGACAGCTTTGGCGGCGATGACATTCATATGTGGACCGCCCTGTAGACCTGGGAAAATGGCTTTGTTGATTTTCTGGATGATCTCCTCACTTTCTCGGACGAGTATCATCCCTCCACGTGGACCTCGGAGAGTTTTGTGAGTAGTAGTCGTGATAACATCAAACCCTGCGTCAAATGGGTTCTCTAGCGCTCCCCCGGCGATGAGTCCAGCGATATGCGCCATATCAGCGACGGTGATGGCGCCGACTTCTCGAGCAATGTCGACGAATTTCTTGTAGTCGAGATTCCGAGGATACGCAGAAAATCCGGCGAGAATTATTTTCGGCCTCTCTCGTAGTGCCGTTTCGCGGAGCTCATCATAATCGATCTCTCCTGTTTCGATATCTTTCATTTTGTAACGAATGAATCGGAAAACTTTCGCCGGGAATGTCACCGGGTGCCCGTGTGTGAGGTGTCCCCCGTGCGACAGATCCATCCCTAGCACTGTGTCGCCAGGCTCAAGTAGTGCCGCATATACTGCCATGTTCGCCGGAGCACCGGATAGTGGCTGAACGTTCGCAAATTTGCAGTTGAAAAGTTTACAAGCACGCTCGATAGCGAGATTCTCGACGACGTCAGTGAACTCCTGTCCGCCATAGTAGCGGCGTCCCGGGTAACCCTCTGAGTATTTGTTGGTGAAAACCGAGCCATTCGCCTCGCGAACAGCGAGCGACACATAGTTCTCGGACGGTATGAGCTCGAGTCCCTCGAATTCGCGCTTCTCCTCGCCCTCGATAGCTGCGAAGACTTCGGGGTCTTGTTGTTCTATATAGCTCTTGGACATGCAGGCATTTTAACAGGAAAAGCATGAAACGAAAATGCCCAGCCCTTCGGAGATAATCCGAGAGGCTGGGCATCATGCTAGGCTCATCCGCTAAGAACAAGCCTTGAGCAGTGCGATAATACAGAGAGCTGCGGCGACTAGCCAGAGTTTGAAAGGGCTAGGTGGTTTATTCTGAGGCCCATCATCCTTGTCGTGGTCGTCATCTCCTCCCCTGTAGTACTCGTCAATATCTGGTGGTCCACCACCGCTGGCCGGAACGTTCATAGTTGCGCTCATAGGTGTCGAGTTTGTTTCGAGGTTACATCGGAGAAGCTCCGCTGTCAAAGACCGGACCGACTTACTCGCCGGTGAGCTTCGGCAAGGATCTCTCCCGCAACAAGCTCTGCCTTTTGGTACATCAAGTTACACGCGGATGTAATGACCAAAAATGCAAAGAATCCTGCGATCGAGTTCCGTATCACCATGGCTATCTTCGGAATGATGTTGTACATGGGCGTAGGGTTTGAGGAGACACTACACCCATGAAAGCAGTCTGTAAAGATACCCGAGAACTACTTCTTGGTGAAACTATCTCGATCTTTCTCGTTGAATCCTCCCACAACTGTGATGTCAGCCTTGATAGACTCGTTCGGATCATAGTCTAGGAGCTCAAAATCTTCGAAGACGAAGTCATCAATATTTTTCTTTTCTGGGTTTATACGAACCTTTGGGAATGGACGAGGCTCGCGCGAGAGCTGTTCTTTGACCTGTTCATAGTGGTCACTATAGATATGGGTATCGCCCAGGAAATGCACGAACTCTCCAGGTTGATATCCTGTCACCTGCGCCAGGATAACTGTTAGGAGCGAATAACTCGCGATGTTAAATGGTACGCCGAGAAACATATCTGCACTGCGTTGATATAGCGCGAGCGAGAGCCGGCCGTTCGTCACATTGATATTGAACAGTGTATGACATGGCGGTATAGCCATCGATGTGCCAGGCTTCGCCATCTCGTATATGTACTCTGGGTTCCAGGCGGACACCACGACGTGTTTCCTGTCGGGGTACTTCTTGGTCTTCTCGATAGCCCAATAAAGCTGGTCGATGATACGCCCATCTGCGGCCGGCCATTTACGCCACTGGCGTCCATAGACCGGACCGAGCTCTCCCCACTTTTTGACGAACTCGCTGTCTACCGCCCCCTCTTTGATCTTGTTAATAAATTCCTCCTGAGTCATAGCAGGTGCCTCGCCCTTCTCCACAGCAAGCTTATAGTCTTTGTATGGCCAGTCATCCCAGATGTGCACGCCTCTATCGGCTAGGTATTTAATATTTGTATCGCCCTTCAAAAACCAGATGAGTTCATGCACGATACCCTTCCAGAAAACTTTCTTCGTTGTAAGTAGTGGAAAATCTTTGGACAGATCATATCTCATCATCCGACCGAACACTGACTTCACAGATTTATCAGTGCCGAACACTTGTTTCTCGAATCCTCCGTCCATGATTTCCTGGAGAAGATCTAAGTATTGATATTCTGGATGTCTTTTTTCCATATTATTTGCCTGACCGGCCAGGTTTCTTAGTCTTAGCTTTTTTAAGGATTTTCTTGATTCTGAAGTGGTCCGAGTTCTGACTATCGAATCGACCGATTCCTAGGACGCCTTCGTAGTTCTTGCTCGACTCGCTGGTGAGCTTGGCGAAGATTATCTGTGCGATCTCCATACCTGGACGGAGGATAACTGGGACATTGCTGGTGTTGAGGAGTTCGAACGTTGGATAGAAATGGTGTCCCGGGTTAAATAGCATAGCTGTTGTGTGTACGGCGATACCGATACGCGCGAGCGAAGACTTGCCGGAGAGAAGGATGAGGTGGCTGTGATCAACTCCGATGAATTCTCTCTGCTTCCCTAGGACAGTCTCACCTGGATGCAGAACGAACGCATCGCCATCTTTGACTATCGTCGTCTTGGTCTTCGGGAAGATCTTGTTCACCGGATCAACGAATATCGTGTCGTGCCTATCGATGACCTTGAACTCGTTATCGAGGGTGACGTCGTAACTCGCGAGCTGTAACTTCTTCTCGGAAAAAGGCTTGATGACGATAGAACCGTTTTTTACACCCTTTTTTATATCAACGTCTGATAGAAACATGTGAGTTTATTTAATAGTAAAAGTCTTCTCCGTCCCATAATACTCGGGCCAGTGCTCGTTATAATATGCAAACATCCGCTCTATACGCTCCTGCGGAAGTTCCTCGAGCCCGAATGACTCTATCTCCTGCATGAGAGTCGCGCGAGTCGCCTCGACATCGGCATCGTCCCCTATCACCGTCTCGAACTCTGTCAGGTATCCGTAACCGGCATTCTTGTCGAGAGTAATATTCATATTTGGGAGGACATACTCGACGCGCTCGCGAGACCACTTGGCCTGATATTTAAATCCTACATCTTCGAGAAGCTTGTCGAGTTCGGCGAGAGTCATGTTAACCGATTCTTCGAACTCCATCCTTGAGACGCCGTTAGCGCTGGTGTCAGCTCCGAGAGAAGCCTTCACGACGAGCAGAATCCTGCCGTCGACTGAACGAGTACGGAGTGAGAAATTATTTCCCTTCTCAATTATTTCTGCGAGTGTTTTATTCTGCTCGTCATTTAAAAATGGTGTGATCTTTTCTTGGAGCAATTTAAAATCTCCATTAATAAAATAATGATTGAGCTGGCTAGTCTTCGGCAACACTTTCGCGTCAGGATATTTAGCAATAACTTTCTCACGAAATGCGTTAGCGTTAGCTTCCTCGCCGAGGAGGCACTTGATTTCGATCTCTTTTGATATAGCCATAAGTAACCCAATTATACTAGAATATTTGGCAAAAATTATGATTGACACTATGATAAGAAATATATGATTTATATCGTTTCATCCATCCAAAAGTCTGACCGAGGCCTCGGGCACAAAAACGACCTTTTATACAAGATCCCTGATGATATGCGCCGTTTCAAGGACCTAACCCTGGGGCACCCAGTCATCATGGGCAGGCGTACTTGGGAGTCCCTACCCGAGAAATTCCGCCCCTTGCCAAATCGGACAAATATCGTGGTTACGTCTCTCGATCATGGTGAGTTCCCGGGAGCGGTGGTGGTCAAAACGATAGAGGAAGCTCTCGAGTATGGAAAAAAGATAGATGAGAACATCGCCGTCATCGGCGGAGCTCGGATCTTCGAGGAGGCGCTCCCCTACACCGACATCCTATGTCTAACCGAGATCGAGGGACATAAAGATGCTGATGTTTATTTCCCTGAATATAAAAAAGATTTTATTGAATCGAACCGCGTCGGACCATTCCGCTCAGCCGATGGCGCTGAATACTATTTCGTCGACTATAAAAAGAAGTAGCTAGCAAGAAGGACCGCGCAAGGCGGTCCTTTTCGACTGAAGCGGCCTACGGCCTACTTCGCTCCAACAATGAACTTGGCGTGCGCGAGCATTTCGTGGAAAGAGCGCCTGTCTTGATCCGTGCCATTCGTCACACGGACATGAAGTCTCGAAGAGCCCCCTACCGTATTGTGACCACGAGTCACGTAAACATTGGTCGCGAGACGCTTGTTCTTACTGCTTGCCATGATAGATGGTGTTAAAGGTTCGGTCAGCATATTACATAACATTCCCCCAAAAGGCAAGGGGTCCTTCTCAGGACCCCTTTGCGTCGTGTGTTTGTCTCATCTCGGCTTCCAGTGGCCGTTCTTAATTGCCCATTCGTAGGCCGGCCACATCTCCTCTCCGTCCGGACCAGGCATCTCCCTGAACATCTCGATGATCTCCTCGGCTTGCGACTGCTGCTCTGGTGTCCACATCACCTTGCTGAAGCCGTCGATCATGCCGGATGCATACTCCTTCAGTTTAGGGACATGTCTGCGAAGCACATGTGTCAGGATCACCACGTCCCCAGTGTCCTCATACGCCTGCCATGCGTAGTAGATATAATCGAGACGCTCGAGGGCGTTGAAGAGTCTGGCCTCCAGCAAACTGTAATGCTGGAGATCCTGGATGATGGCAAACGCCTCGGGGTCTTGCTCAAAATGAGACACGTCGCCGAGAATGAACTGAAGGAGAAAAGCCTTATGTAGCTCCTCTCTCTGCTTCATCTCCTTGAGTGCCCCACTCAACATATCCCGGAATGCCACCCACTCTGCGAAGTCATCTGCACCAGTCTTCACATTGTAGTTCACATCCCTGCCGAGTACCGCTTCTCCATCCTCGTGGCATTGTGCCACTGTGTTCACCATACCGAGGTTGAACACCACGTACCCGAGAAGGTTACGCAGGTACAGATCACTGATGCGCAGCAGGCTGACGATGTGGTGCAGGTTTGTTTGCTCGTGCAAGCGCGTATTGCACTCACGATATGGCCCCCAACGTATCACCGCCTCGTGTTCGATCTGGAGTGTCCGCCAGACCCCGTAATGTGGAAGTCCCGGAAAGACGAGAGTCTTAGTTTCTGTACTTCTCATGGAAGGTTCTGGTTTTCGTTTCGTTTCCTGACCCAACCTTAGACAAAAAACATCTACTTGGCAAGGTCCACCCCTTTCCCCCCTAAGCGGAGCAAAATATACATTTGAAAATTAAAACGAAGGAAATCGGGGCTTTTGAAAGTCCGAGAACGTAACCGGTTTTGTCGTTTAGACAAAAGCCGGCGCTTGCGTTTTCGAGGAGTTGAAAAAGCCCCGATTTCCGGAGCCTTTTCAAATAGATATTTTGCGGAGCGCTACTTGACTTCGATTCCCATCGATCGGCACTGTCCTTCGAGAATCTTCATCGCAGCCGGGATGTCGTTCGCCGACAGATCCTTGAGCTTCATCTCAGCGATCTCCTCGAGCTTGGCTCTAGAGATGCTTCCTGCTCGCTTGGTAGCGTTCTTGGATGAACCCTTGTCGATACCAGCAGCTTTGAGGATGAGAGGGGCTGTAAGAGGGGTCTTGGCATCGAAGTCGTATGAGCGGTCCTCATATACACGGAGCTTGACGGAGACCTTACCCTGACCAGCCATAGACTTGGTTCGCTCGTTGAACTCGGTCACGAATGTACCGATGTTAACACCGGCCTGACCGATGGCAGGACCAATAGGCGGAGCTGGGGTCGCACGACCGGCTTCGATCTGTAGTTTGACGTTTTTAACTATCTTTTTCTTTGATGCCATAATGGGTAATAGATTAGCTTATATCTTCCTTACTTGCAAGAAGTCGAGTTCTACCGGAGTCTCACGACCGAACATGGACACGAGAACATTGATTTTACCCCTTTCTTTGTCGATATTGTTAACTCGGCCTTCGAGCTCCTTGAATGGGCCGTCAACGATAGAAATAGTCTCGCCGATAACGAGGTCGATGGCATGTTTTGCCCCTTCGTCCTTCCTCATACGGCCGAGAAGCATGTCTATCTCAGCCTTCGAGACTGGAACTGGGTTGACCCCTGCCCCGACGAACCCGGTAACACGTGGAGTGTTACGAACTACGTACCATGAGTCATCATTCACGATCATATCAACGAGGACATAACCAGGATAAATCTTCTCCTCTACTTCAACGCGCTTACCAGCTTTTATCTTGATATTTTTCTCTGTCGGAACGATTACTTCAAATATTTTGTCCTGCATACCGAGAGACTCAATACGCTGTTTTAGATTTCGTAGAACGGCATTCTCGTATCCAGCATATGTATGGATAGCATACCAATTTCTTTCACCTGATAATTCCTGTTTAGCCATATTATTCGATGATTAGTTTTAGTCCTTTGGCGAAAACGATATCGAGGAATCCGAGATAGTAGGCAACGATGAGTGAGATGACGATAACCGCCAATGTGAAAAGTATCGTTTCCTGGCGAGTCGGCCATTTGATGTGGCGCACCTCCCCGAATGACTCTTTGATGTATGTGAAGAATTTCATATTTCCTAATGAGAAGCTTTGCGAGTGCTCTTATTATTGTTAATTTTACCCTTACTAAAAAACCCCCGCGGGGTTATTTAGAGAATACTCCATAACCCCGAAAATGTCAACAACCCTATTTCCGCAGACCTGGGGCGGTTGTGGCACAATTCTTGAGCTTGATATTCGCAATTGCAGTATTATCTGATGTATCCGAATCTGTCTGATCCATATCCAAAATGTTGGCCATGTTTGTTTTTAGCCCGCAAGTCCCTTGAGGCACCCTCATTGTTATATTTATGTAAGCTGTTTCCCCCACCCCAAGTTCAGGAATCTGCCATATACCTGTAACAGGGTTATAAGTATATGGATAATTGGTTGCATGAGCGTAATATTCGAGCGAAACAGGTATAGCGTCAATGATATTTACCGCTGTTGCCGTATCGGGACCAAAGTTAGTTACTTCTACCTGCCAAGTTATGTTTCTATCTATTATTGATAGCGACGAGTCTATTAGGGCTTTCTTTATGTGTAGATTTGCAGAACCAAAATCTGTATTGTTTGCACCTAACACCACACCGAAATCATTACCAGATGAAACAACTCCATTCGACACAACAACCTGACGAGCATGTGAATATCCCGGAATTATATTATTCATCAAAGGTTCGGTAATGATTGAATATAGCGACTCCCCATCCAGTGCTACATTATATGTTCCATCTGAAATATTTGAGAAACCATATGCCCCAGCGTCAGGCAAGTCTTGTGTGACAACAGTTTGAAGTGGTGTTGTACTGCCAACATCAAACAGGTGAACGGAAACACCGCCAAGGGCTGTTTCGCCGTTTTGCCTAACACCATCTTGGTTTTCATCTTCATAGACAATACCTGTAACACTATCATCTGCGAGATTTTCACTTACGAGCCTAATACTAACGTCGTCAAAAACATTTCTAATCCCGCCAAAATTGTCTGTTTCAACGATGGCGACTCTTTTTGGTTCGAGTATCAGGTATTCATAATCGAGATTGTTATCCGGTATGGTTAAAGTGGTTTCGTAGTATCTCCAATTAGTAGGATCATTCACGACAAAGCTAGTAACCATATCCACGGGAACATTCACCAACACATCTTCAGGATTTGATATATAACGAGCCTCTACATCAGTAGGAGTTATCGGTATCTCACTAGTTATATATGCGTTAACTGAGGCGTTATCGACTTGAGTTAGGTTACCTCCAGCATATACGCCATACCATGAGATTATATATTCTCCAGGTGGCAGAGGGGCTTTGGTTTTCAGATAAGCTCTTTCGTTTCGATAAATCTCTCCCCCAACACTTACCATTTCACCACCTGACGAACCGCCGCCGAATAGATACCTATTGTTTGGTGCACCATTATGCGTATCGGTTGGCCCCTGATACAGCCAATAAGAAGTAAAATCAAAATCTCTATTATAAATATCCGGAGACCCCCAAAATGGACAAATGTCTGGGAACACTGAAGGACATTCCATAACCTGAATACTGCCGATATCCCCTGTGTCGATATATCCTGATTCAAAATCTCCATTACATAAATATTCTTCAGCGGCAACACCACAAGACGACAGCACTATCAGGGCTTGGTTAGATATTCTATTCGACACTGTATCTTTTATCTCATAACGAAGTGTGCGCACGACGTCGACAGAAGCAGAATCAAAAAGAACAGACCTCGCATTCTCAAATGTAGTAGCTGTCGAACCCGTACAGTCAGCACCAGAATAATATGTTAGATTATCGCCCGACTCGAGTGAGATAGGAGACAATGATTGCCCTACTACCTGTCCAGCGAAGCCTTCATCATTAACAAGAGGCTTAATACACACCGAATCACCTACTTCAAAATCCACAATATCGTCAACTGCAAACGGAGTCTCTTGTAAACACCCGGTAACACCTTCTACCTGATACCCGAGATGACACAGAACCTCTTTCTCATGAATATGTATATCCCTTTCAGTATTTGTTGCGATAGAGGGATTCATGACATATGTCTGACCGGAAGCTCTAGACATATCAAAGTGTGACAAGGAAGCTCCTTGCTCCCATGTAACTGGGCTATAGACGGGGTGTGCGTCATCAGGTAAAGCGCCAATTAAATTTTTTATTCCTCGATAGACCACATTGTTACTTATATACCAAGGAGATGGTGCGCCAACCGGAGCCTCGAGTTGCGCGGTAACAGGGTCAATGAATGGATCTGCGAGAGCGACGTCTTTGTAACTAAAATAATCAAAGGTATCGTGCTGGTGAGCAACACCACTACCTGTAACAGTTGCAGGCAGGAGACCTCGGAAGCCAAGCGCGTGCATGATTTCATGGTATATCACAGTATAAAAATCGTATGTACCAGTATTAAGATCAGAATCAACATCCCATGAGACATTGGTAAAGTTCGTCATAACAAAAGCATCAAACATACCATCCCCAGGCGTAGGGTCGTTGCGGGAAATGATGTGCCTGTGAAGAGATCCATTATCCGGACCCACAGAATAATACCCCATATAGGCCGAGGCCGCCGCCAAAGATGAGATTGAAATATTACTACTATCGGTAAATAGTATCTCTGGGGTCACGTCAGTTTCATCGAGCTTTATGAGTGCCGCAATATCCTGAAGCACCTGGCACACCTCTTCTCTCCTACCTTCCCCAAGTGCCAAGTCATCGTAACCAACACCGTTTTCCAATGCTACGTCTTCAAAGTATGCTTTAAAATAACCAGTAACACCCTCATTAGATCTACAGTTTACGAGCCCGGGCACATCAGGATCTTCATCGGCGCGACCATCCCCATTCTTCTTATCCTGAATGCGAGATGTTTTCATAAATGCATTTTCCTTAACTGGATAACCCCACGTGTCTCTTATAACACCGAGATTCTTCCCTTCGGGTAGCTCAGCATAAGCTTTTTTCTCATCAAGTGACACTATAGCGAAATCAAATTTTTTTAGATCTCCACTCTTAGCACGAGAACCTTCGTACTTGTAATTAAAATTGAAGACTCCTGGAAAATTATCCGAAGGAGTCATATTGTAAATATTTCTAGTCGAAGAGAGTGAAACCACCGCGACGTTTGATTCTCGAATTATGCTGGGAAATATCACGACATGAAAAATAAAAAAGGACATAAGGAGTAGTCCGATAGAAATCACGAATTCATCGGAGAGGTTTTTCATTTTTTTCATGCTTAAATTATATCAAAATTACATCTTGTCGCGAACAAAAACTGCTGAAAAATAAAAATGTGTGCAAAACTCTTATCTTTTTTACGTATCATTGTTTATACTTAATGAGCGTTAAACTTCTAACTATGGCTAACGAAATAGAATTACAAATTAAACCAAAGAAAAAATCTTCCTCAAAGAAGAAGGTTCGTAAAGGTTTTGGTTCAAAGCCTCTCCAAGACAAAGTTGTCGTCGCCAAACGACCACCTGTAGACGAATTTCATTTGATATCCATATCCAAGAGCGTTGGTACGGCGGCAGTCATCATGACCGCTCTAGTTGTTGCCATCACACCGTCAAACGTCTGGGTGCTAGGACCTGTTATAGGAGCCATGTGCATATTCGGCATCGCTATGAGCTATTTCGCCACAAAGTAGCTTCTAGCTGATTGCTTTTAGCTTATGGGACACCAATCAAAAATCCCCTCACGGGGATTTTTGATTTCTAAAAGCTATAAGCTAGCCACTCAAAGCTCACTATTTCGCTGGTGTTCCCATTCTCTTCTTGATGATGTCCTCGGCAACGTTCTTTGGAACAACATCATACTTTGCGAATTCCATAGTGAAGTTTCCGCGTCCTGCAGTCATCGAGCGGAGGTTGTTGATATATCCGAACATTTCAGATAGTGGGATCATGGCGCGGATAGCCTGGACCATACCACGGTCTTCAGTTCCTTCTACGAGACCACGCTTCGAAGCGATATCTCCAGTGATGTCTCCCATATATGAGTGAGGGGCCACAACTTCGACTTTCATGACTGGTTCGAGGATTACAGGGTTCGCTTTCTTTGCTGCTTCTTGGAACGCCATGGATGCAGCGATCTTGAAGGCGATTTCTGAGGAGTCGACATCGTGATACGAACCATCGTATAGCTCTACGCGAACGTCTGTAATAGGATATCCAGCAACAACTCCTCGTTGCATACTCTCGATGATACCCTTCTCAACTGCTGGGATGTACTCGTTAGGAATAACTCCTCCGCGGATAGAGTTAACGAACTCGAATCCGTTCTCACGAGTTGTATTCTTCGGTAAATCTTCCTCTGCAACAGAGTAGTCGATCGGCGAAAGTCTGATTTTGACATGACCGTACTGTCCTCGTCCTCCAGACTGTTTTACGTACTTGTGATCGACATCGGCATTGCCTTTGATGGTTTCGCGGAATGCAACCTGTGGAGCAGAAGTGTTCGCTTCGACAGTGAACTCTCTCTTCATACGGTCGACGAGAATTTCTAGGTGTAGCTCTCCCATACCGGCGATAATAGTCTCGCCTGTTTCTGGATCAGATGACACACGGAATGTTGGGTCCTCAGCAGAGAGTCTGTTGAGCGCAAGTCCCATTTTCTCCTGGTCAGCCTTGGTCTTCGGTTCGATACGCATCGAGATAACAGGTTCTGGGGCGATAATTCGCTCTAGAATGATAGGATTGTTCTCATCACAGAGAGTATCTGATGTTGTCGTATCTTTAAGTCCGACAGCCGCAGCAATCTCTCCAGCGTAGACAGTCTTCACCTCTTCACGCTCGTTAGCATGCATACGGAGGATTCGGCCGATGCGTTCTTTGGTATTTTTTGTTGCGTTGTATACATATGATCCTGCCTCGAGAGATCCAGAGTAGACACGGATAAAAGTAAGCTGTCCAACGTATGGATCAGACTGGAGCTTGAAAGCGAGAGCTGAAAGTGGCGCGGTATCAGAAGGCTCGCGAGTTATAGTCTCGCCAGTATTCGGGTCGATACCATGTGTCATCGGGATATCTAGAGGAGATGGTAAGTAATCGATAACGCCGTCGAGAACGAGCTGAACACCCTTATTCTTTAGAGCTGATCCGCAGAATACTGGGAAGATTTCGTTCTTGATAACCGCTTTTCGCAATACTGCCTTGAGTTCGTCTATTGGGAAATCTGTCTTACCGTCTAGGTATGCAGACATCATAGTCTCATCATTCTCAACGATTTTCTCGATGAGCTCTAGGTGAAGCTTCTCAGCTTCTACCTTGTGACTCTCAGGTATTTCCATCTCGATGATGTCTTTACCTTTGTCGCCTTCGAATTTATAAGCCTTCATCTTGAGAAGGTCGATAACTGCAGAGAACTGGTCTTCGAGTCCAACTGGGATCTGGATACGGACAGCTTTCTTGGTCAAACGATCAAGGATGCTCTGATACGACTTGTCATAAGAGGCTCCTGTTCGATCGAGCTTGTTGATGAAGCAAAGACGTGGAACGTTACCCTCATCGGCATAACGCCAGTTAGTCTCTGACTGAGGCTCTACTCCCGCAACTCCGTCGAATACGACAACGGCGCCGTCGAGGACACGAAGTGAGCGCTTCACCTCGATAGTGAAGTCGATGTGTCCTGGGGTGTCGATCAAGTTGAAACGAGTTTTCTTAGAAACATCGTCCTTTGGCATGTATGAAGGGCTCCAGAAGCATGTCGTAGCAGCTGAAGTAATAGTAATGCCTCGCTCTCGCTCCTGTTCCATCCAGTCCATGACGGTATCACCCTCATGCACTTCCCCGATTTTGTGAGACATCCCTGTGTAAAAAAGCACACGCTCAGATGTGGTGGTCTTGCCGGCATCGATGTGGGCAATGATTCCGAAATTCCTAACTTTGTTCAGTGGATAGTCGCGAGACATATAAAAAATTATCTAATTATTAAAAATAAACTTAAACCCCGGGACAAATCGTTAGATGATTTTTGCGCTAGCAAAAATTACCAAGCGAAGTGAGCGAACGCCTTGTTGGCCTCGGCCATCTTGTGAGTATCATCACGCTTCTTGATAGCGAAGCCTTCATTGTTGTAGGCAGCCATTAGCTCTTCAGTTAGAGCCTTGTCCATAGGGACGCCCTTTCGGTCGCGAGCAGCTGTAATTATCCAGCGCATAGCGAGCTGTAGTCGGCGCTCGGCGCGAACTTCTCTTGGAACCTGGTAGTTAGCTCCTCCAACTCGGCGTGATCGGACCTCCATGTTTGGAGATGCGTTCTTGAGAGATAGGTCAAATATCTCGAGAGGGTTAGGATTACCACTCTTCTCTTTTAGGTTCTCGAGGCACTTGTAGACCACCTTCTGAGCAGTGATCCTCTTGCCATCCAACATGACATAGTTCATGAAGCGAGAAAGTTTCTCGGAGTTATACACCTTGTCTGGCATGACCTGATTTCGATTTTTTACTTTTCGTCTCATATTTATTTAGCTTTTGGTTTCTTGTTACCGTATTTACTGCGAGCGTTGCGACGTTTCTCTACACCCTGAGCATCGAGAACTCCGCGGACCACAGTATATCGAACCCCGATGAGGTCCTTTACACGACCGGATCGTAGCATAACGACGGAGTGTTCCTGGAGGTTATGTCCCTCACCTGGGATGTATGCGGTGACTTCCATACCGTTAGTTAGGCGTACTCGGGCGATTTTACGGAGGGCTGAGTTAGGCTTCTTTGGAGTTGTTGTAGAGACCTTCGTACAAACCCCTCTCTTGAAAGGCGAATTATATGATGTTGGTCGGTTAGTGATCGAGTTGAAGCCACGAGTAAGAGCGAGGGTTTTTGACTTCCTCACCATCTTCTTTCGCGGTTTTTTGATTAGTTGATTTATCGTCGCCATTTAAAAAAATAGTCCAGAAAAGACTAGTGGCAATACTTTACTATGGTGGCCTTTAGAATGCAAGCCCCCACACCTATAAACGAAAAACCCCGGCCAAAGCCGGGGTTCCCCTATTCAAGACGGGTTCGTCTTGAAGGAGTAAGCGCTAGAAGGTCACGAGTAGTTGGGTGTGAAGCTCGGGGTTCGATATCGATCGAACGGTGTACTGTCCAGAAGACAGACCGCTCATCAAAGTCGTACCATGAACGACACTTACCAACCTCCCTGTTACGTCTCGGAGTTCATATCCACCAGCATCAGGCGGTAGACTGAGCACTTGGCCGTTCCCGATAGGATTCGGCCAAACCACGAGCTCCACTGGAGCATCCACAGTAACCGGCACTAGGTCGGAGTAAGTATATGCTCCGTCAGTATCGGTCTGCTTCAACCGGTAGTAGCTCTCCCCTGTATAAGGATGATGATCTACGGCGTCGTAGCTCTGAGTACTAACACTGTTGCCAGCGCCATTCACACGGACAACTTCTTCAAAACTCTGACCATCGCGCGATTTCTCGATCGTGTAATGATCATTGTTCTGTTCCGTTGCCGTGCTCCACTCGAGCAACACATCGTGTCCAACAGCTTTCGCCGTGAACGACAGGAGATGTATCGGAAGGGTGGTTACTCCACACAGGTCGAAACCAGGCTGATACGGAACCAGTGTAACAGTGCCAACGTTAGCAAAGTTAACTGGTACGACCGAGCGAATGATTTCAACGCTGTAGAGGAAATTCGAAGTCTTGGTGATGCCGAAAGTTTGTGGTGGTTCGCAGGATCCCATGACAGGAAACCCAGTTGCACCATCTACCACCGACATCACCGCTCCAAAGTTCACCTGCGAGGCTCCAACGATCATCACTTGTCCCATCGAGCCTACGATCGGCTTGACCGTTGCACTAGCATTGGCTTCGACGATCTCAGCCCATTGGGGCGAGAAGTTCTGATCAACCGCAGCAACGAAGGAGTTTGATCCTACGACAACCCGATCACCACAGATGATGAAGTTGCTGCCACAGGACACTATTCCTCCGCTCATACCGAGGGTTCCAACACCGAGAGTCGGTGTTAGCTGGACCGAAGCGAGCATCGAAAGATTCGGGTCGAGCCGGATTAGACCGGTGTAACTCCCCATGAGGTACGATATAACAAAGTCCTGTCCGGACATCGTCACATCGCAGAATATTTCACTACTAATGCTTCCTGCCGTGTAGAACTCGGAGTAGTTTCCATCGCTTGAGAACTTCCCGATCGATATATCCGCCGGACTCAGACTGTGAAGCCGTGTGCCGAAAGCGAAGATCGTATCGTTCTGGATGACCACCTTGTTGAAGTGATTCGCTGGGTCAATGCTACCGAATGGCGGCAGGACCTCGCGAGACCACAACAGGTTACCGTCCTGGTCGAACTTGATGACCAATTCATTCTCGTCGTTTGTAGTATTGTCTCGGATACCGCCGACAACGATAAGGTTGCCAGCGGCGTCTTCCACAACGCCACGCATGAGCTCGATGGATGCACTGTTCCCGATGGTTTTCGCCCAAAGGGTAGCTCCAGTCTGACTCAAACGTACGATGAGTGCGTCACCATTCGCCTGCCCTACTGCGACCACATCACCGTTACCGGTGATAGTTTGGCCTTGAATTTCAGACAGTGCGAAGACCTTCTTCGCCCATGCGAGAGAGGTGGCGTTGGTGCGATAGACCATGCCAGCGTCATAGCCCTGATACACAGAGCCAGAGATGACATAGCTGTTTCCACCGACATACGAACCAGAAAGCGGAGAGATAGTCTCGCCCACCCCCGGTTCGATCTTGTACTCTTGCGCCGATGCCGTGATGGCAAAAAACGCAAAACCGGTAAGGTAAAGCAAGTTCTTCATGTTCCGTTTTAGGTTTGGTTGGTTTAATTTTCGTGACCTTTTTCAAGGTACTACAGGTGTGACTTCCTTTATACCATTTATTGGCCTAAAAGTCAAGCTTATCCACAGTGACAAAAGTTCTTATTTTACTTGGGTTTTTAGGCTATTTTTCACCGTACTCACAAGGGTCGTATGTTTAGGCTTATACTCAAAAGCTCCAATGTCGCATTTAACGAATCCATCTGCATTACCGTCTAGTGGTCTCATAACCCCTCTTTGATCCAGACCAGGACACGGAACTCTGACCAGAGATACGTCGGTTACGGCTTTGTCTATGGCATTACTTCCCGCGAGAAGCGCATTATTCAAAACCACTCCCCCGTTTAATGCCGAATTCATAGATATGTTGGTAGCGACGAGATCACCACACGTCGCATCCCCAGACAGATTATTGGTCTTTGTGAAGTTGGTCACTGACACAAATCCGCAGTCTCCACCAATGTTTTTATCAAAAATACTATTTTCTAAAACAGAATTATTCCAAGGTTCTATTGAAAAACTTCTAAAAGTCCTACCCCCGACACCGGCGGTATTTTTTATAAAAGTATCGTAGGCGATTCTGAACTGGTTGTTGTTACCAATATTAAGTATTGCCGAACCAGCTCCGGCTGAAATATTTTGTGAGAAGGTCGAATTGATAATCGCAACAAAGTTATTACTTCCATCATTCTGAAAGGCCGCAGCGCTGGACAAGCCATGATTTTTAGTAAACGTTGAACTCGAGATAGATATATTTCCACTTGCTCCACGCCAAACGAACGCTCCCCCGTTATTTGAAGTATTATTCTCAAACTGAGTCCGGTCGATAGCCAACGAATCATTAAATGACGCTGAGCCAGCGCTTATCGCAGAACCGTAATCTGCCACGTTGTCGGCAAATAATGAACGCGAGATTATGAAGTCTTCGAAACCTGCAATATTTAATATCGCTCCACCCTGCCCACCAGAAATATTGCCGATAAATTTCGAGTTTTGAATCTTCAAACTTCCTGCATCTAGAAATATTGCACCTCCACCAAGTATAAATCCATCTGATGTTATCTGGTTACCAGATAATGTTGTTTTAACGAGATCAATCGAAGAATTCGCCGAATATATCGCACCACCAAATGATGTAGCGCGGAAACCATCAATCGAAACATTGGTCAGTTTGACCCGGCTATCCTCTGCAAAAATAAATCCACCGTTTTCCATAGATGCTGCAGTCGAGTTTAAGTCTGTGAAAAAGACGTCAGAAATAGTTAGATTCCCACCCGCAATAACGTTGAACACTCTCCCGGAGATAGCAGTATTATTCTGGAAACTTACAGTGTGGTTATAACCGAGTATGCTAATGGTTGAAGTAATGGTCTTGAAAGCATTCTGACCATCTGGGAAGTCTCCTGGAGGAATCGAGGTGATGTTTTCATCCTGACTTAGCCTGATGGTATCTGCCCCCTGCCCACTACTACAGCCAGAGATTGCGGTGTCAGACTCTGCTGAAAGGATAGCGTCCGCCAATGAGCAATATTCCCCCGTCGAAATATCGGCAGCCCAGACAGATGGGGCCATATAGAGCCCCAAAGACACAATCAGTATGCGAAATAGAAACTTACTAATTTTCATATGCCGTATTATGCATTATTTATTGCCCAGTGTCAACAGTAACTAGACGCTTAGATTGTCTGCGATATATCCCCTCTTTACCAACATACTTTCTGACCTGAAAACGTTTGAGTACTCGTCTTCTCCGACTTTTTTAAGTATAGATACGTAATATCTTCCCTTAGGAACCAAAACGTAGTATTTACCGGTTTTACTTATAACACTATGAGCGATCTCAGTATCGGTCGATTCTGAATATACTTTGATAACACCAAAGGATAGAGGGTATCCTGTCGATTGCTCCGTTACATAACCCGGCTTCTTTGGTCTCACACCTAGCACCCTCAGAATCATGACAACGGCATATACCCCGAATAATACGTAGTTTAGTGTCGTCGGGTCGCCAAACAATAGAACTATCGAAACGACGAGGCCTGCCCAAAATAACACACTGGCGAAACGAGCGATAAATAGCTCACTCTTGGAGTAGAACTTCATTAGGGACTTATTCTGAGATTTCTCAAACTCGTTCCAGTTAAAATTCGTAGCATCCATCGGTATATTCTTTATGAGTAAATCTTCTTGTCCAGATATTTCTACAGGCTCTCCAAAATAGAGATTCTCATAAAGTTCATCTTTGGAGTTGTTTGAAAGTTTCTTTGACGGAAACTCGTAATTATCCTTTTTAACAGATATATTGTATTTACCCGCTGGAACCAAGAATCCGAATCGCCCATCTATATCAGTTATCGTTGTGGCGACTTCTCTTCCACGCAAATCCTTTAATACTACATAAACAGGATCAAGAGGTTGTTTGGTCACAGAATCATAGACCGTTCCCCAAGGTCGCTTCTTGCGACGTAGTCCTAGCCAAACAGGGATTAGATTAAACAATCGTATTGGGATAGATACCACATTAACAACGACGGCAGGCTGGCTCAGTGCGAATACTATTGCCGGTAGCGCTACGCCAGCTACTGCGATAGTGTCCGTGACATTGGTCGGAATCTCTTCTATTGCCGCCCCGAGAACTCCCCCGATATCCCTGATCACATCACTCGAGCCTTGAGGACTCGCATCTGATTCACTATCACCGCCTGGAAAGCTCGGAGAGGGGTCTTGCCCAGGATTATCATCTGTTGGGGTTTCGTCCTGTGTCTCAGGAGTCGGAGATGGTGTTTCTGGAGTTTCTAAAATAGGGCCTGGTACCGGTGCTGGAATCTCGGGCAAAGGAGAGACTGGAATAATTGGGGTTACTGGTACGACTGGTTGCACAGGAGGTGTTGGTGTGGATGGACCAGAACTGCTACCGCTCGAGGATGTGTCTGCCTGATCTATGGTTATAGTAAATATCTCATCGTAGGTCCCACCAAAACTATCTGTCGTTCGTATGCAAACTATGTATGAACTTTTTACTTCATGATTAAACACTTCGTCACTTCGGAGTGAATCCCCTGAGATACTAAAAGATCCATCATCAGCGCCCGGGACGGTGCACGCTATAGTATATGTATGAGTATCACCAGTGTCTGCATCAACAGTATCAAGGCCTCCGATAGCATTACCCACCTCCTGACCTTCCTCTATAGAAGAATTTGATATGGAAATATCTGTGGGAGCAGAGTTCACAAATTCAAACGCTCCGATATCGCAAGCAACACCCGAAGGTCTAGCCGTACCTCGAGCATCTGTTGCTGGACACCCTAAAGTTCCCGCAATTCCAGTATTAATTGCGTTACTTCCTGCTAGAAGTGCGAGTGTCTCTATCCCTGCCCCGTTCATAGCAAGCGCACTAGCCAAAGACGTAGCCGGGGTCCCGCCACAGTCTACATCACTCGAAAGATTGTTCGTAAAAGTGAAACTACTAAGATCACCCCCACACTCATCACCTCCACTAGCAAAAATATTATTCTCAAAAACTGAAGTATCACCTGCTCCTGTTTCTATGTAAATGTCATTACCATCACCATCCGCAGAAGAATTGCCATAGAAAGTATTGTGTTTTGCTTCGATAGCAATCACTCCTGCCTCATTGTGAATCTGGATGGCCCCTCCATTCACCTGCGAAGAATTACCGAAAAAAGTATTGTTCGTAAGTGTTAGGTTCATCCCATTCTGAACGTACATAGCTCCCCCGCTTTTTGCAGAAATACCTGTTCCGCGGGCAACATTATTCTTAAAAAGAGAGTTTGTAATATCAAGCGAGATAGTTGCAAAAGCAAATCCTGATTCAACAGACACCCCTCCTCCGCAAGCTTCTGATATGTTCGAATCAAAAACAGTATTATCTATCTCGATGTTTACATCTTGAGAAGCGGAAACACCAAACGCACCGCATCCACCTACAGTATAAACATTATTCTCGAACACGCTGTCTGATATAGATACGACTTCCGAGGAATTGCCATTTAAATATCTCACCGCACTTCCATCAAACGTACCGTAATTTGTATTATCGGAAAAAATAGTGCCTGAAATAGTCAAAGTTCCACCATCCTCTTTGGTTATTACCCCATGATCAGTACTGCTATTGTTTGTAAACACTGAGTCTGTTATGACCCAAGGATGCGCACTACCACCGAAATTAGTATATGCGACAGAGTCAGCGTTCTCAGAAAAAGTAGAATTTTCAATAGTAAGTGGTCCATCTCCCTCAAAAACATTCTGAGAAAAGTTACTCATAGTAATATCAGACAAAGATACCGTGGTTGAAAAGTCTGCAAAACCAAAACTAGTAACTCCAGAACGAGCGATGCTATGACCATTACCCTGTATAACTACTGGTTCCATTATCGAAGGAACTGCAAAATCTGAAGAAACTCCTGAGTGATCAAGTAGCGTTAGCGCTATATCTGTTTGTATATCGAGAGTGTCTGTCCCTGAACCTGCCGTACAATCCACATTCGTAGCTGCGTTATCATTTGCATTCTCTATCGCTTCACGAATTGAGCACGAAGCATCGACTGCCACGGTCGACGTACCATTGTTTACCGTAATTGTTGCTGCGTCAGCAGTACAAGCAAAGAAAAAGCCTAATATAATCAAGGAAAATAAAGCGATGCTTTTTTTTATTATTCGCGATGAAAGACACATATTTGCTACCACATTATACTACGAAAGCCCCGTCAAAATGCTGAACAACGAATAAACTACCGGTGTGATGAACTGCCAGATAAAAAACACGAAAAATAGCAGAATAAGGATGGAATACTTCTCGAAAAACCTCTCAAAGCGATGTGCTTTGTAACCAAGTAGGCCAAAAAGAATTTTGGACCCATCAAGAGGCGGGATCGGAATAAGGTTAAACATGGCAAGAACAATATTGAGTAGCACTATCACCCCAGCAAGTGGAATGAAGGATTCTGGGATAAACGTAAGTACGTTCGAAAGCCTTATTACTACCGAGAAAAAAGCAACAATTGCGAGATTCGCCAATATACCCGCTGAGGCTACCCAGATACTTGCTACCCGTCGCTCCTCGGGCTTGAAATTATCTGGATTATAGGGAACAGGCTTAGCCCAGCCGATCAGGAATGGCGCATTTGTGACAATTAGGATTATCGGGAGGAGGACTGACCCATATAAATCAAGGTGTTTTATGGGGTTAAGGGTAAGCCTACCCTGATATTCGGCTGTATGGTCACCGTAGTGCAGGGCCGCGTACCCATGAGCTATCTCATGGATCACAACAGACATGATCAAGACTAATATGTAGAATATGGAATTGATTTCTTGCATAGTTATAAGCCCTATGTTAGCATATGTCGGCAATGGCTAATACATGTCCAATAACCAATAAACGCGTAAATGTCGCCGGGTCCTACTCGAACCGTGTTCGTGCTACTCAGTTCAACCCCTGCGGTAGCCGCCGCCAGAAGCCGAACATGCAGAAGAAGACGATCTTCATCCCTGAACTCAACCGATCGATCCGCATGTCACTCTCGACCAAAGGCATCAAAACCATCAACAAACGCGGAGCCTACGTTACACTAAAGAAAGCTGGAGTCATCTAAAGTAAAAGCCCTCAAACGAGGGTTTTTACTTTACCCAAACATCAAATCCGTTACTTCTAAATTCTATCGTTCCCTCTTCGATAGTGCTGTGGATCTCGGCGCCCTGTTCCTCGAAAGTCTCTATAACCTCTGGGTGCGGATGACCGTAGCTGTTATCTCGTCCAGCAGAGATAACGACATATTCCGGGTCTACCATCTCGACGAACGAGGTTCCGCTCGAAGTATTAGAGCCATGGTGTCCAGCTTTGAGAACAGAACTTTTAAGGTATTCCCCATCCGTCGTCGTGAGCATCGTTTCAACAATCTTCGGCGCATCGCCTGTCAGCATAAAGCTAGTGTCACCATAAACAAGTTTAGTAATAATCGAGAGATCGTTCGTGTCAGTAAATCGAAATTCGTCATCATATGGATATAGAACATGGAGATATACGCCAGCTTCCTCATCGAGAGTGATAACCATCCCCCGAAAACCGACATAGTACTCGGCACCTTCTCCTCGCGCCTTCTGCTGGAGTGCCGTGTACGGGAGTGATTCGGCTTCTGCGATAGAGTCGATGAACGTCTCGACTCTATATCTGTCTAGAACAAGTGGAAGTCCCGTCACATGGTCGGCATCAGGATGCGTCGCGAGGACGATATCGATGGAGCGGTCGAAGAACCCCATAACTCGTCCGAGCTCATTTAGAACAGAACTGTCTCGTCCCCCGTCGATAAGTAGCTGTCTACCGTTTGGTGCCTCGATTAGTATAGAGTCCCCCTGCCCAACATCTAGAAAATATACTTTTAGAAGATCACGTCCTCGGTTCTCTATATGATATGACCAGATAAAAAGATTCGTGAGAATGAGCAGAAATATCAGAGAGTATTTTTGATAAAAGTCCCTTTTCATACAATGCGCTTTTCTATTTTCCTATAATATCTACACAGAAGCCAGGTTATAACGGCGTAGAAAATAATAACGAGCACTAACGGAAAACGCATAATCTCAATACTCCCGAACGGTATCCGTGAGAACGTCTCTACGATCCAGATCTCTCCATGTAGCAATAAATATGTGGCCCAGGCGAATGGTAATCCCAATACTGGCAGGATAAAAGATACTGATCCGGCGAGGAATCCGAGAAGCATCGTCACCGGAATAAAGGGTAAAACTAGTACATTTGTAATCGGGGCTATGAGGGAAAGGTTGCCCATCTTGTAGAGGATAAAAGGCAGAACAAAAGCCTGCACTCCGACGGTCGCCCCGGCGACTTCTCTGATACCGAACCTTTCAGGAAGAAAATGAAACCATTTCTGAAATATCGGTGAAACATATATGAGCCCGAGCGTAGCGAGGAACGACAACTGAAATGATATATCGAAAACCAGGATATATGGATTCTGGATGATCATCACGACGCCAGCGATAAGTAGTGCACGAGTTATATCATAATTTCTCCCTGTAGCTCTCGCGACGAGTGCGAGTATCGCCATGATACTGGCACGGATGATTGTGGCTCCGGCACCAGTCATGATAGCGAACAGGATGATCGCGAGCGAGCCAAAATATATGCCGGCAGATATAGAGGCGAACGATAGCATCTTGATAAGCGCCTCAGCAATAATCGTGACATTGTATCCTGAGAGAACAATGATATGTACCAACCCGGTATTGACGAAATCCTGTTGTAACCGGTCTCCGAGTGAGGACTTCACTCCGAGCAATAGTCCGGAAAGGAGGGCAGATTCTGGAGCCGGTACGGCGCGCTCGATCGAGCTGAGGAACTTTTTCTTGATCGACAGAATGCTTGTCTTGAGTCGGCTACCATGGCCATCACTTTCAAATTCTACCTCTGCAAATGAAGTGATGTAATAGATACTTTCTCTTTTTAGATAGTTCACATAGTCGAACTCTTTACCGACATCAGTTATGAAATTCTCGGGCTTCTCTAGCTTTCCGCTCACTGACACTCTCTCACCATAAGAAAACTCTGGGAATAATTCTGTCGAAACTAGAATCTTTTGATTTATCGGATATACGACGTCACGTAGAGTTATATTATTAGCCGATAGTACGACACGCTGACTTCCCTCACGTCTCTCGACTTCACTCAGAATCACGCCCTCGAGAACTACGCTTTCGTTTACGAAATTATCCAGTGTATTCTTCGGTTCACCTGCATCCTTGGCATGAAACCGGAGTATCCCAGCTGAGGAGCAAAGAAGAAATATTGAAATAATAATAAATGTCGTGCGAAGGTTATGCTCAAATATGCTGATGATGAGAAAAGTTAGGCCTATTAGTGCCACTAGCCCGACGATAGCGAGGCCGAACGTATAAAACGAACTTAGGAGTACACCCACCAAGAACCCGAAAACTATAGAAAGAAATATTCTACTTTTCATCCCGTTAGAGATAGCAAACCTTCGGTTTGCGTATTAAATTATTATTTTGCAAATAATAAATGAACATCTTATAGTTCTCCGACTCTTAAAATTTTAACGAAGCATCTCTAACGGGACAAGCAGATAAAAGCTAGGCTTTTAATACCCTATCCGAGCCACTCTTTTATGATCTCCTCTTCGTCGGACTTGGAAAATGTTTTTTTGAATTTGGCCTTTTTGCCTTTAACTCTCGCCTCGCACTCTGCCCAAGTCTTGTGGGTTTGAATCTCACCATCTACTTGGCTTAGATATGAGTAAACCTTACCATCTTTCTTACCCTTCGAAGCGAATAATGGCGTCAGGTTTTTGAGGTCTATGTCATACCCCTCGAAACGCCCTTTGAATAGCGCTGGGCTTCTACCAGCGGCGTATTCGGTCGCGATAGCATCTACTCTGTCGTTACCTGCGATGCCGGCGTGACCCTCGACGTATTTCCACTCTATCTCGAGATTACGAGTCTTGGTGACCAATATCTGCCAGAGGTCCTTGTTGAGTACCGACTCCTTCTTTTTCGTGACCCAACCAGACTCTTCCCAGCCATAGACCCATTTGGTTATACCGTTTATGAGATACTGTGAATCGGTGAAGACGGTAATCTCGAGCTCCTCCTGACTGAGACTTTCGAGGTAGCCCAAAGCCTCAATGGCAGCCGTCATCTCCATCCTGTTGTTCGTCGTTTTCGGATGGTGTCCGCCGAGTTCTACCACCTCTTTCTTGCCCTTATTCCAAATTATCGTCCCCCATCCACCAGGACCCGGATTACCGAGAGAACTACCATCTGTAAATATCGTAATTTCTTGCATAAGTTATATTGTATCAAATCCTTGTTTCCCATACGAAAAGCCCCTTGCGGGGCCTTTCTAGAATCTGCTTGTTATTTAATCTTGTACACTATCGAAACAGATGAATAGATGCGGTTCTCGCCAGCTACGATGGTTGGGGCGACTGAATCTCTTGATTCCTGAGATACAGCCATATCCATTTCTGCTTTGGCGTACATCGGTACTGGGTATCCACCACTATTAGAGTCATAGTACTGAACGATTCTGCCTAGGTTCACACCGAGCTCATCGGCGAGGACTTTTGCCTTCTCTTTTGCTTCTTTTATGGCTTCCTTGCGAGCTTCCTGCATTAGGGCATCGCGATCCTCTATGTCGAAGCTTGGTCCCTGGATATCAGTAACCTTGGCGGTGCCGAGAGCGCCGATAACAGGTGACGCTTTGGCTAGGTCTCTAACTTTGACAGTAACAGTTTCACTAACTTCATAACCGACGAGTTTTCTATCTCCAGTCTCACATCCATACTGTCCACACTTGTTGTCCCATTCATAACGAGGGTTAGCATTGTAGTATGTTGTCTGGATATCCTTCTCCTCCACGCCGAGTGCCGTCATAGCGTCAATCGCGGCAGAAACAGATAGCTCAGCTTCTTCTTGGGCTTTGACTAGGTCGAGATTCTCAGCGCGTACGCTAAATGAGATAGTTGCGATGTTTGGCGCAGAGAACACCTCTGCATCCCCCTCTACAGTGATAGTATTCTGCTCATCTGCGTTTACGACATTCATCTCGCCAAAAACCTTGAATACGACAAAAACCGACAATAGTACTAGGAGCACTGTCAGGGCTAAAACCGCGTTTTTTATCGTCTTTTGATATGCTGATTCCATATTATTTATATAATTTATTAACTACGAGATTGTAGACGATTGAGACTCTGTAGAATTACTCACTGGATCAGCCACGACTACTGTCGGCTCAACAACTCTGGCTTTCAGCTTATTATATACAGCTGCGAGGGCAATCATGCTGACTGGGATTGTCACCAATAGTCCGACTATCAAAGCTATCGCTCCAAGAATATTGATTCCGAAAAGTACGAGGAAGAATCCAAACAATCTCCATTTCATACCCTTGGTCATCTGGTAGCTTTCCTTTATCGCGACCCAAAATGACCTACCAACAACAGGCACGTTTTTATCCATGTCGATGATAACGTAACTTGCGAAACATGTAGCCAGGGCGACTATCACACCAGGCACGACGAGTAGTATGATTCCGGCTATCACGAACAGGCCGACCACGATAGTTGCTAGCAAGTAATGGAAGAACTTATTACCTGAAAATCCTACAAATATATTATTGAAGTCTATCTTCTCACCCCGACTAATCCGTAGGAAAACACTCGTGAATACGAATCCGACAAGAGTACTAACGATGAAGCCAAAAAGTGACTCATCGCCAAATATATGCATGCCCGCTCCTGTAACAGCGAAGGCAAGAAGCTCAAAAGCGATGATGAACCAGAGATTTTCCTTGGTCTTGGTCCAGCCCAGTCTCAATACCTCCTTAGTGCGTATTTCCATGATAGATTATTTGATATCTACTAACTCAACTTCGAATATGAGAGTAGCGTTAGGCGGGATAACTCCAGGGAATCCGTTCTCACCATAAGCATATTTCGAAGGTATGACGAGTTTCCTCATCTCACCCTTTTTCATACCCTTGAGACCAATATCCCAGCCCTGAATAACCATCCCAGAACCGAGTGTAAGTTCGAATGGTGTTCCGCGATCTACACTAGAATCGAACTTAGTCCCATCCTCTAGGTAGCCAGTATAGTGCACAGATAGTGTGTCGCCATCTTTAGCACCCTCTCCAGACCCTTCTCTGGTCGTGGTCATAAGCATCTCTGTACCAGCAGTTGTAGGCTGAGGTGCTGGTGTAGGTTCCGGAGTCATATTATCGCCAGGTGTACTAGCGCTTGTATCTTGGTATTGCATAGTTTGTATTTCAGTTTTATCAGTTTTTTTAAGTACATAGAACAGAACTGCAGCTGCGACGAGCACGATAATTATTGAATACATTAATTTCATGTTTTAAAGTTATTAATTATAAATAGACGGGTTAGTTACGCATCCCATCTAATCGAGGTCATTATAGCACTTTCGCTATTTTGCCAAACCCTCAATAGCACTCATAAGGTCCTCATACGGCAGGGCTCCAGCAAATGAGAATTTCCTGCCATCCTTGTCAATCAGTACTGTATATGGTGTGGCGTTAAACCCTAGAAGAAGCCTCGCCTGTGTGAACTCCCTATCTATTTTCGACTTTAGGGTCTCATCACTCAAACAGGCATTATACGCACTGACTTCGATGCCTAGATCTTGGGCTCCATTTTCATAAAAAACTGCACTAAACTTATCCGTGTTCTGATAAAGCATGTCGGCGTAACTCCAGAACGCCTCATTTCCCCCTAGTTTGGCTACACAGGAACTAGCCATGGCGGCCTCTTTGTTAAATATCGGAAGATGACGGTAAACCCACTGTACATTGCCGTCTGACTCCGAAACTATTCGCTGAAGGGTTGGATGATACTGTGCGCAGAAGTGACAAGAAAAATCTGCATACTCGATAATAGTGACCTCGGCTTTCGCATCCCCCCTCACGACATCTTCGCTAGAAACCTCTGCGACTAGATCAAGCGGATTCATCTCTGAGTCAACGGAGAAACCACTAGTTTTATTCATAAATATCGCCCCACCTATAATAAGGCCGGCTATGACGATAGCTCCGGGTAGTCCGAGGGCACTCTTCTTAATTTCGGGCGGGTTCGTACTTTCGGTTGGAGTATCCTGTGTTGGTTTCTCTTGTATTTCCATATTATTTATTCTTATCGCACTTCTGGCACTTACAGCCAGATGGCTTTATAAACTCATCAAAATACTCTTTTCCATAATCATAAGTCAGTTCTTCCCCTGCCAAGATATTCTTCTCTGCCTTGATCCAGATCTTCCCTTTTATGATATCCGCTTCGGCATTCGGCAAGCACGAATGATTGATGTATCTGGCGATATTCCAACGAGGACTTCCGTCGACAGTATACTTACTGTTCACCTCGAAGAGATATTTAGTCTCATCCCCTTCTACAGATTTATTCGTCTTCCTGATGCCGATATATTCGATAATTTTCTCACCCTTCTTCCATGAGCGTAGCGTTACAAGCCCCATTCCGAGACCCTTTTTTGGCCTAACTATTTTGAAGTCATCGGCATTGGCCACCTTTTCACCCTGTGTCATGGGAGGATTATAACACAAAAGCCCCGGTCGGGGCTTTTGTGTTATAGAAGATTATTTTTTTGCGAGAATGGTTATATCTACCGACATTGTTTGCCCAGGAGCAAGATTGATTCCCCAATTCTTCCAATCTGGTGTTGCTTGGCCGGTTATATAATACTCACCCGCCTGATATCTAAAAATAGAATCAAACGATACTGGGTAAGTTTTTCCATTAACTGTAAGCTCTGTATCCGTTCTATAAACTAGGTTATCTGAGGTACTTCGTGCCCTCTCGAACACCAGCGACTTTACCTCGAGCTGTACTTCATCGCTAGATACCATCTCGAAACCAGGCAACTTATCCATACGAGAGGAAGAGGCTATGGTCTTCCCGCCGACAATATCGCCTGATTGAACAAGTAGCTCTCCTGATTTTAGATCAAACTCTACAGTATCTCCAGATGAAGGAATGAAGTGTATAGAAGATGCTTTCTGATCTACTTTATAAGTCCCACTTTCGTTTGCCGATGGAGATTCTAGTCGCTTTCCACCGATTTCAGTCTGTGAACTTTCAAAGTCGGATGCGTCAGGAGTGTTGCCCTTATCGATCGACTTCTTTAGTAACATGTATCCCGCGACAATCACAACTGCGATGACCAGAAAGATTAGAGAGTTTTTCATATATGTTCAATATTAACTGATAATTTTATTGCTCGCTACATATCTCTGGAACAATCGCATCAGCAAAGGTGTTAAGTGGGTAAGGATTTGCGAGTGTCTGACCATTACTTCCGCACTTACCGGAACCGATATTCGCGGACATCGGAGAGCCAGTTGTGTTGACATAAAGCGTCGGCAGTGAATCCCCTACTCCACGCTGTGTGTTCTGAGGCTGTCCGGATGGAGGCTGGTTATAAACCTGCTGGAATTCTGCGATGTTCTTCTTTGCCATTGCGATTTCATAAGACCTCATCCAGCCAGATTGTCCGTTGTTGAAAGTTACGAACCATCGGTAGTTTGACTCAGTACCTGAGATATAACCTTTTGTTCCTGTTGACACAGTGCCGGAAGATGTGTTCGTGCTTGCCGTTGAATAAACTGGTGCATTTGTGAGAGTCCAGATAAGGTCTCCTGTGGTTACCAACGGTGCTGGTCGATAATTCACGATTGTGTTAGTAGAGTATGGGTGGAAGAAGTAATTGCCCCAATAATCTCCAAAGTCTGTATGTCCACCACTTGTAGAAGTTAGAACGCGTGCCTCATAGAGACTGTTGTTGTTCTGATGTAGTGTGTAAACCTTGTTACCGTATACACTGTGACCCAAATCGAAGTCATAGAGTGACTGGGCATTGTTCTCTCCTGGGTGATATACGCCCACAGACTGATCATACATTGAGATACCCTTAGCACCGTTAGAGTTACCCGGCTGATTCGTGTAAATCGTGTTATTCCTCATCTGCATATTCGCCGAGAAGGTATTGTTGTCGAACGTGATACCAGAGTTTCCAGCATCGTTAACAACATTCTCCTCGAAGATTCCACCGATACTATTCCTATCGCCTGTTGATATACCTGAGCCAAGCGCTGTCGCATGAACGAATGTTGAAGGTAGGCCAACAATGTTTCCGTACACATGGTTAACAACATTTCTCTTCACGAGGAGATCATTCTCTGCTCCATCGGCGCAGATACCACAACCATCGTTAATAGTTAGAGATATGTTTTCGATTAAGTTATTCCGGATTTCACCGTTCTGAACATAGTTAACTCCGATGTAACCGATATTTCGTACTATATTGCCGATGAAGTCAACGTTACCACCGGTTGAGACGAAGCCGTACATATGGTTCCACTCATCGGTGTCAGCGGCAAGCTCAGGGGCCAGAGCGATATTCTCAATCACGTTACCCTGGTAGAGGTGGCCGAGACCGTATGAGAGCATTCCAATGTCGAATATGTCATGAATATAAGAATTGAGTATTTTGTTACCGTTTGATGGTCCTGTTGATTCGACACCTTCGACGCGAACACCGATAGGAGTATTCTTGATCTCAACATTCTCAACGATGTTACTGAGTACTCCAGACGATCCATCCCAGTCTTGAATGAACACCGCCGCACCCTTGTCAGAACTTCCGTAACTGAATTTGTTGAACTTCTCGAACGCAAGGTTCTTTACCTTTACATGATGGATACCACCGAGCATGTGAACACCGTTTCGGTGAACTGCCGCTTCTACAGTCATAGTGCTCGGATTCACTCCGCCTGGCGCCCAGAAGTAGAGTTGACCAGAGGCATTGTCGTAGTACCACTCACCTGCGGTGTCTAGGAGGGATAGCTTGTTCTGAACGAAGTATCCCCAGCCAGCTTCAGGATAAATGGTGTTAGAGCAGTTTGGTATGTAGCATGGCACCTGGTTCATTCCACCCTGGAATGAAACGGTAATGGTCTGACCTGAATGGGCTGTAATCGGCGCAACCACGAAGGCCCAGTTCATAAACCTAGCTGCATATTCACCTCCAGCTAGGTTATTTGCTGTAGAGGTTGGAAGTGCTCCATCAGTAGAAGACGAGTCTTCGACATTGAGAGATACTCCTCCAGGGTTAGTGATATGATCTGTCTTCATCCAGACTGTATTACCAGCACTCTTGTTTGGGAAGCGAGCGAGTGTCTGGCCAGAGTTGTTGGCAAACAAGTATCGAACGTTCTTATTTGCTCCGATGTTTGCCTTGTAAATATTTCCCTGGTGTTGAGTCCAGCCAGTAACAGGTACCGCGCCAGAGAATACTGGAGCCGCTCCTGTGCCGTAGGCCCTATATTCTACATAGTTTGATGCATTTCCTGAGTTAGAAACCCTGAGGATTCCACCATCATATATTCCCATCGGATATACATCTGTTTTATAGAACGTACATCCTCTCTTGAAGAACGCTCTAGATCCTGGTTGCATCTGGCCGGCGCCTGAAGTGTTGAATTTTTCTAGTGTTCTCCATGCAGTAGCGGCTGAAGTTCCATTATTACTGTCATTTCCAGCGACGCAGTCAACGTAGTAGTCTGACACACCTGCTGGGTTAGCTCCCGGTGTTACGTCCTCACTGTTGTTTGGTCCTGCGTATACACCCATGAGACCAAGTACCTGTCCTGAGCCACCTCCGGTAACAGCAGCAGTTGTACCAGAAACATACTGTGTCTGAGCAGACTGATTGCCGTTAGGGGAGTTATCAATTGCCGTAACCTTGTAATAGTAAGTTGTATTAGGGGCAAGACCAGAATCAGTATATGAAGTACCACTAGAACTTCCTATGGTGTCATATGTACCACCGCTCGTTGCGCTACGATAAATGAGATACCCTTGTACGATACTTCCTCCAACATCAGTTGAAGCATTCCAAGATAACGAAATACTTGAAGCTGTAGTTGCTGTAACAGCAAGACCTGTCGGTACGGTTGGTGGCTGAGTGTCCGCTTGAGCACTTGTCGCAGCACCGTAACCCGAAGAAGGATTTTGAGCGGAAGAGTTATTGGAAGCGTCTGTTGCAGACACTTTATAGTAATAAGTTGTTCCCGCTGTTAGTCCTGAATCAGTGAATGTTGTATTAGTTGTAGAGCTACCTGTCTGAGTGTATGTTCCGTTAGCTGTCGTACTTCGGAAGACCTTGTAGTTAATGGTCTCGCCTACAGGGTTACCCGTGGAGGCGTTCCAAGTGAGTGTAATGCTTCCCGTCGTCTGTGCTGTCGACATAAGTCCTGCCGGTGCAGAAGGTGCTTGGTTGTCTACAGTTGTAGCAGAGATGCCTGTAGACGCTGAGGGTGCAGGCTGTGAAGTGTTACTTGCAGCATCAGAAGCTGTAATCCTGTAGTAGTAAGTGTTGCCTGCAGTAACAGTCGTGTCGGAGTAAGGTGAAGCAGTATCGGTTCCAACCTGAGTATATGTGCCGTTTGTCGCACTGCTTCGGAGGATCTTGTAAGTTACCGCCTCTCCTACTGGATTACCTGTAGAGGCCGTCCATGTAAGATTTACGCTTGAGGCAGTTGTTCCACTCACCGCGAAGCTTCCTGGTGTAGTCGGAGCTGCCAAGTCTCCTCCGCCTCCACCTGTTGTGAGAGTCATCTTTCCGAGGGATTCTCTATAATATGTTCCACCGCTTCCTGAGGTCGTAAGGTCGAGCGCAGTCACCATGTATTTGGCTCCTGAGGTATATATTTCAGATCCTGTGTATGACGTACTTGCTATCATCGAGCTGTTAAGTTTAGTCACAGCAGATGAAGTAATCTTGTAGACATTGTAGCCTTCTGCTCCTGAAACACTGCTCCATGAGAAGTTTATAGGGTTTCCTGCCGTACCGCTCGCAGTAAACGTCGACGGGATGGTAAAGTATGAGGCGCGAATAGATGGATCGCCGAGTGGACTCATAAAAGCGTTGTAATTTCGCTGTTGATACCAACTGACTGGTGTATAAACCTGAGTAGAGTGATTATTCATGGACACCTTGGTCGCATAACCAATATTCTGTCCCATGGCCAGAGAGTGGAGATACCAGTGATGATCTAAGCTATAGAGACTAACCATTCCTTTACCACCGAACAGCAGCGCTTTTAAGAAGTTATTTTCACGGAAAGATATACAGTTATCGAAGCTTCCGAAACGGCTGCCGCCGGCCATGTTGAACACAGCTCCGCCGCTTATCGCCGCAAATCCCGCAGATGTTCCAGTGGCTGAATCGTTATCTCTGTCACACTGTCCACCAGATTGTGCAAGCATGAGTAGGTATGTGTCATTCGAGCCCTGTAGAGACGGAGTCAAGAGAGTTCCTCTCTCGTTGGTCACATATGTATTTGCCAAACCAACAACTGAAGGGAATGTTGACCAAGCGCCAACGGTAGCATTTTGTGCGCTAGTGAAGCCGGAATAAGCGTGATCAAGGGCGTCCTTGATAATAGCTCTCTGCTGAACAGTAGTGGAGCCAATCTTGTAATTGTGTACTTTGTCCAGATAATTTCCTATTACAGTTTTCTCTCCTGCTGTAGCGGCGGTAGCATCACTAGAAGGATTACCGGCGCCGAATACCTCCATCTTGAACGCATCGACTCGGCCGATCTGATAAACAGGGGCAACAGTTGTTCCGTACGTACCTGACACGGAATAATAAGCGTCTGAAGACCAAGGTATCTGATCTCCGTGACCGTCAGGAGACATTGTGTGAGTCTTATCTACTGGAACATGTCCTAGCAAGTAGATGGCGGCCGGATTCTGCGCAACGATAAGCGCTTTGACGCTTGCTACGGTATCACCACGTCCTACGTATATAGGATAGACGGTCCATCGGTCAGCATTTAGGTCATCTATTAGAGTGTTTACTTTAGACATAAGCGCTGAATCTCCTCCAGTTGGAGCGCTTCCGTTAGTGCCGGTTACCATACTGTTGTCTATAACTAGGGCCATTTTACCTCTGCTGGATTCCTCAGGAACATTTATACCAGTAGCTATGTATCCTGCGGCTGTACCGTTAGTGCTAACACCGCTTGCTGATGAAGTTGAACTCTGTGAGAAAGATACTTTGTATTCGTAATAAGTGCCTTGGGTAACACTATTGTCTACATAACTTGTCTCTGTATTAGCCAAAGTAGCTATCGCTGTACCCCAGCTCGTAGAAGTGTAACCTGATTTCCTGTAGACAGAGATACTGCCGCTTATAGTTCTCTGAGCAACAGTGTCCCAACATATCGTTATCTGATTAGCACCCGTAACAGCTGATGATAGCTGCACAGATCTGTTGGCACCATTCGTTCTAGACAAGTCATTAACCGGTGAGTTGTTCGGTGGAAGCATTGGCGCAACTGTACCAGGATTACATGTGCCGGCCACAACATTCTGTGTAGCCACAGAAAGAGGGTTTGGAGTTGCCCAAGCGGAATCTCCGGTGCCATTTATCGCTTTAACCTGGAAGTAGTATGTCTGTCCTGCAGCAAGCCCTGTGACAGGATGGTTAACCGTGCTTGGAGCTGTCGGACTGTTTGCTGGCACGTTAGTGGTGACAAATCCGGAACTGAAATCAGGAGCTGTAGCCCTATTAAGAGTGAAGCCTGTTTCATTATTCGCATTATCTGTCCATGAGAGATTTATTTGTGATGTCGACGAAGCAGAACCAGTGAGGTTAGTTGGTGCATTCGGTGCTGTCTGAGCAGCCTGCGTAGAGATCGAAGCAGGGGCAGAGTAAACCCACACAGAATTGAGTCCGCTTGTCGAACTAACTGCTCTAATGCGGAATAGATATGCGGTACCCGCAGAGAGGCCGGTAGATATCGAGGTGGCGTTAGAGTTTGGTCCGTAAGTGGTCGTTGTCGGACTAGTAAAATTCGTATCAGTTAGTGCCGCTCTCTGAACCTCATACCCTGTCTCATTTGTAGCAACATCTGTCCATGTGAGGTTGATGTTCGAGGTTGATGTGCCAGAGCCTGTGAAGTTAGTTGGAGGCAGTGGTGCAGCCGGCGCAACATACGTGATCAGCTTTGTCTGATCTACCCAGCCTGGACCAGATAGTGCAGGGCTGGTAAATGTGGTTCGGAGATATCGGACATCTGGAGCTGGGGTAACGCCCTTTACCCAGACAACATGCCCTGAAGGTGATGTTCCGGTAACAACAGATCCGTTGTTCGTAGTGTTAACAGTTCCAACAAGCGTCGGATTCTCTGGCAGTGCTCTAACCTGGGTATTGTTGGCATTTGGAGCAACCAGTGTACCGGCTGTGAAGGCTGGTGACAGAGTCGGAGCATCGATAGACGTTGAGTTAGGCGACACCTGACCATTTGAGTTAATGGCAGTGACCACATAAGAGAATGTTCCATTGCTTGTTAGCCCAGTGGTGTCGTTAAAAGTTGTACCAGACTGAAGTGGGAATGTCTGTCCATTACCTGTCCTTACTACCTGATAGTTCGTCGCACCAACTGAAGGACTCCATGAGAGTCTTATCTCATCTGCCGATCGGTAATTGATTGATACATTCTGTGGCGCGAGAGGGGCGACAGTATCATTGTTTACGACAACGAAGTCGAAGTCTGCACCCGTACCTGATGCTCCTGTGGCATTAGCTCCATCATATGGCAAAGCGGTTAGATGATATGCGCCTGGCTGTAGGCTGGTCCAGGCTGTATAGTTTCCTCCTGTATCACCATGAGATGAGAATGGAGCAGCGTTATCTATATTTTCATGCGTATTGCCTGCGCGCGTGAGGGTATATTTAACACTTCCTGGTACAGGACTAGTACTAGTGTTGGCTTTGAGAGCAATGCTTGTTCCGTAGCCACCATTTTGAGTACCTATGTTGATAGTCTGCCCAGCAGAAAGTGTCTGCTGTACCACACCCTGTGTATTTACTACCTGTATAGAAGTGATGGTGGTACTAGATGGTTGAGGTAATTGTTCCACATTCACTACTGTTGGATCTACTGAACCTATCGACTGGAAAATAATGTCTCTGTCGTTCTTCGTACCAGTATGCTTAACAGTGCTATCCATGTTTAGGTCAGCTTTTGCATAGGCGTTTGTAACAACATTATTTGGCGTATTTGAGCCCACGACTTGGAGGATCGGATCTCTGTCGTTGTTTCCGCCTGTGTATTTTACGAGACCATCATTATTAACATCACCTGGCCATAGAACCTTTGTTCCGCTGACCAATTTGGCGGCATTGGTTCCCCAGAGCGTTGAGTTGGTCAAGTCTACAGAATTACTGATGTTGACCGGATTCGCAGTCATGACAGCCAAGTGGTTTCGGTGATGGACGACTACGTAGTATGTGCCCGAAGAGAAAGAGTCAAATATCGGAGTAGTGCCGTTTAGACCAACGACTTCTCCATCTGCTTGTAGTAGTGCTGGGCGAGAACTTACTATATCTAGATTGTTGTTTTGATTTCGTAGTTCGACGATAACCCAATCAACGATTGCGTCATTTCCTGTAGCGTTGAGGACGCCAGAAGAAATCGATGAGCCTGAGCCGTTAGTAAACTGATAACCTTCTCCCGTGTAAGGTTCAGTGAGAGGTATAACGTTTGCATCATTAAGTGCAGTGGACATAAGTCCTGTAGAGGAGTTGTATGCTCCACCAAGGAACACTTTGAGCTGTGCAGACTCGACTGGCTCTTGCCCGCATGTTGTAGTTGTTACAGGACCTGGGATACTAGTACTTATGACGAGATTACTGATTTCAGACTCTGGTCCCCAGTCTGCACTTGTGTTTGGTAGTGCGCCCGCTTCAAGGAAAGCTACTCTGATCGTCCATGTTCCAGGGGTCATAGAGTTATATGTAACGGCACCACCCTGATTTTCGGTAGATACTTCCACTTGTCCATTCTGAATTCTCCAAGCTTTATAGTATGGATGTCCAGAAACATCTGGCCAATCGATGGTTATGGTGCCTGGGTTATTGCCACCATTTGGGTCATTGGTAACCGTAGCAGTTAGACACCCCATAGCAGGAACAGAAGGGTCCATAGATCGTCCAACTACAGGTTCATGCCCACCGACTGGATTTTGCCCGATGGTGAAAGAAACAGTTAGCGGTGTACCCTCTACACCGCGAGCGCGAGAGAGACTAAATGGTATTGCTGTTATTGAGTACTCTTGTCCCGGAGTAAATGACCATGGTCGATAATCATCAGTTGTTGTACTCGCGACATTGGTATACGGAAAAAGATTGTCTGTCCGCACCGCCACACTATCAAGGTAGAACTTAACTGAGCCGACATTAGTTGGAGTAGCGTTGGCCCTGATGGTGAGATTCGTGGTACCGAGATTCTGAATATCTAAAACTGCACCGTTCTCTATCGCCACTATCTCTTGGTTGGTGTCAGCATTTATTAGAGTGAAAGATTTGATTTCTTGGACTTCAGCACCTGTTACATTCGCAACATTGCCAGGAGTCGAATGAGTCTGCTGTGTGTTAGAGATGGGTGTCGTTGAATCAGAACTAGCCTGAGTTTGACCACCAGACGATCTCGGCGATCCTCCGACGACGCTGAATCGAATCTCGCTTACAGCACTACCCAGTCCGCGAGCACGGGCCAGAGTAAATGCCTGAGTCTTTAGTGTATGATCTCCGACCGAGAGATTCGCCGCGTAGAAATTGCCGGCGTTGTTGTGTCCGCCGAGAGCATATGGAGCGCTATTCTTGACAACACGAGCAAGATCATCAAGATGAAACGCAACACTACCGACGACAGAAGGAGATGTCTCTGCAACGATATTTACATGATTCGTGCCAAGCTCTGCGAGATCGATTGTTTGACCATCGGAGAGTGGTCCGATTATCGTATCAGTGTCTGCGTTTACCAGAGAGTAGCCTCTGATAGATTGATTCGATACAGCACCAGTCACCTGTGCTCTCTGTGATGCACCGCCCGGTCCTGATACAGTAACTGTGAAGCCGACTAGAAATACTAATGCGATAACCAAGAAAAATGCTCGTTGCAATTTCATACAATGATAAAACTTATAATTTTTAATACCTATATTATATCGGACATTAAAATGTTTCGTACTGTCAATACGAAAAAACTGTTCATAACTATGAACATGTTGATTTAAAAAGTTTTAGAAATTAAATCGAGTTGAGTTCCGAAAACTTACTTTCTATTTCTTCCAAAGTTTGATTTTCGAAAGTTTCTACACCTTCGAGTTTGAATATTTTCGATTCAACTTCTTTATCACCGATAACCATGATAAATGTGACTTTTTGATTCTTGGCTTCTCGGACACGCTTGCCGAAACCTTCGTTTCCGTCCATTAGGTCTGCGCGAATGCCTTGATTCAGCATTTTCTCATGTATTTCCTTGGCAAAAGCTCCATGCACGTCGTCCTTTATAGGAATAATAGCCAATTGAACCGGCGCGAGCCAGAATGGGAAGTTGCCGGCAAAGTGTTCGATAGCGACCGAGAGAAATCTCTCTAGAGAGCCGGCTACCGCTCTATGAATCATGACTGGAGCCTTCTTAAGCCCATCTTTATCAGTATATTCAAGCTTAAATCTCGCTGGAAGGTTGAAGTCGAGCTGCGCAGTACCCAGCTGCCACTGTCTGCCAATAGCGTCCTTGAACTGGAAATCTAGTTTTGGTCCATAAAATGCGGCTTCTCCAAGGACTTTCTTATAAGGAAGGTCGTTTTTCTTGGCGATACTCTCTAGTATGGCTTCAGCGTTGTCCCAAACATCAGCCCCACCCAAATATTTATCAGGATTTTCCGGATCGCGAGCAGAAAGAGAAACCCAGAAGTTGCCCTCCTTCCACATCCCTAGAGATGTATAGAATTGCTTGATAATACTCACTATATTGGTTATTTCTTCCTCTATTTGGTCCGGTGTAACGAACAAATGTCCGTCATCCTGTGAAATTGCGCGTACACGCGAGAGCCCTAGAAGTTCACCCGCCTGTTCATCACGATAAACAACACCTGTTTCCATGTATCGAATCGGTAAATCCTTATAACTTCGGGGTTTTGAAGCATAAATCTGAGTATGATGAGGGCAATTCATAGGCTTCATCACAAATTCTACGTTGCTGACACCTTTTACCTTGAAAAGCTCGTCTCCGAACTTAGTCCAGTGGCCGGAAGTCTCATAAAGTTCCTTTTTAGTAATATGCGGGATCGTAACCTTCTGGTAGCCATACTTTTTCTGAAGATTTTGAATCTTTTCTACAATCAAATCACGTAAAATAGTACCTTTTGGGGTAAAAAGAGGTAATCCTGGACCCACGAGCTCAGAAAATGTAAACAAATCAAGCTCTTTTCCGAGTTTTCGGTGATCTCGCTCCTTGGCATCAGCCATCATTTTGGTATAGACGTCTAATTCGGCTTTATTTTCAAAGGCCAATCCGTAAACACGGGTTAGCATCTTGTTTTTCTCATCTCCGCGCCAATAGGCACCGGCAACCTTGTCGAGCTTGAATGACTCAACGTCAATCTCCCTGGCAGGATTCTCGGAATGCCCTCCACGACAGAGATCTTCGAAGCCAGCACATATATATAGAGTAATTGGCTCACCTTTTGCGGATATTTCTTCGATAAGTTCGAGTTTATAAGGGTTTTCGGCAAAAATCAGACGAGCTTCGTCAACCGAAACCTCTCTATGAGAGAATTCTGTCCACTTAGAAAGGAGTTTCTTCATGGATTTCTCGATTTTTGGTAGATCAGCATCAGTTAGAGGCTTCGAAAACTCCATATCATAGTAGAAACCATTATCTATAGCGGGCCCGAGGGTCAATTTCGTATCCGGATAGTGCTCGAGAGTCGCCGCGGCCAAAAGGTGGGCCAAAGTATGTCTTTTTTTCGCTAAATCATTAATTTCCATAGGTATTTATCGTATCACAGAGATACGTTTCCAAAAAGATTGCAAAGCTCTGTATTTTTAAATAAACTATTAAGCAAAACCAACGACCATGCCTGAAACCAACGCCCTGACCTCAACGACAGCGGTACCTGACACTGCAAGCTGGCAGTGTACCTCATGCATGCATGTCCAAGACGATGATCCCGACACACTCGGGGTTTGCACTAAGTGCGCTGGGCCGCTGGAGAAGCTGAATACGGTTGGACAATCATCCGAATAAGCCGCACAGCCAAAAAACAACAGGGTCCCCGCTACACGCGAGGGACCCTGTGTTGTTTTTAGTAAATTTTTCCCGAAAGCCATGCATCGATCACACGACGACTCGGCAGGAAAATATTTTCAGGAAGATTCTGCATATCGTACCATTTCCAATTTCTGGATTTATCTGGCTCAGCGTCATACGGACTACCAGATGATGATTCGGCCAGCATGCCGATCGAAACATAATGCTTGTCGTAATCTATATTATTTGATATCGAGACTAAGCTTTTGATTTTTACATCCTTGAGCCCCGTTTCTTCTTCTGTTTCGCGGACGGCTACCTGTTCGAATGTCTCGCCAAACTCGATGTGCCCGCCAGGAATCATAAATGTTCCTGAGCCATGATTCCCCGTTCTTTCGCCAATCAGAATTTTTCCATCACGTAATACAATCACACCAACTCCGATTCCGGGACGATTATTTACATCACTCATAAAAGTATTCTAGCTTTTTGTTAATGATTTCAAAAGTTTGATTTTATCGCCATCTTTGGCTAGTATCGATATATGTCACCACAAATATATGCACTATTAGCAGTCATCGTCGTGAGCCTAGTATCCCTAGTCGGAGTGTTCACTCTATCCATAGATGAGAAGCGCTTGAAGAAAAATATTTTCATCCTAGTCTCCCTAGCCGTTGGTGCGTTGCTCGGTGATGCTTTCATTCACATCATCCCTGAGGCATTCGAGAGTGCTCTCGGCTCGACCACAACCAGCATCCTCGTGATCGTCGGCATACTTATATTTTTCATTGTCGAGAAATTCCTCCATTGGCATCATCATGGTGAAGACGCACATCTCGATCACATCCACCCTGTAGGTAAGCTCGTAATATTCTCTGACGGCATCCACAACTTCATCGATGGTGTAATTATCGGCGCGAGTTTCCTCGTCAGCGTCCCCGTAGGTATCGCCACAACTGTTGCCGTAGTCCTGCATGAGATACCGCAAGAGATCGGTGACTTCGGAGTACTTCTCCATGCAGGTTACACAAAAAAGAGAGCCTTGTGGCTCAACTTCATCTCTGGTCTTCTCGCCATCGCTGGAGTCGCTGTTGCCCTAACACTAGGTTCGGCAAGTGAAACTTTTGCACTGTGGATACTCCCACTAGCAGCCGGAGGATTTATATATATCGCTGTGGCTGACCTTATACCCGAACTACAGAGGGGTAGTGACGCACGTCAGTCTATATACCAGATACTCGCCATCGCTATCGGCGTCCTCGCCATGTTTACCCTCGTCATACTCGAATAACTAAAACTTTATTTTCTTGCCTCCGAGAACAAATACGGCTGACATCGCCCCAAATAACGTAATATGAGAAGTGACTTCTTCTCCAAAGTAGAAAAAGGAAAGTGACAGTATGATGACTGACAGAGCCGTGACGGCTCTTACCGCGAATCCAAATATTAGTAATGTTCCGAGTAGGAACTCGATCATGCCTGAGCCAAGTACCCACATAGCGGGGCTCACGTTTATAACATTTTGTAGATTAGCGATATCAACGACATAGACGGCGAGATCTGGATTCATGAACTTCTCATACACTGCAAGGAAAACGAACGATACTCCGAGCCCGACACGGAGTATCACTGGAATCCATTTCTTGAACTCTCTAAAATACATTGCAGGCACGCCAAGTAGATGATCGACTCCTGGACGACGCGCGTCGAGGAGTAGTAGCGACACTGACATGGCTAGGAACTCGAGCGACCCAAATAGATAAAAACTCTGAGATAACGCCATCAAGTAGACCAGAATCGCGCCGAATACTGCGAATGTTGTTAGGAATCCTGACAGGAGCAAGAAACCGAATACTATCTGCGCCGAGGCGAATGTCTCAAAGCCTCCGAGGATAGGACTCACCAGCCACCCATTGATTCCAGCTCCGATAAGAGCGATACCGAGTGAGAGACGGAGTATCCACGGCACGAGATCAGCGTATCCAAGTGCTCGATGAAATATGTTATGTATGTGTTTCTGTATGACCGGTGTCTTCTTCGCGACCATAATCAATAGCCCAACGATGATGGCGACATATATCATCAACATGATATTACCAGCATGGTTGAAAGGTTCAGACAGAGTATCAGGATTCGAACCAGAATACTCCGAGACTGCAGTCTCATCCGCAATATATAGAACGTGTGCTTCGGCTGTGTTTATGAGTTTCATAATTATTTTTTATTCTTTTTGACGGACACCTCTGCGATATCTACTGGATCAATGATCCTCGATAAGGCGTGAGTGCTGCGCTTGAATAGATTAAATATTATAGCAATAGTTAGGATAGAGAGAGCCAAATCCGTGTTTACAAATGATAAAGGGATGGCAACGAGGGAGAAGATGATCGGAATAGCGATACGCATATGAGCATGACGCTCTTCCATCGACGTGGTTTTCCTATTTTTTATCTCCTTAGAATAATGAGCATATTCGCGCATGGCAAAAAGTAGTATTCCTATAACAGCGACATTGATAGCAAATATTATTACCCCTGCTGGAGTTGTGGAGTAAACTCCAAGCATGTGTGAAGAAAATGGGATGAGCGCCACAAAGAAGAGAAACGCAGCAGAGAGATTCTCGAAGTTAAGGTTATATGTCTTGGCGAAGTCTGACGCTACGGAGTGGTATCCTCGCCAGTATGTGAAAAGCGTTGCGAACGAGAGCATGTACGAGAGAAACAATGGGTATGAGTCAACGAGACTTCTCCAGATGGATTCGTTCGTTGGGTATGAGAGGACTGGAACTTTGATCTCGAGAACGAGTAGCGTCATAACGATGGCGAAGATGCCATCTGCGAGAAGTCCGAGTCGTGATGTGCTTTGAAACATGAATACATTTTATTACATCATGATGTCTTTCGCACGGGAAAACTCCAAACAAAAAGCCTCTCGATCACTCGAGAGGCTTTTTGCTAACAGCGGTATTACGCGCGTGTTACGTTCTTAGCACTTAGGCCTTTATCAGTCTCAGCGACTTCGAAGTTGAGAGTATCTCCAACCTGAAGATCCTCAAACATTACTCCCTGCAAGTCCTTCGAATGAAAGAAGAGGTCCTTTGCTTCGCCTTCGCGAGCAATGAATCCGTAACCTTTGTCCGTAAGAGTTTTAATTGTTCCAGTCATATTTTTTCTATTTTTTGCTTCAGAAACCCGACCTCAATTTCTAAGTGATTGTAGAATAGCACATACACAAGAATTGTAAAGCCATCATAGGCTTTCGTGGCTACCAGCCCTATTTTGGCATCATCTTGGCAAATACCCGCGCCAAGCGGATATCTTCGAATGACAGGTCCGTCCCAGCTCTTTTTAGGGCAGATTTGAGGGGTGAAAGTTTACCCTCGCTCTTGGCCAGATGCTTCCTAACTAGCTCGATGTGCTTTTTAGCTGGCGCTAGATAGTCTATATCTATAGAGGGGTCTTCCTCGGAGAGCTGTTCGATATGGCTGATGATGGTGCCGATGACCAACCCACGCTTGTCTGACATCTCGGCCAGGGATTTCTTCTCCTCGATCAGCTTACGGGTCAGATGGATACTCGGAACCTTCTCCGCTTTCGCTCTGCGGACTGCGTCTAGTGTTCCACCAGACCGCAGGATGAAATCGCGGGAGAGTTTGTCATACTCATCATCAGGCAATTTACTGAACAGCGATACGTTCTCCTCGCTCTCGGACTGAAGCTCATTATCAAGCTCAAGTATCCTTGGATCCATCTCGAGGGCACGCTGGTCGAACCCAACGAGCCGAAGTCCCGCGAGTGTACGGAGTCGTGACAAAGCAACATACCCCATACCGTATGAAAAAGTTTTCGACAGATCTATCTCAGCGTAGTCGAGCGAAAGCCCCTGGCTCTTGTGTATGGTGATAGCCCAAGCGAGACGTATCGGATACTGAGTAATCTCAGCTTTTATTTTGCCGTTCTCTTCGATAAGCCAGGACTCCTGTGAAACCTCTATCTCTCTACCGTCGTGAAGCTTCACCACTGGCGCACCACTCACGGCGAAGTATGCGATGATTCCGCGCGTGCCATTTACATAACCCTTCTCGTTATTGTTTTTTATAAACATGACCTCAGCGCCGACTTTGAGTCGAAGCTCTGGCGTCGCGAGACACCCCTTCTTCAGCACCTCGACGAGATTATCGCGACCTTTGGTATACATGTCGAATCTCTTCTCTCCACCCTCTATAGTCTGAAGCTCACCGTAGTTTATCGCATCGACGTCAACGTTATGAGTATAGAGTTTTGTCGGTCGGATACCGTCTGGGAAATCCACGTCTAGACGTTCGCCGAGACAAGCTAGGTGTTCGTCATCTACCGTGCCAATACGGATACTATTCAAGAGACTGGTATACATATCATCGACTTGCCTATGTTGTTCAGTGAGATAGCATATCGCCGGCCTCATCGTCTGCCAAACTTTTGAGTAGAAAATAAAATCCTTTGGTTCTTCGGCCTCGTCTCCAGTGTTGTTTGCTCCATTGTATTTACTGATCGGTGGTAACTGGAAAAAGTCTCCGGACAGGACGACTTGCATCCCACCGAAAGGCTTGTCATTACGTCGGAATGCTCGCGCCACACGATCCACCATGTCGAGTGTCCGCGCGTGTAACATCGAAACTTCGTCGATTATGAGGACCTGTGTTGTATCGAATCTCTTACCTAAATATGGTTTCTCTAACAAGTTCTCCATATCATAATCAGATAGACTGTCCCTTATACCAATACCTGCGAACCCATGGATAGTCATCCCACCCATATGAGTAGCTGCGATACCGGTAGATGCGGTGATAGCTACATCAATATTATGGTCACGGAGCCACTTGATATACGAGTTCAGGGTATAGGTCTTGCCACTACCGGCCGAGCCCGAGAGATAGACGTTCACACCGCTTTTCATTATTTTCAGTGCCTCTGCCTGGGTCATGAATCATATTGTATCAAACCGGCTGTCACTGTTAGTTATTTACTATGCTCCCAATGAACAAAAACAGTGATAGAATGTCGATATGAAACATAACCAGCGCGATCAGAAAGAAGGTAATGTCTTAGGGATTAAAGATGGCATCAAGCTTGAAAAGTCTTGGATGGACAAAGCAGCCGACTTTATGACTGCTGCGTTCGGCACGACAACCTTTCTCATCGCCAACGCTACATTCTTTCTAGTTTGGATACTCTGGAACTCAAATATCATTCCTGGGGTTATTGCATTTGACCCGTTTCCTTTTGGATTCCTAACAATGGTTGTATCGCTCGAAGCGATATTTCTCTCGATCTTCGTCCTTATTAGCCAGAACCGCGCTAGCCAAATATCAGACATGCGCCAAGAATTAGACTTCGAAGTCAATGTTCGAGCCGAAGAAGAAATCACTCGCATTATCAAGATGCTTGATGAGATCCACGATCACCTCGGACTTGATCCGAATGATGATCCCGAGCTCGTCAAAATGAAACAGAAAATCGATATCACCGAACTCGGTAACCAGATACTAAGGAATAATAAATAATTATTTAAATAAGTAGTTCAGCACTCCTATCGTATGAGCTCCAACGACACCGTCGGCTTTGAGACCCTGACTCACTTGGAAATTTTTGACCGCCTGCTTCGTACATGGTCCGAATATGCCAGTAATAGGACAGTTCTCTCTAGTCTTGCTCAACGGAGGATAGAAGTCGAGTTCGTACAGTGCGTACTGAAGTGCCGCCGTCTCTACCCGAGCCTCTTTGTCCTCTATAACCTTGCCCAACCAGGAGTATGTCAGATTTTTATCTGTACTCTGAGTACCCAAAGAGTAGTCACGGATTCCTATGGCAGTAGCTTCTGCCATGAGGCCCGTCGACAAATCTAGAAACTGCGCTGAGACGCTCGGCTCAAATATGTATGAATACTCCACGAGAATACTTGGTATCTCAAGGGTGCGATTCGAGCCGATGGCGATGAGTTTGAAGTCTGGGATAACCCCGCTTTCGAGGGAATTTTCTTTTTCATTAGGTAGGTTGCTCATATAGATACTTTGTTTGAGCCTGGCGCCAACTGCATCACCAAGCTTCCGACTCTCCGTGTGATTCGGAAGTTCTTTGCTTGGGATATATATAGAGTATCCAGAATACTCACCCGGTACATTCCACTTTCTTCCAGGCTCGTCGTTAAAGTGAACATGTATCACCATATCGAAATCTTGCTCTCCTGCCCATCGATTGATACCGTATAGGCGATAGGCGGCGAGAGCTGGGGCGTCGTTATGAGATACACCTGTTGTCGGATCGATATCGCCAGCATCTAGAGCTCTCTCGGTTTTTTTCTTGTGAGTCCTAATGAAGAATTCTATCCCCCGCTTGTTCTCATCGAAATATTTGGCGAGTTCAGGTATATAGCCATCCCAATCACGCGCGACTGTTACGTCAAATAGTGGATCGGATGCAAACATCTCCCCTATCTTCCTCGCAAGCACGAGGTTCATATATGCTTCTTGAAAATCTCCATAAACAGCACCAGAGTGTTGATCGTCATGACCAGGCACTATCAGTATCTTCACCGGGTCAATCGGTTCAGCGACCGGCTCCTCTATGACGGAGGAAGTGGTTGGCTCTACTATGGGAGCATCTGCAGGGCTGAGAGAAAGGGCGCTCACGTCTCCTGCGAGAACCATCGTCCATATAACTCCAATTAGAATAAAGCCTTTCATAGGCTTTATTCTAACACGTTGTATTTACTTTTATGGTTACACTCTCTCGCCTATCTGCTGACGCCACATCGCATAATAGAGACCTTTCTCGGCGACGAGTTTCTCATGGTTTCCAACTTCAGCCACCTTACCCTTCTCGAGAACGTATATCCTATCGGCGTGCATGATGGTTGATAGTCTATGAGCGATGAGCACGGTTATGCGTGAAGCGATAGCCGAGACATCACGGATAGTGCGGGTGATCTCCTCCTCGGTGATAGAGTCGAGAGAGCTTGTCGCCTCGTCAAATATAAGTAGTGATGGTTTTCGTAGAAGTGCGCGAGCAATCGACAGTCTCTGTTTCTCACCTCCAGAGACTTTCACCCCACCTTCGCCGATGATGGTGTCGAGACCCTTGTCAGCGCGTTCGAGGAGAGATGTTGCCGCACTACGTCTCAGTGCCTCGATCATCTCGGCATCGCTAGCCTCAGGATTCACGAATAGTAGATTCTCGCGAATAGTCCCAGCAAAAAGCTGAGTGTCCTGAGTAACGAATCCTAGCTGATTACGCAAACTATTGAGTTCAATCACATCCTGAGATGTGCCATTATATCGGACCGTTCCCTTGTTCGGCTGGTATAGTCCGACCATAAGCTTGATAAGACTTGTCTTACCAGAGCCGGATGGACCCACGAAGGCTATAGTTTCTCCTGCCTTGGCTACGAATGATATGCGCTCAAGTGCCGAACCGTCAGCACTCTTGTATCCGAATGACACATCACTGAACTCGAGTGTGTCGATACGATCCAGAATAACCGCCTTGGCTGGCACCGGCTCGCGCGGAGTGTCGATGATTTTCTGGAACTCCTTGAGCGCAACTTCGGCGTCTCGGTAGTTGTTGATGACGTTACCGAGTTCCTGCAGTGGACCGAATACAAAGAACGAGTAGAAGTATAGCGAGAAGAACTGACCGAATGTTACGGTTTTGTTGAATACGAGATAAAGGAGGAATCCAAGGATTAGTGTTCGCAAGAGATTGATGAGTGTTCCCTGGACGAAACTGATACTTCGAATATAACGTAGCTTCTTCAGTTCAAGACGTAGTATCTTGTCGGTCGTCGAGTTCAGTCTATCGATTTCCTGATCGACAAGCCCGAGACTTTTGACCAGTTCGATATTCCTGAGAGACTCCGTCGTTGATCCAGCGAGTGCCGTTGTCTCCGTGAGAATCTCTTTCTGAATGAGTTTTACTTTGCGAGTTAACACATAACTGAGTGTTCCAACGAGTGGCACTGTGAGTGCGAAGACGAGTGCAACACCCCAATATATAGACAGCGCATAGATAGTAACGAACAAGAATCCGATAACTGATATGAAGGCGATGTTTACGAACGAGAATATAAATGTCTCACTCGCCGTGCGAACTTTCTGGAGAACACCTAGCGTCTCACCACTTCTCTTATCTTCAAAGACTTCATAAGGTAGTGCGAGAGAATGCTCGACACCGTCGTTATAGATACGAGCTCCGAGCCTCTGAACGACCGTGTTCAGATAATAGTCTTGGAAATTCTTGGCGACCCTAGAGACGAATGCTGCCCCGACCGACATGAGGAGGAGTAGAGATATTCCACGAATGAACTCCCTAGCGGTATATTCATCTATTCGGGTCGCATAATTGTCGACAATTTTTTGAAATATCAACGGATCGATCAGCGAGAATACCTGGTTGATCGCCGCCAGAAATATTACCAACAGGCAAAGCTTCCAATAATTTTTGAGATAAGCTAAAAGTATTTTCATTATTTAAGTGTGATTGTAGATAGTAGCGTTTCGAAATCTTTCTTTATCTGATCATCAGGGTTCATCCAGGTCACTGAGAAGACGTACGCCTTGTCCCCGCTCGTAACTATGACGGTCTTGCCTTCGTAGAGCCCCGACCAAGTAAACGTGAGCGCTTCGAGTCCAGCTACAGTTGTGCGCGTAGCGACACTATTGGCAACTGTCCAGTTTGTGTCTTTGCCGACCCATTCTCTAGTACCGAGCTTGTTAGGATTCTGATATGCGTCCAACGTGATAGCGGTCGGACCTTCGCGAACCCCTGTGGTAGTGCCGTCCAAAACTGCGCGATTATCCGGTGTGTCGTCAGCGAGCACCACAGAAAGTTGTGGAGACTCTGGTGTTCCAGCGTCCAGCTTTTCTTTTTTATAGTAAGTTTCAGGATACTTGAAACCTAGTTTGTAACTAACATTCTTGTAAGCCAAACTTTTTACTACAGCTATCGTTGCCTGACAGTTCTCGGATTTTACAAATGTATTCTTCGCATCATATGTTACGTCACCGATGTTTATGAACGCCTCTCTACCATCCAGCACTTCAACTGGACCGAAGCCTTCGATGAAGTCTGATCCGACTCTCTTGAAAGCGACTTCGCGGACAGACTTTGCACCCTCAGACATGAACTCATAGTCAGCGAGCAATACTCCATTTTCGTACCGGCCATAGAATGTCCCACTCGAGCTATCCTTCTCGAAGTTTTTGAATGACAGCTCACCGCTCACCATACCTGCGTTCTCAGCCTTGATGTTCAGGGTATAGACGTCCTTTTCTATAGTATCAACATAACAGCCGACGATAGGATCAACTGAGGGGGCTGGTCCTTCCCTGACGTCCTTTTTTAGCACTAGGAGTAATACGATAGTAACGATAATTATGCCGATGGCGAGGTATTGTCTAGTTTGTCTTTTCATTCTCTTTTTATAGCACGCTGAAAGCTATTGAAACAAGGTGTGTGCTTTTTGTGTTGAATCAGATTGTTTCGAGAGTTTTTTGAAAGCTTGCAATCTACCCTCTCTTCATAATCGCTCGGCATTATCTCAAAAACAAATCCTGCTTCTTCTAGAGCTTCCCTTCTTCCCGGAGATTGTGAGGCGAGAATTAGTCTTTTCATCTATGTGTAATAGATAATAACACGATTCTTGGTATCATTGACAAAAGCCTGATTTTCAGTATAATACATAAGAACCTCTACACTCACCGTGAGAGAGTGATCTTTCACACAACATATAACCGAAAACGATGGAAGCGAACGAGAAACCTAAAGCCACGGCCAAGAAAAAGGCCTGGTGGATACGCGTACTCGATAAGTGGAAAAAGCCTTTCCATGACAAGTGGTTTAGGCCAAGAAGAGACAGTGTTGGGAAAGCGATCGGCTATGCGGCCTTGTACGGGTTCGTCTGGCTCATCCTGCTACTCCTGATCTGGACTCTTTCTACTATCCGCTGGGTGTGGAAGAAGATGACCCATTCCCCAGCCACCATCCTTGCCTCAGTACTTGGCATCCTTATTGGAATAGGCGGGACGTTGGCATGGGGCCGGATCAAAGGCGAAGAGGCGGTCCATAATGTTACGGAAAACCTGCCTATCTTCAAGGATCTGCCGGAAAACGACGCCGGCCGATACATCGCCAGATGGAAGGACACTGCTATCCAGATCAGAGACTCCCACGGTATCCCCGCCAGCATCACCCTCGCGCAGGCATTGCTTGAGAGTGGTAATGGTCTAAGCAGGGTCACGCGTGAAGGCCGGAACCATTTCGGTTTTAAGTGTGGGAAGAGTTGGACAGGCAGATTCGTACTCGCTGATGACGACAAGCCCAAGGAGCGTTTCCGAGCATACGATACCGACCTGGAAAGCTATGCGGACTATGCCAGACTCCTGCGGACTGACCACTACAACAAGCACTTGAAGGGTCTGTCTCCCAAGGACTACAAAGGTTGGGCCAAAGGTTTGAAAGCAGCTGGTTACGCGACTGATCCCCCGTATGCAAAGAAGCTCATCAATTTGATCGAGCTATACGACCTGCATCAGTACGACTGAGATGCATCTGCATCACTTCGTACTAACGAGACTGGTGACTAACAAGTCACATGACGAACGAAGCCGGCCCTGCGCCGGCTTTTTTCTTTTTATAAATTATTCTTGAGATTTTTTTATCGCCTCTGCTAGGTCTTTTAGTTTCACAGGATCAGCTTTCGGTCCCCCGCCTGATGATATCCATCCTTCATATTTTGGGAACCAGACTTCTTTGCCGGACAGGAACTGCTGCCACTCACCACGTTTCAGATTCTCTGTTCCATGCATCGGCACTAGTTTGATATGCGCATGATCGATGCCAGTTCCTTCCATGATTAGTCCGACTCGCCCGACATCTGCAAAATGATTCTCGAGTATTCCGGAAACTTTTTTCGCCGCGACGATAAATCTCTGAAGCATGTCGTCCGGCATTTTCAAGATGTCACTACCGTGGTGATCCTTCGGCACGACACACGAGAAACCTTCGGTATTCGGATCGATCGAAAGGAACGCCATGAATTCTGAATCTTGCCAGAACACTCCCGGTGTCTCGAATCGTCCACTCGCAATCTCGCAGAAGATACATCTGTTGTCACTTGTTTTGGGTTCGTATGTTGCCATAACCAAAGTATATACCCTCGAAACAGTTTTTTGAAACTCTCTAGATATGGTGTGAAACCTACCGTCTGTAGGTGACAGCACTCGTCACAACGTACACCAAACATCCGAAATAGACTGATTTATATGGCCTTTTTAGTTATTCATGGAGTGAATAACATCTAAAGCCCCTTTCGGGGCTTTAGATTGATGTTATATATTTCTTAACTAACACTCTCTCAACTATTCGCCGTACCAAGTCTGAAGCCATGTCTTCATCTGACTGATCTCTGTCGTCTGCGCAGTTATGATCGCTTTCGCCAGATCCTTGATCTCCTGATGTTTGGCATCCGTCAGTGCCGCCTCGGCCATGTCTACGGCACCCTCATGGTGAACGATCATCTCGGACAGGAATGCTTTGTCGAACTCGTCGCCAGTCTTGCCATCGAGTCCCGCCATCATGTCGTGCATCATCGCCTCCATACTCATCTCCTCGTTATTCATCACCGTGCCGTTCGGCATGACATGAGTGTCGGGAACTCTGTTACCCCACACTAGATACCCCACGACGACACCGATCACTATTCCTCCGAGCACCACCCAAATATTATTTTTTGTTTCCATGTAGTTATTACTAATTATATAAGTCAATTATACACCGCATAGATTAATTATTTCTGAGCTGACGGCATATCCATCCCCGCCCAAAGATTAGATGTACCTATACCCTGCTGACCAGAAGCTTTCACATAAAGGAATAATTGCATTTTATACGAAGCGACGATTTTAATCAGATTTAAAACAAACATAGATTTTGGCCCAGTCATTCCCCAGAGACTTAGTTCTTTTGCGAACTCCGCATCGTCAAACTTCATAAATGTTTCTTTCATTTCAGTTTCTTGTTCGTTCATCTTTTCGATGAAATTCTCACCTGTCACGGACTTGCTCTGCTCGACGTAACTCGCAAATGTATTACCGTCGCCAGTTAGCACAGTATTCAAAATCCCTGATCCCATGATAGACATGTACTGCATGAGCTCGAGCATAGTTCGCTGTTTCTCACTCGGTTTGTACCCGTGAGTGTCTACGTGAGCCTTCTCAGCCAAATGTTTAATGATGCGGAAATCGTTAGCAAATGAGTTCCAGACTTCTTCTTTGGTGAACATATATTTTTTATGAATATTAATAGGCGCGAATTATAACATCTACGACCACTTTACAAACCCCTGAAAATCCGACGCTATTCGGTGGCACAATAATTATTTTATTTTGCTTTATTCCTGTCAGCCAAAGATACCGCGTGCGATCAGGGCGATGGCGAGTATCCCCGCACTGTTACAGAAAAATGATATCGCAAAGAAATATTTTTCCTCGAGCTTCGAGAGGCTGAGTATGGACACACCGAGCTCGTCGGGAAGTGGTGACGCGATGATCAGACCTCCGATAAATGGCACGAAGTAGCGAAAAAGTTTCCTGCGAAAAACCTGCCTTAACCTCTTACGTTTTTGATACGACAAAAGATGTTTGAAATCCTCAACGACTCTGTCTTTTACAAAACGAAATATCACATAGTCGCCCATTACTGATCCGATACCGCCGAGTATTACCACGAGAGCAAGTGGTGACATGAGCGACATCTCTGCGAGCAGGACGATAGCTGACGCGGTGGTAAAGATGGAAGTAAAAAATATCCCTCCGATGAGGATAGCCAGTATTCTAAAATCACCGAACGCCAGAATGAATTCATTTATGAGGCCAGCCTTTTCTAGGTAGATAGCGAGAACGATTGATATTAGAACAAAAAATGTATCAAGAAATATTTTTCTTTTATACTTTCGCAACATTAGAAGTAATTATACAAAATATTCAGAAAGTTTGTTTTTGGGTGACTATCGGGACGCTTCGCTATCTCACTCCTCGGAAACCCAAGGTTTTCCGAATCCTTCCTCCACGGGAAAACAAGTGTTTTCCCGACCCCTTTCCTGTTCGATTCCCGAGTACAGAGAAAACAAAAATGACACTCAAGAAGAGTGCCATTTTTGTTTTTGGGTGGCTATCGGGAATCGAACCCGAATTGAGAGCTCCACAAGCTCCAGTGTTAACCGTTACACCATAGCCACCATATATTCTGCTTCGTCTCTTCTTTCGGCTCGACAAGTTCCAGCGTTAACCGGGGCGCCTGCCCACCATATAACGACCAAGAGATTGGACGTGTTGCTAGATTATCAATTTGAGCGGGCCTTGTCTATACGCTCGGAATATTGCCGTTCTGTCCGTCGTACTGATGCTCCTTCTGGTACTTCGCAACCATTCGCCTATCCATGACCTGACTCATGACAACCGCACCCAGGAGAACTCCTATATATAGTATGAGCGCAGTGGTAAATGGTATCGGGATAGACTTGAGTGAGCCGAGGATAAATACCAGATACCAGCTCGCGATCGAGATACCACCTAGATCAAACGATAGCTTCCTCATGTAGTGATGCCGGCCGAGTTTCCTATCATCAGCCTCGCCGAAGTCGAGGCTCATCATTTTCGGTGAGACTACGAAATTCAGAGCTGTACCGTTCAGTAGAACGACAGAGACAGCAACGAGTTTGATAAGAAACTTCGATGACTGGAGGAGTTCTTCGGAACGTGGGATATAGAGTCCGACACCGGTGATGATGATCATGCCGAGCGCGAACCAGATAATGTTCGACAGAGTATTCATGAGCGAGTGCTCACTCTCGGATATCTTGTAGTCTTTGAGGAATCGGAAGAAGAATACGTCAGTTATAGTCGCTGCTCCGACTCCGACAGCCGCCGCCAGGGCGTGCATGATGACTAGGACTGGTTTGTACTCGGCCAATAATGTTTTGATATCGATATCCGCTCCGAGAACGGCTGTTATGAATATGAGTGTTGAGAACCCTGCAGAGAAGAGGCACCATGTGCACCACTTCCTGAGGATGAAAGCCTGGATGAAGATGAGATATAGTGAGAATACGAATGCGCCGATGGTCACGCCTGTCATGAGAAATATCACCGTATCAGAGAGGAGTGATGGGACGAGGACATGGAGAGCGTAGACAACAGTGACGAGTGCGTAGTAGGCCATGCCGAGACTCTCGACAGGCACGCCGAAAAACTTCGAGTACTTACTTGTGACCACCTCTTCACACTTGCCATTTAGGGGGCAGACGAGAGGTTGTGCAGTCTTTTTCTTGTAGTGCACATATGCGGCCAGTGAGAATCCGGCCAGAGCGAAAATAATAGGTCCGAACTCGGAGAATATTTGTTCAAAAATCATGGGAATATTTTAGCATATGAAAATGAGTTTTGTGGTCACAAATAAATTTCCTAGAGACATAGACTCGGTCACGAGTTGTGGTCACAGATAATTTTGCTATGCAAAATTTCCGCGACCCCGCCTCGCCCGTCGCAAGCGACATGGCTCCGGCCGGCCCACAAGCACAAAAGCTTGGCGCAGGCCAAGCTTTTGTGTCTAGTGTGCCCAGGAGAGGACTCGAACCTCCACGCCTTTCGGCTTATCCACCTCAAGGATAAATGTCTACCAATTTCAACACCTGGGCAGATGTCGTGTTTTCGATAATATCAGGTTTTTAAAAAAGCGAAAGGCCCTGGCATCAGCCGGGCCCTTCTTGCTCCAATGTTCTGCTTCACACGCTCGCCAAAACCTGCCTTGGTAACCAAATGACCTCTCCGCCTAAACCGCCGAGTGGCAAGGCAAGGTTGTTTGCCACAAAGCGTAGTGTCAGCGCTCCTGTAGCGTCCATGACTTTGCGCTCCAGCAATAGGAAGCACCTGTCGTCTTCTGGAAGAATTCGGAACTCTTCCAACCGCTCTGCCCTCTTCGGATCCCCTATGAGAACCTCATGACAAATGATGTTGTGAGTGAGGAGCTCTGCCCTGAAGTCTGCCGACAGACGCCAACCCGTGATTGGTTCTACAGTTATGGTGACCAGCACCTTCTCGATGTTGCTACCCATGCCCGAAAAGTTTTTTTCGAATTATGTTGGTGTGACTTGTTCCGCATATGTTTATACGCTCATTTGTTTTCAAAATCAAATTTTTGGAGAACTTTTCTGTGAAAAAACAAAGAGTCACGCATGGGCCGTGACTCCTTGAACTCAGCAATGAACGCTATCCCGTCATCCTGACTTTGTCTATCTGGACGACCTTGGTCTTCTTTCTTGACTTCTTCTCTGTTGGCGCTTGTACCATCTCGACTCCGCGGATCTTCTGCAGGCGGCGAAGGAAAGCCTCTGCTTTGCCCATCGGAACATGGAATATCACCAGGTCGAGATCGTTCCTCGAATCTTCATGAGGAACTGGCACCTCAACATGCACCAACTTGAAGATCAGCCCAGGCAGAAGATTCTTCCACTGCATCTCCTTTCTCACGATGTCGAAATGGTCTCTGCCAAAACCGAGTCTGACAAGCAGGTTATCGATCTCGATCCTATCCCGGATACCCGCAGGACCCAGGTGTTGCATCGTCACACCTCGGCGAGAGCGAGAGGCCAGACGCGCAAGCACAGACACGCGCTTGGACGGAACCAAGCATGGCACACTTACCCGAAGGTCGTTCGTAGAGAGTACATGAATCTTCTTCATGGATGTGGTGTTTGGTGGTTTCAACTTCGCTTTTCTATATTTTTATACGCTTATCTGAGCCAAAAATCAATCGTCTTTCTTAAATCCTAAATCTTAAATCCTAAATCTTTGTTATAATTTTCTAATGCATTACGACGAGCAGAAAAAATTCTTCGAGACAGCCTACAAAACAGGAACAGATATCTGGACTGATAAACACTATCATTCGAAAGTTTTCGAATACCTAGCCAAGATCCCAGCCGGATCAATGGTGCTAGACCTCGGCACCGGTCGCGGTCGCTGGCCGTTCGCCATGGTTGACCTCGGTATGCGGGTCATCGGAGTCGACTACATCAAACACTTGATCAAGGTGAACAACCAGGAAGCCAAGGCGAAACACCTCCAAGGCAAGATTCGCTTCGTCGAGGGTGACGTCTTCGATATCGGATTCGCTGATGACACGTTTGATGCGGTGACTGACTTCGGCCTCCTCCAACACATGCGTCGCGAAGACTGGCCTAAATACGGGGGAGAAGTAAGCCGAGTTCTCCGTTCCGGTGGACACGTCATCTCAGTCGCCTACTCGCGCGAGACACCGAAGCTTTTCGAATTCGTACCTGGAGACTCGAACGACGGTGACTTCGAGAAATATGGAGTGCACTATCACTTCTTCACAGAGGGAGAAATACTCGACGCTTATGGCTACAACTTCAAGATACTGAAGCAAGAAACGATTCATTTAGAAAAACACAACGAGACACTCCTCTTCTCTCTTCTTCAAAAGAACTAGCATGCGAGTAAAAATGAAAAGCCGCCCTCCCGAAGGAGGACGGCAAATCGAAGGCTTTGACGACCTTACGATGCCTTATACAGAACAAAGGCAACGGTAGGCCCGAGTGTGAGGAAGGTGAGCAAGGCAGCGATGCGAGCGTGGCGCCAGAACCTCTGACTCTGGTTTTCCGGCATGTGGCTGTGGGCTCCGAGGGCAATGGCTATGGTTTTCATCGTGTTCAGGTTATATGTTTATACTACCATATCTATACTACTTTGTCAAGGTTAGATAGCCCATGCTTGGACCCCTTTATCGTGTAAAATAATAAGGCTAGACCCTAATCACTAGCCACTAATCACTCATGAAAATCATTTCTTGGAACGTAAACGGCATCCGGGCGAACTTCAAAAAGGGCGCTTTTGCTGAGGCTTTTGGTCTAAAGCCTGACATTCTCTGTCTCCAGGAGACCAAGGCTGAACCAAACCAGCTCACACCCGAGATTCTGAGTCCGAAAGGCTACACTTCGTACTTCTCGAGCTCGAAGGTAAAGAAAGGCTACAGCGGCGTCGCTATCTATACGAAAGTTCTGCCGGACAAAGTCACATATGGTATCGGTATGCCCGGCGATGATGACGAAGGTCGCACTGTGACTGCTCACTACGCAGACTTCGTTCTGATCAACTGCTACTTCCCTAACGGTGGTGGTGCGCCAGAGAGACTCACATACAAACTCGAATTCTATGACGCGTTTTTGAAATATATAAATAAACTTAAAAAATCTGGGAAGAAAATTATTTTCACGGGCGATGTAAACGTCGCTCACACTGAGATAGATATCGCTCGGCCGAAAGAGAATGAAACACACGTCGGCTTCCTCCCTATCGAACGCGAATGGGTAGACGAAGTTATCGCTGATGGTTATGTCGATGTGTTCAGACATTTCTATCCGAAAAAAGTTGACGTCTACACTTACTGGGATCAGAAGTCTGCGGCTCGTGACAGGAACGTCGGTTGGCGCATCGACTACTTCTTCGCCTCCTCGAACATTCTCGGAAAAATTAAATCTTTCAAGACACACGCCGACATCTTCGGCTCAGATCATTGCCCGATTTCGATCGAACTCGATATTTAAATTTCCCAGAAGAAAACCCCGGACTTGCCGGGGTTCTCGCAGAAACTTTCAGGTCCACCACCTCTCATCATCAGAGGGAGATCGATCGAGCTCGTCCAATCTTGGTCGAGGCTCGGTCCTATAGCAACGTCCCCGGATCGTATAAATGAGATCCGGTTGAAGTGTCGGGGCGATCTTCTGTTCGATCTCCCTATCCCACATCATGACGAACTTCGGACTGAAGCAGTAGAAATCTTTGCCATCCTTTGTGCCGAGACAGATGACGAGAGTATTCTCGTTCTTGTAGTTGCCAATGAGCTTTTCGAGCACTTCCGTACAAAGCTCTTCGTTCGCATTGCTCGGCAACATCCTCTCGAGCACGCCACGACTAACCCAACCTTTGGGCTTTTTTGGAGGAGCGTCCATGTTAATTTAGGTTTATAGATTTATGGGCGTTTTCTACTACTCCATCCACTTCATGAAGTCGGAGAAGTAGCTCCGGAATTCCGAAACGATGGCTTGGGCCGCTGACCGGTCTTCTTCTGATAATTGCGCGATGGCTTTCACACCCTCTTGGAACTGGTGTTTGGTTGTATCCCAAATATCAGCGCCACTGAGACTAAATGGCATCGGATCACTACTCTCCATGTCGCGCTGCATATCCGTTTGGATCGCTGCGTTTCTCATGCGCATGACGAACTCCGTCTTTGCGCGCTCCTGACACCAGAGTGTCTTCAGGAATTCGGGGGTGTGCTTATCGAGGTGGCTCATAGGTGTTGGTTTTTGTTTTGTGAATGTACGTTCCACTCTTTGAAAACTCGAATTGCTTCAAGTCCTCAAAAATAAAACGTTTATAAAATATACTTTATATATTTTTCATATTTCTAAGATATCCTCCATCTATTGGTATGATACTTTTATTGATTATATTTTGATTCACAAGCCAGTATATTACTTCTGCAATTTCTTCTGGTTTTAATATCCTACTTCCGGGAGAATCTTTTAATATCTGGTGGAATCTTTCACCAAATCCATATCGTGCGAGTTTCGTATCCACGAGCCCTGGTGCAATACAATTAACTATCAACTTCTCATTGCGCTCGTTTATCCTAAAAACTGCCCGCTCGAGATCTTCATGTACTCTTTTCTCAAGACTATGCGAATCATCGTCAGGTAGAAATGTATAGAGAGAGCTAATGGCCAAAGCGTGTGTCGCTTCGTCCTTCTGTCCCAAAATTTCCATAATCTCTACGCCACCACTCTTAACATTTTTGTATTCTCTTTCGTATTCGGGTGTTTTATTTTGGGAAAATATTCCCGCACAGTGAATGATTTTTGTGATTTTTTCTTTTTCTAAAATCTTGAGCAATTCTTCTCTCCCCTCTCTTGTAGAGATATCAGCCTGTATAAAATTAACGTTTTCAAGACTCGAGACTTCTTTCCCTTTTTCTTCATTTCTACCAACGACAAAAACATCGCTTTCATTTGAGAATCTCTTTGCGGTTTCTAATCCAATACCAGAAGTTCCTCCTAATATCAAAACTTTGTTTTTTATCTTTTCCATTTTTGAAAAATCAATTATTTTAATTTCTCAAAAGTGGGGGCGAGAACTAGTCTCGCCCAACCTACTTCTTAACTGTCGTAATGCCAAGCCGCATCGAACACCGGAACCAGGAAATGTTTGCCAGACATCTCCATCATCCGCGCCATCTTGACCGCTACTCCAAACCCGGCTCTTCCCGTGCGACCAAACTCGGCCAATGCCTCATGATGCAGATCATCCCATTTGACGACCCAACGACTCTTGTCCGTCGGCTTGAAGCCAAAGGTGTCAAAGAAGTTGCGGTCGATATGGTCGTCCGTCACGAGCCCCACAAGGTCGAGGTGTGGTATTACCGCATCCAGTGCTGGCACAGGGAATATGGGATTCGCGTGCGTGGTTCCAGGCAAATCGTGTCTCGGAACAAGTGATGGATCGATATCACCGAAAACCTCGTGATACTTCTCCTTCTTATCCAAAGTTTTTGGATGCTTTTTCCGGTAAGCTAATGCTGAGGAAACCGCCTCGAATCCCACAATCTTACTATTGGGGAATGATGCCTTAAACCCCGTCGCCATAGGAAGCGTCGTGGTGCCATTGCCGAGCGGGCAAATGACCACATCTGGCTGAATACCAGCCTCAACGACTTCATCGACGAAGGGACGGAACGCATCTATCGCAGTGTCATTAACTCCCTTCCCTTTACCATAGATATCTCCCATCATGTGCTTGAGATACGTGGCCTCGGGATGCTCAGCAAGAAAGGTCTTGATGAATTCAGGGAATCCGTTCACGTACGCTTCGGCCGGGGTGAGGATTAGCTCCGCACCAGCTTCTTCGATTGCGCGCTCACGAGCCTTCTCGCCTCCAGCAGGTACAGCAATCTTGATCCTGTAGCCAAGGGCGGTGGCAGTGGCGGCTGCAGCACGTCCTCCACTACCCGAGGTGGTTTCCAGAAGCAGATCACCTGGCTGGATAATGCCAAGGCACTCTTTCGAGTAGATAAGCTTCAGAAACACACGGGAATAGTGGCACTCGCCATATGGCAACTTGTAATCGAGCTTGAAATGGTAGGTGTTACCTTCAAACTCGATCGTTGTCACAGGAGAGCTGCGGACTTTCGACATCATTTGCTCGTATTGAGCTTTTCTCTCAAGGTTCATGGTGGTGTGGTTTATGTGTTGGGCCCAATCACACAAACCAAACGTTTCTGGACATACTTTACCAGGTTTTGTCAAACTTGTCAATTTAGACCTTTCTAATTTTCATATTTATTCTAAATTTATGTTATAAATAAAGGATATAATACTGTTGACAATACCTTTACAAATATGATAAGCTTCAGACATGATCGAAGAGAAACTGAAATCATTGGGTTTGTCGGATAATGAAATCAAGGTTTACCTTTGCGTCCTTGAAAATACGAAGATCACCCCTGCTGTGGTCGCCAGGAAGACCGGTGTATCCCGCCCCACAGCCTATGGCGTAGGTAAAAGCTTGGCTGACAAGGGATTTATCGAACTCGATGAGTTAAGCCCGACTTTGTACTACATTGCCCTTCCCCCAGAAAACGTCGCGCGCGCAGTCAGACAGGAAAAGCTAGAATTGGATGAAAAGATGAAACTCGCCGAAAGTTTAGTCGGAGAACTTTCTCTTGTTCCGCGGTCCAAGAATTATTCCATTCCGAAGGTCCGATTCATCGACGAAAACCACATCGAGGATTTCTTGCTCACGAACATGAAAAAGTGGAATGACTCAGCCCTGCGTGGCGACAAAACATGGTGGGGTATCCAAGACCACACATTTCTCGAGAACTATGTGGATGTCTTCAAGGTTTTCTTCAAAGATTCACCCAAAGAAATAACTTCGTGCATCATCACCAACACCGAAGGCGTTCCCGCACTGGAGAAAGTTATTTACGAAGACTACATCAAGCGTCGTAATACGAAATTCTGGAAGGCTGCCGAAGGCGTAGGTGTAACCCAAGAAGTCGCCGGCGATTATGTACTTATCATCAACACGAAGAAGAAACCTCATTATCTGATCGAAATCGACGACGCCGTCATGGCCGAAAATCTCCGTCTCCTCTTCAAAGGATTATGGGCAATGTTGCCCTAGTATTTTGATATAATTTATATATGGAAAACCACGAGCACAAAGTTGTAAACAAATCTGAGAAGGAAGCATTCAGTATCGTGAAGCGTGCGAAAAGTCTCGTGCACGCAACGCGTGGGATCGGTATGTTTCTGAAAACTACGCATAACGCCTGGGTGCATCTATTCGTTGCGCTCATCGTCGTATATCTCGGATTCTATTTCCACATCGCTACGTTCGAATGGCTGTTCGTCGTTCTAGCTATCGGCATGGTGCTCGTCGCCGAGTGTTTCAATACCGCCATCGAGTTCGACATCGACCTCACGTCCCCCGAGTATCACCCTTATGCCAAGTACACCAAAGACGTTGCTGCCGGTGCAGTCCTCATCGCCTCTATCACTGCATCCGTAATCGGCCTCATAATCTTCGTGCCTAAATTCATCACCTGCTTCTAGGTTGACAAAAGCACCAAAAGGTGCTATCCTATAACCAGAAGCTCATCACATGCAGAACCTCAAGAAAGCTGTGGCCATCTGCCACGACGGACTCTGTTCCCTCCCGGCAACCGACGTTGCTCTTCTCACCATCTTCCTAGTAGTACTGGGTATCTGTTGGTTGAAGACTGACTCTTGGGCGACCGATACGGAACGCGCTTGATCTGATGATCTGCTTGGACACCGAAGGACTCTAGCTTGCTAGGGTCCTTTGTCTTTTTATAGACAAAAATATTTCTGGGAGTATTATTTACCCGAACTCAAACCTTTTGCATATGGCCACCAAGAACCGCACCATAGGGAGAAACGACAGAACCGGAGGGAATGGACGTGTGTCTTCTTACCACCAAAGACCTCCACAAATAAAGCCAGTGACTACAGCTACGCAGACCAACCTGGTCTTGCGAAACCTGCAGAAAGCGAAGGCTTCGAACAGTGAAGAAAAGCAGTTGCGCAGGATGAGGAGCTTCTTCGCCAATCATCATGCGAGCACGTTGGACCAAGCTTGTCAGAATGAACTCGCAAGATGGATAGCGACAAAAAACCGAAAGAAGCTCCATTCGATCGGAGAACTTTTCAAAAAGGCCGTACCCGACAAGGTACACAGAGCAATACTCTACAGCACAATAGCGCACACTGATATACAGCAACCAGGAAGACGAGAAGCCTTGGCTGCTGTTGATCAGCTGCGCGCGCTCGACAAGGAATTATAGCCGCTCTTTCACCACCAAGTAACGACCTCCGATTCCACCGGAGGTCGTTATATTTTTCATAGACAAAACAAAAACTTTGAGTATGATGAGACCAAACCTTAACACCATCAGAGACCCATGAGCGCGCGTAAGAAGTCCCGCCAACCTGTTTACACTTGGAGAAATCCGAGACGTTCTACTGCTAACATGAAAGCTTCTACGAGCAAGACCGTTGGAAAGCCGCCAAGCAAAAAGAAGCCCCTCTACGCGACCGCAGAAGAACGCCGTGATGCCGCAGCACTGCATGAGCTCGACAAAGCTCTCTGCCTATCCCGAGCTGGTGACAATGAGACGGCCACCCTCGCACTGAAGTGGTTCTTCTGCAACTACTGCTCTATCGCGAACCTTGGTCCTCGGACCAAGGAACGGCTACTCATGTTCTACGCCACCAATGACGTAGCGACCTTCGAAGCCCGCCAGCATCTGTTGTGGGGGTGCCTGCCGGAACTGCGTGACCGCCTCTTCCTTTACGAGATGCTACTTCGCAACCGCCTGCCGGATCCGCAGATCAACGAGCGGGCTCGCAGGAATGCTGGACATCTGGTCGGATTCGACTGGTTTGTCATGAAGCATTGGGGGGAACGCCTCGCCGCCTGAAAAGTTCATTCGCCGCCAACGAAAGCCTCCGGACCACCCGGAGGCTTTTGCGCTTTTCATATTGAAATATATGGTTTTTTATAAGCTTGACAATACTATACTAATATGGTATAGTGTATACATAACCTCCTAACACCATCACTCATGAAAACGACCGTCCTTTCCATCGCTGTCGCCCTCCTGTTCATCGCTCCGAGCCTGATCTCCTGCGGTTCCGGTCGCCCCACCGTCCACTACGGTAGCGGCAAAGGTGGTGGCAACCACAAGAAACGCAACTGCAACAACAAGCAGGTCCGGCGCATCCGTAGCAGCGACATCCAGGGCGTGCCCGCATTGTGGCCGAGTATCCTCACGATGCCCGACCTGATGCCAACACAGACCAGCCTCGGCCCGCTGCCGAACGGCAACTCGTAGACCTCCGCGATCTTACGAAACGAACGTCATCCTCCGGGGTGGCGTTCTTTCTTTTTATTTGACGTTGTAATCCTTCCGGATTTTTTTCACTTCGACATCTTCGGCCTCATCCTTGGCGCTCTTCCCTGCCTCACCAAGTTTCCTCAGGTGTTCGTCAGACATTTGAAGTAGCTGTTTCGCCTTTTCTTCGAGATATTCTGCAGTATTTAGTTTCGGATCTTCGAGCACTTCTTCGAGCAGTGCATGAAGGGTCCAGCCGAGTTTCGGCCCTGGTCGCTCCCCCATCTCTATCAAACGGTTCCCGTCGATTTTTAGCATGCCGACATTGATCGGGTCGCGCATGACTTCCTCGATCATCGATTCGAATTTGCGCAGACGGTATGGCTCCTCTTTTGGCCGACCCATACCGATACGGTCGCAGATGCGTAGATCGATTAGATCCCAAACATTCTCCGCACCAACTTTTGCAACGAGTCTTCGCACCGCAGAGAGTGTTATCTGATCTGTGTCGGAAAAGAACATATGGTATCGCACTAGTCGATAAATCTTGTCAGTAAAATCGTTCGAGAATTTTAGTCTCTCGCAAATCTTGCGTGCGAGCTTCCCTCCCACGACGTCGTGTCCGTAAAACGTATAGTCATTTTTCTCCTTGGACCATTCGCGAGTGTGGGGCTTCCCGATATCATGCATGAGTCCGGCAAGTCTGATGTGTAGTGGCCAGTCCTTGTCCGCCGCGTGTTGCATCGTCCGTAGGTTATGCTCCCAGACATCGTATATGTGTTCCCCGTTCTGCTCGACGCCGATACCTATCTCGAGTTCAGGAATGATGTATTTGAGTATGCCGAGTTTCTGAGACATAACGATGCCAACTATAGGCTCAGGGGCGAGGAGCATTTTGGTAAATTCATCGCGGATACGTTCGGCTGAAATCTTGGCCAGAAGATCTGCGTTCTTCTCCATCGCCGACATTGTCTCGTGCTCTATCGCAAATCCATGCTGGGTAGAGAATCTGACCGCTCGTAGTATACGTAATGCGTCCTCGCCAAATCTCTCGTTCGCCTCCCCTACCGCTCGGATCATCTTATCCTTGATCGCCTCCTGCCCATCATACAGATCGACGAGTTCGCCGGTCTCTGGACTGTATGCGATAGCGTTCATAGTGAAGTCACGGCGTTTCAGATCGTCGGCTAGATTCTTCGAAAAATTTACAACGTCAGGGTGCCTGCCGTCTGAGTATTCGGACTCTAGTCTATACGGAGTAACTTCGATAACTTTTAGAGTTTCATTTTCAGTCTCCTTGTTCTCTACCCCGACGGTGCCAAAGCTGTTCTCGTAGAACGTATCGGGAAATATCGCCTGGATCTCCTCTGGGGTTGCATTCGTCGTGACATCCCAGTCCTTGGGTGCTCTACCTGTCAGAAGGTCGCGAACACAACCGCCAACGACATACGCCTCGAAGCCGGCCTGCACTAGGCCGTTAGTTACGAGCAACACCTCCTTCGGAATATCGAAGTTTTGTTTCATAAATACCATTTTAACAGAAAACCTCGTATTTATAGCTTGGCAAACGCCAATATTTAAGTATCATATAGAAATATCCGCACCTATGGTGAAATGGATATCACGAGTGGCTTCGAACCACTTATTCCAGGTTCGAGTCCTGGTAGGTGCACTAGTTACAATTGCGGGTATGGTTTAGTGGTAGAACACGTCCTTGCCAAGGACGAGACGGGGGTTCGATTCCCCCTACCCGCACAAAATGAAAAAATCTTAGCTTTTGCTAGGGTTTTTTCATTTATACGGATTTCTGGGGATCGAACAGGAAAGGGGTCGGGAAAACACTTGTTTTCGCGTGGAGGAAGGCAGGGCGATAGCCCGTCGGAAAACCGTGGGTTTCCGAGGCGTGAGATAGTGAAGCGCCCCCCCAAGATCATATTAGATACTTGCACTGGTTCCGCGGATCCGCAGGGTGAAGAAAAATATGTTTTGCGGAGTGTCCTTTATCCCCGTTACCCCCAGGGTTATCCCCCTTTGTCTCATAAAAAGTACAAAAACATATGGTTGATAAATAAGGCTTTTTTTCTGTATATATGTGGATAACCCTGTTTATAAGGTGTATAACTACCTATTTTTAAATTTATTCTTGTCCTTTATGAATTAAAAACGTTGATTTATATAGGTTTTCTGCCATTTCACATGAAACGTTTCATGTGAAACGTTTATTTATTGGTTTATATAGTTCAAAACGTTCCACATGTAACACACGCATTCCTTTGCTAGAATATGTAAGTAAATGAAAACATTCACATCTAAAACCCAGAAAATAGGGGAGATTGGTGAGAAACTAGCCAGAATGTTTCTCATGAAACATGGATATAGCCTAGTTGAGAGCAATTACACCCAGAAGTTCGGAGAGATCGATATCGTGGCTAAAAAGGGTGGTATTTGGCACTTTGTAGAGGTCAAAAGCGTTTCCCGTGTAACACTAGACGATGTTTCATCTGAAACAGGGGGGTTTAGACCTGAGGAAAACATGCATCCTAAGAAGATAGAGAGGTTTACCAAGGCCGTACAGTATTACCTGATGACTCATAACCTAGATGATGTGGATTATCAGATAGATCTCGCCCTGGTCTATATAAACACCGCCAGCAAGCAAGGGAAGGTGGTCCTGATGCAAAGTGTGGTCTAGAATATGCCTTTTTGAGACCATTGTGATAGTATCATCCTGAAAAACACCCCGCTCATGAAAAAGCTCAGGATCTACGACTTCGATGGGGTGCTGTTTCAACACCCCTCTCACTGCATACAGGAAATGTATCGGGAAATACCCGAAGAATTGATGTGGAGGATAGGAATGGAAGGAGGGTTCTTCTCATCAGAGATGATAGCGGAGAACGATATTCGTCCGTATTACGAAGCCTTTGTAGAGAGGTACTTCTCGAAAAAGATGTCGCCTGAGAATGTGCTTAGGCTAGAGAATGAGGCTCGTACTGCCAAATTGGCCATAGCGTCTCTCAATACCAGGGAAACGATAGAGCGTCACCTAGAAGGCTCTGGTATTCATCATCTATTCAGCGTCATCTTTACTAGAGATGACGGGTGTAACAAGCTCGAGATGTTACGACGAGCCTGCATAGGCTACGACCCTGCGACCGAGGTATCGTTCACAACCGATACGGTCGACGATATACTCGCGGCTAGAGCCCTATGTCCCGCGATGGATGTCGAGATTGTAGTTCAGGGGGTCGATGGCTGGAGAAGCCTAGTCGGTTATGTGGGCGAAGGCAAAATAATTGCACCTTTCTACTAGAGCCCCAGAGATGGGGCTTTGGTTATTATTGAATACTGAATTGTCGGGGCGCCGGGATTCGAACCCGGAGTCATCTGTTCCCAAAACAGACATGTTAGCCGTTACACCACGCCCCGATATATATTATTTGCTGCGGTGCGGGATAGGAGAGTCGAACTCCTCACCACAGTTTGGAAAACTGTTGTTTTAC
>CAYRQF010000002.1:0-123816 GCA_964426385.1 uncultured Candidatus Saccharibacteria bacterium | reverse complement strand
TATACGCGCACGACTTAAAATCGTGTCTCGCAAGGGATGTGGGTTCGACCCCCACTCCGGGCACAACAGACATGAAATCCTGACTGCTCAGGATTTCATGCTTTGTGCCGGCCGGAGCCATGTCGCAAGGCGACGGGCGAGGCGGGGTCGCGGAATTTTACTGTAAGTAAAATATCTGTGACCACACATTTTCACTCTTCCTTTTTACAAATTTTCTGTTAGAATCTTCCCTGTTACCCCTTGTAGCTCAGCTGGTAGAGCAGCTCCCTCTTAAGGAGAAGGTCGTAGGTTCGATCCCTACCGAGGGGACAAGAATAAATTCTTTATTCTTGTCCCGACCCTGCAGTGCAGGAAAAGCGGGACGGTATAGTTAGCAGACGTTTGCCCAGGTGGCGTAATTGGTAGCCGCGTTAGTCTTAGGAACTAATGGAGCAATCCGTGGAGGTTCGATTCCTCTCCTGGGCACAAAAGACACAAACATCCCGCCTGCGCGGGATTTTGTGCTTTTGTGCCAACCGCAGCGATGTTTTTGTTTGAGCGAAGCGAAAGGCAAAAACCGCGAGGTGGGGTCGAGAGATTTTTCCGTCAGGAAAAATACTCGTGACCACAAAATAAAGGCTTTTCGTCGGAAAACCGTGGGTTTCCGAGAAGTGAGATAGCGAAGCGTCCTATCTGGGGTTTCCCCAAATCCCCTTACAAATCAACGCTTTTTAGCTTGACAATACGCACTATTCTGTGCTATAATACTATTAGATAGAGCTCAGATTTTCATAGCTCATCGTCAACCCGAACGCTAACAAAAAAACACTCCATACCATGAAAGCCGCGAACGCAGAAAATGGCCCGAATCCACTTGATGGATTCGTGCAGAGAATGAAGCCAGAAACCTCTGGTAGTACGTTCTACTGGTACAAGTTGATCTCAATGATAGCCTTCATGCTTATCGGTGTCACCGTATTCTTTGTACGATGGGGCACCATGAGCGAACGCCTTGATGCAGCTGAGAACAAGAAGAAGAGTTCTACTACTACTGCTGGAACGACCGCAACCGCCAGAAATGGTGGACCGGGTGTCAGCACGGCAACTACTGCTACGCCGACCACCGACAGCAACCCCTGTACCCCACCAGACGATCATGTGATCAATGGCGAGACTAAGGTTGTTGTGGACCCCTTACTACTGCGCAATAAAGACGCAGGCAAACTGAACGTCCACACGGAAGGTCTGATGACTGTCGTCCTGAAGAGCGGTTCATACCCGTTCGGAGGCAATACTCCCGAACCACCCTTTACGATTTCCGACCTAAAGGAAGGATTCATCGCAAAGGGCACGGGTACGATCTCGGTTACACGCTGTAAACGCTAAACTAAAGCACTCATGGCAACTACCAAAACCGGTGCTAAGCGTAAACGCGGCACCAAACAAGTGAGTATGAACTACCGAGCAGACTGCTGGGGTATCGGCCGATTTCTGACAAGTGGAATACAGCCGTTCGTATGCTTACTACAAAGCATCGTCGTAACAGCCTTCCTCTGCTTGGTGATCTACGTGGCCAGCATGTTTGGTGCTGAGTGGTGGGAAGACATGGCGGGAGCTCTGATATACGGGCTCTCCCCTATCCTCGCCTCGCTCCTCCTCTTGTACTTCAACCCTATGCGATACGTAAGTTCTGGCCCAGGTCACCTGATAGCCTTCGACATGTTCGGAGGTGTCCAGCCAAACTGGGATAAGAAGTGGTGGTTACCCTCGTTTTTTCGACAGGGTTTCTACCTCCTTCCTGGAGAGCATGCGGCATATCGCATGTTCAACTACTACCAGATAGCGCTCGGAGGCAACACGGTCGACGTGAAGCCGCCAGGTACGTTCTACGTAAAAGGTACCGGGAAGGATCTCGTGCAGGTCACAAACAAGGACGGTGGACCACCAGATATTACTGGCTCCCTTCTACCCCTCGACCTATTCAAGCTGATAAGACGCTTCGCTCAGGGCAAGGACGACACAGCAGGTAACCTGCTACTGTATAACGACCTGCAGGACACCTCCTCATCTTTGATGAGGCTAGCTGTGACTGATCTCAAACTGAGAGATGTCATGGGATCACCTGATCTTGATCAGAAGCTCTCAGAGGCTTTCAGCAAGGTAGAGGGTGACCAAGCATCGGAGATCCGACTACTGTGGGTAAAGATCAGCGGTCATAAGGAACGTGTGGTTGATACCGAGTGCGGACTCGGACTCTACAACATCCACATCAACGACCTCTCGCCAAATCCTGAACTTGCCGCATCACTGCGGAAGAAGTCCTCGATGAACGCGGAGGTCGATGCCAAAAAGGGTCGCTTGGATGTCGCCGTCAAATACTTCGCGAAGCTCGGTCTCACAGGAGACAACCTCGTTGAAGCAGCCATGACCCTAACGGGAGACCTGGATGGTGATGAGATTCGCAGACAGCGGATCAGCTTGAGCCTCGGTGGTTCCAAGGACCTCGGCACTATCGCCAAGGAACTCAAGGACCTCGGATATCAACCAGGGGACATCGAGAAGATCGTCGGACACCTCGCAAAGGCAGCTGGAGCATTTGGCCCCGCTGCTACAGCGAGTGCTATCGGTGAACAGGTACAAGGTGGAAGAAACGGTGGCAAACGGCCACACCGCCGTCACTAGCGTTCGGGGATCAAGCAAGGCTCTGGCCAACACTTGATCACTGTACAACATCAACGAAGAAGCCCCGGGACCTGTCCCGGGGCTTCATTCTTTTTACTTATGTATTATCCTCCTCCTGGTATCGTCTCTCCATTTATCGTAGTTCCGAAGTTAACTTGTCCGGTCTCTACGTTTATCTCACTCTCATCTATACCTATCGTACCGAGTAAGACTTTCATAATGAAGAACACGGATACCATTATCGTGAGTCCGATGAGGCCCCAGAGCATGTGTCTCTGGCCTTTCTCCCTAGCCTCATCGCTCGCCGACCCCTGAACGTACTCGTATATCCCATAGAGGAAGTATACGGTCGCCAGAGTTACCATCAGTATTATCGCGGGATTGAATATATAGGTATTCAGCTTCTTGACGAAGGTATCGACATCGGCATAAGCGACCGGCGTAAATATCGTAAGAAGATCCCACATATAGTATTAGCAGCCTGGTGGAACCACGAATTCTCCGTAATATGGCGGTTCGTCGTTAGGAACCCATACTTCCTGACAAACTCCGAGGTTTTCTCCGTTCTGTCCGATGTTGAATGTACTGTTGAGGATAGCAACAAGTCCCCAGATAGAGACGATAACGAAGAGAGCGATGATTCCGTGTAGGATGCTCTTCCTAGCTGATGCCTGAGTCTCATCATCAGATGCTGTGGCGTATTTGATAACACCAACAATGATGTATATAACTGCGAACGTGACGAGAATCGGAATCAAGATTCCGAATATTTGAGAAACAGTTCCCATCAAATCAAAGGCGTCAGTTGTATCGAGCTGTACACCGACATCTGTAGTCTGAGCAAAGGCGAGTGCAGGTAATGCAAACGCTGCTGCTCCGCTTAATAATCTAGACAATTTCTTCATATAAAAATGATTTACTAATAATAATGCTAATAATAAATATGGACGACCAATATTTAAATTACCGTTAGGTTTACATATTATAGCATATGCCCTAATCGACAACGCAACCTAGAACTCAGTCATCTGTGGAAGAAGAATGTTCGTGCCGAGTCCAAATGTTCCCTGCAAGATTCCAACGAGTCCCCAGATAGAAACCATGACGAAAAGTCCCACGATTCCGTATATCATGAATTTGCGACCCTCTTCACGCTTCGCTGCTTCGTCCGCACCAGCGATATATTTGAGCACGCCGATTATAAAGACTACAACGGTGAGGGTTACCAACATCGGAATGACGGCTGATGCGAGAATACACCCGAAGAGATGGAAAACTAGAGCGATACTGTTTATGTTGTACTGACAGGCGCCAGTCTGTTCCTGGGCCGAAACAACCAGAGGGGCAAATGATAAAAGTGGCATCAGCGCTATATAGATTCTTTTCATGTTAAACAATATTATTAATAATTTCTATAAATACGGTCGGTTCTGCGATCTCATCAACAGTTCCCTTTATGACCGAAGCGATAGTCCAAGCTCCGAGGACCAAGAGAGCTCCCAGTACAACGTAAAGGAAATTCTTCTTGGCTTTCTTGAGCTTCTCCTCGTTACCGCGCGCCTCGATGAACATAAAGCCGGCATACATCATGAATAGTACTAGGAATGGAAAGGCTATCTTCACCATATTCACAAACAATCGCTTCAAGAAGTCGAGTATGTCCATATCTTCGCCGAGAGGATTCGCGATGCTCGTCGTGAATACTATCGGGTTAGGACTACCCGTTCCTGGCTGGGTGGTGTCTGGAGTTATGATCGTATCGTCTTCTTCGACATCGGCATCTCCATCTTGATTGCCAGGCTGGTACAAAGAGGGACTACTACAATAAAGTGGATCATACGCAGGATTATTTGGATTGAATAGGTATTGTCCACCCTGTGTCACCAGGTCTAGACTGTCGACTAAACAAAATTGGAATGTGTATCCTGCTGGGTCATAGTTCAGCATCATGTTCACGTTTATATATCCGCCGTTTAGGTTGATAGGTAAAGTTCTAATATCTCCGAGTGGCATATCGAGCCCATCAGCATCGATAACGCCAATCAGGGTGAAGCTCGAAAACGAACTTATTTCTACGGGCTGTAACTGTGTAGTGACGATAAAGTCTCCGGTCATCGGAGTAACGTTCATAAGCCCCATGTTTAAACCAGGATCAGCAGAAACTTGGTGAGGCAGAACTAACACCCCTGCGAGCAGTGCTATGTATGCAAAATTTTTCTTGAAAGAATTAATCATGTCTAATCAAAACTTGTTAATGCTGAATATATCGCCTCAGCGATAAGCCATGATGCCATCAGGATGAGTCCTCCGATAACAGCATAGAGTAGAACCTGTTTCGCCTTCTTCAGTTGCTCATCTGAGCCTCGAGCGGTGACGAATAGGAATCCAGAGAACACGATAGCCATGGCTACAATCGGGATGCTTACCTTGATGATGACATTCACTATTTTCTGTAATAACTGCGGGATACTATCTATGGTCCCAGCCAAAGGATTGTTGAGGCTTAGGTCATAGTTCGTCGCCTGTATGCCTATACTATTCTCATCCACACTGGCATCAGCGCCCTCGTCTACCCCTGCATCACCATCGTCGTCTTGGTCGCCCTGATCTGAAGCCCCAAAAGGCGTGAGGGTACCGAGATACTGCCAGTTATTTTGGCATGCCCCATCACAATTATAGTTGAGCTGAAGTCCCGATTCCCACTCATATCCACTATCAACTTCGTCCCAAGTTTCGATGTGGTAGTCACAATCAGGATTCCCCGCACTCTGGCACTCATCTTCGCCTGCGCGCAGTGAGAGAGTAGTCTCGTTGCCCGTAATACTGATAACCCTATTATCCATACAACTCGGATTAGTCTCGTTACAAGTCTGCCCCATACCGAGTGTTCCATTAACATCATCGTCGACACCAGCGTCGTCCTCGGTTATCGATACTTGGATGGTCTCGCCTGAGCAGTTAGCCGTAACTATGTCTATATACACGTATGGGGTATTCTCGTCATCATAGAATATCGAGTTTACCTCGCGATTAGTACGAAACTGCGCCGAAGTTACATCACATGACTGCGCCGAGGCTTCTTCGACATCTGCGGTGAAGCCGAAGGTCAGAGCGAGAACAAATATCATTATTATCTGAGTGTAGTATTTCATATATTAGGGTGTGCACTGAGGCGTAATATTAAACAGACACCATAGTGGACCACCAGGGACATATCCGAGTGTTACGAGTATAAGCTTGATTATAACCCAACACAGGAGAGCTATGCATAGACCTATTACGACTTTCCATATCATTTTCTTGGCTGAGCCGACAGCCTCCGAACTACCCCCGCTTATAATCATCTTGAATCCTGCCCATGCTACGACAATAGCGACCAATGGGAATGCGATAAACTTGATCATAAAATCAATAACACGATTGATGGTGGCGATAAGATCATAAAAATCGCAATCAAGTCCACACTCAACCACTAGTCCATTGTATGACGGCCCCTCAAGTTCATATTCGTTATCAGTATCAGGGTTCGGTTCAGGGTCAGTATCCTGCGCATTATAAGTAGGAACAGTGAGAAGTATCGGCTCGATAATATCGTTTCCTGTCGATTGATACTGAATCATCAGATAGTAAGAACTTCCAGGTGTTACAGGTCCGGTCATCGTAGTATTGAAATAACCATTACCGTTCATCATACTCGTACCTCCGGTAATTAATCCTGAAGTCATAGCTCCGTTCATATCTGGAGCACCGTTCACGACAGGTGCCACGATTATGTTTACGGAAGCGTTCATGAGGGCGACACCGGCACTGTTTATGAGATGTCCGGAGACCTTCATTGTCGTATTATTTGAAATGAAGCTATAACTCACGCTTCCCGAAGGAATCTTGCTAGTTTTTACGAAGCCATACACGAACAAGTTACCCGTAACATCGTTCCCGCCAACCTGACCCATCTCTCGGATGTTTAGATAGTAGTCAGTCGCTGGCATCAAGCTGTTGATATTGCCGCCGAAACTATACGCAGGATTCATCATGTCATCGACGGTTATCGGATTACTCTGACCGATATAACCCTGTCCATAGTCTGTGTTCTGACCGGGAACTCCCCGACCGTACTCGACTCGAAATGTTTTGACTCCATCAGGAGGAAGAGGAATAATCCGTGCACCTGTTATAGATATCGAACGATCTGTGACAAGCGATGAGCCCGATTCAGTCACCGCCCCCCAATTCACTCCTGCGATCCACATCGGCTGAGCAGTATTCGGCGCCATGATATCTCCCGGTTGCTGGGCAATAGCTGTCGAGAACGGCGAAAGAGCAAGTGCTAGTATAAACAGTGAGAAGATTTTTAACTTATCTATATTTATCATTTGATGAGCAATAACCTTAGTTCTCTTTCGGCACGCTTTACAGCATCCTCTGGAGTGTCTAGACCAGAGGAGATGTTCTCAAACATATTCATAAAAGTTTCCTGTGTCTTCAGATCGTTAGGATCCATCCATGATCTAGAATTGAGCGCTGCACTGTTAAAAACTTTGTTAAATTTGGTCGGGTTTGGAGCTGCGATAAGATCACGTCTAATGGGTGCGAATCCGCTCGCTGATATTATCGTGGCAGTATCTGCACCATTTGCAAGCTGAGCTGAAACAGATAGCGCCAACTGTGCTTTAGGTGATACCCGAGGTATGGCTAGAGCATAAACGTCAGCATATGTAATAGTCGTACTCAGCTCTTTTACCTGAGGAATAGTTGTCACATCGAAATTTAGATTTGGGTTCTTACTTGAGATATTTCTAAACTCACTGACTGGACCGAAATATATAGCGAGCTCACCAGCAATAAATGCGTCTAGAGAGTTTTTCATCGATTTGTTCCATGAGTAAACGGTCTTCAGTGGATCAGAAAACTCCGTGTAAAATCGTAGTGACTGGATAGCTGGCTGTGCAGAGACAGTGGATCCCTGGTTTAATATAGGGACATACATACCCCTTGTACTGTCTCGAGCAATGACGCTGTTGTTAAGCTGGAGCATGAGTGCCATAAATATCTCCTTGGCATTCTTTATGTTTGTGAACTCGCCCATGGCAACTCCTGAAACTGATATCTCTAGAGCTTCATTTTTAGTTGTGAGTTTTGGTACGTAAGTAAAGAGGTCACTCCAATACTTCGGTGGTGCGGTAAAACCGGCGGTTTCGAGGATATCCTGGTTGTAATACATGACCAATGGATCGGAAAATATCGGAAAGCCGAGGAAGCCTTCTGGTCGCTTGAACAATTCCGCAGACCTAACATAGGTCTCATCAAATGTTGCTTCTGGGAAATACGTAAATGGTATGTTAATGATCTTATCCTCATAGGTAAAAATGAGGTCTTGGGACATGAGGAACATGTCCGGCAATCCTCCGAACGCGAAGGCTTCTAGAAGCTCCTGCTCATAAGTTCGTACATCCTTTTCTACGTATTTTATAGGACTACCTGGATTTTTCTTGTTGAGAAAGCTTATCGAACTCTCGAGTCTCGATTCTGGAACAATCCCCCACAAGACAATAGAACGATCAACAGCCGCTACGGCGGCATCCTTCTTGCCACCGACGTTTATCGCTCCTGAGAATATCAAAACACCCAGGAATACGAATACTCCGAAAAATATTAAAACACCTACCTGAAAACCTTTCATACTCCCCTAATTGTAAGATATAAGCGGAGAAATAACTAAATTATATTGTGAATTTTGTGAATTGCTATGAAGTTTTCTTCTCGAATACCATTCCATAGTGATGTTCTCCAGCATCGATAGACTTCTTGTACTCGAAAGGTCCCGTCTCAAAGATGCGTCGAGCGGTAGCTTCGTCAACAACCATTCCCGGTTGCGGACCAAGACCACCAAAAGATTCTGACCAGTCTACGAGGAGAATTTTACCGCCAGTTTTGAGTACACGTGACGCCTCATGCACCATGCCAGCCTTGGAGTCTATCTGGAACAAAACGTTCGATATGACGAGGGCATCGAGAGAATCAACGCGAAGCTTCGTACCGCCGACGATTTCAACATCGCCCCATATAACCTCGATATTTTTGATATGTTTCTCTTCCACCTCCTTCTTCAGCCTTTCCAGCATGTCTTTTTGGATATCTATGGCAAAAACTTTGCCATCTGGACCTACAGCCGCCGAAAGTGCGTAAGCATAGTGTCCATATCCGACACCGAGATCAGCAACATGCCAGCCTTCTTGGATGCCGAATTGTTTGATGTTGTCTTTGGGATCAATCATATAAATATTATATCAGATTTAAGATTTAGGAATTAGGATTTAAGAAAAAAACTCTCTACGGAGTCAAAAGTGTCGTTTGAAAAGGCTTGCCGCAGACCTTTTGTTTACAAAAAGGTCGAGACAGAGGAAAACCCGCCTTTTGAATGGCGGGTTATTCCGGTCTTTTCAAATGACGCTTCTGCGGAGTCCTCTTATAGGAAAGTAATAGATGCGAGCGAGTCGCCTTCGCGAGGACGCATGATCTTGACGCCCTGGGTCGAACGAGACTGGACTGGTACGGCATCGATCTCAACGCGGATGACCTGCCCTTTCTTTGACATAGCTATCATCTCTGACTGAGCTTCGGTCACGACTCCGGCTGCGACGACGTTGCCTGTTTTTGGAGTGATCTTGAAAGTTTTGACGCCTGATCCACCACGACCCTGAGTCTTGTACTCAGTCATAGGGCTACGCTTACCTAGTCCATTCTCAGAGATGACAAGAAAAGTCACATCTTTGGTTTCTTTGCCGACGATACCGACACCCACTACAGCATCGGATGCCTTGATAAGCTTGATACCTCGAACACCTCCAGCTCCTCGGCCCATCTCACGCACATCTGACTCTTTGAATCGGATGGACTGCCCCATACGTGTTGCTATGATGACGTCATGACTTTTATCTAGAAACTGAGCAGAGTGAAGTTCGTCATCAGCATCGAGCTTGATGGCGATGAGTCCCGAACGGCGAACGTCTTTGAAACTCTCGGCGGCCATTTTCTTGGTCACACCCCTTTTTGTAACGAGAAGTAAGAACGGGCTCATGGCTTTCGTGTCCTTACTCATAGCCACGATCGACGTGACTTTCTCATCAGTAGAAAGCTGGATGAAGTTCATGACAGATTTACCCTTGGTAGCACGACGACCTTCTGGGATCTCGTGCATCTTGAGCTGATATGCCTTGCCCTTGTTGGTGAAGAAAAGTAAGTCGCTATGAGTGCTCGTTTTCAATAGGTGCGTAACCACATCCTCTTCCTTTGTCTCTAGATCAACGACTCCGACACCACCACGCTTCTGAGTCTTGTATTCGTTCGGGTCAGTGCGCTTCACATATCCGCCTGCGGTGAATACGAGAACGGAGTCCGTATCGGGTATCAGGTCTTCGTCGGACATAGACTTCAGGTTACCTTTGACGAATTTGGTACGGCGTTCGTCGCCGTGTTTGTCACGGATCTCTTTGAGCTCAGTGCCGATGACTTTGAGAATCCTTTTCGGGCTCGCGAGTAGGTCCCGGAGGTCGGCGATAAGCGCCTGTTTCTCCTTCAGTTCGTCTTCGATAGCTTTTCTCTCGAGTCCTGCGAGTTTCTGTAGGCGCATCTCGAGAATAGCCTGCGCCTGGAGATCAGAGAACTTCCATTTCTTCATAAGGTTTATCTTGGCCTCAGCGACATCTTTGGATGCGCGGATGACTTTGATGATCTCGTCGATATGATCTAGGGCTTTTTTGAGTCCAAGAAGGATGTGCTCACGAGCGAGAGCCTTGTCGAGGTCAAATTTGGCTCTGCGTGTGACAACGACTTCGCGATGTGCGATGAATTCGACGAGGAAGTCCTTGAGCGACAAGGTCTGTGGTACACCATCAACGAGAGCGACCATGTTGAAGTTAAAATTCTGTTCGAGCTGAGTGTGTTTATATAGATAGTTCAGGATTTTCTGTGGATGCGCAGAACTCTTGAGCTCGATTACGACACGAATCTCATCTGTGGATTCATCGCGGAGGTCCTTGAGACCGATGATCTTCTTCTCACGTACAAGGTCGGCGATTTGTTCGACAAGGTTCGACTTCACCACGCGGTACGGCAGAGACTTGATGATGATCTGCGATTGGCCAAGTTTCGTCTCAGTGACTTCTGCCTCTCCTCGTGTCACGACTCCGCCACGTCCTGTTGAGTAAGCGACGAGCAAGTCTTTCTTGTTATAAATTATTCCTCCGGTTGGGAAGTCTGGTGCTTGGACGAACTCTGTCAGGTCCTCTGTCGTTGCTTTCGGATTGTCGATCAGGTGAAGTGTGGCATCAACGACTTCCGTCAGGTTGTGCGGTGGAATGTTCGTCGCCATACCGACAGCGATACCGAGGGTACCGTTTAGAAGTAGTGATGGCACAGCAGATGGAAGAACTGTCGGCTCCTTCAGCGTATCATCATAGTTAGGACGGAAATCTACTGTGTCCTTCTCGATATCTCGGAGGAGTTCACTCGATATTTTCGACATTTTAGCCTCGGTATATCGCATAGCAGCAGCTGAGTCACCGTCAACGGAACCGAAGTTACCCTGCCCGAGAACTAGGGGGTATCGGAAAGAGAATGTCTGCGCGGTGTTAACCATCGCATCATAAACAGATGTGTCTCCATGAGGGTGATACTTACCGATGACTTCTCCGACGATACGTGCAGACTTCACAAACTTGGCCTGGGAAGTGATCCCGAGGCGGTGCATGGCGTATAGAATACGTCGATGAACAGGTTTCAGCCCATCACGAACATCTGGCAGAGCACGTGAAGTGATGACGGACATGGCGTAGGCTAGATACGAATCCTTCATCTCAGTCACGATGTTAGAAGAGATGATTTTGTCAGATCCTGTAGGGGCTATTTCATTTGTATCTTTGGAATTCTTTGGCATAGGGATTATTCTACCACGGCTTCGTCAGTAGTTGATGCTTCGATAACTTCTGCTTTCTGGGTCCGAATGTCAGTCTTTATGTTAGAGAAATTATCCTTGGCTGATTTAAAAATCATAAAAAGTGGCCGTAAATCCTCGCGGGCAGACTCGGTTTTTACCACCCTGTCGGTATTCTTCTGTTTTATGACCAGTAACCATATGATTACTATTATAACCGTGACCGTAACCGCTCCAAAAATAGCAATCTTATTCTTCGTGCCGTCAGTCCCGCTTCGCGCTTTTTGGAGCCATTCACTCATAATAATATTCGTTACTCGAAGATAATAACCTCGCCCTGCTTGCCGACGAAATCCTTTTTCTTGATCGTTAACTTGTCGATAGGCTTCGTTCCTTCGGCGCCAGACTCTTTGAGGAAAACCTTGAGAGCCGTCGCATCGTAATCCATCGGTATAACCATCTTCGCATTGAAAGAGTTCGCAAGCTTCTGCGCGGTGGCGCCATCAATAGTCGACTTACCTCCAACAGGCACGAAGAATAGGTCAGGCTCATCCACTGACTCGATGAAACTCTTCGATATGGATTCACGACTGCCGAGAGCCCCGAGGAATGCCACACGAATATCGTCCAGAGTGAATAGATATATAGTATTGATGTACTCCTTGCCGTCTATCGTGCCTCTAGACTCAAAACCTTCGATATACATGTCACCAACCTCGTATTCACCAGGACCGTTGATAATAAAAGGTGTGTTCTCGCCAAATGTTGCACTATCGATACCGTTATAGTCTGGGTGATTCGTGGTTATAAGCACTGCATTTGAGCCAAACTTGGCTTTGTTGAAATCACTAGAATCTTTGCCGATAGGATTGACCGCCACAGTGAAGTCTCCTTGAGAAATCTTGAAGAATTGTTTGCCGAAATATTGGATAATCATGGGACGATTTTAGCAAAAACAAGGCTTTTTTCAAAGCTTTCTCATAGGTTTTTTGGGGGTTAAAATACTTGACATACTATTAATAATATGTATAATATACTTAAACCCTTTACCATGGAACGAAACAGGAAAGAACAGTCTCATTTGCGGAAAACGCTGACCAAGAACTTCGGTCTGGTCATCTCCCGCTTCAGCAATTTCGGCAGTAAGCGGCGTTTCCTCACCGCCAGCCGGAACAAGTAACACCCACACCCTACTTAAGAACCGCGTCCTCCCATTTCGGGACGCGGTTCTACTTTTTTATTGACAGAATCCATATATATCAGTAAGGTAAAAACAAACCGAACGACCATGAAGTATCTGCTGACTTCCCTCGCCCTTTCAACTACACTCGCACTCAGTGCGCAGACAAATCCTGACCTGCCGAGTTACGGCAAGCGGATCACAACGAGCCCTGTTGATACTACCGAGAAGCACCGGCTCCTCGCAGAGAATCTCTGGACCATGTACTTCGTGGATTTCACCCGCGATGACACGCTCGACTATGGTGCTTATGAGCTCGAGGTGTACCACGATGCACAGCTCGGCAACTTTCCTTCGTTTGCGGTGAGTTGGCCCGGCGGGTGGAATCACAGCTACGAGAATGGTGTCCTGAAACTTCTCCCTCCAAATACACTGGAGGAGAGTATGAAGTCATCGGTGACGATCGCTGAACTACAGAAACGAAATGATCGCCGGAGCGATGCTGACTATGGGTTCGAACGTTGCGGGACGAAGCATACAGAACTATCCCGCCTGGTTTCAGAAAATCCCTGGCCACTTCCGAATCTCACTATCATGGCGCCAGCGAATGTACGCATTGAACTTTACCGAGAGCGGTTCACCACATCGGCTGAACATGATCAAGGACCTGAGAACATGGTTGTGGCGATTATTGAGTGATTGCTACCACCGCTGAAAAGAAGCCCCGGCGACCCCGGGGCTTTTTCGTTTTTCAAAAAAATATATATTTTATAAATTTGACAACGGTAATCCCGAATGTAAAATAATACCCGTAACAAACCCCGCAACACATGAAGTACATTCTTTTCGCTGCAATTGCTGGACTACTCGCCACGAGCTGCAGCCGTTCGGAGCCAGACGACACACACGTCGAACACACACGAAGAGTCTTTCAACCTGGAATGGACTTTACTCTTGTGAAAGACTCCTACTTCTACACTGGAAACTGGATGGCCATTGGTGAATACTCAAATCAACACTACCCTAACGACACCTATAAACTGAAGGTGTCACCCATCGCACTATCTCCCGAATTCATCGTCGACGAAAATTCCAAGATCACCTTGATCTGGGACAAGGAACACGGTGAAGGTTTCAAAAGCGTTTGGGGATACAATGATGAGCCGTCGTTCTTACAAGGTAGCCTGGTAGCGCAACCCAAGGGAGTACAACTGGAGCTTTTGCAATAGCAGTAAGCGCAGCAATACGGAAGGCCCCGTCGCAACCACGACGAGGCCTTTCTTTTACACCAAAAATTCTATAACCTCGCCGTCTTTGACTATGTATTCTTTACCTTCAGTACGTAGGAGTCCTTTGCTTCTAGCGTTACCCATCGATCCGGAGTCGAGTAGTTCCTGCCAACCGATAACCTGTGCGCGGATGAATTTCGTCAGGAAGTCCGTATGAATAGCGGCACCTGCTTGTGGCGCAGTTGAGCCGACACGAACAGTCCATGCGCGAGTCTCGTCCTCGCCTGTTGTGAAGTACGTCATCAGGCCTAAGAGTTTGTAACTTTTGGTAATAAGTTCGTTGATGCCATCACCATCGCCTTCGCGAAATACTGTTTTCTCTTCAGCGGTCATATCGCGGAGCTCGTCTTCTGTTTTCGCATCTATTATGACGAACTCATAACCCTGTGATTCGATATGTTTCGTGAGCTCGGCGAATTTGTCAGGATCGGTAGCGTCGAGATTCTTCACACCAGACTTTTTATTAAGTCCAAAAATCATTTTCTTCATTGTGAGGAGATTCATACCCTTCAGAATCTTCTCTTCAGCCTCCTCGAGCTCAAGAGTGTTCGCCATCTTTTCTTCTTCGAGTACTGCTCGGACTTTCTGAAGTACAGCATCTTCAGCAACGGCTGGCTTGTCCCCTCGCTTGGCATCACGAGAAATATTACCAATTCTTTTCGTTACAGTTTCGAGGTCCGAGAGGATAAGCTCGAGGTTTATAACTTTGATATCGCGAAGTGGGTCAATGTTCCCATAAACATGCATAATGCCGTTACCTGATTCTTCGAGTGGAAATATTCGAACCATCTGGAGAATCGCATCAACGTCACGGATGTGTGTAAGGAATTTGTTCCCCAACCCCTCCCCTTTGGACGCGCCCTCGACAAGTCCGGCGATATCGACGAACTCGATCGCAGCGGGGATAGTTTTTTTGGAACTTGAAAATGTCGAGAGCTTCCAGAGTCTGTCGTCAGGCACAGCAACGATGCCGACTGACGGATCGATCGTCGCGAACGGGTAATTAGCGGCGAGAACGCCTTTTTTGGTCAATGCATTAAATAGTGTCGACTTCCCTACGTTCGGAAGTCCGACGATGCCGATAGATAGTCCCATAAATGATTTATTTTACCCGTAGAATATAACAGCTTTTGCCTTTGAAAACAACGAGATTTTGGTATTTAATAGAAATTTAACTCTATTGACAAATCTATTATACTGTGGTAGTATAATATCAAACCCCTATCACCATGAACACGCTGAAAGTCCGTCATTTCGAAGGCCGCCGTCGTCGCAAAGGATTCCTGACCGCCAGCGAACTGCTGGCCCAGCTGCCCGGAAGCATGCTGGGATACAAGAACGAAGTGGTCGGACCGTACCGCTACATCCGAGGGGCTGGGGTGGCCCATGTTCACACGAACAACTAGCCGTAAGGCCAAGCGTTCAAAGGAGAAACCGATGCATTAATGCATCGGTTTCCTTGTTTTTACATCATTAGGTCGCGAAGTTCGTTTTGATATTTCTTCATTACCTCCATTGATGCGAAGGCTTGGTTTTTGCCTTGTTTCTCGAGTTCTTTGGTTTCCTTGGCGATCTTCTCGAAAAGCCCAGGATTTTTCATCATAGCTTCTATTATTTTCTGCTGTTGTGCCTCAGGAAGTCCGCTCTTCTTGAGCTGACTAGAGAGCATTTTGCGCATAAAAAAGTCTTTTATTCCCATGGGTGAAATATTAGCAGAAGTATAATAGAATTACCACATGCAAACCCTCCAAGATATCCACCAAAAATGGCACAAGAAGAACAAATGCAAACTAAAGCCTCTGGCGACTCAACCCGTCTTTGGCGATGGTAACCCATTGGCAAAAATAGTTTTCATCGGCGAAGCTCCTGGCAAAGAAGAGGATCTCCAGGGCAAGCCATTCATCGGGCGTTCCGGCAAGTTCCTATCCGAGATGCTCGAAACTATCAAAATGAAACGTGAGGATGTATACATAACAAATACCGTGAAGTATCGTCCACCAGATAACAGGGACCCAGAACCAGATGAGATAGCTGACTGTCTGCCATGGCTTATGGAGGAACTGAACTTCATAAAACCACTTCTCATAATCCCCCTGGGTCGCCACGCCATGAATAGATTCTTCCCTAGCGACAAAATTTCCGAAGTGCATGGGAAACTGATGCAAAAAAAAATTAATGGTATCGATACAGAATACTTCTTCCCTCTCTATCACCCAGCTGCCGCGCTCTATAATGGAAGCATGCGAGCAACTCTCACAGAAGATTTCAAAAAGATTCCATTTATTCTAAAAAAGATTAGAGCTAGATAGCACGAAACCCCGGCGGACCGGGGCTTCATCCTGCGACACAAAGGACTAGTAGTTCTTCTTATGCCTGGTCGCACTAACCCTCTGACCGTCACGGGACTTGATCGAAACTGCACGCCGTGATCTGTAGACAGACTTCGGGTTCTTCCAGTCTGGTAAGACCTGCGAGAGGAGTCTAAAGTCTGGGTTGGCGCGCTTGAAGTAAAAATTAGCGCTAATTTCCTCTCTCTTGCTCCTAGGCTGGCCGCACTCAAAAGCAAAACCAGCCTCTAAGAAAATACTCCGCGCCCGCGCTCTGTCTTCCTCGTTACCGACATAGATCCTGAAAACCCTGTCACCCACGACATACTTTCCAGTACTAGAGAGCGTATGCGCTATGCGCGCCCTATAGAGCAGGGTCTTGACCCACAATCCAAGTCTGCGAGTAATCACTGGCATGGCCAACAACGCCTCGTAATCTTCTTCCTGCTCTACCTCCTCTTCGTGGTATTCAGGATTGCGAAGAATCCGGCCATAGACTTCCGAGTCGATAAAGAGCTTCAGCTTTTCTAGCGGAAACTGCAAACTCACTATTAGCTCAAAGGCCACAACTCTTCCATTTTCGTAATTGATGCCAAGGCTATCGAGCAGGCGCCTTGCCTTATCTCGCGACTCGTCAAAAAGTCCCGACACTGAAGCGTGGCAACAGTCAACGAGCTTGGTGTTAGGTATGAACATCAGCTTGGCTGACAAAAGCCGGTTAAGAGCTGCAATCATCAGAAGAGGGTGTGACTTGCCTCCATCTGTCTTCGCCGGAACCTCAAGATAGGCCCGCGATACTCTACGTAGGGTTGTGCCCATCTGGGATCGTAGTTAAAGGGTTTAACTCAAAGAATCTGGCCAAATATAACCATAAAAGGCTCTATTTTACAAGGTTTCCGGGCTCTGTTATGCTAGGATAGCCCCTGTAAGGAAAACCCTTGCAAAGCGTCTTATATGGCAGAGGAACATACGAAAATTCAAGCGATTTTCATGAAAAGCTACGAAGAGCACTCGGACGCCATTTTACGCTATTGCCACTTCCAGACCTCGAATCGAGAGGTCGCCCTAGACCTGGTCCAGGACACTTTCATGAAAACTTGGAGCTATCTCCAAGGCGGTAACGAAGTCGACAATGTCAAAGCCTTTTTATACAAAGTCGCCAAGAACCTAATCATCGACTACCGACGCAAGAAGAAGAGCTACTCCCTAGACGCCATCACCGAGACTGGTATCGAATTCTCTGAAGGTGACGAAAGTGAGGATGCCACGAACAAGTTTGATAGACAGTTCGTGTTGAGCCAGCTCGAGAAACTTGATCCAGATGCTCGCGAGATACTAACCATGCGATACGTGAACGAGATGAGTATCAAAGAAATCGCCGAAGCTACCGACCTGACCCCGAACAATGTCTCAGTCAAGATTCACCGGTCGATAGACAAGATGAAACTCGTACTCAAAGACTTCTACGAACTTTAGAAAAGAAAATGAAAAAAGAATTCAAAAATTTCATAAAAAATGCCAAACGAGAAAAGCTATCCGATACGGAGAGAAGTCTTCTACGTTCTAGGATAATGGAATTCATATCTTATAACCCAATACGAGGCAAAATGCCCGTTCTACGTGAACGTAGCTCTATTTCTATATTTGAAGTTAGATACTTCGCCAAGGCGGCCTCTCTTGTTCTTATCATAGCCGTAGTCGCTGGTGGATCAGGAGTATCTCTCGCCGCATCTAGTGCACTCCCTGGAGACAAACTATACAGTGTCAAAGTGAACGTTAACGAAGGTATCGAGAGTACTCTAGCCATGAGTCCAGAAGCCCGCGCCGTCGTGAACTCGAAGAAAGTCGAACGTCGTCTCGTCGAAGCGCAGACGCTCGACAAGGAGAACAAGCTTTCTCCAGAACTCCAGATGGTGGTGGAGAAGAAGCTCGAAGAGCACATAGATAACCTCGCCGAGGACATCGAGAATCTCCGAGAAGAGGGTAACCTAGAGCTCGCCCTCGAAACGACTTCTAACCTCACTCCCGTACTCGAAGCACACAAGGAAATACTAGAAGATACCGAGGGTGAGAATAACAAGAATCACGAGAACACAGATGTGCTTATAGCCCGTGTCGAGGACAGTATCCGCGAAGTCGAGGACTCTGAAAATTCTATTATCGCATCTGTCGAAGACGACGATGTAGACATGTCTACCGCTACCACTATGATGATGAAGGTTTCAGATCCGGCCGAGACCGAGTTCTTCGAACAAGCTGAGAATGACATCGCAGAAATAAACGAAGATCTCGAAAAGATTGTAAAATCACGCATCAGAACAGCCAAGGATAAGATAGCTCAAATAGATGAAGCTCGCGAGCTCTAGATGTCTGTCATATATACACCTGTCGTAGTACCCACAGAAGAAACGAATGCTCCTGCGACTGCCGTCATAGAGGTACCTGTATCTAAAATAATAGACACAAAAGAAGTCACGAAAATAATAGAACCGATTCAAACGGTAGTGGAGACAGAGGTTACGATCACGGATCAACCAGAATTCGATATCGATGCGAAAATCGTCGAGGCAAAAAGACTTCTACGTGAAGCTGAGGACAAGCTCGATCGCGGACGTTTCAAAGAAGCACTATCTCTCGCCCAGGCCGTGAATCGCATCGCTTCAGAGATAGAAACTTACAAGAAACTTAGAGATCTAGACCTAGCTCAAAAAGCTCTAGAAGTTGAGAGAAATAACCAAAAGGCCGAAGCTTCTGCAAGCGTTAAATAAATTTACCCGCACACCAAGTTTCAGAGAGGGTTTACTCGTCGATAAGCTCGTATTCATTTACGGGTTTTTCGCTTTTTTGTAGGAACATTACTGCTATGACAGATATGAGCACTAGGATAATAAACAAAAGTGTAAATATAAGTCCCTGCTGATTCTTATCTTTCGATACGAGCGGTTCCTCGAGGACCGACGCTTCTCTGGTCGAGATCAGGGTGTCAGATATACCTAGCACTTCACCTGTTGGCTCTACCGCTTCTCTCTTCGAAGCTGGAACAACGACACGAGCTACTTTTAGAGCAACAGGGCTCCAAACTGTGGCCTGTACACCAGTCGGAGTGTAGAGACTAACTCCGCTCTGGGGTGAGAGTTTTGTTCTCTTTACTGAGAGGGTCATGGATTTGCCCGCAAGCACTATGGTGTCTTCGGGAATATCGAAGCTCTTACCTGTAGCGTCTCGAAGCCTCCATCCCGATATATCAATCTCGTTCGACGAGCTATTCTTCATCTCTATACTGCCATCCGGGTGCACTCCGGCGATTGACACAGTCGGAGCACTCACTTCTATGGTAAAAGTGTCGTCCACTTCAGGATCAACTCCTTCGAAATATGTTCTATAGTATTTGATCTTGATGAGATATGACCCTGGATGATCGTACGTATGCATGAAACCTTCTTCATCTTTATTAAAATCTCTAGTATATGTACGTATCGTACCGTCTCCCATATTGAACATATATGTTCCCTGGAACATCGGCGTCCGATCAAAATCTAGCGCTTGCGCTTTGAAGTGCGCAGGACTTCCAGCAATAGCACGCTTCGGAAAATCAAGCTCAAATATCATGTCATCATAGACTTTTCTGACGGGACCCGCCTTGACACTTGATTTAGAACTCGAATTCTCTGAATCATCGTCGTCGCCCGAAGTATCATCATCGGCAGTAGTGTCGTCATCCCCTGTTGTATCATCGTCGCCGGTAGTATCGTCGTCATCTCCCTCAGTATCGTCATCGTCATCCCCTTCTCCTGTCGCCGTTGTTGGACCACCTGCTGACTCTGCGCCAGTTATCCAACTAGACCCGTTCCACTGCATCGTATGTTTAGTCGTAACATCTCCAGCAGGCCAACCGCCTGCAAATGCCAAAGTCTGCGCGGTAACTCCTCCGTTTTTAAGCGACAAATTCTCACCTTCGTTCCCGAAAGCGCCAGTAAAAATATGTAACGCTGTTATGCCTGGATATGTAGTGTCGTCAGTCCTCTCAACCAGACCGTACGCTCCTGCCGGTAGAGTGCCCGAGAGATTAATGCTCGGAGTACCGTCCGCGGAAACGATACTCCAACCCGAGAGATTCACGGGGCTTGAGCCGTCATTATAGAGCTCCAGCCATTCATCGTTGGCTGAAGCAGCAGTCCCCATCCAAGCCACCTCCGTAATCATAATTTCCGCACCGACAAACTTTGGACCCAGCAAAAAAGCAACAACGAACAACGCTTTGTAAAATATTTTCTTACTCATACGAAAATAAAATTAATTATTCTAATATTTGCTTTAAAATATCTTCTGGTATTTCTCTCGGTTTTTTCTTCTCTCCACTATCCTGATTCGGCGGAGGTGTAGGTTCTGCCTGCTTTGGCCGTGGAATAAAGGTAGTTTCTGCTTTTTCTTTCTCCTGCACTTCCGAAACTTCCGTCTTTATAACGGGAGTCTGCTTGATGTCTGTAATTGACTGAGGACGATTCACCTCAACGTTGATATTCTTCTGCTCGACATGAATATTTATATTCTGAGGAGAAGCAACTGGCTGACTTGTGGGCTTCTGTAGAGCCTTGGACAAGACGTCCTTTAGTAAAGATTTGTTTTTCTCTGTTGGGATTTTACTCTGAGAGAATCTCTTGTTTGCGTCAGCGGGTGTATTACTGCGAGACTCTGCAGTCCTGTTCTGGTTATCGGGCCTTGCAGATGGCCTGTCATTTCTAGGCTGGCTTGGCATACTGGAACGATTCTGAGAGGGATTGGCATTACGGTCTTCTCGAGGGGCAGCACTTTCTGTAACTTTCTTGATGATATCCGTTGGTATAACAATCTTGGCGGGTTCAGTAGGCTTCGGCTTGTCGCCGTATAGAAGCTTCTCTTTCTCAGCTTTTTCCGCGATATAGGCCTCTTTCTTCTCCCGCTCCTTTTTATCCTTACCTGTTTCGAAAAGCGTGCCGTGCCACGCCTCTATTCCACCCTGTACTTCGTCCCGAGAATGAGCGTAGAGACTCCTAGAATTCTCGATAACTTCAGTCCTATATGAGATACTCTTTCTTTTGAGTGGCGCCATATTTGTTGCAGAAAAAGGCTTGGAACCGACGCCGTTAATCATAAGCGACAAATATATCTGGTACTTACCGAGATTGACTATGTCTTCTGCAGTAAAAGTAGGGAGAAATACTTTCTCCAACACCTCAGCGTCGAGTGGTCCCACACGAAATGATATCGTCGTACCGACGTTACCAAACACAGCATCGCGAACTTCTTCTTCCATCTGTTCTATATACTGATGAGCGATAGTTAGGTTCAGTTTATACTTACGGGCTTCTGAGAGAATGTCAGAGAATGAGTCGTTAGCGAAGTTCTGGAACTCGTCGACGAATAGAAAAAACGGTGGGAGCTCACGCATGTTGTTCTTCGAGACTTCTGCGCGAGACATGGCTGCGAGATATATCTTGGTCACAATCATGGCGCCGAGAAGTGCGGCATTCTGCTCACCGATACGTCCTTTGGATAAGTTCACTAGGAATATCTTGCCGTTATCCATCATCTCACGGAGATCGAAACTCGATCTCGCCTGTCCGACGATATTCCTGATGAGAGGATTCGCGGTGAATTGACCAACCTTGTTCTGAATCGCGGCTGTCGCTTCACGCATGAACCTTTCATCCCATTTGGCGAACTCTTCGTTCCAGAAACTTTTGACTGCGGGATCTTTGACTTTCGATACCACCTCCTCTCGGAAACCTTTATCGGCATACATTCGGTTTACAGATAGCAAGGTCGAACCAGGATACTCGAGAAGCGCGAGGATAGTGTTGTTTAAAATATGCTCCATTCTGGCAGACCATGCATCTACCCAAATCTTTTTGAATGCAGACATGAGTCCTGACACGACGAGGTGACGTTGGTCGATACCGACATCTTCCATGACGTTAAAAGCGATAGGATAGTCTGAATCAAACGGCGCAAAATACACCACGTCTTTTATGCGATCCTCTGGGATATACTCGAGCAATGTGTCGATGGCCGAACCGTGAGGGTCGATGAAGCACATTCCCTCTCCGTTTTGGATATCTTGGGCGGCCATATTCTCGAGTAGTGTCGACTTACCCATACCCGTCTTTCCGATAACATAAACATGCCTCGAACGATCTTCGTTCTTTATTCCGAAACGACGTTTCTCACCTCGGAAGTCAGTTTCTCCAAAATATGTTACGTTATCGGGATTCATCTATGTATTATTTACGTGTAGCACGGATACTGAAATATATCGCGAGAAAAAATAGTAAAGAGAGTATCTGTAATATCCAGAATGAAAATATCATTACTGGCTCCTCGGTTTCTGAGAAATACAAAGTTATGGCACGATACGACGACAAAACGAACGCACCGACAGCTATAACGACATTTATCTTTCTAGTCAAAGCATTGCCACCGCCAGCGAGACCCGCAAATATTGCTAGGAGAATAATAACGAGCCAGAGAGCGAGAGCTGTCGCTTCAAACTCCTTGAAAAAATACGGAAAACTGAAAAGCATCAGTATTCCGGCCACGATGAAGATGCTCTGTGTGGCTCTCGTATAATAATGGGCGTCGATTTTCATAGTACAAATAGAAGTTAAAAATAACGATATAATTATACCCTATAATATATTCATTTTTCATTATTCGTGTGGAAATACATTCAGAGTATCTCAACCTTTACAATTCAGACTTTTTGTAATAGTATGCCTACATTAATTAGTTGGATTCCTAGGCTAACCTTATGGCGAAATATCAAGTTGATATGGACCCATAAAACCTGAGAACCCATTGCGGGCCCGCTAATTAGAGCGGGTATTTTTTATGACAACACAGATAAGCGAAGAATTGAAGAAAACATTAGAAGAATCGACTCTGGCTATCCATGCTGGATCGATAGTCGAAGGACAGGTTATCGAACTCAAGAAGGCGGCTCTATATATAGATCTCGGCCTATACGGTACTGGACTCATCTTCGGCCGCGAGTATATCAATGCTCGTGATATCATCAAGAACATTCGCGTCGGCGACATGATCAAGGCGAAAATCGTCGAGGTCCAAAACGCCGAGGGATACACCGAGCTCTCTCTCAAGGAGGCTCGTCAGGCTCTAGTATGGAAAGAAGCAGAAGAAGCGATGAAGAAAGCGGAAGTTCTAGAACTCCCGGTCAAAGAGGCGAACAAAGGCGGACTTATAATCGAATGGCGTGGTATCCAGGGATTCCTCCCTGCATCACAGCTTAAGCCTGAGCACTACCCTCGTGTCGAAGGCTCTGACAAGGACAAGATCCTCGGCGAGCTCAAGAAATTCGTCGGTGAGAAACTATCTGTTATCGTTATCTCTATCAACCCTCAGGAGGACAAACTAGTTTTCTCTGAGAAAGCTACAAACCAGGAAGAGCGCAAAGAAACTGTCAGCAAGTATGCTCTAGGTGACGATCTCGAATGCGAGGTTGCTGGAGTCGTAGACTTCGGTATCTTCCTCAAGATCGAAGAAGGTCTAGAAGGTCTCGTTCATATTTCTGAGATCGACTGGGGACTAATCGAAGACCCTAGAAAGCTTTTCAAGGTTGGTGACAAAGTTAAAGCTCGCATCATCGAGATCAAGGACGGTAAGATATCTCTATCACTCAAGGTCTTCAAGGAGAACCCTTGGACAGAGTTCGACGGCAAGCTCAAGAAGGGCGACATCGTCTCTGGTGTCGTTATCAAGTTCAACAAGCATGGAGCACTGGTTTCTATCAAAGATGGTGTTGCTGGACTAGTCCACAACTCAAGCTTTGGAACTGAGGAGAAGCTTCGTGAAGCTCTAGAGCTCGGCAAGTCATATAACTTCCAGATCAACATATTCGAACCGAAAGATCAGAAGATGACACTCGCGTTTGTAGAGAATAAATAGATATATTTAAGAAGTAAGATTTAGAATTTAAGAAACAGAAAAGCCCCTCACGGGGCTTTTCTGTTTTCTATAACCTATCACCTATTTCCCTACAACCTAATTATATCGATTCATCGCCTTCTCTCGGCCGTCTTTGATGAGGGTTTCGATGGCGGATTCAATATCCTTTGACATAACTTTTATCTTTTCTTGATCGCCTTTAGAAAAATCTTTGAGTACATACTTCGCGACCGCTGCTTTCTGACTCTGAAATATTCCCGGCTTCGGCTTCATGGCTTTGCCATCGCTATCAGACGGTGCGATACCAACCTTGACCCTCACGAACTCATTCGTACCTATCTGATCGACAATAGACTGCACTCCGTTATGTCCGCCAGCACCGCGCGCGTAGTGGATCTTCCATGTACCAAATGGTAAATCGATGTCATCATGGATGACAATAATATTCTCTGGAGATACCCCGAATTTATTCTGGAGGACCTTCACCGCGAGACCTGAATTATTCATGAAGGTCTGAGGCATAACATAGCAGAGCTCCTGATCAAGCATACTCGCGTGCGAAATAAGAGATTTCTCTCTTTTCTCACTCGTCCAATCATCACCGACAATATTACGCAAAACTAAAAATCCGACATTGTGACGGGATTTAACATATTTTTCTCCGGGATTACCTAGTCCTACTATTAGATACATGTAATTTAGTATATCAGCTTCTAGCTTCTAGTGGCTAGAGGCTGGCACAGAAAAAGCCTCGTGAAAAAACCTTTTATACAGCGTTGCGTCAAGTAAGAAAGAGTACTATAATGAAGCCCATGGAAGACCAAAAACAAGCAGATTTCACGACAAACACCCTAAACAATCCGAATACTAAAAAAGAAAATATCTGGGACTTAGTCAGATTCATTTTCATCGCCGTCATCATCGTCCTACCTATCCGCATGCTCGTAGCTCAGCCTTTTATCGTCTCAGGTAGCTCGATGTTTCCCACATTCGAAGACAAGCAGTATCTTATCGTCGACCAGATATCGTACCGATTCGAAGAACCAGCCAGAGGAGACGTCATCATCTTCCGCTACCCTCTCGACCCATCGAAGTTTTTCATCAAACGTGTCATCGGTCTCCCGAACGAAACGGTAAAAATTGACGATGGTAAGATCGCGATACACGACGCTGATGGAAATGATATGAAACTCGACGAACCATATCTCCAACTAGACCGTATAAGTAGTGATAACGCAACATTCGAACTCGGTGACGATGAATATTTCGTCATGGGTGATAACCGCATCGCAAGTTCAGACTCTCGCACATGGGGCGTTCTACCTAGGAAGAACGTCGTCGGCAAAGCTCTGTTACGACTCCTACCAGTAGATACGTTAGAAATACATCCAGGCGAATACCATTACGCCGAATAACTAACGCATCTTTTACCAACCCCATAAATAACATATGTCAGAAGAAAAAAAGGACCGACAGAATTTCTTGCAAGCACCTCGTGGCATGCGAGACATCGAAGGTGTTGATTACTATAACTACCAGGGCTTCTATGAGAAAGCTCAGGAGGTAGCCGAGTACTACGGCTTCACCCCTATCCAAACTCCTGTCGTCGAACACGAAGAGGTCTTCATGAAAGCTGTCGGTGAAGGCACCGATATCGTCGACAAAGAGATGTATTCGCTCAAAACTGGATCAGGTACGAAGCTCGCCCTGCGTCCCGAAGGTACGGCTGGTGTTATGCGCGCATATATCGAGCACGGCATGCAGTCACGCCCACAACCACTTCGCTTCTACTACTTCTCACCATTCTTTCGACATGACAAGCCCCAGAAAGGTCGGTATCGAGAGTTCTACCAGTTCGGCATCGAGGTAGTCGGTTCTCCTAAAAGCGTCCTAGACGCCATGATTATCAAGATAGCGATGATAATCCTAGAGGAAGCCGAGGTCAAAAATATCCGCTTGAAAATCAACTCTATCGGCGATACAGAGAGTCGTAAGGACTATGTCAAAGAACTGACTAACTACTACAAGAAGTTCCTATCGAAAATGGGGCCCGAAGATCGTCAGAAGATGAAAACGAACCCGATGGGCATCCTCGACTCCAAAGATCCTAAAACGATAGAGATCAACGCCGGTGCTCCTCAGTCAGTAGCACATCTAAACGCCGTATCTAAAAAACACTTCAAAGAAGTTATAGAGTATTTGAATGAGATGGGTATCGACTACGAACTCGATCACACCCTAGTGCGTGGACTCGACTACTACAGTCACACTGTATTCGAGTTCTACACAGAGAAAACCCCAGAGGAAGGTGACGATCCAAATGCTCGCCGTCTCGCTCTCGGTGGTGGCGGACGATACGACTATCTGGCCAAGGCCATGGGTCACAAGAAGAATATCCCTGGTGTCGGCTTCGCACTCGGAGTAGACAGAATACTTGAGTCAACAACCAAGAAATTCCTCCCAAAAATCAAACGCAAAGAAAAAGTCTATTTCATCCAGCTCGGTAACGAGGCCAAGATGAAGAGTATGAACATCATCGAGATATTGAGATGTAACAAGATCCCGGTCACTCACGCCCTGGCGAAGGACTCCCTCGGTTCACAACTCGCAGTTGCTGAGAAGCTCGGGCTACCATACACGATCATCTTCGGTCAGAAGGAGGCTCTCGAGAACTCCGTCATCGTCCGAGATATGGAGAACCGTTCTCAGAAGAACGTCCCTATCGACAAACTCGCTGAATATCTTAAGAAATTAAAATAAGAGCTTATGGAGATAGTAACTATCCCCCACCCGGCACTAAGAAAAGTCTCTACTGTCGTCCCGATGGATGACTTACGTTCTAAAAGTTTCCAGAAACTACTAGCCGACATGTCAGAGGCTCTCACCACTCGTGATGATGGTGTCGGTCTATCTGCACCACAGATCGCCGTGAACAAGCGAGTGTTCGTCGTCTCCGGCAAAGTGTTCAACAAAGACTGGCTTAATGACAAGAAGACCAAGGGGGTCATGCCTCCGGACGAGTATTTCATCAACCCTATAATCACAAAGATGTCCAAGAAACTCTCGACTGCTGAGGAGGGGTGTCTATCTATCCCTCGCATGTACGGCATGGTTAAACGCCCAACCACAGTCTCGATAGAGTATATCGACACTGTAGGTGAGAAAAAGTCCCGCAAGGCTACTGGACTCCTCGCTCGGATATTTCAGCACGAGATAGATCACCTCGACGGCATACTTTTTACCGACAAGGCAACTGATATAAAGGAAATGAAAGATGACAAATCAAATCAAGAACTCTAAAATAATATTCTTCGGCACGCCGGAAGTCAGCGCCAAAGTGCTAGGAAGTCTCGTCGACGCTGGATATGAAATAGTAGCTGTTGTGACGAACCCTGACCAACCAGTCGGGCGAAAACATCTCATAACTCCCCCGCCAGTCAAAGTCCTGGCTCAGGAAAAAGGCATAGAGGTTCTCCAACCTGAGAAACTAAAAGATTTCGTCTTGCCACAGGCGGACCTCGCTATCGTTGTCGCATATGGCAAAATCATTCCTCAAAGTATTATCGACACATTCCCACTCGGAATGCTGAACATCCACTACTCTCTCCTTCCAAAATACCGAGGTGCATCACCCGTTGAACAGGCGATCCTCTCTGGCGATACCGTAACTGGTGTAACTATCCAGAAACTAGTCTTCAAACTTGATGCGGGACCGATCATCGGCGTCAAACCCGTCCCCATAGACGAGCATGTAACCACTCCAGAGCTCAAGAACATCCTGACAGAGGTAGGTGTCGAACTACTACTAGAAATACTCCCGAAATATATTGGTGGCGATATTACGCCGATCGAACAAGATGAAAGTCTCGCGACACATTGTGGGAAGACTGATAAGGCTGATGGCGAGATCAAGCTTGGCGATGACGACCATGAAAAATGGCGGAAGTACAAGGCGTACTACGGCTGGCCGGGAGTATTCTACTTTGACGAAGCCGGTAAGAGAGTGAAAGTAACCGGTGCCGAATGGATCGAGGACCAATTCATCATCAAAAAAATAATCCCCGAAGGCAAAAACGAAATATCTATCTAGAAAGTCCTGTCCTTGCAGGGCTTTCTTCTTTATGGGAAGATGACCTCGGAAACTAACGTTAGGACACACAACACAACCCAATATCATGAGCACGCTTGCCAAAACCACAGCTAGCCTTGAGCAGATCATGGAAGAGATCGCACCCGGTCTCGAAAAGGTGGAAGACCTCCGCTATGGAGAAAACCCTCATCAGCAAGGAATCCTGTACCGTCCTGGAGGTGCACCCTGGCCTGTCGAAATGCTTCACGGTAAGCCGATGAGCTACTTGAACTGGTGGGACGCCAACGGTGCATGGTCAGCGCTTCAGGACTTTACCCCTGATGTACCGACGGTCGCCATCATCAAGCACGGTGGGCCCTGTGGTATCGCAACAGGGAGCACTTTCTTGGAAGCTTATCGTCAAGCCCGTCTGTGTGACACAACCAGCGCCTATGGTGGAATAGTGGCTTTCAATGGCGAAGTAGACTACGCATTTGCACGAGAGATCTGTGACAAGAAGCACTTCCTGGAGGTGATCATCGCTCCTTCGTACGAAGCTGGCGCACTGCAACATCTCATGGCAGAAAAGGCGAACCTGCGGATACTCAAGCATGGCGCCATCAATTCGAAAGTGAGCGTGCGTAGCATCTTCAATGGTGCAGGGTACCTGGTCCAGACACCCGACATGGGAACCCCGGACTTCGACCCCAGCACTTGGAGATGCGTCACGGAGCAACAACCAACCGAGGACCAGATCCGCGACATGCTCCTCGCATGGAAGGTCGCAAAGCAAGCAATATCGAATGCGATCGTGTTCGTGCGAGACAATGAAGTGATCGGTCTCGGGGTTGGACAAGCGAATCGCGCAAGATCCGTCAAATTCGCTGGTGATCAAGCGGGCGATCGAGCCGTGCGAGGTGTTATGGCGTCGGATGCCTTCTTCCCCAAGCCCGATGGCCTACAAGAAGCCTTGAGATATGGCATCCACGCAGTTGTACAGCCGGGTGGAAGCGAGCAGGATGAGGCGGTGATCGCTCTAGCTGATAGCTGTGGCATCACCATGATGTTCACCGGCCATCGCCATTTCCGCCACTAACGCACAGCTCTTCTACGACGCAGAATGCCCCGACCATGTCGGGGCTTTCATGCTTCAATTTTATTTATCTCCGAACGGCCACCAAGGCTTCATACCTTTGATCCGCTTTTTCAAACTTCGTGCACCACGAACGAAAAGATCTCGCTTGCGACCACGTATATCTTTAACTTGCCTTAGTGCTTCATCTTTTACCAGATCAACTGCCGAGAATAATTCACCGGCCCTATCTTTGATATAAAAGTCTCTTCCATCGAGACTAAATCTAACTTCTGCCAGAAACACATCTGGACCATTCTGGTGATGATTAGAGTCTTTACCTATTTCAACAAAAACATTTATCTCTTTCCCTATTGGTAAAAACTTTTGAAGTGAATTTATTTTTTCAGTTACATAATCTCGGATTTCTGGAGTAAGCTCAATATTCGTTGCTTTGATATTTATGTTCATGGGTCATTTATTAGCTTGTAATGACCCTATTTTACCATATTTATCTGCGAGGATCTTTACTACTCTATGCAACTCGTAACGGTAGCGCTCGCCCCATTCGTACCCTCCATAATGTTGCAGTATCCAGTAGTTATATAAGTGAAAGATTTGGTTGATTCAGAGAACGAATACCATTTAACCTTGGCTTCCCTATTCTTAGCTTCAAGTTCTACTACGAGGGCCTGATCCGGATAATCTGTATAATTCGGCACATTTACGCCTATAAAAAGCTTGCTATTCGCCTGGGAACTGAATGCGTTACCGCTACCGTCAGGGACTTTATAGTACTTACCATCTCGGAGATCTATAACCACATGTCCCCAACAACTGGTTCCACAGCCCACAACTCCTATTCTGTAGTAAGAAGCGAAGTTCGGAGCCATATCGAGGAAATCCTCGCCTAAGCGCTGTTCATATAGATCCTTGAGTTCCCCCTGAAAAGAAGACGTATGATTGAATGTAACTGTAGGCGACGGATAGCTCAAGAATCCTGGCTGGATGAAGGCAGCAGGGGCATTCTCAGGGCTTGGTGGTAAATTTAGGATACTGATAGAAGCGGTGACTTTCTTGAACTCTTCCATGGAGATATTGGTCGACTTCGCTATGACCAATGCATATGTAAAGCCGTAACCGTTGCCGGGAAGCTTCTTGACGCCCACTAATCCCTGCGAGCATATGACGCCCATGTCGCAAGGGGGAGTCTTACCATTGGCTACGAAGTAGATATTGCCCGAAGCATCGAGATATTCTGTTCCTGCATAAAAAGTCTTCATCTGATTGTACTGAGCTGTGGTACGGACTTCTATTTCATTATGGTCAGGATAGCCTGTTGACACTATATCGACATGGACGGAAGAATCTCCTGAACCTATCCCGACGAGATAATTACCGTCGTTTACATACATGACGGACTGGAGCGCTCCAAATCTCGAAGGATACTGGAACGTTACAGGAGTTCCATCCTTGCTAAATGTCCGCAGTGACTGTGTCTGGCCAGGGTTTGGGTTGGTATTAGGGGTTGGATTAGGATTCGTATTTGGATTTGTATTCTGATTAGGGTTCGGATAATTATTCGTCGGTGTTGCTGGTACTGTCTCAGGCCATTCGTTCGATACCTCAACTACCTGCTTCTGCTGCTTCAAAAATAGAACGCCGAATATAACTACTCCAATGATAAGGATGATCAATAATACATTCGTGGTAGATCTAGATTCCATAAAAATTAATTAAAAATAAGTTTATTTTGTAAACATATTTTAGCACATGATCAATCACCATTTTCCACCGACAGGATTTTGCTCGGGTGGTGGTGTCCACTGATGATGCGCACCTGTTTTACTGACACACCGAAATGCTCTGCAGTAAGCTCTATGACCCTCGTATTGGCCAGATTACGCTCGGCAGGGACTCGTACCCTCGCCTCGAACCGGTTCTCACCAACCACAGCAAAAGCCTCTTTTTTCTGATCTGGGAAGACTTTTAGTTTTATGTACATCCCGTTAGAGATAGCAAAATTAATTTTGCGTATTAATTATTAAATATCTACCTCAACAAGCTCAAAGGTTAATAAACTTTTAGGGTTTAAAATCAAACAGCAAATCTCTAACGGGATACATCTAGTAAAGCCAGCCGAAGCACAGACTTTTTCCTGGAGCGTCAGCAGCCATTTGTTCTGCGTTCGTAAGCATCTCGAAGCCTGCACACTGTTTCTTGTTCGCCTCAAATTCTTGCGCGAATTCAGGCGTGGTGAATCCTGGACTCGAAGTAAAAGGCTTCGGGAACAAGAATACGACTACCAATAATACTATTATCCATCCAAATGTTTTCATATGTAAAGATTATACCAAAAAATGAAACCGGGTCCCCACATCTGTGGGGACCCGGCATGAGTCGGTTCGGTCAGTTCAGCCTTGTATAGGCGTGCCCCGTCCGTGGATGATGTGCATATCGCGTGGTGATCCATCATTGCCGAATGTTCGAACCACCAAGGCGACACGGTTGTCCTCATTGAGCGCAGCCCAGTAGAAGTTCGCGATATCCTCAGTTCCACCGAACAGAGGAACCGGTAATGGCTCTCCGTATTGGAATGCCGGCAAAGGATTGCCGTCGGTTGCGTATGTGGTGAGCATGTGCCCCTGACCGTTCTTCACCTCGAGATCGGAGAATGTCCTTCGTATGGCTCTCGGCGGATCAGTTTCGTCGTTCTGATCGGGTGTGATGATCGAAAGCGTAAGCTTCGGCCAGCCACCCTTTTCGTTCACGGCGATCATCCCAGATATCCGAGCTGTGTAGTTCGGCTTGTCGGGCTCGTAGTTGTACCGGCTGAGGACACTCTCGAACTCGTCCTCGTTACCGACATTGTCGAGCAGTCCCTGTGTCTGCTCGCCGTTCGTGACGAAGATGGCCTGCCTTCCGCCAGCGAGCCGCTTGACGGCGATGGCTGGATAGATGACGAGCGCCGCCTTTTCAGGAGGCAATTCACGTCCGCTTGCCGTGGCAGTCCTAACCACGTCGTTTGGCGAAGCAGGATCGTGGATGAACCCGCGGTCCCTGGAGTCGCTGCTACGACCCATAATGCCATAAACGACGGTAGGCTCTCCTGCGCCATTTTGGCCGATCACGATCACGCGACCGGGGTATGGGTTCTTACGCAAATGCTCGTCAACCCAATGGTCGACAGATAACGCTGTGCTTGTGTTCATGTTCTTCGGTGTTTGTCATAAAACTACCACACCCCGAGAGGCTTGTAAAACAGCAAAATAGCTCCCGGATAGGAGCTATTTTGCGACATATTCCTAGTAGGACTATGCAGGTGTTTCTTCTGTTGTCTCTGGTGTTGCAGGCTCAGCAACTTCCTCACCTTCTTTCTTGATTTCTTCTTCTGACATATGTTTGTGTGTTAAAGGTAAGGTAGTCAGTATACAGGAGATACTCGCTTTATACTAAGTTTTAGACCCGTCCAGTCTTCCTCGCCGCCATGAATGACACTATAACGATAACGAGACTGATTAGGGCCGGAACTGCGTACATGAATGCCATACCAGCGAGGAGAGTCGAGACGACTGCCCCGAGAGTATCGAATGTGAATCCGGCATATGCAAAGCTTCGCAGAAACCTAACCTTGTTCTGAAGTATCCCTATAACCCCGAGAATTTTCGCTACACCGATAATCACAGCGAAATACGCTGGGTAGCCGAGAGATGTGATGCCGGCAACCGCTAGCTCATTCTGGCTAGCATCGAGATATCCACCCCAGAGCATACTGAGCACCAATATTGTCGTCGAAATATAATATGTAATTTTCCAGCCTTTGTTCATCCCGTTAGTGATAGGTCGCGCTTTTAGTACCCCTATCCAAAATTAAAATAATAAACACAAAATGACAATCTTATTAAGAACCTTTCCCTATCAGCGACCGCGACCACTAACGGGATTCATAGACTTTTATAGATAAAATAGATTTTATAATTTTAGTATCGGACGAGCATCAAGACTCCGACGATTATAGCTGCGATGGCGCTGATCCTGTCAGAATACTTGAATGGATAGAAGTGACTAACACCGTAGACGAGAAAAAATACGATAGTTGCGATAGTTACTATAGACATATGAATTCAAATTAAATTAATAAATCCTATTTGTTTTATTATATCACGGTAGATATTAGCTCTTTCAACCATTCTCGTAGATTCATTCCAGCTGTTTGGAGCATCTTCGGGATGAGCGATGTCTTTGTCATGCCTGGGATAGTATTGATCTCTAAAAAATATATCTCGCCATCGTGGGTCATCATAAAGTCTGATCGTGAAATATGTTTGGCGCCAATTTTATTATGAACTTCGAGAGCCTGCCTTTTGAGCTCTCTAGCTAAATCTTCGCCAATATCTGCCGGGCATACCTCCGAGGCTAATTTCGCTGGATCGTACTTGTTCTCAAAATCAAAAAACTCTCCTTTCGGGATTATTTCTATCACGGGCAAGGCGATAGTTTTTCCATTAGACTCGATAACCCCGACAGTAAATTCCCTGCCCTTGATCAATTCTTCGGTGAGAAATTCTGTGTTTGGATTATTCGAGACTAATTCGTCCACGTCTTGCTCTCTACTACAAAGCCCCGAGGCAACCGACGATCCGCCAAATCTAGGCTTGGCAAATAGTGGAAGTGTCTTTATTTCTTTCGCTGTTTTTATACCGATGGATTCGGCCAGCTCTTTAGTCTTCTTCTTGTCTATTCCTATGGCGTGAGCTTCCGGACCTGAGAAAATATACGGCAAACCGAGATCGCCCAAGAATTTCTGAAGTGTTCCGTCCTCACCACCCGCTCCATGAATGATTGGTATGGCTATATCAAAGCCATTATGTACAGCCAAGAATTTATCCCGATCTTCTGGAAAAATAAATGTTTCAGTCTCCGCAAAACCTATTACTAATTTTACATTCTCGGCAGACCTAATAGAAATATCCCGTTCGCCTGATTCCCCACCAGTTATGATAGCGATGTTCATTGGTCTCCTTTTTTCTTATAGTAGGTTAAAATATCATAACCTTTCATCACTTTGTCATCTTTCTCCAATCCAAAAGCTTCTTTCGCAAAATCAAACATTTCTTGCTGAATCTTTACTGGATCTCCGTCTACAAGAACTCTTTCTATTTCTACAAACGAGCCTAGTCCCTCAACTTCGTCTAGCGTTATAGTGTAATCCTGATACTCACAAGTTCTACGAGTTTTTTTGACCGTTACACCCTCGACGTAATCGAACATCTTCATGATGCCTCGTACTTCTTCCGCATCATTTACCTCCACCTCGTGCTCGATACAATCCATCTCATTCGACAGGGGTTTCTTGACTGTCAGTCGCAGCGGCTTACCCAACTGCTTGCGCAAACGCGGATACAGATAATTGCCGTGTGATTCTTCGAACCAATTAGTATCCTCGCGATGAATGAAATTTACATCCTCCTGAGTGACGGGTTCTGACAATATACACCCGAGTTCTACTAGTTTCTTTTCTATAGCTGATAAGTCAGGTGCCTCTAGTTTTATTTCTATTTCTCTCAATTTATTTTACAACTAACCGTTATATGCTTTCTCTAAATCTGCAATGATTATCTTTTTCATGCCGAGCATCGCCATTGTCGCACGTTTTCCAGCGTCAGAGTTATCACTCAGCCACTTGCCCATATCTGGCGCGATCTGCCAACTGAATCCCCATTTATCCTTGCACCATCCACACTGGCTCTCCATACCTTCTGCCGTGACAGCATTCCAGAAATGATCTATTTCTTCCTGGGTGGCACAGTCAACGAGGAAAGACACCGACTCGTTCGGCTTGAAAAGTGGTCCGCCATCGAGTCCCATAAAAGTCTGTCCTTCGAGCTCGAAGACTCCGGTCAGGACTTTACCTTCCATGTTTTTCATATGCTCATCCTCCATACCTTCTGGATAAAGTTTGATAGTTTTTATCTTTGACTCAGATTTTTTTGCTGGATTACTATTAAAAAGGTCTACATAAAAATTCATCGCTTCTTTACAATCCTTATCGAACCACAAAAATGGTGTAATTTTTTGCATATATTATTTATTAAATATAATTATTTTAATGACTCACTTACCTTCTTTAGCTCTCCGACAACTTCATCTGCCTCTTCCCCCGTCAGCACAACCCTCTCATCACCGTTATGATCAACGTCACCGATCACAACAGACGGAACGACATGGTAGTGCAGGTGCTTAATACTTTTACCTACATGATCGCCATTCCTAACGATAATAGTGTAATCCTGGTAGCCCAATGATTCAAGCATGAGTACTCCCCGGCGTAAAAGCTTGTCTATGGCAGAGGTCTCTGCTTCAGTGACATCTTTTAGATCTTCGATATGCCTCAGGGGAACTACCATCATGTGATGCTTGTGATAAGGAGCGATCGAATAAGTAAGGATCCCTAGATCGTTATTTTCAATAATTCGATCTTGCGACACGTCGCAGAATGGACACTTTGTAACTGTCATTAAAAAGTCTTTGTATATCATATGGTTATATTGCACTCTTTGACCGAGCCCGTCTCATACCCGCGGTTAAATGCCGCCATACGTTGCTCGGACGAGCCATGCGTCCAGGACTCCTGGTCGATCCTGCCTGTCGTTTTCTTCTGGATACGATCGTCGCCGACAGCTGCAGCGGCGTCCATAGCTTCACGGATCTCGCCCGGTTCGAATACTCCGATATCTCGGATAGAGTAGGCCCATAGTCCAGCGAAACAGTCCGCTTGGAGCTCTAGAGCGACAGATTCGGCGTTAGAGGGGCGTCCCCCGTCGAGGATGTTGAGTTCGGTCTGAACATGATGACCCACCTCATGGGCGATGACATATGCCTCGGCGACATCACCACCCTCGGCGCCGAACCGTGTCGTGAGCTCCTCGAAAAATGTCTCATCGAGATATATCTGCCCGTCTGCCGGACAATAGTGCGGACCGACGTAACTATTGGCGCCTCCACATCCGGACTGAGTGCCACCGCGAAAAAGTACGAGGGTCGGTTCGTTATATGTGAGACCATTCGCAGTGAAAACTTTGGACCACATGTCGTTCGCAGACCCGAGAACTGCCCCCGCGAAAACTTCGTAGCTATCCTCGCCTTCGAATTCGACAGAGTTCTCTGTCGTGGTAGTAGATATGGGTACATCTTGGAGCTGGGTTAAGACATCGGTGATATCCCCGCCACCTAGGAGATTCAGTATGATAATGATGGCGATACCGGCAACACCAAGTCCGCCACCGATCATACGGGGGCTCCCACGCCGGTCATCTACCCTGCCCCTACTCGTGATTTTATCCCACATTGCCATAGGTCTATTATGGCACATGAACATAAATGAAAAAATCCTAACCGAAACTAGGATTTTTTCATGCTGCTCCCTGGGTTGGAATCTCACTCCTGGGAAACCCACGGTTTTCCCAATCCTTCCTCTACGGGAGAACAAGTGTTTTCCCGACCCCTTTCCTGTTCGAATCCAAGAAGAGTCAGAAATGAAAAAATCCCAGAATATTATCTGAGATTTTTTCATTTTGCTCCCTGGGTTGGATTCGAACCAACGACCAATCGCTTAACAGGCGACTGCGCTACCGCTGCGCCACCAGGGAATACTTGGAAATATTAGCCAAAAATGGCCTAAAAAGCAAACTCTTTCCTGGCGACTAGGGACTTCCCATTTTACAAGATTTGTGTAATATCTATACGAAACCTCAACCACCCCAGATGAACAAGCTGAAGAAACTTAGGAGTCTGGATGAGCTAACCAGCTTCTTATCCGGATGTCAGAACCTCGTTGTCACTACAGGTGCGTTCGATGTCCCACATATCGGACACATACGCTATCTACGCAAAGCCAGGAGCTACGGCGATACTCTGGTGCTCATCCTGCACTCAGATGAACTCATCAGTTCACGCAAAGGCCCGGGTCGACCAATCCGTGCAGAATCCATCCGAGTCAAAAGGATGTCATATGGAAAAGTCTACGACTGCGTCGACTACATCTACGTAGCCAGAACACAGGCCGATGTGTATGAGGCCATTAGCACCCTGAAGCCGCGCACGCTCGTAACCTCCAAGACGACAGAAGATGTCGAGAACTCTCCTGATACGATGTCTGTACTTTTCTCTGACCTCATGGAAGTAGTCGTACTGGAAGCACAAGCAAAAGTGCACAGCACAGACATTATTGAGAAGCGTGGCTTAGTGAAAACGGCGTAACAAGTCCGTCACCTCGACCTGAAAAGGTCCGTCGGTGGCGGACTTTTTCTTTGATACAATTAATGGATGATTTTGCAAATTATTATCGGTGTCTTGTTAGGCTTCATAATCACATTTCTTGTCGCCGGTAGACACGAAGGTGACAAACCAAAAAGATCTCTACGATTCCTGATCGGCAAAGAGTACGTTCATATCCACCACTGGATATACTGCTCGATTATTTTAATCGTACTTTTTCTCGTAGACTTTTATAATCCTTGGATTTACGGCATCCTCATCGGCGCAGTACTTCAGGGCTTCACTTACCGCGACTGGCATTATGTTTTTTACAGAAAGTCACAGTACAAGAAAATCTATTCCCAGTGGAAATAAATCTTGACAGATATTTTCTGATATGTAGAATATAGCCGAAACCATAACAACCCAGAACAATGCGCACAGAAAGAAGCAAACACATTGCTACCACCCTACAAGAAGAACTCTGCAAGGAACTCTCAGCGAATCTCGCCAAGTCACCAGAGATGATCAGTCTCTTGTTCGGCGCCAAAAGGAAGGTGCTGATCAGACCAACACTGGTACCAGTGCCGAAAGAGGTCGCACATCTTCCGAACCACCCCGCCAAGATCCTGCGCGTGCTGATCGATGCCCATCAGCCCTTCACCCTCCATTACTTCCCCAAGGAGATGGCCTGGAAAGCTGCAGCATAGGAACTTCACCACCCAAAGAGCCCGATCTCAGAACGCACAACGTTCAGAGCGGGCTCTTCTTTTTTAAAAACGACGAAGCCCCACATTTCTGGGGGCTTCATTCACGCCGGAGATAATTACACCGGCAGGCGTAAAATGATCGGGATGGCAGTGAGAGTGACACCGACCAATAGGACGAGTGAACTATAGGCAAGCAATCGGTGACTCGATGACCGCAGGCCGTTGAGTCGGGAGTTCAGGAGGATGAGACATGCGAAGAACAGAACGCTGAAGCTTATATGGATCCAAAACAGCGCATCATGAAGACTTACTCCACCGCGCCATCTTACCATCAGCTCTATCGTGAGCACCAAGCCCGTAACGACGAAGAGGAGCGCTCGGCCTTTCTTGCGATGTCGCGGGACCAGTAAATGGCGGCGCAACAGGCGACCCTTAGTCTCACGAGCCGTTATTCGTCCAGACTTTACGGCTCTCCAGTAAAAAAACCAAACAGCGCCTAGCGCAAGGAAGAGTATGATTTTGAACATCACGGTGGGGGTTTTGGCTAAGATTAGACCCTTTTGTGCGGCTAGTCAACAAAGGCTATTTAACCTGAGGGGGTCTCCAGAAGATACGCTCGAGTAGTCTGTTTCTCTTACCAGCGAGGAGTCCCTTCGCGTATTTTCGTCCAGCTTTGATGCATCTATTCTTTATACTACCCGTTTCGAAAGACTTTATGTCGCCAGTATAGGTCGCACCCATGACATTCGCTCCGAAGTATAGAAACACTCCACGAAGCCAAAATGGCGGGAACGCGAAGAAAAGGATTTTCTGTGCCCAGACGGGTGTTCCACCAGAAACGAGAAAGTATGTGCTGAGATGATGTAGTCTACCCACCGGCTGACCCAGAGAGTTCTTCTGGCTAAAGTCGAGTGCGATGAAACGTAGTCTATCGACGAAATTCTTCAGGTGTGCTGGTACCGAGAAGTTGTACGTAGGTGTGGCAATGACCAAACCCTGCACAGATTTCATCTTGCAGACTAGTCTGGCGAATTCGGTCTCTTCTTCCTCAATACCTTTACTGTTTTCAAAAGAATAATAATCCATCGGAATATCTGAAAGGTATACTTTTTCAACCTCTATTCCATTGACTGTTCGGACTCCTTCGATAAAGTTATCGAGCATCGTGTCTGAGTTACGGCCACGTGACGGCGAACAAGATAAGGCGATGATTTTCATTTCTATATTTTAGTACAGTTACCAACAGCTTTGCTCTTGACGTATTTCGGTTTTTAAGTAAATTAGAGCAGAACCGATCACAACGACATGTAAATGCCACCCGACACCGCCCCCACCGTCACTGCAATAATCCAAAGAAGAACTAACTGGGTTTTCGACAACTGTCTGTTCTGTAACTCAACAGGAGTTACACTTGAAGCTTTTGCCAGTCTTGGCAAGGTGACAAGCTGTGTAGCTCGCTGCTGCGATAACCCAGACTGCCAAGAACGAGCCAAGGATTTCGTTGTCGCATCCACACTCTGCTCAAATGGTCACGGTGAGCGACCCCGTTTACCTGTCATTCGCCAATAGCCCACTACGTACGAGGAAACCCCCTCTTACCAGGTGGGCTTTTTCGTTTGAGCTATTCAGAATCAGTCTTGAGTCGACCGACAATACTCGCGACTATTCTTTCGATAGCACTCAGTGCGAAGATCGTTGCAACTACAGATGTCGATGTGGGCCAAAATACCCATAAGTAAACGAGAATCGCTGCCACCCACACACCAGTACAGGACGGACAGTAGATAAGTAGCCCTATCGCTCCGAGGAAACCAGTTTTCTTCGGCTTCTCGACTAGTTTACCGTCTTCCATCTTCTCGTCGACGAATGGCGCTCGTAGGGGCTTCATAACAACTTCGTTCGAGATGATATTGGCCATGCGGTACGTTGCGAGTGCGAGGATGATAAACTGAAAAATATTTAAACCTGCGAGAGCACCCAGCTCGTCTATATAGCGAGAAACCAGAAAGATGTTTATGCCGATAAATATGACTATGTCGAGGGTGAGCCAGCCAAACAACTTCTTTATGTTCATAGACCTATTATACCTGCCAGCCAATATAACTCTAGCCGACACGTCCGAGAAGTGGCAAAGGTAGAATCCTAGTATCAAATCGACGAGTATGAGTCCGCTCAACCGGCTTCCCTATCATGCTCGAAGTGAGTGTTACAACTGGACGACCGAACTTCTCAGCTAGAGCGTCAATCTCCTGGTATATCCGGCTGACCTTCTCGGCATCGGCAAAGCTCCCGAAGAGATCTGGCGTCACTGATGAAGCCGGGGTTATCTTCTTCATCACGATCCCCGTGGCACGATAAAGCTTGCCTGGGTGGTAGACTCGGTCAAAATTGGCTCTCACGACCTCTAGAACTTTTTCCGGCACACATACTGGGACAGACATCGCGAGCTCTATGCCATAGTGACGAAAGTCCTGACCTTTCAGATAAAACACTATCTCCTTGGTATAAAGGTTATGATGGCGGAGACGTGCACACGCTGACTCGATGTTCTGTGAGAGCTCAGCAAACACAGTCTCCCTATTGGACGACGCCGGACTGAATGTATGAGTCTTCATGATCGACTTGTATTCGCTTTTTTTCTCTGTATTGAGAGGCAAGACAAACTCACCGCGAAGTTCCCGCCAGATCTCGATGGTTGGCTTGGTCAGATACGCCTCGACGAACTCACGATTCTTATGAGCCAAGTCTAGGGCTGTGCGAATACCGAGCTTCTCGAGGTAAAGAGATGTATTTGGTCCGATACCCCAAACTCTATGAACCGGTAGATCTCGGAGGAATTCTTCGATCCGATACCCTGGAACACACGTAAGCCCATCAGGCTTTTCTCTGTTCGAAGCAACCTTGGCCAAAACTTTGTTCACTGACAATCCGACAGAAAAAGTAATACCAAGCTCCGCCTGGAGATCACGCTTGATCGCTCGGGCTATATCCTCATAGTTCATTCCTAACGGTCGACGCAAGCCTGTGATGTCTGCAAAGCATTCATCTATCGAATACTCGTCGACGTCAGGCGTGTAGCGCCTGACGATATCTAACATACGCTTCGAATACAACGCATAATTCTCATAGTCAGATGCAAGTATCACGACATCAGGGAATTCTCTCTTGATTCTCTCGACTGGCATACCACGCGTGACGCCAAGACTCTTCGCCTCCATACTCATAGCGGTCGCGATACCTCGCTCGTGCCCCGTAACGACGGGCTTGCCTACGAGGTCAGGACGCCGAGTCAGCTCGCATGCCACAAAGAAAGAATCCCCGTCGAGATGGACAATCGCGCGGGGAAATTTTCTTATAGATATGGGCATGTTGATTAGCTAATACTTTCTTATAACGCCTTTGACCACCGCGCAAATCTTGAGGTCGCCCTCGGGGTAAATATTCTGGTAGTTTTTGTTCGCAGGTTCGAGCCAGACCCTACCACCCTTCGTTCGGAAATATTTCATAGTGAACTCTCCATCGACTTCGGCGATAACGATCTCGCCGTCCTTGGCCCGATCTCTGCGCTCCGCGATAACCATATCGCCCTTCTCGATATGAGCGTCGATCATAGAGTCTCCGTCAACTTCGAGCATGTATGTCGCCTCTTTCTTCTCGATGAGATAGTCGTCGAGACTCATAGTGTTCGAGAGGTCTTCTTCTGCAGGCGATGGGAATCCGGCCTTGACCGTTCCGAGCATCGGTACTTCTCCGAGAAGCTTGCTCGGAAGCAAGCGTCCGAGTTTGTCTTTGGCTACGATGCCAGCGTCGACCATCTTCTCGACGAGCCTATAGACTGCGTTTTTAGACTTGAAACCGAATATCTTCATCATCTCGGAGTACGACGGCATCCTTTTTTCAGAATGATAGAAATCACTCAATTTGTCTTTGTAGTTTTTATCCATATAAAATTATTAGAAGAAGGACGGGAAGAGTTTGGTAAGTAGTCCCTCTCCCTGATGCTTGTTTAGTTGCTTCAAGAGGAACTTGTGCCTGATGGACTCGAAGAAGTAGTTCTCCCCGCGCATGATCTTCTGATCAATACGACGGTTCAGCTTACTTATCTCAGACTCGAGAGATTTTACATATTGGTTTCGTGTCATATATTTAAAAAATTTATTTGATTAATCGACCTGTGAGTAGTATATGTGAACGACCGTTCACAAGTCAAATGTGGATAACGAAACGACACAAAAACTCCCTAGGGTCTAGGGAGTTTTTGTAAAGAATTCTAATTTTATCTCATACCTTTGTGATGGCGGAATAGATATGCGGCCAGCGGAATACACACGATGATGATGCCCGCGCACCAGATAACAGCAAGCTTTGCATGATCCCCTATCGGAGTGCCAATCATGAGCGCACGTATAGCCTCGATCACGTGCGTGACGGGTTGATTCTCGGCGAAGTACCGGAGCCCCGACGGCATACCTGCAGTCGGTACGAATGCGCTCGAGGCGAAGGTTAACGGAAATACCAGAACGAAGCCGATCCACTGAACAGCCTCGACAGATTTGGCGATGAGTCCGAGGATTCCCGATAGCCAAGAAAAAGCAAAAGTAAAAATAAGTAGAATCCCGAGAATCATAAGCCACTCTATGAAATTTGCCGTCGGCCTGAAACCGACAAGCAGTGCTACTCCTATCATAACTATCGACGACAGAGTGTTGCGGAACAAGTCTCCAACGACATGACCCGTGATAACACCCGAACCAACGATGGGTAGAGTTTTGATGCGCTCGATGATGCCTTTTTTAAGGTCGTTCGCAACGGATAGCGAAGTTGTAGTGGCTCCGAATGCTGCAGTCTGAACCAATATGCCCGCCACGAGATAATTCACGTATGTTGTTCCACCGGTATCTATCGCGCCACCGAAAACATAGCGAAAAAGCATCATAAACATAATCGGGGAGATGACTATAGACAGAAGCTGATCCAGGTTCTTGGTGATATGTTTAATACTACGACCGACAAGTATGAACGTGTCGGAAAAAGCCCAGTATAGTTTCGAAGCTTTCTTCTTTTGAACTGTTGTTATATTTTCCATACTAATTTTCAGTCTCTTTATCTTCACGAGAACGTCCGGTTAATTTCATAAACACATCGTCGAGGGTGGGCTTATGCATAGACAGAGTCTCGACTTCGATACCACTGTCACTTAGCTTATCCAGAACTATTTTTAGGTCAGCGACTTTACCATTGGTAGCGATACTGATACGACGATCTTCTCTATCGAAATCTTTATCCTCACCTTCAATCAAGCCTACCGCTTCATCAAAGTTACTAGACTGATGAATTATTATCTCCAATCTCTCTTTGCCGACACGTGCCTTGAGCTCGTCCGATGTACCTAGGGCAATAATCCGTCCGTGATCCAGAACGGCTATCTGATCGGCAAGTTTATCGGCCTCTTCTAGATATTGAGTAGTGAGAAGTATGGTTGTTCCCTGCTTCAAAAGTTTCTCTATAATCTCCCAAATTTTTAGTCTACTTCTCGGGTCGAGTCCGGTTGTCGGCTCATCGAGAAATAGTATCGGAGGTGTAGCGATGAGCGATAGGGCTAGGTCGAGACGTCGACGCATGCCGCCAGAATAATTCTTGGCGATTCGGTCTTTGGCCTCTACGAGGTCAAATTCCTGGAGAAGCTCGGATGCACGCCTTCTAGAATCATCTTTTGATAAATGATAAAGCCTGCCCATCATTATCAGATTTTCCTCGCCAGTGAGAAGTTCGTCTACAGCGGCATACTGTCCGGTGAGCCCTATCGATGAACGTACATCATCAGCATCCTTCACAACATCATAACCGGCAACTTTCACTTCACCACTATCAGGACTGAGAAGTGTCGAGAGTATCCGGACGGTTGTTGTCTTGCCAGCGCCGTTGGGTCCGAGTAATGCAAGCATCGTGCCCTTTTTAATCTCGAGATTGATATCCTCTAGGACTCGGACTTTCTTGAAAGACTTCGAAAGATTTTTAATTGATATTACTGATTCTGACATGAGATTAATGTTACTAAATATTTAGGACAAATAGAGTGTTAGTACTTCCGACTTTGCCGAAAGGCATGCCGGCAGATAGAACAATCTTCTCACCTCGTTTCGCGATACCCTGCTTCAACACAAAGTCCGTAATCTGACGAGTAAACATATCTATATTTTTAGACAAAACCATCTTAACTGGGAAAACTCCATACGACAGGACAAGTTGGTTGCAGGATATTTCTACTGGAGATACGGCAATTATCGGGAACGGTGCGTGAAAGCGAGACACCATCCGTGCAGTGAGACCAGACTCCGTAAGAGCGATAATAGCCCGAGCATTGATTGACTCAGAAACTCGCACAACCGACAGGGTTACTGCGTCCACAATGTCGGACGACCCGTAGAGGTTCACAAACTGGCGTTTGTTTCGAGACTGCTCTGTGGCGAGAGCAATGCGAGTCATAACTTCGACAGACTCGACAGGGTACTCGCCCGCAGCTGTCTCACCTGAAAGCATGATAGCGTCTGTTCCATCGAATATCGCGTTAGCCACATCCGAAACTTCTGCCCTGGTCGGTGTAGCCGAATGCTCCATCGAGTCTAGCATCTGCGTTGCAGTAATGACGGGCTTGCCGAGACTATTCGCCTTCTTTATGATACTTTTCTGAACCATTGGTACATTCTCTGGACCGATCTCGACGGCGAGGTCACCTCTCGCCACCATGACAGCATCAGAAGCTTCGATAATAGCGTCAATATTCTCAACAGCTTCTTGCGTCTCAATCTTCGCAACGACGAGAGCTTTTGATCCGGCTTTTTTCAAGATGCTTTTAAGTTCTAAAACATCGGACGCCTTGCGGACGAATGACAGTGCGACGAACTCAACTTTGTTTTTGATACCGAAAACAACATCTTCTTTATCCTTCTTAGTAAGGGATGATATCGACAGGTTCGCCCCAGGAACATTCACGCCTTTCCTGTTCGAAATCTCTCCGCCAACAAGAACTTTGCACACGATGTCAGTTGCCGTGGTCTTAAGAACAGAAAGATGGATTTTGCCGTCGAATATCATTACCGAATCTCCTTTTTTTACTTCTGCTGGAAGAAGTTCATAGTTTATATAGGCCAGCTTTTCATCACCAGCAACATTTTTCGTTGTAAGAGTAAACGTCTCGCCCTTTTTCAACAGAGCTTTACCGTGAACAAAATCTCCAATGCGAATTTTTGGCCCACCGAGGTCCTGTAGTAGAGCAACCGTCTTCTTCAGACTTTTTGCTGTCCTGCGAACGAGGTCAAGGTTCGCCTGATGAGTCGAATGATCTCCGTGACTGAAGTTCATCCGCACAACATCGACGCCGGCATTCAGTATGGCACTCAGTGTTTCTTTGTTGTTCGACGCAGGACCGAGAGTTGCGACGATTTTCGTATATTTAGAGTCTTTATTATTCATGACTAACGAGTATATCAAAATAGGCTATATATTTCCAGACAAAAGAAAGGGGCCCGGCTGATAGCCGGGCCCCCTCAAATTCGTCTTAGAACCATCTCACCCTCGCCGAGACCTCGAACCCCGTACCGAGATAGTTGCCGAAGTGCCTCTGTTTGCGCCGCTCCCCGGCCTCGGGCACCAAGTACGCACCTGACAGGTCAAAACGTCCGCTCGGATGGCAGTAGGCAATACCTCCTCCAGTTCCGAGGAATGTCTCGCACTTGACGAAGACGCGCATAGTATTGAGCATCGGAGCATCGAATATGGCGCCTGGCTTATAGCCGAACTCTGCGCGATAGTAAAAGCCACGCTTTTCCCGATACACCGACGCAAACCAGAATATCTGCTCCTGGTTCGAATGGATGTACGCGCCGTACGACACTGCCTGCTCAAAAGCCTTTGCGCGATAGGTTACATCTGCGACCTCGTTAGTACGCCTGAGGTATGTTGCGCCCGCGAGACCAACTGATGTTCCGAGACTTCGAAACGTCATTCCCGCACCAAACCGTATAGACATATAAGTCGCAAGGCCGGTCAGCTCGAGAAAAGTATGAGGCTGTAGATCTCGCGAGATCTGTTTCCTTGGAAAGAGTGTAAACGTTTGTCGGCCGAGAAACTGAAAACGCAAGCGCTTCGGCTTCTCATCGAGAAGCGTTATACCACTTTTCATACGCTGTTGAAGTACGAGTGGTCGCTGAGTCGTAAGCTTGAAGAATGACGCCTCCTCTACGAAAAATCGTAGTGAGTCTGTCCCCACGCTGTCACGCAAGAAAGTCTCGAAAGAACCCACTGACTGCGAGCGCGTAGCTCCGCAGCAAACCAATACTGCGCAAATCCCTGCTATGGTTCTCATGTTGAACGTGCTTTTATACCTATATTCTACTACTAAATTAGCTTCCCTGGTAATACAAAAATCCCCACACCGTAAAGTGTGAGGACTTTCTCTAGCATGTTATGGATTCAAATTGACGAACGAGCGAGTTCTCTCACCAAAAAATCCAGTGCCGTTCATAAGTCCGAGAGGGGCAAGTATCTCCGCCTTGTGTTCCTCTTGGAATCTAATCAGGGCTGAACGTGTAAGTGGACCAAAATACTCTGTCTCATTGCCGGCAGACCCGTATCCAGATGCAGCCACATTAAACCCATTACTATTTAAATATGCTTGTAGTCTCTTAACATCTGGGTCGATCGTTTCTATCCATAGGTCTTTGGAGAAATTTCCATTTGTGACTACTACATTTGACGGCGTTTCTGCAACAGGCTGGCTAGCTGGAGTTGTGGTTACGTTTGTAACGACAGGTGAATTGGCGGGCTTCGATCCGCTTGAGGTTGAACCCGAACTTGCGCTGCCGAAAAGTCCGAAAATGGAAAACGATGTTGTCGTACAGGTAACAGTCATAGCACCCTGATTAACAACACAATTTGAGAGCACTTCCCAGCCGATACCGTCAGTGTAATGATAGATTTTCAAGCTATCCATATCGATACCGGCTACATCCTCGGCTGTATAGTCGATCGTGATTTCAACGGGCTGATCGAACTCCTCGTCGAACTCAGTACTTTCATCTTCAAAGGCCTTCAATGAATACGCCGCGCCAAGCCATTGTTTGCCGGCAGGCACCGATGTGTCTTCTTGAACTCTTTGTTTCTCCAGCTTCAACGCTTCAATGGCCATTTCAGCGAGGCCTACTTTCAAATTAGCTGGCGCCTCGGCCTCGATACCACGACCGGAGATTTTCGCCTCTACTGTCGCACCCGCCAAAGTCGTAACTTTTTGTACATCATATGTAATTATGGCTGAATCGCCTTTACAACCGGATGTCTTAAACGCTCCGCCATCGCTCATGACAACATTGTTCGTCTCGTCACTTGAGACAACCTTATACCAGTAAGCTGCGCAAGATGTAAGATTCGTTATTTCTACAGAGTGGTCTCTAATTCGATTTTCCGCATTATACTCAGCTGTCTCGCCCTTAAAATTTTCCATTGGACCAAATTGCACCTTCGATGTTGCAGGCACGTTGGTCGTCCACGTAATTTGCGCTGATGTAGCTGCGGGTGTGACCACAGGGCTAGAAGATATGGTGATGTCTTCAGGGTCTCCACCTCCTCCGGCTGCAACTGGGGTAACTGCAAATACTGCCGAGGCCTCACCCTCAACGTCATTAGAATTCTTTGCTGTTACATAGAAATTATATGCTACATCATTGGTCAGCGATGTTACAGAATAGGTAAGCCCCTTTGTCGAAGGAACCTCTATGCTGACATAATCCTTGGTTCCGTAATACACTAAGTATGAAATTACGGTTCCACCAGCCATATCTGTGGGCTCCGAACAAAGCAGATAAACCTCTCTATCACCAGGTGTGCCTGAACAATTGAGTGGGGCAGTAGGTTTGGAATCAGAAGGTGTATCAAATTTGACGGTATCTTGGTCTCCAGCTCCACCAGAATTCGACGCTGTGATTTCAAATGTATACTCTACCCCCACCTCAAGATCCGAGAATGCCATAGAATAATCAAAAGTCCTATCATCAACAGAGTCATTTATAACACCATCCGGTCTAGCTGTCTCATAGTAAGATATATTGTATCCAACAACTGGAGTATCGCCCTCGCGTGCTGGGGCCGACCAAGTAACAATAGCGTTTTCGGCATCTAGTCTCACTGAGAGACCCTGAGGTTTCGTTGGCAATTCGGCTAGTATCGCGAGTTTCGGATAAATCACTAGGCCAAACACGCAAGCGAGTCCGACCGCGAGAATAGTCGCGAAGACATGCTTGTGGACAGGGTGCAAAGTATCAGTTTTCTTTTTCATATAATAAAAATAGTGTTGTTAATTAACTATACACATCATAACATTTTAGAAAGAAGTATTCAGTCAATTATCCACAAATGATACAATACCCCCATGACAATATTCGATAGCATTATCCTCGGTATTATCGAGGGTGTAACAGAATTCTTGCCGATTTCTTCGACGGGACATCTTATCCTTGCCGACAAAATACTCGGATTACCGCAAACAGAATTCCTAAAAAGTTTTGAGATAGTGATCCAGCTCGGCGCCATCGCCGCAGTATTCGTCATATTCTATAAGCTATTCTTCAATGCCAAAGATCTGAAGAAGATAATTATCGGAACTATACCAACCGCAGTTATCGGCCTCGGAGCCTACAGCATTATTAAAAATAACCTCTTGGGGTCAGAGATCGTGGTCATCTGGGCGATGCTTATCGGTGGTCTACTGCTGGTACTCTTCGAGCTAATCTACAAAGGCCCAGACACAAAACACGAGGAAGTCTATGAGATAACATACTTACAAGCTTTCTACATCGGTCTATTTCAAGTCCTCGCCATCATCCCCGGAGTTTCCCGATCGGCTTCGACCATTATCGGTGGGTTACTTCTCGGTATTCCGCGCACGACTGTAGTGCAGTTCTCGTTCCTGCTCGCGGTACCAGCCATCCTCGGTGCATCGGTAGTAGACATTTATCATAACCCAAGTGTTTTTAGCGACGGAAATGCAATCATTCTAATCGTCGGATTCCTAACGGCATTCATTGTAGCGATCATCAGCATCAAATTTCTCCTACGATATATCCGCAATCACAACTTTATCCCATTCGGTATCTATCGTATCGTTCTAGCTCTCGTTTTCTTCTTTATAATCCTGTAAAAAACAAAGCAGTCCTGATAATAAATCAGGACTGCTTTGTAATTTAGTAAATTAAAATCTATTGTATCCTCCTCCGCCTCCTCCATTACCGCCGCGGAAGTTTCCTCCACCACCACCTCCTCGCTCATCGCGAGACTTGCGATGACAGTCGCGACACTTGAGTGTTCCTAGTCTAGATGGATCTGGTTCGAATGGTAGCTCTGTGATCGCTCCGCCACATGTTCCGCATGTCCAATTGCCTGTAAACATCTGTCGTGGAGCCTGCTGTCCGCCACCGTATCCTCCTCCACCCCCACCTTTGTAACCTCCACCTCCTCCTTGATCGTTGTACATATTTATTTTCCTAAACTAATTTATCAAACGATTTTCCTACTACCTCGACGCTAGTATGAAATTACTCGCATACTAATGATACCGCGGATGAAGAATTGCGACAAACAAACCTACTGCACAACTCCGATTGCCTTGAGTTCCTCGACAGATATCGTCGGCGGGATTACCCCTTCGCGGATCTTTTCTATCGCCAAGTTACCTGTTGCTCGAGCGTCAGCTTCGCTCTTGAAGCCCTTGTTGCCTCCCACAGCCGGAATATTCGGCTGGTGAACATAGAGCTTACCGTCAATCGAGACATCATAGCCCCACCCAGCATCTCCTTCAAAAGTATTCACAGTAATATCAGAATTCTCATATAGATTCGATACCTCCTCTTTCTCTCCTTTGTGTAATTTTGTAAACACTACATATCCAAGACCCGCCAAAACCAAAACTCCCAAAATTACTAGTTTAATATTTTTCATTTTTTTATTACGGACAATATTCCCAGAAGTCTGACAAACTACCAACACCAGACATGGTATTGTCAGGCCCACCCAGGCCAAGATATCCCTTGTTACCAATTGAAAATCCTACTGCCAATACCCTGTCCCCTCCACCAAAATTGGCTTTTGGGGTCCACTCACCATCCCAGTCTGCACCAGGGTCGAATTCCCAGAAGTCTTGAAGTGCGTCCAGATTATAATAAGAATCTCGCCCAGTACCTACGTAGCCCTTATCTCCGATTGAAAATCCGACAGGTGTAACCCTTGACCCTCCGCCAAAATTGGCTTTCTGGGTCCATGAATTTGTGGCAGGATTGTACTCCCAAAAATCCTCGGTATCCTGACCATCCTCAGTAATCCCCATACCAACATAACCTTTATTCCCGATCGATAATCCGACCGCTGCGGCCCTGTCCCCTCCACCGAAATTGGCTTTTTGGGTCCAGGACCCCCCCATGTCACCAGGGCCAGGGGTGTACTCCCATAAATCTTGTTTGTAGTCCGAACCATTCTGACCTATACCTATGTACCCCTTACCCCCCATAGAAAATCCTACAGCTGACTTTCTAGGTCCTCCTCCAAAGTTTGCCTTCTGCGTCCAGACATTTGTTGCTGGATCGTACTCCCAAAAATCTTGCTTTGACGAATTGTATACGCCTGTGCCAGCATAACCCTTCTCTCCAATCGAAAATCCGATAGCAGTAAGCCTAGGTCCTCCTCCAAAGTTTGCCTTCTGCGTCCAGACATTTGTTGCTGGATCGTATTGCCAAAAATCCTCTTGAACGTTGCTTGATCCGGTCATCCCAGCCCCGATATAACCTTTACTCCCAATCGAAAATCCGAAAGCACTCACAGTATTCCCTCCAACAAAGTTGGCTTTCTGAGTCCATGCATCTGGGCAAAAACTTGTCTCTTCTTTATCGGTATCAATATCGGTATCAACGACAGCTCCATAAGTTCCATCCCCCTTACCAGGATCAGTTTCTGTAACAATCGTAGCGCCAGTTGAACCTCCTAATGTCCCAGTCAAACCTCCGGTAATATCGCTATTTGTAAACGTACACTGCACCGTCTCACCATTTGTAATGGTAACAACCGCAGAATTATTGCCGGTCATCGTTCCCCCTGTTGGATCAGTACAGCTAACACTCACGGCAAAATTTGGATTGGATGTTTCAGCAACCCAATACACGCCATTGTATGGAGTCAAGAGAACGGCCATGTTACTCGTGGTAGAAGGAGGTGGACTTGAAAGTGTAGCATCGTCATCGAGAGTAACAGGCGATGCGTATCCCGGAACATTGTGTGTGAAATAAAAATCCTGATAGCTATCCGGAGTAGCATCTTTACGTATCACAATCCGACCACAATACTCTGGTGTAGTGGCAGTACATAAAGTTTCTCTTGAATTCCTGCTCAGCCTGATAGAGGCTTGTTGAGAATCACGGTTTACTACTGTTAATGAGAATAGCCAGGTTACGCCGACCGTAAGCGCTAGAGCTCCGGCACTGAGTATGATTTTCTTCGTATGCTTTTTCATTAACATGATTTTAAAATTATAATTTATTATTACGGACAATACTCCCAGAAATCTTTGAGTGCAGGAAGAGGATTGGCTGACCAACCAGTACCGACATAGCCCTGCCCACCTATCGAAAATCCTACAGCATCATTTCTAGCAAACCCCGGAACATCGGCCTTCTCCGTCCATTCATCAGCTATCGGATCATATTCCCAGAAGTCATTTAAATAATTCGTTCCTTCATCAGTCCCATTTCCAATATAACCTTTGGTGCCAATGGAGAGACCTGTCGCCCTGATCCTAGGCGCTCCACCAACATCGGCCATTTGTGTCCAGATATTAGTTGTCGGATCATATTCCCAGAAGTCATTATAGTAATTACCCAGTGTATCAATACCCGTCCCCATGTATCCCATATTGTCGACTGAAAATCCAACAGCGTCCATTCTTATACCGCCAGCGAAATCAGCCATTTGTGTCCACGCATCAGCTATTGGATCATATTCCCAGAAGTCAGACTGCACTGATCCGTTAGATCCTGTACCCATATACCCCTTTGGCCCGATTGAAAAAGCCGTTGCTCTATATCTGGCAGTACCACTAAAATTGGCTTTCTCCGTCCACACATTCGTTACGGGATTGTATTCCCAAAGGTCCTGCATAAACCCTGCATATAATCCGCTAGTGATATATCCCATGTTCGCAATAGAGAACCCAGTCGTGTGACTGCGCAAGCCACCGCCAAAATCCGCCCTCTGCGTCCAAATGTTTGAACTAGGATCATATTCCCAGAAATCTTGCTGATCACCAGCTAAATTATTATATCCCGTACCGATATACCCCTTGGTCCCGATAGAAAATCCTGTTGCACCATTTCTACCGACACCACCAAAATCTGCCTTTTGTGTCCATGTATCCGGTTCACACGCCATCGGCTCTTGTGGCACCATAATATTCCTAAACGTACAATTAACAGTCTCACCCGCATTCATATTGATAATAACGGCGGCAACACTTCCGGTAAGTACGACAGAGTTCCCTGACGGATCAGAGCACGCTAGGACCGTACTGTATTCGCTTGGTGATGGCATCTCGGCGACAATGTAGTTGCCGTTTGGAGAGGTAAAAATCGTTTGAGTATTTGGAAGTGCTGAGTTATCAAGCGTGGCGTCATCATCGAGCATAAAGCTCGGATAGTTTGGGACGTTGGTATAAAAAGTGAAATCAAGGTTTGATTCTGGAAGAGCGCTCTTTTCTATGACGATCTTGCCGCATTTGATAGCGCCGGCGACGCAAGCTGAAGCGAAGTCGCGATCTCTGAATGATGTTGTTCGAGCCCGTTCACTCATGAGAGTTTTTAGAGCTTCGTCGCTTGTTGGGTATTTGGACGCAGTAGAAGATGTAACACGAGCTTGTTGGGTGTCACGGCTTACGATTGTTAATGAGAACAGCCAGGTTACGACTACAACCAGTGCCAAGGCTCCGATGGAGTACAGAGCTCTCTCAATATCTTTTTTCATATTACTAATTGTATCACCGTAAAAGGAGTCTCTCTGTCAAAATTGGGGATTAATAGAATGCTTCCTGTCGCAGATCTAGAGTCTCACCTTCAATCGGTTTTACACGGAATGTTATCTGTCCGAGTGTCTGTCCGCGCGCAGTGGTCACCTTCACCCGCCATGTACCGGGATCAATGTTCGTCTTCTGAGAATAACCGCGGAATCCTTCTGCTCGTCCACCGGTAATAGGTATCAGAACCTGCGTCGACGGCACCCAACGCGTGCGCTCTGTATCAAAATACTCCCACTTGTGATATATCTCGGTCGAGAGTTTAACCGGTGCATAGACTTCAGTGTAGACGTAGACTGGTTCACCATCCCTCCGATGGAATACATTGTCCCTCTTGTGCCAGAACTCGAGCATAGGAGCTTTCTCATAGTATCCTTTGTACTCTACTGCCTGGACACGTTCAAAGTCGTGATATACCGCACGAAACTTCAGCGACAGAGGTATCGGTGGGATGATGTTCAAGAAATAGAGGATGTTAAATATGGCGAAAATCGAGAATATACGAATGAGAATCTTTTTCTTGTTTGCGAGTAAGTCACGCCGGTTCACCCGTGAGAGTACGAAAATGAAAAAGAATATAAACAGTAGACTCACTACTCCAGACAGGAGATATATCGCCGCACCCATACGGCTCACCAAAACTGGAATAGAAAATATCAGGTAAGAAAAGACAGCAATATAGTAGATACTGATCTGTCGGATGAGTTCCTGAAAATAATTTTTCTTTATTTCCGTCCCGAGCATCACCACGAGCATAAACAGTATGAATGGCCAGCTCGAGATGAGTGAACCAGACTTCGAGTAGAATATTGTAAATCCAGAGAAAAGTCCTCCGAAGGAGAAGAGCATGATGGCGTTAATAATCGAATCTTTATCGACTATCCGAAATCTCGCACCCCAAGCAGTATTTTTCGTGAAGAGCAGTATGATGCAGACCGACACGATTAGTAGGTGTGACAGCAGAACCACGTTATCGAATACTCGGTCTACCTGCTGGAGAGTCAAAGTGTCGACACCAAATCCCCCGAGCAACACTGTCGGCATGATAAACCGACGATTTCTCTCTATGAACTCTTCGAGGCTTCTTTTTTTCGAAGATATATATCCCATTAGTGATTAAAATATTTCCGGAATAATAAATCGATCATATCTCTTGAATTTACCTAGACTTGAAGTGTTCCTAATCATTAATCACTAACGGGACAGGTCCCATTTCTTAAACTAGACTCGTCCGCGAAGCTTCATCGCATCCATGATTCGCTTGATGCCGAGCGAGAATGCCCCGAGACGTAGATCGACATTCTTTTCCTTGGCGAGAACATAGACACTCCTGTAACTTTCAACCATTATCTTGCGTAACTTCTCGAGAACAGTTGCCTCATCCCAAACGTCTCCTGATCTATTCTGCACCCACTCGAAATATGAGACAGTGACTCCGCCCGCATTTGCAAGTACGTCAGGCACCAGCGTAATTCCATTCTTGAAAAGTATCTCATCAGCTTCGGGAGTTGTCGGACCATTAGCTAGCTCGAGGATAATTTTCGCTTTTATACTGCCTGCGTTCTCTGAAGTAATCTGATTATCTAACGCAGCTGGGATAAGAATGTCACAGTCGGTCAGAAGTAGCTCTGCATTAGTGATCGTCGTGAGACCATCCTTTGTAAATTCCGTCATACCCTTACCTGTTTCTTCTTTGAATCTATTCACCTCCTCAGGATCTATCCCGACAGAGGATGCAAGTCCGCCCGAAGAATCAGAAATAGCCACAATCTTGAACCCTTTACGATGAAGTATTGAAGCGGCCGTATAGCCCGCATTGCCGAAGCCCTGTATAGCAACCCGCAAATCAGACTCTTTGAGTCCCATATCCTTCACCATCTCTTCGAGTATATAGATTCCTCCACGAGCTGTGGCGATATTCCTACCTAGTGACCCACCGAGCTCGAGAGGCTTTCCTGTGATCACTCCAGGTTCAGCATGCCCAACGATAGACTCATACTCGTCGAGGATATGAGACATCGTCTGACCGTTCGTGTACACGTCCGGTGCCGGAATGTCCTTGTCCACTCCGATACTAGGTGCCATGACACGCGCCCATCCGCGAGCTACCTTCTCGAGATCGACTGCATTGTATTTTTTCGGATCAATTGTCACACCTCCTTTGGCTCCACCGAGAGGTATCCCCACAACGGCGCATTTGACTGCCATGAGTGCAGCGAGAGCTTTGACTTCATCAAGGTCCGCTCCAGGATGGAATCTGATGCCACCCTTAAAAGGCCCACGAGCATTGTTGAACTGAACACGATACGCAGGAAAAGTTTCCATCCCATGACTTGTTTCTATAGAGAGGTCGCTCTGGATAATGTTCTGAGGAGTCTTGAGCTTTTCTATCTCGGCATCAATCAGTCCCAGTGCAAGCTTCGCGCGCTCGAGGTTCTCGATGTAGTTTTGAAATGGATTATTTTGCATGTCTTTTATTAATTTATGAGTGCTAATTATACAATTTTATACATATAAAATGAAATTACCATGAAAAGCGAAAGGCCCCGGGAATCATCCCAGGGCCCTCACTTATCGCTTTCGCGAGAAGTCGTCAATTCTGCTTCACCACACTGAAACATCCCTTGTCGCCCTGCGAGAGGACATACACGCCATTGCTGAACATCGAAAGATCCAGCTGCTGCGTCATACCACTGTAGGAGGTGATGGTTTTGCCGGCTGCATCCACCAGGTTGATCTCACGCTCGGGCGCGAAACCTTCGAGCGTGATGGGTCCCGATGTCGGATTCGGCCATGCCTTGGGCGAACCACATTTCGGGGCTTCGACCTCTTCAGTAGCGGTCGATAAGTCATACTCGATGACCATCGGATCGGGATATCCGCAGTTCGTCTTGATAAGCGTCCAGTTCCAAAGCGGGAAAACGTTGGCGTCCTTGTACCAGATCTCAAAGCAGACCTGATAGACCCCAGGACCCCAGAAATATAGCTCTGGGTTCCAAGTAAAGGTCTGACCCGCATTGATAAAAACGGTCTGCTGATCGCTATTACCGTCCGAGATGTTGTCGATATCCATCACGAGCTTGACCGAGTCCTCCTGGATCTGCTGACCGTATTTGGCTTCCACGGTAAACCGGTAGTAGTGCTGGTTATCCTGCACATCGGTGATGGTGAGCGTCGCTGGATCAAGTGGCTGGAAACCAGCCACTTGCCAGTTCGGATTCTCAAGCCATGCCGACGAACTGCCCTGCTCTTTCAGTCGAAAATCGATCTGATGCGTATGCTGGTGATCCTGGATGCCATAGTCCACGAGAAGCGTGAACGTCCCGGACCCCGAAAGTTGCATGTCGAGCTGCTCATAGTATGTCCACACAGGTTGATCATCGCCGAGGTCTCTGACATGCACCTTGAGGGTGTAGGTCGTGTTTCCGAAATCATACGAGAGACGAACCGTTCGTGAATTCGGTCTGATGTTCGCATCCCACACGATGTTCATCGTCTGAGCGCTCGACTCGGTCACTCCGAGGTAGACCGCAACAAATGCGATCAAGTGTTTCAAGATTTTCATGCTTGGAGGTGTGTTTGTTGGTGAAGTTTTGAAGGAACCCTACTAGACTCGTATAGTCTTTCGGCTTGGCTGTATCATATCACATATAGTTCGATACGTCAAGCCTAAAATAGGCCCAAAAAGCCCTATATTTAGGGATATTTTCCACCTATCGCTCACTCGTGTCCGGGTGAAGCTTTTTAGTTTACCCGCTACACTTTATCAAGTGTGCGGGCCGATTTGATATCGAAATCCCCTACTCTAGTCCTTCTTAGATTCGCGAGTGTTGCCGGAACATCTAGGAACCCTCCTAGGTACTCAACCAGAGAACGGATATATACCCCACTAGCGACATCAAATCGAACCTTCAAAAGGAAGCCCTCTTCTACTTCTTCTAGACCCAAAAACTTACTTTTATAAACTTTCATTGGCTTTACAGGAGCGTCTACGTCGATCCCCTCTCGGGCGTATGCATACAAAGGCTTCCCTGCTTTTTTTATCGCTGAATATTTCGGAACTGGTATCTCAAATACACCCTGAAAATTATTTAGCACCTCTTCTACATAATCTTCTTCCACATCGTAGACATCACGAACCTCGAGCACCTCGCCCTCGAGGTCTCCTGTATCAGTCCGCGTACCGAGGAGTATCTCGGCATCGTATGTCTTGTCGAGCTTTAGGAACTCTTCCATCCGTTTCGTTCCTTCATTCACTCCAATGATCATGAGTCCTGTCGCGAGTGGATCAAGCGTTCCGGCATGTCCCATTTTCCTGATACCCGTTTGCTTCCGCAGCCGTCTGATTACATCAAAAGATGTTATGCCTTTCGGTTTATCTATTAGTATTATATTTTCTAAATTTTTAGACATTTTTTAAAAATGACACTCGGTGTAAAGGGGTCGTACCTAATTTCTTGACCGCATCCATATGCGCGCTCGTCCCATAACCCATATTTTTACTCCACATATACTCAGGGAAATCTAATGCGAGTTTCTCCATCTCAGCATCACGCGAGACTTTGGCGATGATAGATGCGAGTGAGATTATGGGAATATTCTCGTCCCCTTTCACGACAGTCTCCTGCATATATATACTGTCGGCGTATAGACCGCCATCAAGATACACTTTTGTGTTCTCCTTATCAAGCTTGAGTTTCTCGAGACAATTATTTACACAGGCCTTGATGCACACGGCGATACCTTTGGTATCTATCTCGACATTCGAAGCTTTAGATATCACGTATCGGAAATTCCCCTCACCGGCCCGGTCCTGCAGATACTTGAACCACTTTTCCCGCATTTTCTTCGTGAGCTTTTTCGAATCACGCACGGGCAGAAGGCTTCCGGAGATTATCTCCGGGAGACTCTCGGCCTTCGCCCAAAAGGCGCAGACATACACCGGCCCTGCTACGGGACCCCTACCCACTTCGTCTATGCCAACGATGAATTTCGGTTCCATATAGGGATAATATTAACACGACCTATCTGCTATAATATCGAGACTTATGAGCCAAAAATTCGTCCATCTGCATACACATTCGCATTATTCCCTCCTGGACGGGATGTCAAAAATAGAGGATTTGGTGGACGAAGCTAAAAAGCATGGCATGGAAGCGCTAGCCCTCACTGACCATGGCGCGATGTATGGCGCCATCGAGTTCTACCAGGAATGCAAGAAAGCAGGCATCAAGCCGATCATCGGCGTCGAGGCCTATATCGCCGAGCGAACACGTTTCGACAAAGAAGCCAACATCGATTCAAAGCGCTACCACCTGACTCTCCTCGCCAAGAATAACCAAGGTTACAAAAACATCATGAAGCTCGTATCCATGTCATTCATCGATGGATACTATTACAAACCACGCATGGACGAGGAACTCCTGCGTCAATACTCAGAAGGCATCATCTGTCTCTCCGGATGCCCGGCTGGCGAGCTCGCACACGCTATCCGCGCGAATGATCCGTCGAAACAAAAGCAAATCATCGAAAAATACCAAAGTATCTTCGGCAAGGAGAATTTCTTCCTCGAACTCATGGGCCATGCCGAGGTGGAGGGGTATGAAGTATTGAAAGCTGGGGTTAAGAAACTTTCAGGTGAGTTCGATATCCCCATCGTCGCAACATGGGACTCGCACTACCTGCACGAGGATGACAAAGAAGCGCACAACACTCTACTCAATATCAACACCCAGGGCTCAGGCATGAAGATGGGTGGCGACTATTCTTTCATCGACCCGGCGAAAGCGCTCGAATTCTTCCACGACACACCAGAGGCCGTCGAACAGACGAACAAAGTGGCAGACATGGTCAGTATCGACATCGAACTCGGCAAATGGGTCTTCCCCAAATTCGAACTCGAAGCTGGAGAAACTCCCGAGTCCCAACTCAAGAAAAAAGTCTATGCCGGTGTTCCAGGAAGATATGGAACCATCAATAAGAAAATCGAGGAGCGTATAGAATACGAGCTCCAAGTCATCGAACAAAAAGGCTTCCCTATCTACTTCCTCATCGTGGCCGACCTCATCCGCTTCGCTCGAGAGAACGGCATTCTGACGAACATCCGAGGATCGGTCGCCGGATCTATCTGCTCATACCTCCTAGGTATCACGACCGTCGACCCATTCCGTTTCCAGCTACCATTTGAACGATTCCTAAACCCAGAGCGCCCATCAGCTCCCGATATAGATATGGACTTCGCCGACGATAGACGCGACGAAGTCATCGAGTACGCCAAACAAAAGTACGGTGAGGCAGCTGTGGCCCAGATCGGAACATTCGGTACCATGATGGCTCGCGGATCTGTACGCGATGTCGCTCGCGCACTCGGCCACCCTTACGGTGTCGGTGACACCATCTCGAAGCTCATCCCGCTAGGCAAGCAGGGCTTCGCTATGACAATCGACCATGCCATGGAGATGGTCGAGGAGCTGAAGAAAATGTATGACACTGACAAGCCAACCAAGGAAATAATCGACCTCGCCAAGAAGATAGAAGGCTGTGCACGTCACATCAGTGTGCATGCCGCCGGTGTTGTTATCTCCCCGACACGCGTCGATGACTATGCCCCGATCCAGCTCGACCCCAAAGGTGGCAAGATTATCACTCAGTACGACATGCACGCTGTCGAAGCTGCTGGACTCATCAAGTTCGACTTCCTCGGTATCAGAAACCTAGCAATCCTCGCTGGAGCTGTAACTCTGGTGAAGAAAATAGAAAACGTCGATATCGATATCGAAAACATCCCGATGGATGATAGAAAAACTTTCGAGATGTTAGCCCGTGGTGAAACTATCGGACTGTTTCAGCTCAACGGCTCTGGCATGACTCGCTACCTCAAAGAACTCCGTCCGACCGTCATCGACGACATCAACGCCATGGTAGCGCTCTATCGTCCTGGGCCGATGGAAATGATTCCCGACTATATCAAGCGTAAACATAACCACCACCTCATCAGATTCCTCGACCCCAGGATGAAAGATATCCTCGACCTATCCTACGGCGTTATCACCTACCAGGACGACGTCATGATGATCGCTATCAAGCTCGGAGGATACTCGTGGCTCGAAGCCGACAAGCTCCGCAAAGCCATGGGTAAGAAAATTCCTGAAGTCATGGCCGCCGAGAAAGACAAGCTCGTAAAAGGCCTCGTGGCCAATGGTATGGAGAAGAAAAAAACCGAGGAGCTCTGGGCACTCATCGAACCATTCGCTGCGTACGGATTCAACAAAGCTCACGCTGCCTCGTACGGACGCGTCGCTTATCAGACTGCATACATGAAGGCGAACTTCCCAGTTCCCTACATGACAGCGATACTCACGGCTGAGTCTGGTGACATCGAGAAGGTTTCGGAAATCATCCATGAGTGCGGACGCATGGGTATCGAAGTCCTACCTCCTGACGTGAACGAGTGCTTTGGTGGATTCACTGTCATCAAGAACGACGACCCTACGAAAAGAGACGCTATCAGATTCGGCTTCTACACGATCAAAAACCTCGGCACGGATATCGCCGACGCCATCATCGAAGAACGCAAGGCTCGTGGCAGATTCACGAGTCTCCCTGACTTCCTCGAGCGGGTAACGCATAAAAATGTAAACAAGAAGTCCCTAGAAGCTCTGATCAAGTCCGGAGCCATGGACTCATTCGGCGAACGTAGTATGCTCGTCGCGAATATCGAGAACCTGACCGAGTTCAACAAATCTTTTAGCAAGAATAATAAAGACCAGGGTAGCCTATTCGGTGGAGACTTGGCTCCGAAGTCTAAACTCACCCTCGTCGACGCTCCGCCGGCCGATCAGAAGACCCGTCTAGCCTGGGAAAAAGAACTCCTCGGACTGTATGTCTCGGGACACCCGCTCGATAGTATCCGCGATAAGATCGAGAAAAGTGGCAACACCATCTCTAGGGTCAAGGCGACCGGCAGACAGGATGAATCCATAGCCCTAGCTTCTGTCATCCAGACTGTGAAGATAATCATTACCAAGAAGAACCAGCAGATGGCGTTCATCCAACTCGAGGACCTAACAGGCACCATCGAAGCTGTAGCTTTCCCAGAGACTTACAAAACATATGCGAACATCCTAATGGAAGACAAAGTGGTCGCCATCAAAGCCAAAGTCAAAATCCGTGAAGGCGAGAAGACTATCATGATCGATTCGATCAAGGAGATATAGACACAAAAAGACCCCAGGATTTCTCCAGGGGTCTTTTTGTATTATGAGGCTTTAGCGAGCGTACTAGCTGAAACTTCCATTGATTCAATCGCAGACATGACGTTCAGTGCTTTCTTGTGGTAACCAGGAGTCATACCTGGAGTATTCGGAGGATTATATACCTCGAGAATACCCTCGATAGACTTATCCTTATACAAGTGAGAGGTGTTCTTACCATTACCACTAACAGTCTTGGCTACGGCCTCGAATGACTGCTCGAAAGTCGAGAAGTGTATCTGGCACGAGCCATATCCGAAAGCGTTAAGGTTAGTACCGTCACCGCAGAGGTTTTTACCACCAGTCGTCTCAAGCATGGCTAGAGCTGGAAGAAGTCTCCAGTCTATACCGTACTTATCAGCGGCCTCGATCATACCTTTACCGTGGCCAGATAGTGGGAGATCCCACTGAGCGAAATATGCATCGATCTTCGCAGCTCGTGGGTCAGCGAAGACCGGAGCTTCCATGATGTCAGTCTTTGATTTTTGAAAGTTCAGGCTAATAGTTTCTCCTACGGACCCGGCGATTGTTGGGTTATCTAACATCACTGGAGTCGTAAAGTTCGTGAGGAGAAGCGGTAGAAGAATAAATGAATGTAACTTATTCTTAAGGAAGTTATTAGTCTTTTTCATATTTGACGGTTTCGCTCCGACAACTCTGTGGTGGAAAATCTCCTCTAACTAGACTCGAGAGTCTTGCCCGTGGGCAATGGCTAGAGGAAACTAAAAAACCCCTTTCGGGATTACGAGAGTAATATAGCATGTCCAGCCAAACTTGTCAAGCCACAAAAAGCCCGGTTTGTCAAATGCTAGAAAGCCTTGTAAATCAAGGCTTTCTGGGCGTTTTCTTGCTATTTGACGCTGACAATCTTGGTCTGCTTATTTCTTTACCTCTTTTATAGTCCAGCCTTCGGCTAGTAACTGTTCTGCCTTTTTATATTTGATTTCTTGGGTTACACCATCCTTTTCAATGATTACTCTGTCATTTCTACCGATATCGTCCCCTTCTGACTTCTGAATTGTTCCCTGAGGCGTATTAGTGGCCTCCGTTCCCCCTCCGGATGTTATATAAGTCTTCTGTTCGACAGGCTTTTCCTCTACTGGTGCTGTAGGACGGATAGTCTCAATGAGAGAGAGAACTTGTTCACGGAACACCGCTTCCATCTGAGTGAAGAGTGTCAGACCCTCCTTTTTATACTCGACGAGTGGCTCCCTCTGGCCGTAGGCTCGTAGGTTCACCGATGACCGGACATAGTCCATAGTATCGAGATGCTCTACCCAGAGTAGATCTGTTACATAGAGGATGACCCTGCGGACAGTAGACCAGAACGGCATCTCCCCTAGTTCAGCTACTTTCTCGGCGATGAGAGTGTCGAGCTTGGCTTTGTCAGGCGCTATCTCGTATATGAAATCTTTGACCTCAGCATCTGGAGCACTGAGCATCTTCCTGCGTCGTTCGTAAACGACTTTTCTCTGAGTGTTTAGAACATTGTCATATTCGAGCGTGTGCTTCCTCGAGTCAAAATTGAATCCTTCTATTTTCTTCTGGGCACCCTCGATGGCGTTCGAGACGAATTTATTCATGATCGGCTCCTCCTCAGGTATACCGAAGCGTCCCATCATAGACTTCAGCCTATCTCCACCGAATATGCGCATGAGGTCATCATCGAGTGAGACGAAAAACTGTGTCCTACCAGGATCACCCTGACGACCTGAGCGTCCGCGGAGCTGGTTATCGATACGGCGTGATTCATGGCGCTCGGTTCCGAGTACGAACAGTCCTCCGAGACGTCGCACTTCTTCTCTCTCCTCAGGGGTTGCTGGATCTCCGCCGAGTTTGATGTCGATACCGCGTCCCGCCATGTTCGTAGCGATGGTTACAGCACCTTTTCTTCCGGCCTGAGCCACGATCTCTCCCTCGCTCTCGTGTTTTTTTGCGTTCAGTATCGTATGCGAGACACCTTCTTTGCGTAGGAACTCTGAAAGCATCTCGTTACGCTCGATCGAGATAGTACCTATTAGGATAGGCTGACCGGTCATGTTGATCTCTTTTATCTTCTTGGCTATAGCCTTGAATTTGCCGATCTCTGTCTGAAATATGAGGTCCGTCTCGTCGATGCGGTTCACCGGACGATGTGTCGGGATAGACATGACATCGAGGCCATACACTGTGTAGAACTCCTCTTGGGAAGTCTTGGCGGTACCGGTCATACCAGAGAGCTTTTTGTAGAACTTGAAGTAGTTCTGATATGTAATAGAAGCGACAGTTTTTGTCTCCTGCTTGATCTCGACACGCTCTTTGGCTTCTAGAGCCTGATGAAGTCCCTGATTGAAACGTCTTCCCGGCATCATGCGTCCAGTAGACTGATCGATGATGATAATCTCGCCGTTGTTGATGACGTACTCTTTGTCACGCTTGAACAATGCCTCGGCGCGGATAGCAGTCTCGAGATGATGAACGTACTTGATGCCTTTCTCTGTATATATGTTGTCTATACCGAGAAGTTTCTCGGCGAGCTCGATACCCGCATCATTTAGAGTGATAGCTCGAAGTTTCTCATCCACTCCATAGTGGACTTCTGGCTGGAGCTCTTTGGCTATGCCAGAGAACTTGATGTACAGGTCACTAGAGTCTTCGGCTGGTGATGAGATGATGAGTGGAGTTCTAGCCTCGTCAATGAGAATAGAGTCTATCTCGTCGACAACAGCAAAGTGGTGACCTCGCTGGACGATACCGCCGACTGTCTGGGATAGGTTGTCACGAAGATAGTCAAAACCGAACTCATTGTTGGTTCCATATGTTATGTCAGCATCATATGCCTCTTTGCGAGAGCACGGCTTCATAAACTCGTATATGACTTTGAACGAACCGACGGCGTCGCGTTCGGCGTCCTTTTCTCCTGTAACAGACTTGTCATACATATATGAGACGTTCTGAGAGTTCACCACGGCGACCGACAAGCCGAGGATGGCATATATCTCTCCCATCCAAGTAGCATCACGCCGTGCGAGGAAGTCGTTGACCGTGATGACGTGAGCACCTTTACCCTCGAGAGCATTTAGATATGTAGGAAGTGTGGCAACTAGAGTCTTGCCCTCACCGGTGCGCATCTCGGCGATGCGTCCCTTGTGCATGGCGTATCCGCCGATGATCTGAACATCGAAATGGCGCTGATTCAGCGTTCTTTTGGCCGCCTCACGGACGAGAGCGAAAGCCTCAGGTAAAACTGAGTCGAGAGACTCCCCGCCGGCCAGGCGATCTCTGAGTAGATTCGTTCTTTTTGGAAAGTCTTCACTCGATAGCTTCTCGATTTCAGGCTCTAGGGCGTTGACCTTTTTGACTATATTTTCAGCCTCTTTGAGGAAACTAGCATTCTCGTCTCCGAATAGGCTTTTTATTCCCGATAACATGGACATGAGGTAAAGATTATCATAAAAACGAAAATCCCGCGAGGCGGGATTGTCGTTACAAGGCAGACGTAAAACTATCGTCGTCGTTTTGCAGTCTTCTTCTTCGCAGCTTTCTTTGTCGTCTTCTTCTTTGCAGCTTTCTTTACTGTCTTCTTCGCTGCCTTTCTTTTTTTAGCGGCCATATTATTTAGTGGATTAATTATTAAATCATGCAACAACTTTCGACCAAAAATTTTTTTCAAAAAATGTTTTGAAAAAAGTTGTCGCTGCTATGTGTAAATTATCTTACATACAAAACATTTATACAATTCGCTTGCAACAAAATTGTGGATAACTTTTTTATTTTAGAAAATTATAAAAAGTTTTTTTAAAATAGATTTTTATTTTCTAGATGAATCAATGCGGAAATAATTGCTTGCTTGGTGTACGCGAGACGTGTCACTCTGCCTTTAGTTAATATTCCGATCATACCTTCGGCAGAACCAAGATTTTTATTTTGTGTGAGGCCCGCTTCGAAACATGCGTCTTGCATGTTCATACCTGTGTGCATCAGTTCCATTATTTTATTCGGAACTTCAAACACAGATGAACAACCGAGATGAAAATCCTTGCCGTCATATATTGCACAAACACAGATATCCATGTAACCACTTTTTGTTTTTGGTACAGAGATAAGTCCACTCTCTATCCCGAAGCTGTAGTCACAATCAACAAAAGCATTCCTAGCTCTATTCGTCGCACCATTCACAGTCTCCTCCAGAGACTTCGGTTGATCACTAACATCTGATGGTGCACTTACCCCCCTCGACTAGTGCATCTTTTAATTCGGGGTAATCCAAAACAGTATCCTTAACGGCTTGGATCTTTTGAGGATTGAGCGATGCGACTTTTATTTTCATTTTAGTTCTTCTCGAGCCAGGAGATCATCGCCTTGAATGTTCCCGCGCCGGCTTCGCCATCAGCGGTAAGCTTCTGCTCAGCCTGGAATTTTTTCACACCATTCACTGTTCCATCACCATAGTCGTTATCCGCGGTCATCTTGATGCCGTATTCGATGAGGAATTTCTGAACGGTGCCGACGCGAGTACCTCGAGACCCTTTCTTCATCAAGACATTGTCAGTGATAAGCTTCTGGAGTTCTTTGATAAGTCCGGCGTGTTCGCCAGTCGGTTCTACTGTAGTGGGCGTGGGTGTCGTCTCTGGCTCAGGTTCGGGGATAGGTGCTGTCGTATCTGGCGTATAAACCTCAGGCTCAGTCGTGACTATCGGCCCGACATCCTCCATGAAGCCACCACTCGCGATGAGATCGGCGTTGTTAGCCTTCATACTGTTGAAGGCCCAATTAGCGAGTCCGGCGATACCGAGAATGAAGACGAATATAATTAGATTGCCTTTTAAGCTTTGCATACACGAATTTTAGCAGAAAAGCCCTAGTCTACAAATGTCTATATATAGAATAAGTCTAAAACATCCAGGTATTTGCAAAATTTAGGGGCTTTTGATACTATAAACCCCATGGAATCTCTACTACCTTGGCTCCAGATAATATTCTCTATTATATTGGTGATCATAATACTGCTGCAGAAGTCGGAATCTGGCATCGGCGGAGCTTTTGGCTCTGGCAATGACGGGGGCGTTACTTTCCACAAGAGACGAGGATTCGAAAAAGTTATCTTCAATTTGACGATAGTTTTCGGCGTTCTTCTAGTCGCTTCACTTCTTCTCGGACTATACTTGGCCTAATAGGTCAACTAAGGGAGATACCCTATTAAATACAGACTCTATATAACATGTTAGAAACAAACATTAATTCTTCTATTTCGGCGCGATCCCGCGGTCTGAATATGAAGACTCTGAAAACCATCCTCGATTCATTCTCGAACCGACAGACAGTCCTGTTCGTGCTCTTGTTCGTGATACTAACGGCTAGTACTATCTCCATATTAAATAGTGTCAACAAAAGCTTTATGCTTTACCTACCTGAGAATGGCGGGTCGTTTTCTGAAGGTGTGTTCGGTAATCCCCGCTTTATCAATCCTATCTTGGCCATATCTGATACGGACCGCGACCTATCATCACTCGTCTATTCCGGTCTGATGAAGAAAACTCCAGATGGAAATATCGTGACAGATCTCGCCGAGTCATACGAAGTCTCTGAAGGAGGACTCACCTATACTTTCAAAATACGAGAAGGTGCCATGTTCCATGACAAGACGCCTATTACAAGTAACGACGTCATATTCACTGTAGAGAAAATTAAAGATTCTCTAATAAAAAGTCCGATGCAGGCAGTTTGGGAGGGTGTCGTAGCCACTCGTGACCCAGAAGACTCACGCACAGTAGTATTTAAACTGACTCAGCCTTATGCGTCGTTTCTAGAGAATGCTACTGTCGGCATCATCCCTCAACACATTTGGGAGAGTATCGATCCAGAAATGTTCAGTTTCTCAGATAACAATCTCCAGGCTGTCGGTTCAGGACTGTATCGCATCCAAAAAATCGATCAGAATAAGGCCGGTCAGATAGAGCATGTCCGCCTGTCGGCTTTCGATGGCTATGCAGGTGATGCACCATTTATAAAAAATATTGATTTTAAATTTTACCAAAGCGAAGCCGATCTCATCCGTGCCTACAGAAAGGGTCGTGTAGATCAGATCAGCTCAGTTAGTCCGAAGAATGCCAAAGCACTAACAGATGAGGGGTACGAACCGACTACGACAACACTCTCTAGAGTGTTCGGTATGTTTTTTAATCCAAACAGAAATGAATATCTTAGAAATAGTACTATAGTTACAGCTATAGATCTCGCCATCGACAAAGAAAACATCGTCAACACCGTCTTGTACGGTTTCGGTACGATCATCGATGGGCCAGTCCCGGCATCACTTATGAAAAGTGACGAGGAGATCGCAGTCCCTGAGTCAGCGTCAGAGAGCCTGAATCAAGCGAACGTCCTGCTCGATTCTGCCGGTTTCCGAATGAACGAAAGAACGGGTATCCGCGAGAAAGATGGTAAACAGCTCCGATTCTCTATCTCGACTGCCGACGTCGCGGAACTCCGACAAGCGAGCGACCTTATCAAGTCTGACCTCGCCAAAATTGGAATAGAGGTCTCGGTGAAAGTATTTGACGTCGGAGCGCTGAACCAGAATATTATCAGACCACGCGAATACGAAGCTCTATTCTTCGGACAAGTCATCCGAAACGATACCGACCTATTCGCCTTCTGGCACTCATCACAGAGGAACGACCCAGGACTCAACGTCGCCGTCTACACGAACAACCGCGTCGACAAACTTCTGGAGGAGATCATCTCTACACCCGACCCAGAGACACGTGATGAGAAAGTCGGAGAGTTCAATGACATCGTACGTGCGGACTCACCAGCTATATTCATCTACTCTCCCGATCTCATATATATGGAGTCAGGCAAAGTAAAGAATATCGCTCTCGACCAAATCACGAACTCATCAGAGAGATTTCTAGGGATAAGTGAGTGGTACGTCAGGACTGATGCTGTGTGGGAATTCCTCCAGCCAAAGACCGAAGAAAGTGTAGATGCAGATATAGAACAATAATCAATAAAAAATTAATAATTAAAAGAATATGATAAAAAAACCAAACACAGGAGGGAGCGTAAACCGGACTCGGACATACGTCTCACCAGAACAAAAAACAGATACGCCCAGGACGACAGTTCCGAACGCCTTTCAGGCGACCAACCCTCGGAAGAAGCCTTTTGGCGGTGGCAATCGTGGCAGATCTAGCTCTAGTCCGCGACCTGAAGGTAGTTTCCGACCAAAGGATTCTACCAGTGCTCCACATGTAGACAGGAAGAATGGAAATGTGAAAATCCCAGCCTTGGAAAAAGGTACCATACGTATCATCCCTCTCGGCGGAGTCGAAGAGATCGGACGTAACATGACAGCTATCGAGTTCAACGAACAGATCATCGTCATCGACGCCGGTATCGGCTTCGCAGATGAAGAGAACCCAGGTATCGACTACATGATCCCAAACACTCGCTACCTCGAAGAGAACAAACACAAGGTCAAAGCTATGCTTATCACTCACGGTCACCTAGACCACATCGGGGGTATCCCTTACGTAGTCGGACGTATCGGCAATCCGCCAATATATACACGTGAGTTCGGTGCACTCCTCATCAAGGCCAAGGCCGAGGATTTCCCAGGACTCAAGCTCGACATAAAAGTCATCGAGAAAGAAGACGGCTCTATTCCCCTATCAGCAGATCTAAAAGTCCGCTTCTATGGTCAGACTCACTCTATCCCTGACTCTACTGGTGTCATCCTAGAAACTCCGTATGGCGACATCGTCTTCTCTGGCGACGTGCGCGTCGACAACCGTGACGGCATCCCTCTACCAAAAGAGTTCGAGCAATACGCGTTCTTCAAGGAACGTAAAGTACTCCTGATGACGATGGACTCGACGGGTATCCCATATCCGGGCTGGTCATACTCAGAGCAGGAAGTTATCGATAACATCGACAAGATAATCAAAGAAGCACCAGGCCGACTCATCATCGGAACTTTCGCATCCCAGATGGAACGCATCATCGAGTTCATCAACTCAGCTAAAAAGTACGGCAAGTATGTCGCTATCGAAGGACGTTCGATGAAAACAAACGTCGGCATCGCCAAGGAACTCAAGCTCACGAACTTTGACCACATGGTCGCCATGGAGGATATCGACAAGCTTCCTCCACACAAGATAGTCATACTTGCGACCGGCGCTCAAGGCGAAGAGTTCGCCGCGCTCATGCGTATCGCCAACAAAACTCACAAGCAGATCCGCATGCAGGAGATGGACACAGTTGTTCTATCATCTTCGGTCATCCCTGGTAACGAATCAGCTGTCGACAAACTCAAAGACAATCTCTACCGTGGCAATGCGAAAGTCATCACATATATGGACAATGTCGTTCACGCCTCAGGCCACGGCAAGCGTGCTGAGCTCGAGTGGATCCACAGGCAGATCCCCTACAAATACTTCATGCCTATCCACGGACACCACCACAGACTGAAAATGCACGCAGAACTCGCTGTCTCTCTAGGTGCTAAACCAGAAAACATTGTCGTTCCAGACAACGGTAGCATCATCGAGATTAGTGACTCGGGTCAGAAGATCACTATGCTCAAAGAGAAGGTTCCAGCTGACGCCGTCATCATCGACGGGCTCTCCGTCTCTGACACCCAGCATCTCGTCATCCGCGACCGCAAAGCTCTCGCTCAGGACGGTATATTCATGATCATCATCATGGTCGACGTCCATAACAAGAAAGTAAAGAAGTCCCCTGACCTCATCTCTCGAGGATTCGTCTACCTAAAGGAAAATCAGGAACTGCTGAAGAAAGCTCGCACTATCATCAAAGTCACTACGGAGGAAACAATCGCTGGTATGGATCCGATAGACTTCGACTACGTCAAAGACACCATCAACAGAAAGATTTCCAAGTTCTTGTTCCAGTCCACGGGCAAGCGTCCGGTAGTTATCCCAGTAGTCCTCAGCGTCTAGACAAAAACTAGTAAAGATTTGTTACAATTATGTAGTGAATACTTCTGCGAACAAACTGCGTTCGGTCTTTTTGGTCGGGTTCCTCCTGACTATCGCACTCGCGCTAACAAGCTACATCGACTCTTCCTTCGTTGGAACATACGTCAGCGTGAAAACTGTCGGAGTATTGTTCTCTCTCGGATCGATAACAACCATAGTCTTCCTCGCCTACTTGCCGAGCATACTGAAAAAGATCGGCATTCGAGGGGTGTTCCATCTGACCGCAGGCACATATCTCCTCTCGATACTCGGGATGATATACACGGAGAACGCTCTACTATTCCAGGCGTTTTTCGTCATTTACCTAGCCGCCGGCATAGGGATATATTTCACCATTGATCTGCTGATTGAGCATTTTAGTAAAAAGGGCTCTACTGGCAATACACGCGGAATCTATCTCGCTGTGTACAACCTAGCATTCCTGATCGGACCACTACTGGCTGGAACGATACTGGTGAATAATTCTTTTGAGCTCGTCTATCTGACGGCTGGCATGTTCATCATAATCATGTTCCTAGTGTTCATGAGAGATCTCGAGAAAATAGATCTACTGTCGGAAAGAAAAGATATCTCATTTCCGAAAATCATACGCCGTTTCCTGCGAAGCAATAATCTTTTCAATGTCTACATCGTCAGTCTGATGCTGTCTTTTTTCTTCAGCTGGATGGCCGTCTATACGCCGATATATCTCAATATGTTTCTCGGGTTTGACTGGCAACAAATAGGCGCCATGTTCGCCATAATGCATATCCCCTACATCACACTCGAAGTTCCAATCGGCCGCCTCGCTGACAAATATAGATGTGAGAAGCATCTGATGAGTATCGGACTGGTTATCATCGCGCTATCGACTGCGGCCCTCGGACTGTTCGCAGATGGAAGCTTTTTGAACTGGACTATAGGGCTCACACTCACTCGAGTCGGAGCCTCGTTCGTCCAGGTCGGAACAGAGAGCTATTTCTTCCGAAAAGTCGACGCCGAGGATTCGCATATGATTGCGATGTTTAGAAATGCGGCCCCTGTTGCCTACATCTTGGGGCCACTTGTGGCGACATTCGTCCTAACTATGACCGAATACAGAGGCTTGTTTATTGTTCTCGGCTGTGTAATGCTCACTGTATTATTCTTTAGTTCGAGACTAACACGCACCAGATGAGTGAATCAGGTTTCCCGATGAGGATAAACAAATACCTCGCCCACAAGAACTACGCTACTAGGCGTGGAGCGGATGAGCTCATATCTGCAGGAAAGGTGTATATAAACGGCAAAAAGGCCGTTCTCGGAGACACAGTCTACGAGAAGGACGAAGTGACGCTAAAGGGCGTAAAAGCCACTGAGTACGCGTATTATGCCTACTACAAGCCCGTAGGAGTGCTGTCAGTGGGAGGAACGGCTGAGGAGCCCGGTATAGAGGAGCGGGCCAAATTCCCCGAACGAGTCTTCCCACTCGGCCGCCTCGACAAGGACTCTGAGGGGCTCATCCTCATGACCAATGATGGCCGTCTAACCGACAAACTGCTAAATCCAGACAACGACCATGAAAAGGAGTATCTCGTCAGTGTTTCTCCGGAGATCGCGCACTCCTTTCTGGTCAAGATGGGTCTCGGGATCAAGCTCGATGGTTATACGACAAAAAAGGCAAAGATAATGCGCGTCGACAAGCACTCATTCCAGATAATCCTAACCGAAGGCAAAAATCGCCAAATCAGGAAAATGTGTGGATCACTCGGATACAAAGTCATGAAGCTGAAACGAATCCGCGTTATGAATATAGAACTCGGTAAACTGAAACCAAATCAGTTCAAGAAAATTGCCGGCCCCGAGCTCAAGACTCTCTTTAAACAGTTAGGTTTTTAAAAAATACTAAAGCAAAAAGCCCCAACCTGGGGCTTTTTGTTTATCCGATCGATTAGTAAACAGCTTCCTGTCCTGCGGGTGGCTGCTCATCACTGTTAGCTGGCAGAGTAACATCTATATTAACTCCGCCGTTATCTGCTGGTGCTGGTGCAACGCCATTTCTCATGAAGAGAAAATATCCTCCGACCAAGATGATAATGATTACGATAACTATCAAAACTGTGTTTGTTCCTCCACTGTCTGATGTTGTTGTCTGATTCATTTGTGGTTGCTGATCCATATTATTTATTTATCTTAATAATTATGCTCGCTTCTTTGCATTATTTACTGCTTTCTTCACAGCCTTCTTGGCTGCAGTCACACCTTTCTTCATACTTGATTTCGCCACCACTTTCGCCTTCTTCACTGCGCTTCCGGCCTTCTTCTTCGCACCCATAGCAGCTTTGGTAACCGCTGCCGCCATCGCCATAACTTCTTTGTTCTTAGTTATTGCAGTCTTTGCCTTTTTTGCAAATGCTTTTACCTTGGCTCGGTTCTGCTTGCCCTTAGGTCCTATGAGCATGTATGCCGCAGCACTCGCTGCTGCTACACCTGCTCCGACAGCTAGGGCTTTTCCCACTCCGCTCTTTTTGTTAGTTTTTGCCATAGTTATATATTTAAGCCTGATAATATCCTCATTAATTATACACCCACCCGAGCAAAACTCTAGCGCTTCTTCTTTCTCGTAGATTTCTTCCTTCCTCCAAACACGAGTCTAAATATGAGACTATCCTCCATCCTCTCGAGTAGCTCCTCGGCTTCTTGTCCGACATCATCAGCCTTCTCCTTGAGTTTGTCTGCGAGCTCCCTGAGTGATGTCATGAATGCCGAAGCTCGGATCAATAGGTAGATAATAGCTCCTGATATGAGCACTACGCAGATGGTCGTAACGAAGAAAAAAATGTCTGCTTTCATTAATGTTTCCATATCTTTATTATAGCAGAAATCCGCCTCTGGGCGGATTTCTGCTTTATAAAATCTACTATCTATAACCTAATACCTATTTGACTGGGTTCTCTCCGCGGATGATGCGAACGAGGAACATTATCACGGCGATAACTAGGAGTATGTGAATCAAGTTTCCGATTGTATACACCCCAACGATACCGAGAAGCCAAAGGATGATAAGAATTGTTGCGATTGTTACTAACATAAATTATTTTGCAAAATTACTCTATTAATAACGACCTCTACCCTATTACCATACTAACAAATTTTCCACGGCGTGTAACCTATTTATGCATTTCTCTCTCACGATATATCGCAATCAGTGCGAGAAGTAGACTGATAGTGAGTGGGCCTATAAGGATACCGACAGGACCTAGGAGTGCGATACCACCGAGTACTGAGAATAGGATAAACAGTGGTGGGATGTTCGTACGACGCCCGACGAGCGTAGGGTTCAGTAGGTTGTCGACGAAGCCGACGATAACAGTAGCCCAGATAGTGAAACCTATAGCCGCGGTAGAATCACCTGACGCGAACAGGTAGAGCACGACTGGTATCGCCACTATCGCAGTACCGATGGTTGGAACTAGTGAGGCCACACCTGCGAAGAGCCCGAACAATGCCGCATGTGGTACACCAAATATAGCGAGTCCGACACCCATGAGGATACCCTGGAGCGCTGCGATTAGTAGGTAGCCCTTCATCACCCCAGAAACTGCATTCTGTAGTCTGTCTATCACCTTAACATCATCTGTATTAGGGAGCGGTGAAAGTAGTATTACGGCTTTCTTCCAGCGATGACCGTCTTTGAGGAAGTAGAATATCGCTAGAAGTAGTAAGAGGAAATAGAGTATCGTTGTAAGCGTCTTGGTGAATATCCCTGCAACATTTTTCGTGATAGCTCCGAACACACTTTCTGCTGTATCCCTGATGTCGAAATTTATATTCGCTGGCAATATTCTAGCCGCGGTTTCATTGAACTGACTAACGTACACATCGGACTGACCCTCAGATGAGAGCTGATTATAGACATCAGAGGACTGCTTGACGATACTACTGCCGATAAAAAAGAGTGGGACGCATAGCACTATCATAAATGTCAGAACGGTTAGGATCGATGACAGCCAACCAGTTTGCCACTTCATCTCTTTGTTAAACCAGTTATACAACGGATAGAGTACGACAGATATAGATGCCCCGAGTACCAGGAGTGTTAGGAAAGGTCGTAGTAAAACTACGGTAAAGGCTAGGACTATCAGAAGTAGTCCGAAGAAGAAGTATTTGGCATTGATTTTGGTGTTCATGAGTATATTCTAGCTGAATTTGCGGATATTCTCCACCAGTTCCGGGAATTCTTCTTGGCGGAAATGTCCGCGGTCTTCGAAGATATTGTAATTAGCATTCGGCAAAAGCTTTCTATACTTTTCAACATTGGCAAAAGGAACAGCTGGGTCGTCTTTGCTTTGATAGAAAAATATATTACTTACCTGCTTCTCGAGATTTCTAAAGTCGGCTGTAATCGCAAAATCAACCAGTGTGTCATTGGTACCCTCAGCATCAAAGGGTGTGCCAGCCAAGTGTAGACTTTTAATCTCACTCTTTAGATCATTCTCAGACAAATATTTAACCAAGAAAATACTCCCCATCGAATTACCAACAAGGACCACTTCACTACTTAAAAGAGGGGCGATCTTATCAAACCAGATTTTCCATTCAGCGTATTTAGCATTGAAGCTATTGGGCATCCTGGGTGCAACCACCTCAAATTCTTCCCCGAGTCTATTTCCTAGAGAACTTTTCCAGCCTCTGCTTTCTTTGATATCATCCAGACTTTTTATTTCTATATTTTTCAGAAACTTCAAATAATCTTCGTATGTATCGAAAGCTTCGGCCCCATGAATTACAACAACCTGTTTTTTCATATTATTTCTTGCTAGCTAAATATATTGGCAACGAAACTAAAAACCCTCCCGCAAACACTTTCTCTCTAGGTTCTATCTGCATTTCTTTTAAAACCTCTTCTGGGTCAGCCCAATAAATACCACTTACTTCATCTTGTTGAATTTGACCTGGTTCAGCCTTGCACCTAAAAACATGAAAGAAATGAACTCTGTGACCTCCGTCATGTCCATAATTTTCATCAGAGGAACCTTTCCCAATATATGCAAGATCGACATCTTTTATTCCGAGCTCTTCCTCAAGTTCGCGGCGAGCAGCATCTTCATAAGATTCTCCAACCTCCACATGACCAGCAGACGAGTGGTCCAAACTTCCACTCATTCTGATCTGGACCAAAATCTGCCCAGAAGTATTTTCTACGTAAGTAACAGCTATACGATGAGGTACCCCATTTTTATGAGCCTCATCCTTCGGCATCGTGCCGATTATTTCGTCATTTTCATTTACTACAACAACTTCTTCTGACATATTTATCTAGTTAAAAACAATCCATTCGCCTTCTGAAACAACCTCTACTTTATCTCCATCCACCTTTACAGCAGAGTTATCGTCGAGTACGTAAACCTTCTGATTTATCCCTTTTATTGCGTCCTCTAAATATTCTTTTCTAACTTCGGGAAAACTTGGAGAATTAAAATGTGGTCTAATATAGAAATCTACAAACCCCAGAGCTTCTTCCCCAGTTTTTCCAAACACCTCCTCATAATACATTTCTTTATCCTTGGAGGTTAAGGCTAAGGTAGGATTAGTCACCATAGCTCCTGCGCTTGCGCCAACCCATACTTTCGTTTTCATGAGTTCTGGCAAAATATTTACAAGACCTGATTTATTTATCCAAGACATCAGGTGGTAGCTATTCCCTCCTTGGAAAAACAAAATATCAGCATTCTCGAACTTCGGACGCCAAATCTTTTCATCGACAGCGGAAATGTCTGTTATCTGTATCTCTTCAAAAACACATTTCTGAATATCAATCAAATTATCTATAAACCAACCCATATCGCCAACTTCTAAATTGGCTGCCGTCGGAATAAAAACGATTTTTGTATCTTCAGGCTTTTTACCGACGAGATCAAAGAGGGCCCTAACGACAGAATCGTTAGAAAGTCCGTTTGATGTTAGAAGTAGTTTCATAGAAGGATAACTAAATTAATAAGTGCAACCACTGCCCAGATGATGTTCAGTATCGCTGGCTGGTAGTCACGCCGGTGAAAGGCGTGTCCGAGGATGAAAACCGAACCGACGATATTGGCCAGCAGATAAATAATACTCTGAGTCCAAATAACGCCGAAAACATTCAGGATATACGCCCCGAGGATGATCAGAACCCCTACCCAACTTAGAAATCCATCAAAATGTTTCATCCCTATATTTTAACACTTTCTAATATTTTCTCTCTTAGTTCGGCGACGGTATCGACGATGGCGACGAGGTTGTCATGTGTCTCTCGGGTAAAGTAGCTCCTGTCGTGCATACCCCACATGACGACGAGGGTTGGGACGTCTGCTTCATGCGCCTCTACTAGATCGCCTAGCGTGTCTGTAACGAAGACCATCTCTGATCCTGTGACACCGTATTTTTCTTTCATGAGATTGAATTTCTTGACCTTGCTTCTATCTATTTCGATAGTGCCCATAAAATCGAAACATTCACCGAGTCCACACTTCTCGAGCATCGGAACGCAACTCATCGTGCTCGCCGAAGTGTTCATGGCGAGCGTGTATCCTAGCCCATGAAGTTCCTGAGCTAGCTCCACCATTCCCGGAAACATCGAACAAACATTTAGTTTTTCTAGATTTGCCTGCGCTCTCCTCGCTTCTTTTTCTTCTTCTGTTTCTGGTATTTTCTCTAGCGTAAGCTTGTCTACTCCGTCTCTGAAGTTACCCCGGAGCAAATTCTTGTAATCGTCGGCGGTTATTTTCGGGAACACTTTTATAAATTGTCGTAAACCAAAATCGTTAGAGTCTATGATAACTCCATCAAAATCAAAAACTATAACCTTCGGTTTCGGCATTAGATATTCTGCGCGATGATTTTTCTAGTAATAGGTCCGTAGTATCCGCTAGCTGGCTTGATACCGATTGACGCCTGATATTCTGCGAGTGCACTCTTCGTAACCTCGCCGAAATAGCCTGTCGCACCGGCTTTGGCGAGCTTCGCCACACTAGTGCCGACGTTCTGCTCGATCAGAAACTCCTGGAGTTCTCGAACACTCTCACCTCGTGCACCGAGCTTGAGGTCAGTGTTCGGGAGATTGATGGCGTTATCTTCGGTAACGTCTGCTTTTGCTGTCGTTGTCTTCGTTGCTTTGGCAACAGAGGTGCTCGTATCTTTGACCTTGTCGATGATGTTCTCGAGGAACGCCAGACGCTGTTCTACACTGAACTCTTTGGTGATACGCAGGAAAGGATCAGTCGGACCATCCTTCCTAACCTCGAAGTGTAGATGTGGAGAGCCACCTTTGGCGTTCCCTGTGTTACCGACATAGCCGATGAGGTCGCCCTCGTCGAGCTCGTCACCAGCCTCGAGTGTCGAAGGCTTCTCGAGGTGCATGTAGGCGAAGACTTCGCCACCAGGGTTCCCTGTATAGACATAGTATCCGGAGCTTGCTCCATAGCCGACTTTTAGGACCACGGCATCTGTCGGAGAAACGATAGGTGAACCCATCGGTGCCATGATGTCTAACCCCTCGTGTTTCCTACCACCTGAGCGGATGTCCCCGAAGTTCGATGAGACACTACTGAGTGGTACACCGATGAGAACCGGTAGAGGTAGATTCTTGACAGCCTCGGCACCGAGAGCGTTCACTTTCTTGCGTAAATCATTCGTACTAAAAAGCCACTCGTCAACCCCTCCATAGGCCGAAACGACTGCTGGTTGAAGTGGTCCTAAGGCAAAAACAAAGATAAAAAGGCCGAAAACAAAGGCTTTAAGCGATTTTTTCATAGACCATATTTTACCATTTTTGAGGTGAGTTTTGAACGTCTAGACCCTGCGTGTATCGTATGCCCAATGTAGGAGTGCCTGACGCTGACGAGGTCTGCAACTAGTGTCCCCTGCCCGACAGTTCCCGACTATCTGCCCGAGATGACGACGCATAGCCTTCCAGCGCTTGATCTGGCGAGTGTCCTCGGCTGGAATACGTCTACCTATGTAGTAACGACAGTACCATTCGAACCATCCCCGAGGATCCATCTCCCTGATCCAACCTTTGGCTCGCCAGACTGAGAGTGGCTGACTAGCATTCACTTTGAAATAGTTAATATCCGCATCACGAGCGCCTTTGGCGAACTTCGCTCCGCTAAACCAACTCTTCGGATACTCGCTCCCGCAGTCACGCATGTACACTCCGCCGAAGACTCCGAGGTGAAGCATCTCGGCGGGAGTTAGGTCAGGTCGAAACTCGGGATCGAAGTTACGACCCACGGGTTCTGTGAGTTCGTACTTGTACCCTTTCTGCATTTTGTTATTTACAGAGACTGTTCTAGGTTTGCCCATAGACTAGAGCTTCGATATATAAACGACGAGTAACGCCAGGCTTCCCCACCAGCCGATGTCTGAGACGATGAGACTCACGATGATGCGATCCTGCCAAGACTTCGGCAGTAGTTCCTCTGCGCGACCAGACTTCTCTTTGGCTAGGAGATACGGACTGACGCGGAAAGACAGGAATAATCCATTTAGGATGAGAACGAGCGCGACGATGGCGTGAATGAGCGGTATACCCACGAGAGACTCGTGTCGGTAAAGCAATACTCCGCCAACGATGGCGAGGAACATACCTATCCATATGAGAGGCTTGGTGACTTTGTGAGTGCGAGTCGTTGCCAAAGTCCAGTAGCTAGACTTACGTCCGAGGAAGCCGTGAATGTCGATGACGGTCACAGCGCCGAGACCGATGACGAATCCAGCGAGCATGACGAACAGTGCGATGGTGTCGAGAGTGTTCATTATCTATTAATGAAAGTTATGGATAACTGGAGCACTGTGGCGAACGCGACCCACAGTACATATGGGATGTTCGCATAAACAACCCAGCGCATGTGTGGCCAGATAGCGATGAGTGCCCAGACGAGAGTTCCGAGTACGAGCAGGATGTCGACAGCGGCGAGCAGGTTGTTACGCAAGCCGAACTGGATCGGAGTGAAGAGTATATTGAAAACAAGATTGAGGATAAATGGCAGAACAACGACGAACGGAATCTCGCCCTTGAAAGCTCGATAAAAAACTGAGCCGAATGTTACGGCGATAATAGCGTATAGCACGGTCCAAACCGGACCAAAAAGCCATGACGGCGGAGCCCAGTCAGGCTTCACGAGTGCGGCATACCATTCAGTTGATCTCATTAATATTTATTAATCTTTTAAATACGCGAACCATTTCTTTTTGACAGACTCGGCGAGATCGACACCTTCGGCATCAGCGAATAGTAGTAGATAAGCGAAAACATCGGCGAATTCTTGTGAGAGTAATTCCTTGATCTCTTCTTTACTCTTGCCCTTCTGGCGACCTCGATCGGTTAGCATCAGGTACGCCTGGAGGCATTCGCCCCATTCTTCGGTGATCTTGAACGGTATATAGTCCCGATCCATCTTCACATCAGGAAAATCGATCCTGTAATTATCCATAACTCGCTTGGCCTTGGCGGTCAGTTCCTTGATTTGAGTATCTTTATCCATTCGCCCATTCTAACATTTCCTTGATTTTGGGCCGAATATATTACTCGCAAGGATACTACATGCGAAACAGACTATATCTTTCTCCTACGACTAGTGTTCTGATTAATTCGCTTATCTTTGAGCTCAGAGATCTTCTTTCCAAGAACTGTTCTTTTTTTTATTTCGTCCTTCACAATAAGCCCACAGAAAATAAGCTCCCTCAGGTCATCACCTTTGCGGTGCCACCTTAGACGATTACACCTAACACAGGATGGTAGACAATTTTCAATATCCTTGCTCCCACCCTTACCTTTTTGGATAACGTGATCTGCCTCCCATGCACCCTCTAGATTATTTATGTCTTTTACTCCATATTTATCAAACACGAGAGCATCACCGCAAAAATGGCAGTGCCCACTTGTTTTATCGAAGACTACGCTGAGTTTTTTATTGGCTATCATTCCTTAATTCTCTAAATTGCTGGCCTGTTCGGGCTCGTAATTTTTAATACCTTACCCCACAAGGCTCTCCAGGTAACTTTGATTCTACCATTTCGACCCTCTTCGGAATTGATTATTCAGGCAATTTCGGAAGTTTGAAATTTCCATCAGCTTCGGTTGGAAAATCTACAGTACCAATAACAGCGTCAATGTTCAGCGGTCCATAAATGTGAGGATACAACTCTCCGCTTCCGCCATCCTCGTACTTTATTTCGGGCTTAACTTTTTCTTCGTCAATTAAAAGTAATATGAGGTCTTTAGTTCCTTTGAAATTGAAATCAGCAACTTTAACTACCTGTTCGGGTTTTGAGCAATGAATAAAACCTTGTGATTTTAAGCTGTCAGCTTCGTAATAACCTTGCTCTTTGACTGCTTTCCAGGTCGTTGTTGAACAAATATGTATGATCATGGGCTTTTATTTTACCATCTTGATTGCGTTTTAAATCAACTGATTGCGGCTTTTTCGACTAACTGACATAGTTTAAGCAGATCATCAAATTGATATGCTATTATCCCTGCGTTGGATTTAATTCCCGCCATAAATCCGTATCTTAGAGATTCCATATCGTAGACCTGAATAGGGACATTTGATCCATTTTGATAAAAATCAAAACGATAGACAAATTGGTCTTGATCTACGACCTTTACAACCTTAGATATCCCGGCTCTTAATAGAAAATCGTCGCCGACCACCTCACTTGAATAGAGCGCATCGAGTTTATGCCCTAATCTTTTAAATTCCTTAATAATTTCTGGAATTGGTTCTCCGTTTTGTCTATTACGAGATAGTGCTACTTTAGGAAATAACTCAAGAGCCGTCGTAGCAAGAATATAAAATGGTACATGCCAAGATGTTAAGTCAAGCCGATTTTTACTTAATAGGGTTTCCATTGTCTGCACAGAACTACGCGCAGCGTTTTGCATCATGTTCTGAGTAACAACCACGTAAGGAATATTGTATTGTGATTTATGCATAAATGATACTCTTCGTACTCCGAACTCTGCTCAAATTTGCTGCCGGACCTGGACTCGAACCAAGATACTATCCTCCAGAGGGATATGTCCTACCATTAGACGATCCGGCAATGTCGCTATTCTGCCCCAAATTCGGCTCAAAATCAAGGAAATGGTAAAATATCCTCATGCAAGAAAAAATCGCAAAGTTTAAGAGCCTTACAATAGAAAACTTCTCTAAGAAGGATTTTCAATATCACGAGTGGATGGTCAAATACCATCTTGAAATTGTTGAACGTATTGCTATGGAACTTTGTGACGCCTACCCAGAAGCTGACAGAGACATTGTTCAGGTTTTGGTCTGGTTCCATGACTTTGGGAAACCTATTGATGAGAAAAATGAAAAAGAGACAACTTTGCGAGAAGGACCAAAAGCTCTTGCTGAATGCGGTTTTTCCCAAGAGTTTATTGATAAAGTCTTAAGGTGCTGGGAATTAATGGAAAAGAAGAATGAAATTGATATCCGAACTACTCCTATAGAAACCCAAATCATCTCTTCAGCTGACGGAGCGTCCCATTTCGTTGGGGTATTTTATCCAAGCTACTTTGGTGATGGCGATGACTTTGTAACTACTCAAAAATATCTGAAAGAAAAAATAGAAAAAGACTGGAATAGGAAAATCGTCTTACCAGAAGCCCAAGAAGCATTTAGAAGTAGATACGAAAAAGCTAAGGAGTTATTAGGCGAATTCCCAGATAAATTCCTATAATAAGTGCATGCATAAACTTCCATCAGATTTGCAACAAGCTATTGCCTCAAATAAGCCCGCTCAAGCCGTGTGGCAGGAGGTTACTCCCCTCGCCCGCAATGAATGGATATGCTGGGTCATATCTGGAAAACGTGCCGAAACACGCGGTATACGTATAGAAAAGGCTGTCTCAAAGCTTTCTGGCGGCATGCGCCGGCCGTGCTGCTGGGCAGGGTGCCCGCATAGGTCATAATCTATTTCTAACACTGGAGAAAATGCACATTCTGGGGCTTTTCAGACCGGGCTGACCCCCGGTTGACTTTTTAGCATTAAACAATAAGATAGTAATCCGTCTAGTCCCTATTCACATAGGGCGAGATGGCCAGTTCTTTCACACAAAAACCCTGAGTCTACACCACTCTACAACCCCCTCCAGACCTCATGAAATACCTGAAGATTCTAGCCCTCATCGCTATCGCGATAGGGGTCAATGCGGTTAGCCCATTCATACTAGGGCGACTGCCCGTTGGAATGGAGACCTTTTGGATACTCTCACTAATTCTCGGCTTCGGCTGGGCATGCTCTGAGGTTTCCAAGGGTACGATCTTCCCGTCTTTCACCCTACAGCTGGGTGTCAGCATCCTGTTGCACGACGCACTTTCGCCACTGTCATCACAAACGATGATCATTGTGGTCGTCTGCTCAGTGCTCGCTGCTATCATTCTGAAATCAGGAGGTGATGAAGTGGAGCGGAGACTTTTCGGGAAGATAGCTCTGCCGACAATCCTGATCGCGACGCTTGGCTACATTGTGGCATTTTTTGCCCTACTATTCCTGGCGCTCGCTATCGGTATCGAAGGCAAGACGGCAGCACTCCTCGCAGCGATCATCGGCTCAACTGATCCAGCATCGCTCATACCCACACTGAAAGATGTTCGGTTCAAGCCCGAGTACAAGAGGCTGGTGGACATCAGTGTGGCGGAATCAGCCATTAACGATGCTGTCGGCGCCATCTTTACCGGTGCGGTGATCATCATGATCCAGAGTGGAGTTGATGTCGCCTCGATCGGCAATGTGCTAACGGGTATCTCTGAACCGCATAACCTGACACACCTCGGCAAAGAACTCGCTATCGGAGCGATTGCGGGATTGGTCGGCTGGTTCATTATGCGCCTGTACGAGAAGCACAAGAGTGACAACCACGAAACAAGCTACGACTTTGGTGTCGTGCTCGCTGTCCCTATTTTCGTGTTCGTTCTCGCCGCCTTCTTCGGTGGTAACGGCTTCCTGGCCGCATTCATTACTGGGTTGCTCGCCAATTACAATCACAGCAACCACAGATTCGGCCGGACGCTACAGGTGATGGAAACGAAGATCGACTCGCTGGCAAAACCCACCATCTTCATGATGGCGGGACCACTCGTGAGCGTCGGTGACCTATGGCAGAATGCGTTCACAGGCTTCGCCATTTCGATGCTGTTCATCTTCTTCGTTCGTCCAGTAGCGGTCTTCGTGTCGCTCCTCTGGCCACTTCTGCGCAAGAAGATAGTGATCAAGGAGGCGTTGTTCCTCTGTGGTGTCAGGGAAACAGGAGTTATCGCGATTGTCCTAACGGTCATCACGCTAAAGTCCTTTCCAGAACTAACCACTCTCATGCCACTCGTGGCGTGGGTGGTGATCTGGACACTGACCCTCCTGCCAGCCATCACACCATGGTGGGCGAAGACACTCGGTTTGACCGAAGAATCAAAAAAAGAGACCCATGAAGAACCTGATCTTTCGCGTATGCCGGCGCATAGCTAAGCGCGTATACGACAACTACCTCAACAACTGGAAAGCTCATCGACGCAAGTTTAGTTACCACCTTCGGGGGGACGACTACTTGAATCGGAAATAGCCTATCAGTGAGATGAAGAGACCCCCTGCTACTCGCGGGGGGTCTTCTCTTTTATATAACGATAGATTATAGGGATTAGTACCTGCACCACATCTCTACTGACTGTCGAGTAATTCTGCTATAATTGACTCACTATGAACATAAAGATCCTAATCGCAGTAATAATTATCATCGTCGGCGGATATTTCCTGTTGCGTGACACCGAGCCGAAAGAAGCTCAAACCCCTACCCCCGTCGCAGAGACGCCCGCTGGTAACCCGACATTCGCATGGGAGTACTCACCATTTGAAAAAGGTGAATTCCCATACAACAAAGTGAGCCTATCCGCCACATATCCTGACGGGACAGTTGTGAAAAAAGATGTCGGTGAAGTTCAAGGTGGATGCGAGAATTATCCAGACCCTGATGCCGATGTCTACGACAGTACAATGATCATGTGCTACTACGCCGGCTTCGGTGAATATTTCAAAGTTGTAAAAGCTGGTGATGTATATGAAGTCCGACACAAGGAATTCGAAGAAGGGTCTCCTGACTACAACCCTCCAGTGATGGAGTACGAAACCGTCGCGACGTTCTAACTATTTCATTTATTCCAAACTTTCTAAAAAGCGTGCTATAAGAGCCTCGAATAAAAAATCTCGCTCGTATATTTCCTTCGCTCAGATGTCATTCAAGGTTGTTCCTTGCACACATCTTCGCTAGGAAATATAATATTCCCATATATGGATATCAAGCAATCATTTCGACCAAAGAAACTTTCTATTGAAGAAATAAAAAGTGGCTGTATCTACGTCTACGGCGACAACAACACCGAAAGTCAGATATGCCTCATGAACGAAGAGTTCCGCCAAGGATTCGAGATCGTGAAGAAGAACAAAGACGGCAACAAATCCGTAACATTTTGGGGCTCTGCGCGTTTACCCGTCGATAATGAGCACTATCAAAAGGCCCTGAGACTCTCTAGGAGGCTCGCTGGTGAACTCAACTGTATGATAGCGACTGGTGGTGGACCAGGTATCATGGAGGCTGGCAATAGAGGAGCATACGAGATGGGTAAACCGTCCCTCGGCATGACGATAAACCTACCGACTGAACAGTTTACGAACCAATACGTGACTGAGGAGATCCCTTTCTATTTCTTCTTCACACGCAAGACCCTGATGGCATATTCAGCCGAGGCATATCTATACTTCCCTGGCGGATTCGGCACGCTCGACGAACTATTCGAGATATTGACGCTCGTCCAAACAGGTAAAATCTCTAGACTTCCGATAGTTTTGGTTGGCAAGAAATTCTGGGAGCCACTCGATCAATTCATAAAGCAAACTCTACTAGCTGAGAATGGAACTATCTCTGAAAGTGACCTGGAACTATATAAAATACTAGATGATGAGGATGAGATAGTGAAGATAGTGAATAACGCGCCGATGCGTAACGACTAAAATATCTCCTTACTTTTGCCATGATGCAAAAGTAACAAAAGATCTAGACCCGGTGTAAAAACACCTAAAACGAGCGTAGTTTAGCCAGAAAGGTCCGTAAACTCACCAAGCTTAGGCTTGGTTCGGACAGTACGGACTTTCAGACAAACTCGATTCGTTTCTTAACGGTGTTTTTCCAAGGGTCGAGACGAATACTGACAGAATTTAACCCTTCAAGAATTTTAAATCTTCTATATCTACATCCCTTCCAAGTCTCTCTTTGGATCTTATTAAATTTTCTTTCGGTACAATTGGCACTATTTGTCCGAATATTTCTCTTAATTCAGATTTGGAAAAATCAGACGGCGCAGATATCCATTCTTTATTAACATTATCAAAATATTTCTGATCATAGACACCTGCTATTTCAATTAATTGACCCTCATATTCAAGCGTGATAAGCAGCAAATCCCAATGACTATCTTTTAATTGCAAAGGTCCAGATTTAATAAAATCTTTTACTTCAGGCAAGATATCTACAAAATTATCTTCTGGAATAACTAGATCTATGTCAGCCAACTCTCTCTCGGCGCCGTGTGCTTTTGCTGCTAAACCGCCCTCTATTTGAAAAGAGATCTTGTGATTATTTAGAATACCAACAATCCACCCAAATGCTTTCTCGGTATCTCTGTTCATTACTATCTGTTATTAAAATATCCAACTATCCGATCATGAAGCTCGGTCACGATAGCTTCGCTTTTCTTCTCTGCATCAGCATGATCACTGAAAATATTTCTATCTTCGGGTGAAACGTTATCGAGCTTCTGCCAAATCTCAGCAGAAGACAATCCATCTTCAACAAGTGAACCAACTGTTGGATTTATCTGTATCAGATCTACCTGATTTATCCCTTCTTTAGGGTCACGAAAATCAGGACTATATATTTCTAGTACTTTTCCATAAATAACAGGGTCTGCCTCGCCCTTCTTTGCATAGAATTCTGAGATGCGGGCTTTGGCTTTACCCTCTTCTGTTTGAAAATCTTTCTTCACCCTTTCCGGCAAAGTCATGAAAAATACACCAATGACGTTCTTCTTGATCGTATACCCATGTTCGCGAAAGACCTTGCCGATGAGTCCACCGGCCTGAATCTCTTTGTTTATATCGGCTATCTCTTCGTTAGATTTATCATATTCGAAGAAAGTCAGCGTGTGGGTTCTCGATATGTCTCTACCGTCAACTAGCCTAGCTTCGCGAAACTCGTTATCGTGATATAGAACATCTGCGTGGATGGGACCGTATTTGTCCTCCAATACATCAGTATGAAGTTTATCTTTTATAGGAAAATGCTCCATTTTATTTACCCTCTCAGATCTTCAATAAATTTATGGAGTACGATAGATTTATCTTCTGGAGATAGACCATTAAGTGACGCCTCAAGCTCAGTAATTTTTTCATCAAAAGCCGCACCCCCACCTGTATCCGAATATAGAAGATCTAGTTTATCCTTTTGAAACCATCCGCCAACGACGCTTTTTGCCCGCCTCATTTTTTCTTTGTAGTCATTGATTATGGCTTCCGACTCATCATCATTACTTGCTTCCCCAGGCATCATCATTAATATCAGACTTTCGTGATCGATTAACCAGTTATCTAGGACCTCGGGTAATTCTTCCTTTTTTGACCCTTCTATTAAATTTTTAAGTCCTTGAAGCTCTTCAGAAGAAGGTAACGTGCCAAACTGATTAGCCTCACCAAGACTTTCAACTGAATCCTTGTTCAAATAGTCCAAATCTTTTACTAGCTCAAAAATCTCGACGGTAAGTTGCTTACGCTTTTCGTTCTCACTAGCCCCCTTTTGTTTACCCTCGAATTTAAAAAAGTTCATATGTATGTTTTCACTTATTTTTTATAATACATGCTTTAACAAACTCTGTGAAAAGTGGATGTGGCGAAAGCGGACGTGCGAGGAATTCTGGGTGGAACTGTGTACCGAGCATGAATGGATGAACAGAGCGCGGAAGCTCGGCTATCTCCATCAGAACGCCGTTCGGAGATTTGGCAGAAAATACTAGTCCAGCATTCTCGAGCATCTCGACGTACGCCGGATTGACCTCGTATCGATGACGGTGGCGTTCGTCGATTTTAGTAGATTTGTATGCTTCGTGAGCGATAGTTTTCTTCGACACGACAGCCGGATATGTACCGAGTCTCATCGAGCCTCCGAAGTTCCTGATCTCAAGCTTCTGCTTCTGGTCAGGCATGATGTCGATGATAGGATTCGTCGTCTTTGGATTGATCTCGACAGTGTTCGCCTCGGTGAGTCCGAGAATGTTCCTAGCGTACTCTACCACCATGAGTTGCATGCCATAACATATACCGAAATAAGGGATCTTGTTCAGGCGGGCGTATTCTATGACCTTTATCTTGCCCTCTACCCCAGTCTCGCCGAATCCGCCCGGCACCAGGATGCCGTCGTATTTACTCAGGGTGTTTAGGAATTTCTTGCCTCCAGTCTCAAATTTCTTCGAGTCGAGCCAAGTGAGCTCTGTTTTGACGCCCTGCCATGCACCGGAAATCTTGAGCGCCTCGATAACGGATATGTAGGCATCAGAAAGGATGAAGTCTCCTGAGTCAAAATATTTGCCAACGACAGCAATCTTCACAACACCCTTCGGGTTATTCATCTTGGATAAGAATCCACGCCACTCGGAGAGGTCCTTCTTCTTTGGCTTGATGCCGAAATGATTCATGATGCGGTCTGACAATCCATCCTTCTCGAAGTTCACCGGCACATCGTAGATATTGCTAACGTTTGGTGCTGAAATGACATCATCGGCAGACATTAGCCCTGACATGTTGGCGATTTTCTCTTTGCGTTTCTTGTCTACAGGCATGTCCGCGCGAGCGATGATGATATTTGGATGTACTCCATAGCTGTTCATCTGAGAAACGGCATTCTGGGTCGGCTTGGTCTTCATCTCGCCGATAGATGTCGGGGTTGGTAGATATGAGACCATGACGAACATGACGCTCGAAGGATTCTTCAGACGTAGCTGTCTGGCGGCCTCGAGGAAGATAGCGTTCTGGTATTCGCCGATAGTTCCACCGATCTCGACGATGACAAACTCAGCATTTTCGACTTCGGCACTATCCTCTATGCGGCGAAGTATCTCCTCGGTGATGTGGTACGTCGGCTCGACGCACTTGCCCTTATACCCGAGAGCACGCTCTTTGTCGATAACGTACTTGAAAACCATACCATTCGTCATGTAGTTCTGTTTCGGTAGAGATTTGTTCAGGAATCGTTCGTAGTTACCCATATCCTGATCAGTCTCGAGTCCGGAGTCTAGAACGAAAACTTCACCGTGCTCTGTCGGATTCATCGTGCCGGCATCTACGTTCAAGTAAGGGTCGGCCTTTATGAGGCTGACCCTATAACCCTTGGACTGGATGATGGTACCGATGGACGATGTTGTGACCCCCTTGCCGACGCCTGACATGACGCCCCCTACTACGAATATGTACTTAGTATCTTTTGGTTTTTTCATCCGAATAGTATGACAGGTCTATCTCTTCAAATACGCCCTAACAGCTAGATAACTCGACACGATGCCTAGTATCATACCGAACACTCCCGTGATAACAAATAGCTGGAAGAAGTTCGCAATGTAGTAAGTGTGGAGGTTGATACCGAGGAAACTCGTCATATTAGCTCCGACCCACAAAGTCATCGGGTAGAAGATAATCATCGTGATGACTGCTGATATAAGTCCATAAAGCACACCTTCGACGAGGAAGGGTCCACGGATGTAGTGGTTCTCTGCGCCGACAAGTCTCATAACTGCGATCTCCTCACGTGCGATGTAGATAACGAGGCGGATGGTGTTGAAAGTAATGATGAGCGATATAGCCATCAGAACTATGGTGAGTGCAATGCCGAGACGTTTCGCTCCCTCGCTGATAGATATGAGTCTGTCTATTACAAGCTTGTTCTGAGCGTAGTTTATCTTGTCTATGATGACAGAACTACCCGAGTCGAGAGCGCTATCACTCTCGAGGAAATTCGATATAGACTCGTATTGGGTGGTGTCGATAGCCTGGATGTTTAGGGTTGCGCCGAGAGGATTCTCATCGAGCTCTTCTAGTGCTTGGAGGGTAAGGTAGTCGTTAGCGTGGCGTTCCTTGAAGTTGTCGAGCGCTTGAGCAGCGGAAACATAGTCTACTCTTGCAACCTCTGGTAATTTCTCGATGGATTCCTTCAAGACAAGTATCTCGGACTCCTGAGCGTTCTGAGTGAAATAGACTGTAATGTCGACTTTGTCCTCGAGGGAGGCCAGTGAGAAGTTCAGTATAGCCTGGGAGAAGATAATCATGGTTACGACAGATAGTGTGATAGTCATGACTAGCACCGACGACAACGAAACGAAGCTTGATCGTTTGAAGTTTATGAAACCTGATTTGATTATTCTCCGTAGGTCTAAAATTTTCATATATTTTTATACTATATATTTACCATGCGCTTCGTCTCGAATAATGCGCCCGTCTTCGAGACTAACCACTCGCTTCTTGATCGAGTCGATAACGCCTTTGTTGTGAGTGGTCAGGATAACGGTAGTTCCGAGGTCGTTGATTTTCTTCAAAATCTGGATGACTTCGTATGTATTCACTGGATCGAGGTTCCCTGTCGGCTCATCGGCGATAACGACGTCAGGGTTGTTGATGATGGCACGAGCGATGGACAGGCGTTGTTTCTCTCCACCAGAAAGCTGGCGTGGAAAATGATGCGCGCGATCTGTTAGATCAACGAGCTCTAGAACGTGAGGGACATCGTTCGCTATCTCTTCATCAGTCTTGCCTGCAGACTCCATGGCGAAGGCGATGTTCTCATATGCGGTTTTGTACGGGAGCAGTCGGAAGTCCTGAAATACCGTACCGATACCTCGTCGGTACTTGGTGAGTTTCTTGCCTCGGAGTTTGTGTATATCGACATCGCCGAAGAACACTTTGCCCTCTGACGGAGCCTCTTCGCACAGGAGTAACCTAGTAAAAGTAGTCTTGCCAGCCCCGGAATGTCCGACGATGGAAATGAACTCGCCATCTTTGATCTCGAGATCCATCTCGACAATCGAAGGGTTCCTAGCCTCCTTATAGAATTTTGTAACACCTTCAAAACGTATCATGAATATAAAAATGCGCTGATTAAAAACATAACAAGTATAACAAAATTTTCTAAATTTTCCCTAGATTTCCTTCTCTGCCTCCAGGAATTCATCGATTTCGCCATTTTTCAAGACCTTGTCAACGTCTCGCACTTCAACATCCGTCCGATGATCCTTGATGAGTTGATATGGATGCAAAACGTATGAACGGATCTGACTACCCCACTCGTTCTCAGTCGTTTTTGAGACCGACAAATCATCAACCGTGTCTTTGTGCTCTTCTTCGAGCTTCTTGATGATTTTTCCACGAACGACTTCCATGGCTTTGTCCCTGTTAGCCTCCTGACTACGCTCACTCGAGGCATGCGCTGTTATACCGGTCGGACGATGTGTGATCCTAACCGCGGTATCACGTTTATTCACGTTTTGTCCGCCAGCGCCACCGGAACGGGAAAATGACATGTCGAGATCATCTGGATTTATGCGCACCTCGTCTGACTTGTCTAGGACAGGTATCACCTCGACCATAGAAAATGATGTTTGACGTTTGGAATTCGCGTTGAAAGGTGAGATACGTACCAGGCGGTGTACCCCGGACTCGTTCTTGAGTTTCCCATATGCACCCTTGCCCACTATCTCAAAAGATATGGAGCGGTAGCCACCAGAGTCTGCAGATGTCTCGTCGATAATACGAAGCTCGTAACCATTATTCCCGGCATACTTCATATACATCAAGAAAAGCATGCGAGTAAAATCCTCCGCGTCGTCCCCACCCGCCCCCGAAAATATCGTAAACAGTGCAGACTTCTTGTCGTACTTGCCGAAACCTTGCACAGAATCCCGGAGCTCCTGCATCTCGCGGATCATGGCCTGAGCAGTCGTTTTATCGGACCAAAAGTCCGCCGCATTCATAGCAGTCTCTATCTCAGCAATCCTTTTTTCGATAAGTGATTTGTCTTTCATGGTGAGCCGAAGGCGGGAATCGGACCCGCGTCTTTACTTTACGAAAGTAATGTTCTACCACTGAACTATATCGGCTTGCTTGCTCCCCGCCCGACTGAACGATCTCAGTCGTTCTGGCGGGTACCAACTGAGCTAGGATGGCGGTTCCTCATAATTATACGCTGGAGCCGTTGATGAGTTTCGAACTCATTACCTCCCCATTACCAATGGAGTGCTCTGCCGATTGAGCTACAACGGCGTATCAGAAGATATTAAACTATTGGGGCTTTTTTTCAAAGGTTTCGGGAGTATTGGAAAATAAGCATTTATGTGATAATTTTGAGTCATTGTCACGTCAAACGTGGCTCATGTCGGGGTAGCTCAGACGGTTAGAGCGTAGCACTCATAACGCTAAGGTCGAGAGTTCGATTCTCTCCCCCGACACCATTGGCGAACAAGGTATTCTATGCTAGACTTTCGCCATTGTTAGTGCGGGCGTAGCTCAACTGGTTAGAGCACTCCCCTGTCACGGGAGAGGTTGCGGGTTCGAGTCCCGCCGCTCGCGCACGAGCAAAAGAGCATGGATTTTCCATGCTCTTTTGCTTGCTGGAGGCAAGCAAGCGGGACTCGAAGCTGACCCGAGCGCGCGTAGCGATAAAGCGAGGGCGGCCGGCTCCGAAGGAGGCAGATTCCTATGTCGTCGCGCGACAGGAATCTGACGGGTGAGGAGGAGTCCCGAGGAAAAGCGCGATGACCGAGTCTGAAAATTATAATTGTTGCGGGGGGCCGACTCGAACGGCCGTCCTCAGGTTATGAGCCTGATGAGTTACCACTACTCCACCCCGCTATAAAACTCGTGAGAATCAATAGATTCTATAAAGTAGCTTTGATTATATCCAAAAAACTTATTTTAGCAACCCTTATATAACCCCGAACTCTAAAAATACGCTTTCGTATTGTTCGATGGCCTTCTTGGCGTCGCGATATGGGAGATCGTGTGCGAGTCCTACGTGCGCTATTTTGTTGCGGAGCTTATGAGCATCCCAAGCGTTGCTAAGCGTCTTGAAATGATTCACATTAGCATTCTTCAGTCTCTCGCCGAGTGTTACCCCCACCAATCCGATATCAAACGTCAAAGCTTCAAGCATACTATCACTTTCCATAATAGCGAGTCTCCAATCAGAAGGGTTCGCTGAATTGATATGCTCAATTATTTTCTGCCATTGTTTATTGTCTTTCTTTTCTTCGTCTTTTGCCTTGACCGCATGTACTGATTCATGGAACTCCTGTTTGTCGAGCTTTTTTCTCTCTTCGAGTCTCATCCAAGTATAGATAATGATACTTATGCAAATAACAGAAATGAGAGAGAGCACAAAAACTATAAAGCTCACAAAACCAGAATTCCCAACGGTATCCGGATTGAGTCCGTTAGTGAAAAATTGGTAAATCTTTAAAAATATAAATTCTAGATTGAGCATAATGTTACTTCGTACTTCCTTCGTACTTCTTACCTACTTCGAACAGAAGTGATTCGCCAAAATGCGGTGCTACGAATTGTATATCGAGTGGCAAACCTTCGGAATTCTTTCCACTAGGCACAGATATCGCAGGAACGCCGGAAATATTTGCTGGTACAGTGAATATATCAGATAGATACATCGAAACAGGATCTTTCTTCTCCCCAGGCCTGAACGCAGGAGTTGGGCATGTAGGCGTTACGAGCAAGTCTACGGTTTCAAAAACTTTCTGCATCTCCTCGGTGATTTTAGCACGTAGCTTCACAGCTTTGTTATAGTACGCGTCATAGTATCCATGAGATAGGACATATGCTCCGAGAAGAAGACGTCGCTTTGTTTCTGCACCGAAACCTGCGGTTTTCGTGTTCTTGTAAGCCTCATTAGTGTTTTCTCCCGGGAGAGATAGTCCATAACGAATACCATCAAAGCGCGCCAGATTGGTTGAGACTTCAGCCGGCATGAGGATATAGTAGACGGCTAGAGAGTACTCCATAAATGGCACATCTACATCGACCACAGAATATCCGAGTGCTCTCAATCTCTCGAGAGATTTATCGAAGTTCGCCATAGTTTCACTATCTATTCCTTCGCCAGACAGAAATCTCCTTGGAACACCGATTTTTTTGACTTCAGTCTTTGAACACTTCCTTTCGCTCGTCGGGAAACTTGTTGCATCCATTGAGTCATGATGAGCGAGTGCGCCAAATACTATTTCGGCGTCTGCAACAGAATTCGTAATCGGACCAATGATATCTAGAGACGAGCCCATAGCCATGAGTCCATGACGAGATATGGTTCCATATGTAGGCTTGAGACCCACCACTCCACAGAATGCTGCTGGCTGACGGATAGATCCGCCAGTGTCAGACCCGAGTGAGACTATGGCCATGTCGCCTGCGACCGCTGCCGCTGCGCCTCCTGACGACCCTCCGGCAACTCTTGTTATGTCTACGGGATTCTTTGTCATGCCATATGCCGACGTCTCTGTTGATGAACCCATAGCGAATTCATCCATGTTCGTCCGACCTATGATAACTGCGCCTTGCGCCCTGAGATCCTTCACAACGGTCGAATCATACACAGCTTTGTAGTTCTCTAGGATTTTTGATCCCCCGCTCGCGATATGACCCTCGAACAAAATATTGTCTTTGAGTGCGATAGGGATTCCCGTCAGAGCTTTGATATCACCTCGAGAGATCATCTCATCTGCGACTTTTGCCTGATCTTCTGCATCGGTGAAAATCTCAAGAAATGCGTTTAGTTCCCCGTTCTTTGCCTTGATATTTTCGATATAAGCACGAGTTAAATCAAGTGCAGAAAATTCTCCAGATTTGAATCCAGCTTGAGCTTTTTCAATTGTCATCGATTTCAAATCCATTAGAGTATTTTATTTACTTTCACGAAGCCATCGTGGGTGGCTGGTGCAGCAGACAGAAGCGCGTCCGACAATGCGCCGGTCTCGTTCGGGCTCTCATCAGCACGGAGAATATTCTTGAGGAAAAAAGACTTTTTTACCTCCCCGAGCTCTACACCTTCGATCTGCTTCACATAACCGAGGATTGACTCGAAATCCTTGGCAAATCGAACAGCCTCTCCTTCCGGGAGCTTGATTTTGCTGAGTTCCGCCAGTTTTTCGATATCTTGTTCAGTCATAGCTCTAAGTATACAAGTAACCAGGCTAAGACAAAAGCCTTATAAAATCAGTCTCGTTTAGTATTTCTACTCCGAGCTTTAGGGCATTATCATACTTCGAACCTGGGTCAGCTCCAGCTATGACATAAGAAGTTTCTTTCGAAACTGTGCCTGTTACTTTTCCCCCGAGGGATTTGATGCGCGCCTTGGCTTCGTCACGAGACATACCCGAGAGTGTGCCTGTCAGAACGAAAGTTTTGCCAGAAAGTGTATTCTGAATCTTTCCCTCGACTTTTTGTATTCTTAAATATTGAAGTAGCTCATCAAGCTCCCTGGAATTTTCCTTGTCACCGAACCAATCGACAACCGATTGGGCGACCACGCCACCAACCCCTTCGACTGTTTCAAGTTTTGGAAATGTGGCATTGCGGAAGTTTGAGATTGTCTTGAACTCATCTGCAAGTAACCCTGCGGTCTCTTCCCCGACATGCCTGATACCGAGTGAATAAATAAATTTTGAGAGCTCAATATTTTTTGACTCTTCGATTGCCCCGAGGAGGTTCTGGATCGACTTATCCTTGAACCCCTCGAGCCCGGTCATGTCTCCTGCCTCGAGCTCGAATATATCTTTCCTCTCGGTGACTAGACCCTGTTCCATGAGAAATTCAACGATTTTCTCACCCATACCGACAATATTCATGCCTTTCTTGGAAACGAAGTGAATCATGTTCTCGAGCTTGATAGCCGCGTGATTCTTGTCTTTGACATACCATGCCACGGATTCATCCTTGCCGGCTGTGCCTTTTATTATTTCTAGATTATGATTTTTAGCATAGACAGGAATACTGAATTTCTTCTCTTTACCTGTACGAAGATTCACAAGAACTTGTAGAACTTCCGGGATTATATCCCCGGCTTTCTGGATGATGACAGTATCGCCAATTCTTACATCTAGGCGATCTATCTCATCCTGATTGTGAAGTGTGGCCCGGGAAACTGTCGAACCAGCAACAAGTACCGGCCTTAGATGTGCCACAGGCGTAAGCGCTCCTGTTCGGCCGATCTGGATAGCTATATCCTCGACGACAGTCGTTACTTCCTCAGCAGGAAACTTGTATGCGACACCAAAACGCGGGGATTTGGCCGTAAACCCTAGCGTCTCACATATACGTTTGGAGTTAATCTTGATGACGACACCATCAATACCATACTCTTCCTTGTCGCGCTTATTGATCCAGGACTGATAGAACTTTTCTATCTCTTCCACATTCTTGCAGAGCTTGAAAGTTTTGTTCACATTGAAACCTTCGTTTCTGAGATATTCTAATTCTTCCTTGTGAGTTTTTATTTTCCTTTCTGATGCGAGGTCTGGAAAGTCTATATCATAGACATATGTCTGTAGGTTCCTCTTGGCGACAGCGTTAGTGTCCAATTGACGCAAGGTTCCCGCCGCAAGATTTCGAGGGTTTGCGTACAATGGCATACCTTCTTTTTCACGCTCATGATTTATCTTTGCGAGATCTGACTTTTTTATCCAAGCTTCTCCGACCGCGACGAAGTTTCTCTTGTCAGAAACACTAGAGGGAATACTTCTAACCATACGTAAATTCTCAGTTATGTCCTCGCCGACTTCTCCATCTCCTCGAGTAGCACCCAAAATAAATTTGCCTTCTTTATACGTGAGCACAACTTTGAGTCCATCGATTTTTAGCTCAACAATATAATCTAGGGTCTCATCACGCAGCCCTCCATCCTTGTCGATAAATCTTTTTACTTTCTCCTCCCAGGATTTCAACTCACCAAAATCAAAAATGTTGTCATATGACCACTGAGGGACCACGTGCTTAACCTTGGAGAACCCCTCGAGGATTTTACCTCCGATTTTCTTACTGATACTCGTGATAGAAGCTAAGTTCGGGAACTCAGCCTCTAGAGCCAAAAGTTCTGCAACTAGAGCGTCATACGCGGTGTCAGATATCTCCGGTGCATCATGGGTATGATAAAGAGCCGAATGTTTCGCAACTTCAGACCTTAGGCTCTTTATACGCTTTTTGGCCTCATTTTCGGTCATCCCAGTAAAAGATTTTAGATAAAATAACAGATCCCGATTGTGTGAAGTAATCTTCTAACGGGACAAGTTATTAGGCTATTTTAGCCTATAATGGTCGCTTTTAATAGGTGACTTCGATGACTCTCTCTGTCGAACGAGGATTCAGTTCTCCGCACGTCGCATTAATGCCCCGAGAGATAACCCGTGTCGTATTGGCAGTAAAATCCTTTTCAACAGTGACATATGCACACGCCTTGTTATCGTTGTATGGTACTTGGAATTCCAAAAAGAACCCCGGAACCACCTGAGCAATTTGGATATTTATACCCCCGCACTCAATAGTAGAAAAAGCTTGGTTTGCATCAAAAGAGTTTGGCGTAGTGCCCCGCAGATCGTGGAAGAGTACGCACTCTACACCAGAGTCAGCGGCATAAAACGACTCGTTAGCGTCAGTCGAGGAAGCGGACAGTATGATCTGTTTAAGTGATATGTTGGCGATACCTACCGCCATTGCGAGAACAACCGCAGCGATAAGTACGGTAAAGAGTGCTACGAACCCGCGATTACTATTTTTAGTATTATCTTTCATATTAAGGTGCTAGTGTCCAATTCAAAAGGTTGTATGTATACGAAACATCATGCATTTCCCTCCCCTGATTCCACTCTACTTTGGATATAACCCGTATCTCCTGACCAGGTGACACGGTTGTCACATTGATAGTGCGACGAAATATAGACTCGAACGCATCTATATTGTCTGGGAAATCATAATTGAATTTCGCCGTATCACGGTCGTACGTGAGATTGCGACACGCAGTACCGTCAACAGCTTCACAGTCTATAGGCTGTGCTACCGCCCACGCATCTATACGACAACCAACAGAACCCGTACAGTTACGTAAATATGTCGTATCATTAAGTGCCGCGTTCAGATCGCTCGCTGAGAGAGCCGCAGTATCCCTTATATTTCTAACTAGCTCTGCCCCTTCCAGAGCTAGATATGAAGCAGTGAATTTATTTTTAACATAATTAGTGTTAAAAACTCCTGTTGCTGTAATAGATATGAGTCCGGTGATAGCAAAAGCAAATATAGCGATAGCGACAATGGTCTCTATCAGGGTGAAGCCTCTCGATTTGTTCGTAAAATCATTTTTCATATTATGGGGTTATGTTTACATCGAGGGATCTCTGAGACACCGTAGTCTGGAGATTGAACTCTGTCATAGAGCCTGCAAGTCTGACTGTACCTATGAGAACGATAGAAACTTTTGGCTGACGAAAGTCAGCTGGGTCTTCTGCTCCAACAACCATAAAACCCGATCGGTCTAAATCAATATTAATCTCAGTAGGTGTAACTGGATCCCAGTCGCCTATATTGAACGTTGATGAAGCAAGCTCAGACTTCTTGACGATGGTACCGACACCATCGATCTCGGTCATATAATATATGATTTGATTCGAAACATTACTCAACTGTGAATCCCAGAAAGGCTCGAACGCTACACTGTCACAGAGGTTGTTAGCCGTACCGCCATCGTTTGAAGCCTGAGGATTATTCACGTCTCCAGAGAGCTCGATGAAACTCGGCGCGCCATCCTCTTTACAATAATAAGAGTCTCCGAGACGAATCGATCGAGCCATGTCTTCCATGAGAAACGACAGGTTGTCTATAACGGCCCGCATCGTCTGAGTCTTCCTGTGGGTTGAGTTAACACCGAGTATGGCTCCGATGCCGACTGTCATGAGAACGGTGAATAATCCGACGGCGATCATCATCTCGACAAGAGTAAAGCCTTTTTGATTAGTGATTTCTCTTTTTAGCATCCTGTTACGCATAACCTATTTTATACTTATATATCCTGACTCCCAAACGGCAATGTATCGTTTACCTCCATCTACTGTTGTGAGTCTGACGAAGACATTTCCGTTATAGTCACCGTCGTCGAACTCCATAATAGAGGCATTGCCTCGTGGACGAGTGAACGAGATATGTGCTGTATCACCCTCGACACCGTCAGCATCAGAGCAATCTCCTTGTGGAACTATCGTAGTAAAATCAAAACATATCATATCTATCACTACATTTGCTGGAAGCAACAACTCCTCTAGACACTCAGAGGTCTGACTGTTACCGCAGGGTGATGAGTAGCTCCCGTTCTCAATATCGAGAAAGTCTAGCTTTATCTCACTCGAAGAACCGACATCTTTGTTGAAATAAAAGAAAAGTGATCCAGGATATTCCTCCTTGTCGAAGGCTACACCATAACTCGGAGTCCAATCCAGAGAAAGGAGGTTGTTGATGTTCGGTAGTTGAACAACCGACAGTGCAGGAGTCTTGCCTGACACAGCATCAGTCTGCGCACGTTTTATCTGGAGGGCGACTTCCTGTGCTAGATTCTGAAGAGAGACATTGTTACTAAATCCGCGGTAGTTGAACAGGACTGTCGCAGCAACTGCAGCAAATATGCCGAGTACGACGATAAGTTCGATGAACGTCATGCCGGCATTATTAAAACGAGAGGCGTCACCACTTTTCACTTCCCGTTTATTAAAAAAATCTTTGAACATATTATATTAAACCACCGAAAAATGCCGAGATGCTGTTCATATCTATATTATACAAGAACGTCAGGATGAAACTGATTATTATAAATGGTCCAAATGGTATCTCACTTTTCATCTTCTTGTTCGCAAAAAAGATGAGAAATATTGCAACCACGGCCCCAATCCAAAACGACAATAGAAGCATCGCGAATCCAGATGATAGCCCTAGTAGCCAGCCGAGCGGAACGACGAGTTTCACATCTCCGAGCCCCATCCCCTTACCGCGGGTGATGACCCATAGAGCGAGGAGTGGCAGAGCGACGACGGGACCCGCTAGAAGTGGCCAGATGATACTCGAGTTTATATCGGCACCGAGAAATAGTGGAAGACAAAATACTCCGATAAATATTAGCCCCGCTAGAGGATAGAGGAACGTGTCAGGGATTATCCGATGCCTCATATCGTAGACGAAAATCATAATCAGGTAACTCACGACAATAAAATAGAAAAGCAGATTTATGAGTACGAGCTCTGGTCTGATATATATGAGAGGTAGAAACTTTATCGCGATGAATAGGAACAATAATCCAGTGAAGAATTCTACTAGTGGATACTGCCAAGATATCTTAGTCTTCGAATATCTGGACCTACCGCCCTGGATGATGAATGATACGATCGGGATGAGCTCGAACCATCTCAAGGGTTTGCCAGTCACAGAACACATGGAACGTCCTCCGAGCGAACGCCCTGTACCGAGACGGAGTATCACCACGTTCAAGAAGCTCCCGATAATCGCACCAAAAACAAAAACGAAAATAGCTAAGATGGTATTCATGTCTTAATTATACCCCCACACGAATTTATATCGAAATGAAAACAAAATCAGTTTGGGGACGATGTGTCTAAAATTCAAAACAGCTCCATATGGAGCTGTTTTGAATTTCCTAATCTTATCTACAAGAGATTCCTGGGTTCACAGCAGTGCCGTTGTCTGTATCATTATATCCAGCATATCCAGTTGAATCGATACAATATGTTCTGCCATCATTCAGTAAGGCTGAGAGAGTATAGCTTGCTCCGTTTGCGTTCGCGTCATCTGGCTCACATTCGACAGGTTCACGAGTCTGCGCATGTACAGCGTCGGCAAGTCGTACAATTTCTATGTAGTCACAGATACTTGTTGCATCAACGAGCGTATCTGTGGGCGAAAGACCAGCTAGAAGGTTATCCGCATCACCAATCTGCCCAGCGCTCCCTGTTGGCCCATAGAAAGAATAAGTGTCAAAAAATATCTCAGCGGTTGCCCTCATAGACGAGAGACTTCCCTTGGCTGAAGCGTCACGACCTTTTGACCTTGCACTATTCAGAGAGACCAAGACGATAGATGAAAGGATACCGATGATGGCTACGACCACCAAGAGTTCGATCAATGTAAAACCACGGTTAGATTTGGACTTCATAATAAAATACTAATTAACTTTTATAAATAATAAATTTCTTAGGTTCATTATATCACAATGCGCCTATGGCAAGCGTGGCACGTATCTAAACTGTGGAAAAGAATTCCCCCTGTGTTAGCTAATAGAACTAGCAATATTGTAAATTGGTACGAGAACTGAGGTTAGAAGTATACCGACGCCGAGACCGAGCATCACGATCATGGCCGGCTCGATGAGACCGATCATCGTATCGACAGCATCATCTACTTCTCGGCGATAAAACTCGGCTAGAGTCTTGAGGATAGACCCGAGGCTTCCGGTTTCTTCTCCCACTTTTATCATCTGCACCATGATAGCCGGAATCTGAGGATATTTGCCTAGGGCATCAGAGAGTGAGCTTCCGGACTTCACGGCGTCTTCTGTTTCTCGCAGAATCCTCCTGTAAACATAGTTCCCCACCACGTCTCCTGTGATCTCTATAGAGCGAACGATGGATATACCGGATGAAAGCATGGTGTTAAGGTTGTCAGCGATACGAGACAGGAACATTTTCCTGTATAGATTGCCGATGAGAGGCACAGATATCTTGATATTGTCGATGTACTCTTTACCATTCTCGTTACGCCTATACCAGAAGAAGTACATGACAGCCATCACAACGATTATCAGAATAAATATACCGTAGTTGACTAAGAAGTTACTGATGCCGATGATTATGCGGGTATATATCGGTATCTCCTGTCCGGACTCAAGGAGGAGCTGAGCCAAGTTCGGGATAACCATGGTGAACATGAGTATCATGACGGAGATGAAGACGACGATGACGAATGCTGGATAGATGAGCGCATTCCGAGTCTTCGATGTCAGGTTGTACTGGCGATCTAGATACTGCGCGAGGTATTCGAAGGTTTCGTTCAGTTTACCCGACTCTTCGCCAGCTTTGACCATGTTCACATAAAACTCTGAGAAAGTATCAGGATACTTGGACAAAGCGTCCGAAATAGACGAACCAGCCTGTAGGTCGTCGCCTATCTGACGGAGCTGTCCGGCGAGCATCTTGTTCTCAGCGTTCTCAGAAAGTAGTGTGAAAGCTTTGAGTGCAGAGACCTGAGACGAAAAGAGCGTCGCAAGCTGACGAGACATGATGACAACATCGCGCAGTGGAACACGATCGAGGAACGTTCCACGAAATATAGACTTGTCCTCATCACCCTTGAGAGATACGACGATAAGGCTTCGCCTCTGGAGTGCGGCGATAGCCACGGTCTTGTTCAGTGCGTCGATAGTGCCTTCTTTTTTCTTGCCTGCCTGATCCAGGGCTTTATATTTGAATAACATTGGTTAAATTATAACAGACTTTCGAATGTCTTCTTGTTGAAGGCGTGGAAACGAGCATCATCAACGGTGATCTCTCCCCGCCGGACAAGCTCGAGGAGGGAGTGGTTGATATCTATCATTCCGAGCTCAGACCCTGTCTCTATCAAGACATCAATCTCGTGCGTACGGTTCTCACGGATGAGGTTCGCCACAGCTTTGGTGTTGATGAGAAGTTCATACGCTGGGATGAGTCCGCCGTTAGTTCGCGGGATGAGACGCTGGGAGAATATGCCGACGAGAGAATTCGCGAGTTGGGAGCGGGCTTGGTCCTGCTGTTCAGCTGGAAAAGAATCGATAATACGGTCGATGGTCTGTGGTGCGTTGTTGGTGTGGAGAGTCGATATGACGAGGTGTCCAGTTTCGGCAGCGGTGACTGCCGCCGATATAGTCTCAGGGCTACGCATCTCGCCGATCATGAGAACGTTCGCATCCTCACGGAACGCAGACTTGAGTGCCGTAGCGAAATCCTTGGTGTCGAGTCCTATCTCGCGCTGGTCAATGATGGATTTCTTAGACTCGAACAGATACTCGATCGGCTCTTCAACAGTAATGATATGCTCTGCCCTCTCAACATTAACAAGCTCGATAAGAGAAGCCATCGTAGTAGACTTGCCCTGACCAACCGGTCCAACGATGAGGAAAAATCCCTGTTTAAGCCTGGCGAACTGCTCGAGCTGTTTTGGGAGATTCAGTTCCTGCAAACTTTTGACTTTTGGCACGAGACGCAGTGCTATTGCAGGTTTCCCTTTCTGGAAATAGGCGTTACCCCGCAGTCGCGAACCACCGGCGTAGTCATAGGCAAAATCTGCCTCATGATTCGTCTTGAAATCAGCGAACTTTTCCTCATCAGCTAGCATGTACCTTAGCATCGCTTCGAGTTCGGCCTCTTCGAGTACAGGCTGATTCACAACTGCGATGAGCTGAGTCGAGACACGAATATGCGGTACTCGCCCTACAGCAAGATGAAGATCTGAGCCGTTGTTCACTATAACTTGCTCGATCAGATTATTTAGTTTTTGGATTATTAGTTCGTTATTCATAAAATATTTTTTAGAACTTATACATTTCTGTTATGGGGATATCTCCCTTCAGAGCCTTGAGTAATGCATCTTCTCTCATCGTCAGAACGCCCTTCTTTCGGGTTGCGTTATATATATCGAGCTCAGTCGGAGATTTCAAAATCACTGACTCAATCTCCTTATCTACAGGAAACATCTCGAACACAGCCATACGTCCCTTGGTTCCAGACGGGCAGGTCTTCGAGGGAACAGTTTTCATCATCTTTTCGGGGATCGTGATTTTGGAACGGAACTCTGGAGGTAAGTCAGCGAATTCTTTGTCGATCATGACCCTGGTTGCCTCATCTATCGCTACAGGTTCGCGAGAATCCTCGCAGGTTTTCTTGGCCAACCTCTGAGCGATAGCGAGTACTAACGTCGGAGCGATAAGGAACGGGTCGACACCCATGTCGATGAGGCGAGGGATAGCACCGGCAGCATTGTTGGTGTGGAGAGTGGATAACACCAAGTGTCCAGTGAGTGCGGCCTGGATAGCGAGAGCAGCAGTTTCTTTGTCGCGGATTTCTCCAACCAGGATAACATCCGGGTCCTGACGAAGGATGGAGCGAAGTCCCGATGCAAAGGTATAACCGATCTCCGGCATAACCTGAGACTGATTCACTCCGTCGACATGGTATTCGACCGGGTCTTCGAGAGAGACGACGTTTTTCGACTCGCGATCAATTTCGTTTAGCATGGCATATAGCGTCGTAGTCTTACCGCTTCCTGTCGGACCGGTGATGAGCACGATGCCGTATGGTATGTTGATAGCGTCACGGATAAGCTTGAGATGCTCGGGCGTCATATTGAGATCATCCAAACTTTTTACTCCCTTCTCCGCATCCAGAATACGCATCACGACTTTTTCACCATAATATGCTGGGAATGTCGAAACACGCAGGTCGATTTTCCTACCATCGATTTTCGCGGAGAAACCTCCGTCTTGTGGCTTGCGCTTCTCATCGAGACGAAGCTTGGCCAATATCTTGATACGCGCGACAACTCCCGAATAGACGTTAAGTGGTAGAGTGAGAGATGTGTGTAGTTCGCCATCGACACGAAAACGCACTTTGACTTCTTTGCCAGTGTTCTCGATATGGATGTCTGAAGCACCACCCTCGACAGCGTGACGCAGGGTCACTGCTACGACTTTGATTATCGGAGCCTCTTCAACAATCTTTCTCTCATCTTCCTCAGCTGGCTGACCTTCGGCAGCGGCCTCTGTGCGAGCGGCTTCTTTGAGTTTATTCAATCCGTCGACTTTCGAAAGTTCAGTGTCGAGATCAGAAAGTGCGGCGTCTACTTCCCCGGACAGACCCTTGTATGCCTCCAGTAATGTATCGTAATTTCTCTTTGTTAAAACAAAAAGCTTGTATGGTGTCTCATTTTTAGACGAGATAAACTGTAGAGCATCGAGGGAATCCGTACGTCCAGGATTAACTATGCCGACTTCGAGAACGTTATCTTTTATTCCAACAGGAATAAATCCGTACTGTCGAGCTGAATCCTCAGATATGTATTCTAAAACTCGAGGGTCGAGTTCTTTTGGTCCAACTGAACGAGCTGGTATACCGTAGAAAGTAGATTTGTACTCGAGCATTTTGTCCTCAGGAATACTGGCTTCTTTGGACAAAGCTTCTTCTAAATCCCCTCCGTATTTAGCCTCTACAGAACTCGAAATATGAGACACCAGGTCCTTGGATAAAAGCCCTTGTTCAACTAGTCCCTGGAGGAATGTCATATTAGGAGTTATTAATCCTTATAAATGGGATTCCTCGAGACAGATTGGTTTTATTAGAAAAAATATTTCTCATAGTTGCTACTTATTTCTTGTTACAAAATCACCGAATGCAGTCTTCGTCTCTGGTGTCGGATCAACGCCGTCTATCTGAACCGTAGTGTTCCTGATGCAAATCTTTGTTGATGCACCATACTGAAACGCCGGATAAGTCGAAGTACTACACGCGGACGACAAACCGCCCCAGGTTATAGTTGCCATGCTTGGAAGAGTAAACCGGTGCATCTGAGCTTCTAGGTCGTCATCTTCTTCTACTAGAGGCTTGAACTCTGTGGCGACAGTCCATGTTGGTGGGTAGAAGATGTCTTTTCTGTTGAAGCTCACCCGAAGCCAAGCATTAGGATCGACAACCCCTGACTCTGCGCCTTCCCCTACTGTAAATGAAGGGGTTCCCTGACTACTCGAAGTTGCACCATCAGATCCAAATGGGGCGAATGGATTTGGGCGCCCTTCATTTCCTGGTTGGATCAATACTATAGTGAAATCTTCTAGTGACTGGAAAGAAAGAGATGAGAATATCTCATCATCAAGCTTGATAGCTTGAAGGGACAATAACTGGTTTATGAACTCCTGACCGATTTTGGTGGCCTCAACTTCTCCTAGTGGCTTTTCAGTATTTATGATGCTTGAAACAGGCGCACCCTCTGCCGTAGTGAGACTTCCGGTATTTTTGGGTGCAGGACTCGGGGAATCAGAAGATCTCGCAAAAAATAGATAATAGCCTAGACCCAAGAGAGCTATTATGACTATTCCTATTATGATATTTTTCAGTGTGTGGTTCATATAAGGCTTAGTCTTTTAGTCTATAAGTATTAATACGGAAAAGGTACTTATAATTGTCGCTGTAGACTTTGTCCTTCTCGGATGTTCCCGGGGTAAAAGCAATGCTGTTTATGTCGATCAATCGGAGACTCCTCTCCATCAGCTTCATGAACGACACGAAGTCATCATAAGATCCTTCCACAGAGAACTCTAGTTCAAAAGCCTCGTATTCCTTATTCGCGTCTGCATCTGTTGCACGTCTCGTCGTTGCACGCTCTCGTGCTGCTGTTGTTGTCGTTCCTGATGTTCCAACTGCGGCATCAGTTACAACTGCATTCTGTTCGAGAAACTGATCTGGCTCGAATTCGACATTTTTGACTATTATACCCCTCTTGGCGGCTTCTTCTTGGATTTCAAGTATGAGCTGGATATTGTCGACACTATCGGGAAGCATTTTCTCGAGCTTCATCACATCATCCTTGCTGAAACTATTGTACTTCGTTGTAAGACGGTCGCGCTCTTTGACGAGGTTCGCAGAATTCTGGAGAGCCACCTCGTAAACCGCTGCCTCTGCCTGAAGAGCCTGGGTCTCATCAAAAATAGGCTGAGTGATTATGAAAAATCCCCCGATGCCGACTCCGATCAAAATTATTGGTAGTAACCATCTCATATATTAATTTGGATATTACTAGACGGTGGAGTTCCACCAGACGAATCAGTCTGCGTATCGCCATCCATCGGCTGTTCTATTATCTCGCCAGAGCCTGGTACTGCCGGAGCAAATGGATCGCCAGTCACCGCCGGATCAAAATCCTCGCCGAGGGACTCTTCTCTCTCGAGGAATGACTCATACAGAACGAGGGATTTGTCCACAGAAAACGTCAACTTAAAATCTATATTGCCCGTCTGATCTAGTGTGAACTCTGAGAAGATCGGGTTCTTGATAAATTTATTATCGCCGATAAGATCTGCCTGAAGGGCGATAAAATTATACCCTTTGGCTTCGCCATTGATCTCTACGTCTACAAGTTTGGAGTCTTCTTCGTTGAATCCGTATGAAAAGTCAGAATATCGCACAGTTGGCAATGTAACCTCGCCGAGAAGAGTAAATATAGGAGAGACGGCGATATGATTAGCGAGTATCTCGGTCGAAGCGCGCATCCTCTTGTCGAGAATCTGAAGCTCAGTGATGAGGGCTGGCTCAAAAGATGCACGAGCACGCTGAAGTGAGTCTTTATAATTCAACACCTTATCCTCCATAGAGCCACGATAGAAATATGCAGCACCTGCGGAGAGGATAGAGGCGATAAATATGATGAGTGCTACCAGATTGGCCACACCAGAAAAACTGCTGTGAGTGTGGGACACTTCACGCTCTATTACAGTCTTCTTCGGAACGAACGATGTTTGAAATTCTTTATCCATGCAAATATTTTACCTTAACTTTCTGAGCGCTAGTCCAGCGGCAACGGCGAACTCTGGTCCGGACTCCGAGAGAACATTCTCTAGGAAGGCCGGGGCTTCGATTCGTTTGAATGGATTGCCAAGTTCAGTCTCAGTGTTGAACTTTTTTTGCGCAACATCCATAATCCCCTTCAACAAAACTCCTCCGCCGATCATCACGACTTTTCCAATACTTTTATTATACTTCTTTTCATAATTCAATACCACATTCCCCGACTCAAAAAGTATATAATCGAGTACGCTCTTGATGACCTCAGAGGCTTTTGGTTGTTTTGGATTATCATACAGGCCGTATTCTTTCTTCATCATCTCAGCATCGTGAAAACCGATAGAAAGCGCAGTCGCGAGCGCTGTTGATATATCGTGTGAGCCACGATTGATGATATGAAAGTCCTGGATAACCCCACGATCGACGATAGATATCTTCGTTTTAGATGCACCCATATCGAATATCATATTCGTGCCGAGATCCTGACCAAGCGTCGAACGTACTGAACCAAACATCTCGATCTCAAAAAAGTCAGTATCTATCTTGGCATCATTTACCAAGCTCTTATATTTCTCTAATGCCTCGTTATGGATAGCGGCGACTAGGACTTTGGTTTTTTCTTCTTTTATATCTGACTTGGAAGGCTTAACAGAATCATCGGTCACATCATCGAGGGGTCTCTTCGGTACCATCCACCAGTCCATGGCAACCTCTGTTATAGGTACGGGGATATACCGCCTAGCTTCGTTATGGATAATCTCAGGTAACTGTTTCTCATCGACACTACCAGGAAGCTCTACAAGAAAAACAAGCGAGGCTGAGGCCGGGATCGACATGGCGGAATTTTTAGTGGTCACATTTGCCTCTTTGAACAGATCGAGTAGCGCTTTGACCAATGCCTCTTCAGGAATAGGGATGACCTGCCCAACGACACCCTCAGCATAAGGAGCGAGAGCGATGGAGCCATACGTTTCAAGTATCGCCTTGGCGCCCTCTTTTTTTATCTGAACGACTTTGATAGCCGAAGATCCGACGTCGATACCTAAAACACTCCCGCCTTTTGACGATTTCAAAATATCCCCAAGCTTTCCCATCAGCCCTTTTACTACGCTATCCATCATATGTAGTAGAATTATATCATGTCGTTACCTACAGTAAGGCTTTAAATAGAGCTTTTTGTTGATAATTAGATGAGAATTCTGAAGAAATTTGTAAGTTTCCTCTTCCCTTCTCGATGCATCGAATGTAAACGGGAAGGATTTTGGATATGCCCAACCTGCCTCGAGAAAATATCGCTAGCCAAAGCGCCAGATCACAATTGGATTATTTCTGTGTGGAATTATAAAGACCCACGAATCAAGCGCCTACTTTGGAAATTCAAGTTTGAAAACAAATTCTCTGTTATTGAGGATTTGTCTCTCCGGCTTCACGACGAGCTATCGAGCGAGCTCACAGAGCGCGCAATATTTGATAACCTTGGGGCCTTCATCCTAGTACCCATACCCCTCTCAGCCAAAAGTAAACGCAAGCGCGGATATAATCAATCACGACTTATAGCAGATGAACTATCCAGAAAAAGTAACAGAAAACTACCGGTCGTAGATGTGCTCCGAAAGGTAAGCGACACGGTAACTCAGCACTCTATAGGGAATCGTCAAAAGCGACTCACAAATCTCCGGGGAATGTTCAGTGTCGAGCCTGACATAAGTGTTCGAGACAAGAATGTCGTTATCATCGACGATATCACGACTACGCATGCTACCCTCATAGAAGCGAGACGCGTCCTCCGAATCGCGGGCGCCAAGAAGATACTGGCGTTCACTATCGCTCACTAGAATACAAAAATAGCGCGAGGTATTACTACTTCGCGCCATTTTTGTATATGTCGAATTATTGTTTGAGAGATCCGGCCTCTGGACCGATATCGGGCGCAGATGAATCGACTACCCCCGTACTTTCTGCACACCGTGAGAGAATTTCTGATAGCTCCTTCTGCTGGTCCGCTGTAGAGGCAGACGGTGAAGGGTTCTCTGCGCGCCATGCTGACAAGTCAGCATTACATTCTCGAAGATTCTCGATAGCCATATCTAGGTTGTCATCCAATGACGCATTCTGTGCACGGAAGAGTAGTATCGCTAGGATGATGACGATGATTCCGAGTATCCACGTCGCGTACTCATAGTATTTTGATACCATAGTTTTTTATTATTTATATTAACTATTAATGCCCTGTTTATTTCAGTATACCACCCCTACAAACAAAAAACCCTCGCGAGTGCGAAGGTTTCTTGCTAGTTGAATTCTATTATGAGACGTGGTTACTGATGTGTTTCGCCATCTCAAACATTGTAACTGTCTTCTTGCCCCCGAAAACTTTAGTGAGAGCTGCGTCGCCGTTGATGTTTCTCTTATTCTTCTTGTCCTGTAGATCGTTCTTCTTGATGTATACCCACATCTTGCTGATTATCTCAGAGCGAGGCATAGGGCCCTTACCGACGATAGCGGCTAGATCAGCGCTGATAGTTAAAGGCTTCATGAATGCAGAATTTGCTTTCTTTGCTCCTCCCGCTTTCTTTGCTGCTGCTTTTTTTGCTGGCATATATATGCTTAAAAATTACCTATTAATCAATACCCTTAATTATACACTATTTCCCTTGGGGAAATGCAACTTTACCCTAGAAATCATCCCTATTTCTCCTTGGCACCCGAATCACTCTATAGCCACCACTCCTCATTAGTAGCACGATAAGAGCGATACCCAATATTGACCCTACGAGTATCGGGGCATATGGCTTTAGCATCTCGACCTGAGCATGAACCCAGGTTGGGCTTACATTTATCGTTATTCTCTCGGAAGTTATAGGTTCTACCCCATCAACCTCAGTCTTCTGGATCCATAGGGTATACTCTCCGATTTGTTGTAGTGGCTCTGTGTCGAAATCAAACTTTCCACTCTCGTCTGTCTCGAGTAAGTAAGTTTCTAGCCTCCTACTCGGGTACACTACGGCGAGCAAGACTTCTGTATTTGGCATTGCTGTAGCCCCGGCAACATGAGCTTCGTGGCCAACCACCACCTCTTTAGAGAAGTAGGTTATCTCTGGCATATTGCTATCAATATTTATATTGACCGTCTGCTTCTTGGAATTACCAGCCTTGTCATAAGCTGCGGCTGTCAGAATATATACTCCGTCTTTTAGATCTTTCGGGATAATGTATGTCGTAGCATCATTGACCGCGACCAATTTTACAGGCTCTCTATCGCCAATAGTGATAGTAAAGTGATCTACGCCTTCATTATCGTGAGCATCAAGCATGGCGACCAACTGCCCCTGATCGTTTTTCATAACAGCGATAAACAAAGTATCTGGACTCATCACATCTCTAACTAGATCCTCTGTAGGCTCTGTCTCTGCTGGTTTCTCAACAGCTTTAGCTATAGTAACTGAAGTGTTTCGAGTAGATGACAAGACGTTAGTTCCCAAGCCGTCATTGGCACGAACGAATGATGACTGCAACGAAATGTTTGCAACGCCCGCCTTCTTTGCCCTTCCATTTATCCAGAATAATGTTCCGTTAGAACCTGTAAATCCCGGATTCGCAACACCACCATTAAAGCTTATGGTTCCATTTGCGTTTGAAAAAGTTGGCTTACTTACCCACAAATCGAAGATAGAACTACTAGTGTCGATACTTACGACTTGCATAAGGTCTGCAGGAAAAGATACGGTGGATTCACCATTGTTAACTGATACTCCTTGAGTATTTACACCGACACGCAATCTAATCACATCCCCTTCTGTCACCGTCGCGTCAAAAGGATTAACGAAAAGCTCAGCCGCGTAAGCGCTAGAAAAAGAAATTACGAAAAATATAACTGCAAATACAGTAATGAAATATCTGCCTCTGGTTTTGTGATTACACATCTTTTCCATGACGTCTATTTTTTATCCAAATTCTTACGATCTTCACTCCAACCACAACAACTAGAACCGTAACCAGAATTGATAGCCAGTTTATTTTCTTACTCTCCGGAGAGAAGGCTACCGTACGAGCATTTCCGGCTTTGTCATACGCTGTAACAGTAATGTTTGTTTTGACACTCTGATCTATAAGTACATAGGTCTCCCCTGCACGAACCGGCTCTCGTCGCCCTTCCTTTACTTCGTAATGACTTACACCCGAATCTTTATCGATGGTGCCGTATGATATATATAAATTATTAGAGTAGATACTTTTATCCTGGAGAAGCTTTATCTCAAAAGGTTCTGGAGGAGTATTGTCACTCGATATATTTTCTTTCCAAGAATCTACAGGTACCGCTTTTGCAATTCCAATACTTACCGGCGAGAACTTAGCCACAACATCAAGGGCTGTACCCTTTCCATCGTTAACATAAGCCTTGATATCACTTGCTTGAATTTTTAGTTCACTTTCTCTATTTACAGAAACTATGACTTTAAAAAGTGGAATGGCTTTACCAACAACACCACCAGGTATACCTCCGGCAAAAGATATAACGTCACCCTTTTCAGAAAGAGAAGGCTTCCTTGGCCAGAGGCTAACCGCCGATCCTGCGACACTTATATCGCGCACCTCTGTAACAGCCAACGGGCTCGATAATTTGATAGTTCCGTCAACTGTGTTGATACTTTCACCTTCGGTGTCTAACAAAATATCTATAACAAAAACGTCTTTAGCGCCCACATCGGACAGTGGATTGTTACTTATAGTTGCAGCTTGTGCAGTTAGCGAAAACGCGGACGCACTAGCAAGCGTTAGAGAGAAAATGACCGACACGATATTTTTACTACTGAATATTTTCATAAGCTATTTGGTCCACTGATAAAGCATTATTGAGAAATCTACCGAATCAACTTTCTGGTCGACATTTACATCCACACAAGGATTACTAAATGGTGATAACGCCTTCCAGAAGTACAGGAGAATAGAGAAATCTATAGAATCCACAAATCTGTCTTTGTTGAAGTCGGCCCCGCTACAGGCGCCTGCTGGAGCTATGGGGGTAACACTGGTATCAGTAGGAGTACTTCCTCCCCCACCACCGCCACCTCCAGAAGATGGAGCTGTTACTGTGAATATTCTAGATGAGCCAGAACTCTCTGTGCCGAAATAAACGACCAACTTGAAATAGTATGTTCCCGCACTTGCAACAGATGCCGATAATGATGTATTCCAGTCTTCGCTAGGGTTAATGAATTTTGCTGCTGTAGCGTGATACTCGTCATCTCCGCCACCGCACTCATTGTTCACATCTGAAACAACACACCACTCGTACTGATATTCATATCCAGTAAGTCCCTCGTTAGTAATAGTGACGTTGGCACTAATAGAAGAGATGCTTGCTGAACTAACGGAGTTAATCAATACCTGCGCAGGAGAACCGGCAACTTCGAAATAGTCGTTTGTTTGTATTGTTTTACCACTCTCAACCTCAGTAGAAGCTATGGCCTCCCATAGACCCTGAGCCGCGTTATTCGCGACAGTATATGTATATTCATACACACCGGTTGTGACCAAACTCATAGGCACATTAGAAACAACTATGTTCCTATCAGGGTCATACAAAGTTACCGTAGGCACAGAGAACGGTGCTGTTGGTTCAGCTGAGGCATCAAGTATGAAAACTTTTGTTCTGTACGTATAGCCAGTCTGGACTCGCTCCACATTTCCCATTCGCACATTCCAGTTGGCAGCCCCACCTATCGCAGAAATCTGACCATCTACGTTCGTCGCCAATTGTTCGCCGATAGATCCAGCCGTCACGAGAGACGAGGACAACACATTCCAAACGTCAGCTGCCGTTATGTCATTGCCGTAGTTAGAAAGAGTGCGCGTCCCGTTTGCCCAAACAGCTGTCGCAACTGCAGAGGTAGAGTAGTCTGTCAGGGTTCGTGTTCCCGCTGCCCAGACGTCAGATGCGGTCAAGTTACTAGTACCGCGAGTCGATACTGCGGCGTCCAGATTTTCAACCATGAGCTCGCCGATACTGCCGATTGCCGTGAGTCCCGATGTAGCAGTATCCCAGATAGCATCCACAGATGCAGTCGAAATATCTACATTTCCTGTAAGTGTTCGTGTTCCAGCCGCCCAGACGTCTGCAGCAGAGATATCATTAAGAGCGTTTATCAGAGCCTGTGTATCCATAATCTCGGTCAAGATATCTGATGAGGCGACGTCTACGTTCGTAGCCAATTGTTCGCCGATACTGCCGATGGTTGTAAGTGACGAAGACAGTGTATCCCAAACCTCCGCGGCGGTTATATCATTTCCGTAGTCGGTAAGAGTCCTTGTTGCCTCTGCCCAAACGTCAGTCGCTATACTGTCTACACCTGCCGTCGACAACGTTCTTGTTGCATGAGACCAGACATCGGCTGCAGTCAAAGTTCCGCCTCCAACAGTTGAAACTTGAGCATCCAGGTTATCTACTATTAGTTTTCCTACGCTACCACTCGCAGCCAATCCCGATGTAGCAGTATCCCAGATCGCGTCCACAGATGCAGTCGAAATATCTACATTTCCTGTAAGTGTTCGTGTTCCAGCCGCCCAGACGTCTGCAGCAGAGATATCATTAAGAGCGTTTATCAGAGCCTGTGTATCCATAATCTCGGTCAAGATATCTGATGAGGCGACGTCTACGTTCGTAGCCAATTGTTCGCCGATAGATCCAGCTGTCACGAGAGATGAGGACAACACATTCCAAACGTCAGCTGCCGTTATATTGTTACCGTAGTTTGTTAGGGTTCTAGTGCCGTTAGCCCAGACACCGGCAGTTACTGCATCTACTCCCGTCGTAGAAAGTGTGCGAGTTGCACTAGCCCAAACATCTCCTGCGGTGAGAGTGCTCGTTCCACGAGTAGATACGGCAACATCGAGATTGTCTACTATAAGTTCACCAATACTTCCTACAGCAGTGAGGCCTGACGAGGCAGAATCCCAGACAGCATCAACCGAACCACTGTCTATACTAACGGTTCCGGAGTTAATCGATCTGGTGCCATGAGCCCAGACATCAGCAGCTGAGATATCATTAAGTGCGCTAATAAGTGTGCCGTTAGCCTGAACCTCAGTAACAACAGTTGTCTCTAGTGCATCTACGTAACTCTCAGTTGCAAGAGCGCCGCCGCTAGTTAAAGTACTATCCGTGAGTCTTCTAACAGATGCATACGCTCCATTCCAAACGTCTGCAGCAAGAGACCCAAAGGCTGTCAAAGTCCTAGACCCGCTTCCCCAAACACTGGTTGCTATCGAAGCATCTGTTACTTCTGGATCGAGAACAATGAAGGTCTTGTCGGCTTTGACCAGGTCACCAGCGATAAGTGTTCCACAAGACATAAATGCAGCATACTTCCCGTTAGTTGCTGGTGCAGTGTAATCATAGTAATGCCACCCTGTGGCATCGTCAGTCATAGTTGCACCGTTCACAAGTGTCGCCCCTGCTGGACTATATATTGTTACCGTACAATCATCAGTTGTCGGAGTAAAATCGTCGTTGTATACAAATTCCCCTATTTTTACAGTCTCTCCTGGAGCATAAATAACGACGTCAGCAAGCAGTAAAACTGGTGTTATTAAAAAAGCAAAAAACAGCAAAAAAACAACGCTTCTTTTCCCTTGCGATAAACAATTCATTACGTAGTATTATATCTAATTTGCCCCTATAAATAAAACGTTTTTCACAAGAAAGTGTGAAAAACGTTTTATTTCTACAGTAGTTCCGTTATTTCTTTTTTGAGTCCCCTTCCTTGAACGATCCAGTTAGATGCTTAACAGCGTCCACCAGACTCTTTGCCAATTCTGGAATCTTCTTTGCGCCAAATAGGAGTATAAGGATTATCGCAATAATTATTATCTCCTTCGTACCTAATCCAAACATATATTTTTTACTACTTAATAATTAAATTATGCAGGTTTTTTAATTTTGGAATTAACCAAAATAGTTAGCTCATAAATAACCACCATTGGCAAAGCCATTAACAACAATGATAAACCATCCGTAGGGGGAAGTAAAGAAACAAGTATGAATATCGCCACTACGGCATGCCGACGCTTTGAGCGTAGGAATTCTACCCCTGTTACGCCAACTTTGATCAAAAAGGTGATAACTATCGGAAACTCAAAGATTATACCGAGGAGTGAGGAGGTAAGAACTATTTCAGACACAAACTTGCTTATATCCCAGTAGTTAACCACCCCCAAACTGACGTTCAACTGAGCGATAGACTGGGTTGCATAGTACATAGTGGCAAAACCATACGAAAATCCAACAAAGAACAGGACCAGGGACAAAGGTATAAGAGATATGAACAGCTTTCTCTCTTTTGGTAGAAGTCCTGGACTCAAGAATGCGTAAAGGTGATAAACAAAAAATGGTGTAGTTATAACACTAGCCAAGAAAAACCCACTACTCATCGCGAGGTTTACTAGCTGAAATGGAGCAGTCGAAACGATTAAAACATTCTTAATCGCCATATGCTCCATAAAAAGCTTTATGAGTGGACTCGTGGCAATGAAACCTAACACGAAAACGCTAGCGAATATTTTAACCAAGATCAAAACACGACGCCTGATCTCGTCTAAATACCCTCCATATTGAACAAAATACTTCTGGATGCCCTCCACGGCACTATTCTGACATTATAAAAATGTTTCCGCCAGCCGCCTCTGGCACTTCTGACATGAGTAATGCCCCGTCATCCTCGATGAGAATATCGTTTGGTAAGTAAGCAGCGTTTCCAGCTGGTATCTCGAGGACAAAGTCCTGCCTATCTCCAGTTTGCGCCACGATATCATCTATTGCCATAAATTATGCGACTTTTCTCTTACGCTTACGGGTTAAAACACTAATTGGTTCTTCTGTTATGGGAACAACTTCAGGCTCTGGGACAATTTCGGGAATAGGCTCAGGGGTAACCTCAGGCCCTACGACTGGAGGAACTATTTCTTCCTCGGGAACAACTTCAGGTACAGGCTCCTCGGCAACAGGCGGAACTTCTTCGGGCTCTGGTGTTGGCTCTACTGGAGTCTCGGTCTCAACCACCTCTTCTGGCGCAGACTCTTCACCCAGAGCTTCGCCCTCCTCGTCTACTTCATCAGCCTCTTCTGCAATCTCCTCTTCATTAACCGGCTTTTTAATCTTTTCTATCATTTTATCCACAGCAACCTCGTCTTTGTTTTTTCCAAATAGATTTTCTGGGTCGATCTTCTTTACCTCCTCCATCAATTTTTCAGGATCAGTAATATTGTAAACATTATCCCCGTAAGCAATGAATTTTGCTTCGTATCTACAAATTGGCTCTTCTGGAGCGTAAGCGGCGGCGCAAACAACAGCATCACCGTCATCGTAGTGACCAGTTGCGTCATAAACAACCATGCCTTCATTGGTAAATAATTTTTGTCCTTTTGTAAGATATATCATACGCGAAAATTATTGAGTTAATACAGCTCTTATTTTAATATTATCACCTAAAGAAGCGGGTGTATAGCGGATATATGTCGTCTCATTGGCTTTATCTGTTGTGTTGTAAACTCCCCATGTCGAGCCATCTGTTGATTTCGCCCATGTCCCACCAGTACCCGTAGTATAATCGTCTACCAACAGATCCCCTGTCACCGCATCATACAATCTGACTCGAAGTGTGGGCACAGTTCCACCAAAAGCAGTAGCGAACCTCCAAGCGAACTGCTTACTTGCCACAACAGATTTTGACATTGATGGCTCATAGTGTGAGTCCGTATACTCACTCGCATCATCGTATGCGACCGTAAGACTAAGTATCCTAGCTGGTACACACGTCCAACCGATAACATCAAACTCAATCATAAACTGAATACGTGGTGAAGCAGATAGACTGGACAAGTCTCCGTCTTTGGGGACAATTGTCCATTCTCCAGAGTTATCATAAAGCCCCTTAGTTCTAAAATAAATTTTAAACGGCTCCGGGCTTAATGAATATTCCCCTGAACCCAATCTGTTGATATTTGTTACACCAACATAATCAAAGTTTGCACAGTTCGTGGTGTATAAAACTGGAGTAATAACTCGCTGGTTGGTTGTCGTAGCGTATGTCGAATGCGCTCCAAAAGGCAATGCATACATCTGGCAGAGAGCGGCTGTCGTACCGTGCTTTACAATATGTACGATACCATTCTGACTCCAAAGTGACGTGACCTGAGACGCGGTATTGTAATGAGGAACAGTATTACTATTCCAATTTATTACATAAGACGCCCCAGCGCCTATCGTTCCAGCGTCAGTAGAGAGCGTAATAGACGTAGCTGAAGTGTATGCGGAAATCGTATACCAAGAAACAACCGCATCTGGATCTGTTGTCCCGAAGCCAATCTCAAATCCAACCATCGCTGCGGTAAAAAATGTATTAGTTCCGGTCACGGTAGTGTTGGCGACAGCTACAGTTCCAGAAGTAATATACGCGTCCCCATCAGCAGACAACTGATCCTGTTGCTTGTCATCAATTCCAAAGATGTGGTCAAATGGTGCACCAGTTGTTTCTGGATACCTCGTTACATATCCACGAAATGCTGTCGCACCAGTGGTAGTAATAATTAACCGATCAATCGTATCGGATACTTCAACAGAGTTCATCGCTGCAGTTGCGGGAAATGAGCTCGCACCACCCGTTGGAACCTCTTGGTTGTTCTCCGAAATCCACCCCAAGTTCCCCGACCAAATCTTTGATAGTGCGGCACGGTAAATACGAGTAGAGGTCACAAAGTACAGTGACTCTTCACCTACCCCTACTCCATGGTCTAGAGTACCAATACGTCCATTGTTAACAGCCACAACTGTACCGGTAACGAGTTGTTGACCGGTACATATGACATCGGCAGAATCGATGATGAAGTCTGTACCGGCACCAATTGTTCCAGCGGTAGATGACAAAGTAATAGCCGTTGTAGAGGTGAAGGCTGAGATGGTGTACCAAGTGGTAACTGTGGCCGGACTTTTAGTTCCGAAAGCAATCTTCATACCGATCATGTCGGTGGTAAAGGTTGTACCTGTACCTGTGACAGCCGTACCTGCTACCTGTACTGTACCGGTGGTGTAGTAAGAGATGGAGAGTTTCATCTTACCCGATGTAACTGCACCTGTGGCACGCAGATTGTAGCGGTAGACCTTCATGAATGTAGAACCGACTCCGTCAGGAACGTAGGCGTAGTGGAGTCCTTTGTTTACTTCGTCTTGGATGGTTAGTCCACAAGCTGCCGTGTTAGTGACGACGTTTGCGGTGGTGCCGGAGTCGGAGAGCCAGTATGTCGCTTTGAGATTATCTGTCGTGGTGGCAACAGGAATAGTAGTCCCCGTAGGTAAAAAATCAGAATAATTCACTCCTTTAACCAGATGCAGTCCTCCGCTTACTGCGGTAGCGTTAGTTGTTGTAATAGCAAAACGAAGCTCCTCTATTACATAACTACTACCAGTGTTAACGGTGCCAGCTGAAGTAGCAAGCGTAATACCCGTATTACTATCAACAGAAGATATGACGTACCAACTTACTATTGCGGTCGGATCAGTCGAGCCAAACCCAATACGTGCTCCTGCCGCCACGCCCTCATCAGCAAATTTTGTATTTGACCCTGTGACCGCCGTACCAGAAGCCTCGACAGTTCCTGTTGTGTGAAGATATCTAAGGGCTCTAAAACCTCTTATGGTATGCGCTGCGGCTGAAGTTAGAAATGTTGAGACGACAAAACCTTTCCATGTATAGACTGACGTTGTCTTATTGTACTCATACATCATTATTTTTCGCGCCGCTACCGATGTCGCCAGGTTTTCGATTAGGAAAATCCAATCTATGGTTGTGCTGTAAGTTATCGCGTGTGGGTACATTGATGGCACATTTGAAACGACTACGTAGGCTGTTCCCGCTGCGATTGTTCCCGCTGAAACTCCGAGCGTTATACCTGTAATTGAAGCTCGAGCTGTTATCGAATACCATGTAGTAACTCTGGCTGGATTGGTAGAGCCAAAACCTATAACCATACCTATCATCGATGTTTGAAAATTAGTGCTGTTGCCTGTTACTGCTGTGCCAGATACTGTTACGGTACCAACAGTGTCGACAACCTCTTGCATCGGACGCGCGATACCCATCGGTAGAGGGCTAATATACTTGTCCTCTGGATCAGTTCCAGTTTGTTGGAAAATCAAAGAACCAATATTTGTTTTGGTGTAGTCATAGGAATCTATCGAAACCGTACTACCAGTAAATTTATGTTTTATTGCTCGTGATGCCATATATTATTCTTGTGTTAGCACTGCTCTAACAATAATATCATCCGTGAGATTTGTTGGTGTGTATCGAATGTACGTAATGTCGTTGGCTCTGTCGTCTGCATCATAAGCAATCCAGTTACTTCCACCGTCGATAGACTTGTGCCATGTACCACTTGCAGGAGTAGCAGTGTCATCGGTCAAAATCGACGCACCAGTCTCAGCATTGAAAAGTTCCACTGAAAGTGTCGGCACTGTCCCGCCAAAAGGATACGCGAATCGCCAAGCAAATCTCTCATTCGTTATATCAGAATTTGTGGATGACATCTGATAGTGTGAGTCCGTCGAACCATCTTCGTAGGTGACTATCACTTTCATAATCCGGGCTGGTAGACATGTCATACCCGCAATGAAAAATTCGAACATAAACTGTATTGCACTCGCTGGAGTAACAGCTGACAAATCTCCGTCTTCTCCGAGAAGCACCCACGAACTAGTGGCGTTCACGCCGATATTCGATGTTCGATAATATGTTCGAAATGGCTCTGTAGGTAGACGTAATTCCCCACTACCCAAATATTTCTCATTCACAACTATTACCTGATCGAACTTTATACACCCCGTGGTGTCTATCGAAGGAGTTATAACTCTCTGGCTAGCAGTACTCGCATACGTCCAATGCGCACCAAGTGGTATAGCGTATAGCTGGTTTAAAGCGGCAGTCGCACCGTTCCTAGAAATATGAACTACTCCGTTATTTGAATCTACCGAAAGAAGCTGGGAGCCAGTGTTAAAATGAACAACCCCCTGAGAACTCAAAAATGATTGGTCTTGCTGTTTATCATCTATGCCAAAAACATGATCAAACGGCGTGGTGTCAGTTGATGGGTACCGAGTGAGATACTGTCTGTATGCTCCACCAGTTGCAAAAGTTGTAACGATGAACCTATCAATAGAGTCGATATTTTGGATATTCATCATCGCACCACTCGAAGGAATAGTTGCTATCCCCCCTGGTGGTATTTCTTGCCTGGCTTGCGCCGCGTCGATAAACGTTATACTACCTGCTGTAATTCCCGCAGTGGGAGCGCAATATAGACGAGTCAAGGTCACGAAATATATACAAGCAACCCCTGACTGCGGACCATGGCTCATCGTTGCAAGGACGCTGTTATTTGCCGGTTGGTTTGGGATGGTTCCTGTGACAGTGAAGTTTCCAGTTATCACAATATTTGCACCGGCGAGTTGCATCTTTCCCGCCGCAACAGTGTTGTTCGCGCGGAGGTTATATTTGAAAAATCTGGCAGTAGTGGTATTTGTGCCGTTTAACACATACAGGAAATGCGTTTGTTTATCTATTTCTGGCTCTATTGCACAACCGCTCGCAGCGGTATTTGTAACTGCGCCAGCACCAGCATCACAGAGCCAATACACACCTCTTTGGTTATCTACAGCACTCGCAATAGATGGAAATGTTGTACCGGCAGTCGTAAAGTCTAGGAAGCTTGCGCCTTTGAGCAAGAATACTCCGCCGTTTGTGGTCGTTGTGTTCGTAGTGACAATAGCGAACCGAAGTTCTTCTATCACATAGGCTGTTCCTGCGGCAATAACTCCCGGAGAAGTATTGAGCTCAAGAGATGTGTTACTTGCAATAGAGCCTATCTGATACCACTGAGTAATCTGCGTTGGATCTGTCGAGCCGAAACCTATACGCGGGCCTCCTCCGCCGGCTACAGCCGTTGCATTGGTGCCGGCAGCGATGAGATCGGTAGTAAATTGCGTTCCTGAGCCAGTCAGCACGCATGATGCGATGACGTAGTTTGCGGAAGCTGCGATGGCATTCGATGCGCCGGAAACTGTAATAGACGTGGTTGAAGTAAAAGTAGTGATTGGATACCAACAGTTTATCTCAGCCACGTTTGTCGAACCGAATCCTATCATCTTACCAACCATACCTACAGTAAAAGTTGTACCTATACCTGTAACCACTCCCGTTGCCGCTAGTGCCACAGATGTACCTAGTGCATAAAAACTAACTGGTGCAGCGACGGCAACTGTTCCTGTAGTGTGCAAGTAGCGAAGAGCTCTGAAACCACGACTTACGTTCGTGGCCGAAGGGGTCGTAGCCGTGATGAAGCCGTTACGGGTATACGTTGCTGTAGTTTTATTATATTCGTATAGGAAAATACGCTTCGCCGCAGTAACAGAGTTTTCAAGCAGAAAGACCCAATCCGTGGTCGAGTCATAGGTCAAAACATGCGGATACATCATGGCAACCGCAGTGGACTCTTCCATTGGCCTTGCGATAGCTATAGGACTCGGGCCAACGAAATTATCCTCGGGATTGGGTCCTGATTTTTGTATCATCAAAGTCCCGAGATTCGTCTTCGTCGAATCATAAGAACTAATGAGAGTGGTGTCCCCGTCAAACACATGTTCTGTGGCTCGTAGTGACATATGCTAATTTTGGGTAAGTAGTGCCCTGATTTTAATGTTGTCTGGAAGGGTTGCTGGGGTATAACGAATATATGTCGTTTCGTTGCCCTTATCTGTAGCGACATACCCCGACCAATTACTTCCCCCATCAGTTGATCTCTCCCATGTTCCTGTGGGTGTTGCGCTATCGTCATCTACAAGAAGTCCTCCGGTTGTAGCGTCATATAGTCTAATACGAAGAGTTGGTACTGTAGAACCAAACGCAGTGGCAAACCTCCATGCGAATTGTTTGTCAGCCAATACACTCTTGCCAACAGACGGCTGGTAGTGTGAATCTGTAGAGAAATCCTCATAGAGCAAAGCAAGCGACATCAGTCTGCCTGGGATACAAAGGAGACTAATAGTCACGAACTCGAACATAAACTGAATACTCGAAGATGGCGAAAGTCCGGTCAGATCTCCATCAGATGGAAGGAGTGTCCATTCTCCCGTATCGTCAGTGATACCGTTTGTCCTGTAGTAATAAATAATAGTGGCCAATGGTATACCAAACTGCTCTGCACCCAAACGGTCAACTGTAGAAAATAATACTCTCGTAAAAGAGGAACAATCTGGTGTTTCGATGGCGGGGCTAATAATTCTCTGATTCGTCGAAGCCGCGTACGTCCAGTGTGCCCCGAAAGGCAATGCATACATCTGGCAAAGTGCCGCAGTCGCTCCGTGTTTTACTATGTGAACAATACCGTTCTGACTCCAAACAGATGTTACTTGGGAAGCGGTGTTGAAGTGGACAGCCGCATTTGGATCTGCTGTCGACTGGTCTTGCTGTTTGTCGTCTACTCCAAAGAATCTACCGAACTGTTCTCCGGCGACTTCGGGATACTGAGTAACATAATGCTTAATACCAGCAGCGCCAGTTGTGAGAACAATAAGCCGATCAATCGTATCAGATATCTCAACGGAGTTCAGTGCTGAAGTAGCGGCGAAAGTGTTGGCACTACCTGGTGGAATTTCTGGTCTATTCTCCGAAATCCACCCCAAGTTCCCCGACCAAATCTTTGATAGTGCGGCACGGTAAATACGAGTAGAGGTCACAAAGTACAGTGACTCTTCACCTACCCCTACTCCATGGTCTAGAGTACCAATACGTCCATTGTTAACAGCCACAACTGTACCGGTAACGAGTTGTTGACCGGTACATATGACATCGGCAGAATCGATGATGAAGTCTGTACCGGCACCAATTGTTCCAGCGGTAGATGACAAAGTAATAGCCGTTGTAGAGGTGAAGGCTGAGATGGTGTACCAAGTGGTAACTGTGGCCGGACTTTTAGTTCCGAAAGCAATCTTCATACCGATCATGTCGGTGGTAAAGGTTGTACCTGTACCTGTGACAGCCGTACCTGCTACCTGTACTGTACCGGTGGTGTAGTAAGAGATGGAGAGTTTCATCTTACCCGATGTAACTGCACCTGTGGCACGCAGATTGTAGCGGTAGACCTTCATGAATGTAGAACCGACTCCGTCAGGAACGTAGGCGTAGTGGAGTCCTTTGTTTACTTCGTCTTGGATGGTTAGTCCACAAGCTGCCGTGTTAGTGACGACGTTTGCGGTGGTGCCGGAGTCGGAGAGCCAGTA
>CAYRQF010000001.1:167005-273415 GCA_964426385.1 uncultured Candidatus Saccharibacteria bacterium | reverse complement strand
TCCCATTACCGCGCGGAGCGCGGACGCATTTTCGCTGGGAAATTCAATCGGGTGGACCCTAGGAGATTCGAACTCCTGACCTCCTCTTTGCAAAAGAGGCGCTCTACCAACTAAGCTAAGGGCCCTTAACTAACGCGAGTTATTCTAGCTGATTTGCATATTTTTGTAAATGTATTAGATTGGTTATAAATAACCTGTTCCGCATGAGCCAGCCAAACCAACCAATCTGCTTCGTCAAACGAAGCCTGAAGACCGAGGACATCAGCCTATACTACCTGATCGTGATGATCAGCAAGTCACAGGCGCGACGGAGCGACATGACCGTCGGAAGTGTGCTGCACAAGCACTATCCGAAACTCGATGTCGTGGGACGAAAGGTGGTGAGGCAACTTCTCAGCGACAAGAGGCCCCACCTCATGATGCGGGCGTCTGGTTTTCTCGCAAATTCCGACTACTGGAATGAGGCAAGCCAGTCGAACGTGACACACCATGACGCCGTGATGGATGCGTTGCAAGAATCTCTGGTTGCCTGAAAGGAGTCGAACCCCATGCGATACCCCCGCCGATGAGCGGGGGTTATCTGCTTTTAGGGTAGGTATAAATTGATTTTAATCAGTAACAAGCTATCACCCAAAACGTCATAGTTTTCAAGGAAAAGGTCATTTTTGACAGGGATTTTCAAAAGTGTAAGATGAGTACTGAGGTAAAGGGACATATATCGCTTGACAAAAGATTATGTCTCAGGTATAATCCGACCATAAATGTTTGACTGTCTCTGACGGCCAAACTTGAAAAAGAATACTATAAAGGACACCATAAGAGACAGATAAATGTCTCTTAACTAAAGTGTCCGTTATAAAGGTCCTTTGATTAGTGTTTATCAGCTTTATTAATTATAAGAATATTTTATTATGACAAAGAAGACAATAAAGAACGTCTCAAAGACATTTCTTTCTTCATTGGTAATCTTTAACTTGGTGTTCACGACAGCCGCAGTTCCGGTTGTCTCTTTGGCGTTCGAGGAGAGAATCAATACTCTTCCAGCGACTCAGACAACAGCGACTCAGGCAGAAAAGGGTGAGACCGAGAAAGAGACAAAAGGTGATAAGGAAGACAAAGGCGACAAGGGTGAAAAGGGGGACCCAACAAAACCGGACCCTACAAAGAAAGAAGAGGATGGTGGTGGAACACCTTTTAACTTTGCTCGTAAAGAGGAGGTCAAAGGCTCTGAGACTGGACCTACATGTTCTGAAAGTGAGAACATGATCCAGAATGGAGGTTTTGAGAATCCTAATATAACTAACCAGTATGGTTGGGCTGTATTCAATGAAGGTGCAGGAACCGACTGGTCAGTTGACTGGAACGGCTCATTCACTGGCGCACCTAAAAATGCGAACATTGAGATCCATCACGGTGTCGCAGGTTGGACTTCTTTTGAAGGCGACCAGCATGCAGAGCTCGACTCTGACTGGGGCGGTCCTACTGACTCTATGTATGGAGAAGAAGCCTCGACTACTATTTCCCAGACTATAAACACGACTCCGGGAACTACATATGAAATCTCCTTTGCTTTTTCTGGCCGACCAAACGTCGGTATCGATGACAATGCTCTCAATCTCGAGATCAATGGTACATCTTTCGGTGGGGTAACTCTCTACCAAGACATGATCGGCGACAATAACACTGACTGGCATGTCTATACTTATACATTCGTTGCGAACACATCATCTACAACTATAGAGTTTAGTGATGTCGGCGACGCTGACTCATATGGAACACTTCTAGACGACGTCCGCGTTTGCGGCGACGACAAAGGGGACATGGGTGGCTCAATCAACGTATGTAAAGTTATTGTTAATTCTGAAGGACAGGTTGTTGACGGTACAGAATTCTCTAATGACTCATTCACAATCCCATTCACTGGGACACCTGATGCAGTATTCACGACACCACTACAGTGGAACTACAAATTCGGTTCGGACATGCAGTATGACGCACAGTGTGTCAAAGCTTCAGGTCTAGACCTCGACACATACACATACGGTGAAGAAATAACAGCTGGCCCTACTAACTGGACAGTTACTTATACAGAAGGCGACATTAACAGTCCTGATGGCGCGTACGCTTTCAGTGCAGACAACATCTTCTCTGACGGTTTCATTGAGCTCGGAGGAGAGAACATGATCGACACGACGCTATTCGTTATCAATAAAGAAAATGCGAAAGTTTGTCCGATAAATGTACCTGTTTACGCTCGTATCAAGCTCACTCCTCAGCCATACGGTTGGAGGAATTGGGGAACAGGAAATACTTCCGAGAAGATATTTGTCGGAGGTAGTGACTCACAGACCAATGAAAATGGCGGCGACGTCTATGCTGACAAAGAATGGTTCATGATTCACGATGGAACGAACTTTGTTAACGACGCCGACATCGCGGCTTACCGAGATGTCCCAGGTATCGCTCTCCAGAGAATGGATGGCGCTATCCGTGTCGCTCTATATGGATACCTTTACGAAGAATATCCACCAACTCTAGATGGTGCAGATATTGCAAAGATCGAAGCAGATCGTGTTGGTAACTCAAAGATTCCTAACTACTACATGAGAAATCGTGAATTATCACAGTTCTCTATAGAGTTCACGACACAGACAGAGTTCCCATCTCGATCAACAACAGTTATTCCAGTTTCTCAGATGAGTGACCCGGCTAACCCTATGGACTACACTCCAGGAGTTCACCAGTATCACCCAGGAAGCGACAACTTTAGGATAATCTCAAACCTATCACAAGCTCACATGTTGGTTACAACAGGGTCTGATGGTTTCTATACCCACTACGCCAAGGTTGTAAACGACGAAGGTGACTGTGGTGGTGAAGAGGAAAAGACAGGTACGCTCGTGGTTAAGAAGGTTATCGAAGGGCAGGGAAATGGAACATTCCATTTCAATGGCCCTATGGGAACATTTGATATCACGACATCAAATGGCTCTGGATCAGAATCTATATCTGACCTAGAAGAAGGAACTTACTCTGTAACAGAAATCGCTATGGATGGATGGGAAGTTGTCTCATCAACTTGCGGTAGTGTTACAGTTGTCGAGGATCAGACTGTCGAATGTACTATAGTTAACACTCTAGACGACGGTAATCCTGGTTGCGAAGGTAACGACTGTCCAGGAGAAGGTGCATGTGAATCTGGCGCTATCTGGGCGAGATTCAACATTGCCTCATTCCTAAATTACGGATCAGGAGATGTAACATCTAACGCTTACCTCGGTTCATCAGGCAACATGATTGCCGAAGGACAGTGGTTCATGGTGTTCGATGGAACTAACTTCATCAATGATGCTGATATCTCTACATATGAAGATGTACCAGGACTTGCAGTCCAGAGAATGAATGGACAGGTTCGCATCGTTCTCCACGGAAGTGGCGACTCAGCTCCGACTTACCTTGAGACTATCGACGGCAGTATCGAATTCTTCAACGGACTCGTAAGTGCTGTTTCTCAGGACCTGTCTGGTAATAACATGCTTGAGGATGGAAGTGGCAACAGCGCTCTAGATACCGTTACTCTAGCTGGTGACCACGCTTACTTCGACCTGCAGGTTGATACAAATGATGATGGATTCTACGTCAACTACTTCTACTCACTCGACGAAGAGTGTGATGAAGACGGTGATGACGAGGGTCCAACAATCTACGTCTACGATCCAGCTTGCTTTACTATTACAGGATCATTGTTCGACTTCGCCGCATACACAGACGTAGTAGACAATCAGGATGAGAACCTCGCTATAACAGTAGACAGCTCTTCAGTTGTTTATGGAACAGCGGGATCATACCCGGTAACCTACTCTGCAACTGACTCTGACGGCAACACTACAACAATAATTCACAATTTCGTTATACAGACAGAATGTGATGGTGGTGAGGATGGCGACCCAAAGATAGCAGTCTACAAACAGGCTTGTGTCGATGAGAACGCTACAGCATATGACTTCGCAGCTTACGCATACGCGTACGATCTAGAAGATGACAGCAATCTTACAGTTACAGTAGACAGCTCTGATGTAGACTTCGGTACTGCCGGATCATACGACGTCATCTACTCTGCAACTGACTCTGATGGAAACACAGTTACAGTTACAGAAACATTCGTCATAAGTAAGGACTGTGATCAGAATCCTAACGACTATAACCCAGTTATAACAGTTACAGGTCAGGCTTGTGTAAATCTATCTGTTACAGCGTTTGACTTCGCAGCTGGTGCAACAGCAACAGATGTTGAAGATGGAAACCTTACTGGATCTATAGCAATAGACAGTTCTGATGTAGAGTTCGGCACCGCTGGATCATACACAGTTGTTTACACGGTTACTGACTCAGACGGCAACACCACAACACTTAACCGAACATTCACTATCGACGCCGATTGTGACAATGGAGGCAACGATGAATTCCCTCTAATCGCTATCCCTCAGCAGTCATGCGTTTCAATCAGTGCTACGTCTTACGACTTCGCAGCTGGTGTAAACGTTAGTGATGCAGAAGACGGCAACGGAACAATTACGGCAGTAATCGACGACTCAGCGGTTCAGTTCGGAACAGCAGGAACATACGATGTTATTTACTCCGCAACTGATTCTGATGGCAACACGACTACGACTACAGTTTCATTCACTATCCAAACAAGCTGTGGTAATGATGATGGTGGAGACGCTTTTCCAGTAATCACAGTTCTAGGGCAGTCATGCGTTTCTACGGGAGTCCTCTCATACGACTTCGAAGCGGGTGCTAGTGCAACAGACCTCGAGGACGGGAGTGTTCAGGTCATAATCGACTACTCAGCAGTACAGTTTGGTGCAGCAGGAGTATACGATGTCACTTACTCAGCAACCGACTCTGACGGACACAACACTACTGTCACCGTGCCATTCACGATCAGCAGTGATTGTGGATCAGGCGGCGGAAGCGATGCAGATCCTACGATCAATGCTCCAACAGCTTGTGTTCTAAACAGCGCAACAGAGTTCGACTTCCTTGCTGGCGTAACCGCTAGCGACTCAGAAGACGGTGACCTAACATCTAGTATTGTAGTTACTGGCGAAGAGAATGTAGTATTCGGCACGAATGGTGCGTACGACGTCACTTACGAAGTAACTGACTCTATGGCCCAGACAACATCTGTCACTCGAACTATCAACATCTCAGAAGACTGTGATAATGGTGGTGGCGGAGGCGGAGGTGGTGGCGGAGGATCTTCTTCCGGATCACGCCGCAACCGTGGTGAAGTTCTCGGAGCTGAGACTGGTTGTATGCAGTTCACTCAGTACTACGATACTGGCGATGTAAATACTGAAGTTAGTGCTCTACAGACATTCCTTAATGGATACATGGACGCAGGACTTACAGTAAACGGTGTCTATGATGTTGCAACCACACAGGCGATACATGATTTCCAGGCAATGCACTGGGATGACGTCATCGACCCTTGGACACCACCATTGACCCCGAACACAACAGGACGTTTCTACAAGACAACTCGAATGACAGTTAACGCTATCATTGATTGTCCAGAAATGCCGGTTTATCTAGAAGACCCGATGATCATGTACGTAATTACAGAGGTCAAGGATCAGAAGTCATTCGACGAAGATCAGATCGAAATGGTTACCGAACTTCTAGCCACCGCACAGGGAACTACTTTCGAAAAATAATCTCGAAACTAGAACCTGAGAAAACCCCCGCATCATGCGGGGGTTTTCTCTTGTGTTGAAAACCCACTTGTAAATAAATATTATTGTTATAATTAAAACATCAGTAACTCCTATGGTGAAAAAAATGGATAAAATCAGTCGGAGCAAGTTCAATATATGCTGGATATCAGTATTGGTAATTTTTATTGGAACTATTGTCTATCCTATTAGTTACGAACGGGCAGAGCGTAGAGCTATAGCCGATACTAATATCGTGAACATCGTCGACACGTTGACGCCTCTCCCTACGGTGAACTCTCCAACGGGACACACTGACCCTGCTTCGCAGATTGTAATATACCCAGAGTACGTAGAACCTAACCCTGTGGTTATGACACCAGAGATTCCTGAGACAGAACCATCCGAAATTATATTCAAACGTGATCTCAAGATGGGGGACAGAGGTGCTGATGTGAAGCTTCTACAACAGCATTTGAACAACAAAGGCTTCATTGTTGCTACAACAGGTGTCGGTTCGCCTGGTAATGAAACTGAGCTTTTCGGTGCCAATACACACGATGCACTAAAACGTTTCCAGGAAGCCAATGCAGAAATACTTCTTACTCCATATGGTCTAACTGAGGGGACCGGGTATTTTGGATCAGCTACCAGAGCCCTTTTTAATTCCTAATTCTAGGCCTTGCAATTCCGGGTAGGTATGGTATAATACACACAATGAAAAAAACCCTGAAGAAATATTTTATCCCTAATCCTGGCAATAATCACAAGCCCCATTTCTTGCGTGCCAAGGCGGTGTCGTTGACTGCGCTAGTCGTGGCCGTATTGTTCGCCATATCTACAGCTGGTACGTATTTTGTCTCTCATAACTCATATTTAGCCTCCGTGAAGGCGGCTTTTCTCGTTGACCTGACAAACAAGGATCGAGCCGCTGAGGGTCTGCCGAAGCTCTCTATCAACCAGAATCTAGTGGCTGCCGCTGGAATGAAGGCCAATGATATGTCATCAAAAAGCTATTTCGCTCACATTAGCCCAGACGGCAAGAATCCATGGTATTGGATTAAAGAGTCTGGTTATAAGTATGTTTACGCTGGTGAGAACCTCGCGGTAAATTTCACAAGCTCTGAAGATGTCGAGGATGCCTGGATGGAATCTCCGACTCACAGGAAGAATATTTTGAATACTAGATTTACTGAGATCGGCATAGCGACTGCTTCGGGTGTGTATAAAGGTGACAATACCGTATTCGTGGTCCAAATGTTCGGTAGTCCATTGCCAGGGAATGTAACAGAGGTTAGAACTCCTACTCCGAAGCCTGTAGAGCCTACTAGGCCGAGAGAGGTGGTGACCCTAAGCACTACTGCTGAAGATAATGATAACGTTCTGGGGGAAGAGACCAGTGTGGCAAGTATGGAAGTTTCTCCGTCAGATACTCAGTCTGCCGCTACGACAGTCTCGTCAGACACATATGTAGAATTTGCAAACCCGGAAATTACCTCAGAGGATTTGCGATTGCTAGAACTACAGCAAGCTTCAAGTGCAAATGATGAAGTCCCTGCATATACTAGCTGGTGGGAGCGTATGATCGTGTCACCTTCAGAAGTGGTCCAAGACCTGTATACTGCGATATTCGCTCTCGTTATCTTCGCCCTGATACTAAAGATTTTTATAGAAATAAGGCAACAGCATCCGAAGAATATCGCCTACGGCGTAGCACTTCTCGCAGTGATTGTTTTCTTCATGCATCTAAACAGCGAGATGGCCACTCCAACAATCGTAGCCCTAATGTAGTCATATTCTAAAACATTTTTCGACACAATTTTGCCATAAAGCAAGGAAATTTGTTATTATCTGAAACGTCATAAGTGTACAGGAGGAGGGAAATGATATTACTCATTTTGCTCAATGTACCTTTTGGTACGCCATTATAAATGCAGATTATTTATTAAGAATTTATTAAATTTAGAAGAATTATGAAAAACATATTATCAAAAATTGCGGGAATAATGACGATTTTCGCTATAGCTTTTGGGACGAGTGGTGCGGCCTTAGCACAGACAGATCAGGCAGACAATCAGAACTGTGAACAGGTCTCTACTTCCTATATAAGCGATGATTCAAACAACTCGCTTCAGGTTGATGGACACAATGCGGTAGATTTGGCATTCGTTCATCCGGGGTGGACAGCCTCTATTCCAGGATCAACATGGGTATGGTCCGAAGCTGCTGTTATAGATGGAACTATCGATACCTATAAGACCTTTACACAAACATTCAACATATCTGGTACTCCAACTAGTGCCACTTTGTTAATAGCGGCAGATAATAGCTACAAGGTATCAGTAAATGGATCATCGGATTTATTTGTTGACGCAAATGAAGATAACTTTACTTCCGTTGATACTCACAATATCATGGCTGCAAATCTAGTTTCTGGTGTGAATACTATTTCAATCGAAGTAAAGAATTGGGCGGTTGCTGGCTCGACATGGGAGGGTAATCCAGCAGGTCTTGTGTATAAGCTCACAGTAAACGAGTGTGAGAATATCGAGGAACCAGTTTGTGAAGAAGGAGAGCTTATTGTAAACGGAGGATTTGAGTATCCGGTTGTAACACATACAAGTGGATGGGATGTGTATCCTGACGGAACTTCAGGCCTAGGATGGTCTGTGGCTTGGAATGGCTCACCAATCGGAGCTCCAGCGACAGCAAGTCTAGAGCTGCACAGAGGGGTATTCAACCCTGATGCTGAAGGCGACCAGCACACAGAATTGGATTCTGACTGGCAGGGCCCTAATGGCGCAGGAAGTGAAGCTGCTTCAGTGAAAATTTGGCAGACAGTAACTACAGTTAATGGATCTGATTATGAAGTAAGTTACACTTTCTCTCCACGACCAGATACGATCGCAGCTCAAAACGTACTCGAGCTCTGGATTAATGACGCGATGGTACAAACGACAGGTCCTGTAGCTGGTGGTGTGAATAATATTTGGACTACATATACATACACGTTTACTGGAACAGGTTCTGACAAAATTGAATTCCGAGACGCGGGAACACCAGATACTCTAGGAACTTTCCTAGATGATGTCTCTGTTAACTGCGATGGCGAGGGTCAGCCAGAGGTCTGTACACAGGGTGCACCTCTATTTGCTCGCGTAAAGATAAATACAGATGATGCTACAAAGTGGAGAAATTGGAATGTAGGTGATGGTGCAAACTTAAATGCCGCAACTCCATTCTTCGTCGGAGGGAATAATCCTCTACAGCATGGTCTCGGTGGCGATGTCTATATGGGTAACGAATGGTTCCCACTTACGAATCCAGACGGAAGCTTTATCGTTGACGGAGATATCGCTGGATATAGTGATGTCCCAGGTGTCGCTATAGAGCGACAGAATGGAGCTATACGAGTAGTTCTGTATGGTGACCATGATAATGGTGGCAAGGAATTGGCGGCAGGTTCTATAGAACTCTCAACCAATGCTTCTACAAGACTCCTAGGGGCTTGGGATAAGCCAAACGGATTCAATGATCCAGTATCACCATATGTTGGTCCTATTAATACTGACCCAAGGCTTCATGACGCAACAGTAAATGACCTAGCTAATCCTATGGATTCGAGAGGTACCTTCAAGGCATATATCAATCAGTACGATCCAAGATTTGATAACGTACGAGTGAACTCAGATTTGTTCCAATTCCACCTAGTGGTAACTTCTGGAACTGATGGATTCTTCGCACGATATAACTTCGACGACATGGTTGAAGTTCCTTGTGGTGAAATAGATCCTCAGTAACTTATCTCGTAATTAAGTTAGCAAGAATCCCCCGGTTAAACGGGGGATTTTGCTTTGGGTTTTCAACAAAGACATGGTTTAGCTATTGTCCGAACCGTCGGGTGCGGTAAAATTAGTCTATGAAAAAGATTTACCAGAAAGAACTTGTATTAGGAGGCGCTATTTTTGTTACAACGATAGGTATTATCAGTGCCATGGGGATAATGATTGCCGATAAGGGTAATCTCCGAGCTCAGGTATTCGGTAATAGCCTTTTGAGTTCACAAAAACCTCAGACAAACTATTATGATGTGAGCGACAACACCGAAGGTCAGCAGGTTGGTCTTACTTTTAAGCAAAATAAAGTCATAACGATAACAGCATGTGGAGCTGGGGCTGGTGGCGGTGGAGGAGGCAGGGGATGGGAAGATGGTGATGGAGAGGGTAATGGTGGCGGAGGCGGTGGAGGAGGAGGTCGTGGTGTCTGTCAGACTAGAACTACGAAGCTTCGCGCAGGAGACACGATACGTTGGCTAGTCGGCACAGGCGGTAATGGGGGTGCAGGAGGAGTCCTTGACACTTTTGTAGGAAGTCAGTACCCAATTGAGAATACTGTCGCTACCTACGGTCAGAACGGCGGAACAACTTATGTAAGTGTTAATGGTGTAGATATTATCCAGGCCTCTGGTGGTAATGGTGGGGCGTACGGCTCTAATGCTATGGATAACGGTATGGGCGCAGGAGGGGGCTGGGGAGGCTCTACTGTCCCTGGGTACGCATCGTCTAGTTGGCATGCCGGGCACGCAGGTGGCGGACAATGGGATAATCCACAAATAGTTTGCGGTAATGGTGGCCGAGGAGGGCGGGGAGAGACTGATGTTTCTGGCGGAGACCCAATGACTAGCGGAAGCCCAGGATATTCGGGTGTAAACTCTTATGATTTTGGAGGTCACGGCGGTAACGGCCAGTCTACATTTGGCGGTGGCGGCGGCGGAGGTGGTCCCTGCAGATGGTATTGGTATGCTGCTTATGAAGATAACTATGATAACTCGATTAGGAATCGTGGCGGGTGGGGTGGCAGAGGTGGGGATGGTTATGTAGTAATTTCTTGGTAAATTAATTTTAATTTAGAGCAATAAAAACCTGATTTTAAACTTGGGATTTTGGATATTTGAAATATTTTACTACTTCACACGTCATAATTTATAGTGTAAAATTTGTTTAATTCGAACAAATCTAAAGGGTTATTATTTAAATATTATTTTATGAAGAATTTTTTCACCAAAGGTTTGAGCGTCATTACTATGCTTTCGATGGCGTTCGTGTCAAACATAGGACTGGTGGTCGCAGAAGATTTAGTGCTAGTTGATGAAGTTTGTGATTCACAAATTCTAGTAAGCGAGGGCGGCGAAGATGATACCGTTGCAGTTAGCACTCCGTATCATACGTCTTGGGCCGCATCAATAGATGGAGCTGAGTGGGTCTGGTCTGAGGATCCGATCGATAATGCCGTAGACGAAGTTACAGAAACCTTCACCAGAACATTTACCATATCTGGAATCCCTGCAGATGGCGAACTCGAGATTGCCGCTGATAACGAATATAAAGTTTATTTGAACGGAAGTCCGCTTTTTGTTGATTTGAACGAGGATAACTACAGTAGTAGTGATACGCACACGATTCTTGCCGCAGATCTTGTCGAGGGCGTAAATACGATAGAGTTTGAAGTCAAAAACTGGGCAATGTCCGAGGGAACACCGGCGTCTAATCCAGGTGGACTAATGTATAAGCTTACAATTCCTTGCGGAGAAGATGATGAGGAGGAAGTACCTGTCTGTGTCGAAGGGAATTTGATTGCTAACGGTGCTTTTGAATCACCTGTCGCTACAGAAGGCGGATGGGATATATACGATAGTGGGACAGGAGGACTCGGATGGGCTGTCGCTTGGAACGGATCCTTTGAAGGAGCTCCAGAAATAGCCAAACTTGAACTTCATAACGGCGTCGGAGGGTGGTTGCCTTACGAGGAATCTCAGTATGCCGAACTCGACACTGACTGGGGTGTAAGCGATGGAGAGCAGGCTTCAGTCATAATCTCTCAAGATATCGATACGGTTCCAGGTGTTACATACAATGTCTCGTATGCATTTTCTGCAAGGCCAGATACTGGCGCTGGAGAAAATATCTTAGACCTGTTAGTTAACGGAAGTCCTGTTCAAACGATGGGACCAGTAGCCGGCGTCTCTAATACTTCATGGGATACAGATACTTATAGTTTCATCGCGACGGATGAGTCAACAACTATTGCTTTCCGAGATTCTGGAACACCAAACTCAGTCGGAACATTTATCGATGCTGTGTCAGTAAGTTGTGACGAAGAAGTGGTATGTGAATCAGATTGTGAACCTACGTGTGAAGAGACCGAAACTTGTCCAATCGATGAGCCGACCTGTGAGGAGACTCAAACATGCCCTGTCGACGAGCCAACTTGCGAAGAAACGCAAACTTGCGAAACTGATGACGATGACAACTCAAGTGATAGTAGCGGAGGAGGAAGTTCTTCTGGAAGTAGGCGATCATCTGGCGGTGGAAGTGGCGGCGGCGAAGTCTTGGGTGCCGAAACAGGTATGTGCACTTGGGATGTAAATACTTACATGCGAAAAGGTTATAAAAATGATCCTGCTCAGGTAATGATTCTCCAGAGAGACCTACTCAATGGATATATGAATGCAGGAATTGTTGAGGACGGTATATATGGCCCATCGACTGAAGCTGCGGTGAAAGCTTTCCAGTTAGCCAAAGGGGACAAGATTATCAAACCTTGGTACAACCTCTTCCAGCCAACAGGGATTTTCTACAAGACAACTTTGATTGAGGCCAAGAATACTATCTGTCCCGATGAAATATTGCCGATACCGACAGATCTCATAGATTGGAGTAAAAATCCTGCTGAAGTCCCTGCGAAAATATAAGAGCCTCGCGTATTCTCGCTCGCTCATATATTTCCTTCACTCGGACATTGTGTGAATAAATTCCCACATGCTCCTCGCTAGGAAATATAAAATACAAAAAAGCAAAACCCCTCTCATAGGGGGTTTTGCTTTGTAAAAGGCTATATTTTGCGGTATTATTGCCTCTATGGCAGATATCTACGATCCCAAGAAAATAGAGAAGAAATGGCAAGAAACCTGGGAAAAAGAGGGGATTTACAAGACCCTGGACCGGGTAAAAGGCAAAGACAATTTCTATACACTGGTAGAGTTCGCATACCCCTCTGGTAATCTCCATGTCGGGCACTGGTACGCTTTTGCTGTGCCAGATATTTACGCCAGATACCAGCGAATGACTGGTAAAAATGTCCTCTATCCGATAGGCTTCGACTCTTTCGGTCTACCTGCCGAAAACGCAGCTATCAAGCGAGGGCTCGATCCAGCCAAGTGGACATACGAAAATATTGATTATATGAAAGGGCAGATCCGTTCGATGGGGGCGATGTTCGACTGGGGTCGCGCTATTGCCACATCTGATTCCGAGTATTACAAATGGACTCAGATGATGTTCACGAAGTTCTTTGAGAACGATCTCGTCTACCGCGCAACGACAAAAGTAAATTGGTGCCCAAAGGATCAAACAATTCTCGCCAATGAACAAGTAGTAAATGGTAAATGTGACAGATGTGATACAGAGGTGCAGCAGCGCGATCAAGATCAGTGGAGTTTTCGTATTACCAAATATGCTGACAGGCTTTGTGACGATCTAGATGCTCTCGACTGGCCACAGGCTATCAAGGATTCTCAGAAGAATTGGATTGGTCGTACAGAGGGTGCGGAAATAGATTTTAAAGTTGCTAAAAAGGACCATAAGATAAGGGTTTTTACGACACGACCTGAAACAATATTCGGCGCGACTTTTATTGCAGTATCTGCAGGTCTTGCGAAGAGTTGGCTTTCAGATCAATGGAGAGCTGGTGATGAAGTTATAGACTACATTGAAGAAACATTGAAAGAACAGACGGTTCGTGATTTTAAGGAAAAAGAAAAGACCGGAATCTACTCTGGGTTTAATGCAGTTAATCCGGCAACAAAAGAAGAGATCCCGGTCTGGATTACGAACTATGTTCTCGACGGTGTCGGCACTGGCGCCATCATGGCGGTTCCAGCACATGATGAGAGAGATTTTGACTTTGCCAAGAAATTTGGATTGCCTATCAGTCATGTTATTGCACCTGAGACTGGAGAGAGGCACGACAACGAAGAAATAAGGCCGAGTGTCGTTGTCGTGGTTGAAGATCCAAAGACAGGCAAGGTTTTAAAAATAAAATGGGGTAAAAATTTTGGAGATAGAAGACTTTTTATTGGTGGTGGGATCGAATCTCAGGAAAACTTTGAAACTACGGCCAGAAGAGAAGTGTTGGAAGAAGTCGGATACAAGAATTTAAAACTAAAGGAGATATCAGGAAAAATATTCCATCATTATTATTCAGCTGCAAAAGATAAGTATCGAATGACTGAGGCGACAGGGGTATTTTTTGAACTTCTCGACGAGGAAAAACAAGATCAAATGCTTAATGACCACGAAGAAGGTAAGTTTTCTTTTGAATGGGTTACTAGAGAAGAGTCAAAAAAAGATACAGTGGACGAATTGCATAAATTCTTGCATGAGCATTTCTTGGAAAGAAAAATGTTCACAGGACAAGGTAAGTTAATTAATTCAGACAAATTTGATGGCCTTGATTCCGAGACGGCCAAAGAAGAAATAGTTGATTTTGTTGGAGGAAAAACGACCAAAACTTACCGGCTTCGTGACTGGGGGATTTCTCGCCAGAGGTACTGGGGTGTACCGATACCTATCGTCTATGATTCTGATGGTAAGGCTCATCCTGTTCCATCAGAACACCTACCATGGCTCCTCCCAGAAGATGTAGATCACACTCCTGACGGGACGGCGCCGCTTGCTAGGTCTAAAGAGCTTTTTGCTAGGACTCAGAAAATATTCGGCGCTGGATGGAGGCCGGAAGTCGAGACAATGGATACCTTTGTCGATTCTTCATGGTATTTCTACCGATACCTTGATCCAAAAAACTCCGATGATTTTTGTAGTAGAGAAAAACAAGAAAATTGGATGCCGATAAACATGTATTTTGGCGGAGCTGAACACACCACGATGCACCTCTTATATTCTAGGTTCTGGAATAAAGCATTGTACGATCTCGGTATGGTAAAAGATTCAGAACCTTATTCCATGCGACGTAACCGAGGACTTATCCTTGGGCCTGATGGTAATAAGATGAGCAAGTCTAAAGGGAATGTCATAGACCCTGACGAGGTTGTCTCTCGAGTGGGTACAGATACGGTACGTATGTATTTGGCGTTCATGGGGCCATACGGTGTGACAGATAACTATCCTTGGGACCCCAACGGAGTGGTAGGAATCAAGAGATTTCTTGAAAGAGTCTGGAATCTTAAGAATAGGATAGCTACTTCGGAGTCTAATACTTCAATACACAAGACTATAAAAAAGGTTGCAGGGGATATTGAGCGTTTGAAATTCAATACAGCTATATCGAGCATGATGATTCTTGTAAATGATATTGAGAGCGTCGGGGTTTCAAGCGATGACTATAAGAAATTCTTGCAGATTCTCGCGCCTTTCGCTCCACATATGACCGAGGAACTATGGCGAGAGTTTGGCGAAAAAGAATCTATTCATTTGTCTACTTGGCCAGAATATGACGAGTCGAAAATACGTGACGAGAAAATCAAAATCATGATTCAGATCAATGGAAAAATTCGCGACGAAATAATGATTGATAACGGAGCTGACGAAGAAGAAGTGAAGAAACTCGCGCTTTCTCAACCGAAAGTCGTCGAGAAGCTAGTCGGAGCCGAGCCTAAGAACATTATCTATATCGCTGGTAGACTCGTTAACATCGTCATCTAACTATGGTTAGCCGCATCATCAATCTTCTCAATAGGGAATTCCGCAACATCAACCAGGCGGCTATTATTCTTGGAGTTTTTACACTTCTAGCGCAAATTCTCGCTATGTTTCGTGATCGCGCATTTGCTGCGACGCTCGGACCTTCTTCTTCACTCGACATATATTTCGCTTCTTTCAAGATCCCTGACTTTCTGTTCGTCTCGGTGGCTTCACTCGCATCTGTTACAGTTCTCTTGCCATTTCTCGTTCAGAAGCTCGGACTTTCTGAGAGTGGAGAACTCAATGGCTCTAGTGTGAAAGCTCGCAAGATGCTGAACGATGTCTTCACTGTTTTCATGATGGTGATGGTCGGAGTGAGCGTCATCGTCTTCATCCTGATGCCGAAAATCGCCGTTTTGGTAGCCCCTGGATTCGATGCTACTCAGCTCGTAGAGCTTGTCAGCATAAGCCGAATTATGCTCCTGTCTCCTATACTTCTAGGACTCTCGAACATGCTCGGATCAGTCACCCAGATGTTCAAGAAATTCTTCGTTTTTGCTCTGTCACCTGTGTTTTATAATATCGGGATAATCATCGGAGTAACGGCATTCTATCCTACTTTTGGTCTGCACGGTCTCGCCTTCGGGGTGGTACTTGGAGCGCTTTTGCACTTACTTATTCAATTCCCGGTATTGGCTAGACAGCGGTTTCTCCCCAAGTTATCCTTTGATATTGATTGGCAAGAAATTAAGCGGATTACGGCACTCTCGCTTCCTCGAACACTAGGTCTGGCTCTCAACAGTCTTGCTCTGGTTGTCATCACTGCCATTGCTTCCAAAGTTGGCGAGGGTGCTGTGTCTATTTTTCAATTCTCATTGAATTTCCAGAACGTACCGCTCGGTATCATCGGGGTCTCTTACTCAGTAGCAGCGTTTCCGACACTCGCGCGATATTTCTCCGGTGCCAATATGGAGGACTTCGTTTCCTACATAACAGTCGCCGCCAAACAGATCATATTCTGGGCGATGCCGGTAATGTTCCTGTTTATCGTCTTGCGTGCCCAAATAATCCGCGTCATCCTCGGAACTGGCTCGTTTTCTTGGGATGATACACGTCTAACGGCTGCTGGACTCGCGCTCTTTTCGCTCTCGATCGTGGGACAATGCCTCATACTGTTGTTTACTCGAGGGTACTATGCGGCGGGAAATACTAGGAGGCCTCTATCGATCAACTTCATTTCTGCCGGGATCACGATTTGTCTGTCATTTGTCCTGATTATGCTTTTCAAGCAGTATGAAAGCGTGCAGTACTTCTTCGAGTCACTGCTTCGTATCGAAGATCTGCCGAATACTGAGCTTGTGATGCTTCCACTTGCATTCTCTATCGGGTCTATCGTGAACACACTATTTCTCTGGGGATATTTCCGCAAGGATTTTAAGGTCAAGAACACTTACCTTTGGCGTTCATTTATCGAAGTGTTTGCTGGTTCATTTTTTATAGGATATGTGGCCTATATATCGCTCGATATCTTCGACGAGGTCTTCAACATTGATACATTTTGGGGAATTCTCGGTCAAGGGCTGGTTTCAGGAATCCTCGGCATCATTGCCGGCATAATAGTGCTAAAAATATTTAAAAATAAAGAGCTTGATAGTATCTGGAACAGTATAAAATCCAAGAATTTCTTCAAAACAGAGGTTGTTTCTTCTGGTCAGGGCGAAGTCCAGAGCGGTTAATATCTGAAATATCAGTAAAGCTTTAGTTTTCAACATTTTTTGCTCGTTCGCGGGGTATTTTTATAGTAAAATATACGTATGGGAGTTCCCAAAATATGGCGAACCATTCATTTGGCAATGAAGAAGCTTTTTTTGCTTTTTCTTCTTTTTGTTGTTGTATTTTCTCCATACTCAAGTATTGTAGTTTTTGCTGCACCCGGAGTGCCCGAGATACTTAGTCACCAGGGTAGACTCTTGGATTCATCAGGAAACCTTCTCGGGGGGTCTGGTGGAACAAACTACTGTTTTAGATTTTCGTTCTACGATGATGCGACCGTTGGTGGTGGCGATAACAAGCTTTGGCCTGCCGGTACACCTTCGACCATGACAGCAAGTGTTGTGTCTGGAGTTTTCAATGTCGGCATCGGAGACGTATCAGCAGGAGGAGACTTGCTTGATTTTGATTTCTCTACAACTGATGCTGCGTATCTGAATACCGAAGTGGCGGCACAGGTTGCAGGATCCTGTGTGGGGGTATCTTTCGAGAACCTCTCACCTCGACAGAAAATAAATTCATCGGGGTATGCGATAAACGCCTCGACTGTCGGAGGATTTACTCCTGCACAATCAGCGACAGGGGACGACGTAGTTGCTCTTACAGCTGACGATCTTATTCTCGGTGGTGCGAGTGTTGATATCAATACGACTGGTGCAAACACTTTGACACTTCAGGGTAACGGTGCCACAGGTGCTCTCCAGTTCTTCTCCGGTGACAACTCTCTTTCTTCGAGCGGGGACCTCGATATTGCCGGCACTTTCCAGTCAGGGTCTTCTGATGTAGCCCTTACCCTGGCTACAGGTTTCGTTGACGCGGATGCGCTCACTCTGACGGTGGCTGCTGATGGAGGGACAGGAACTTCTTCTGGATCGGGTCTAGTTGTTCGTAACGATGGTATAGGTTTACTCCAGGGCTGCTCGGATGGTCAGATACTCAAGTGGGCTGAGTCCACGGACACATGGGATTGTGCAACGGATACGGCGGGAGGTGGTGGTGGAGCTACTACTGCGCTCGACAACCTGGCAGGCGTTGCGATTAATACCTCTCTTGTTTCCGATACTGATAATACCGACGCCTTGGGTTCTGCGACAATTGGTTGGTCAGATTTATTCCTCGGATCTGGAGCAGTGTTGAATTTTAATAACGGAGATATTACTGCCACCCACTCGGCAGACACGCTCACTTTTTCTGGTGGTACAATAGCTCTCGGCACAGCAACAGCGACCGGAGGACTTACTGCAAATGTCATAGGGTCACTCACGGGTAATGCTGATACCGCAACCGCTCTCTCCGCAAACCCAGCAGACTGCGGGGCGAACTCCTTTGCGACTCAGATCGCAGCGAATGGAAATCTAACTTGCGCATCGATTTCTGACGGCGATGTTCCAAACAACATCACCATCGACCTCGCCACTCTTGCGACTACCGCAGGAACTTTGACGGGACTGACTGCAAGTATTTCAGAACTAAACATCCTTGATGGTGTTACTGCGACCGCATCAGAACTAAACCTTCTCGACGGTATCACTGTTCTCTCTGGCTCTAACACTGGTGACCAAACATCCATCGTTGGTATCACTGGCACTGTGGCTCAATTCAACACTGCACTTACTGATGGAGACTTTGCTACAGGTGGTGGTACCGCTACTGGCACGAACACTGGTGACCAAACATCCGTTACCGGTAACGCTGGTACGGTTACCTTTGCTGACGCCGGCGGGGACACAACCACATTCGTTGCTCTCGGTACTTCAGCCACTGGATCACTTGCTCCTGCAACTGACGCTGGACTTTCATACAACGCGACGACAAATGCTTTGACTGCGACAACATTTATCGGTGGGCTTACTGGCGATGTAATCGGTAACTTGACCGGTAATGTTACGGGAAATGTTTCTGGTTCATCGGGATCCACCACTGGAAATGCTGCTACCGCTACCGCCCTCGCTGCTAACCCAGCCGACTGTGCCGCGAACACATTCGCTACGACTATTGCAGCCAATGGCGACCTTACTTGTGCATCCATAGTCGATGCAGATGTCCCAGACAGTATAACTATTGATTTGGCAACCCTCGCCTCGACAGTTACTGTTGTCGATGGAACTGATTCGACATCCTTTGTTGGAATCTATGACTCAGCAACTGGAAACTTGGCTCCAAAGACCGATGGCGCACTGACATACAATGCTTCAACCGGGGCTCTGTCTGCAACGACATTCATCGGAGCGATAGTTGGTAATGCAGCTACCGCTACCGCTCTCCAGACTCCGAGAAATATTAACGGAGTTGCCTTCGATGGAACAGGAAACATCACGGTTACAGCTGCTGCCGGAACCTTGACTGGTACAACTTTGGCTGCAAACGTCGTCACTTCGTCATTGACTACAGTTGGTGCTCTAGATGCAGGTTCGATAACCTCAGGATTCGGATCTATTAATCTCGGTACCGATAACTTCACAACAACAGGCGTAGTCAACACAGATACACTCACTCTTACAGGTACCGGTACGTTGAATGGCCTAGATGCTATTGATTCGACGGGCGAAACAACCCTCGAGGGCATCATCGATATCGCGGGCGATGTCACGGGAACAGGCCTCACTGCAGTCGTAATCGCCGACAACGCAGTTGATGGCACCGATATCGCACTCGGCTCTGATGCTCAGGGAGACATAATGTATTACGATGGTACGAACTGGGTAATACTTGCTCCTGGGAATGCGGGAGAGGTTCTTCAGACTGGAGGCGTTGCAGCTAACCCATCCTGGGCAGCTGTAGCCGCGGGTGATATTACTGCTGTTGGAGATGTTGCAACAGGCGCCGCTTTCACTGGTGCCGCTGGTACAACTCTCACTTTCAATGATGCTGATGGTGATCAGACATTTGCCTACGACACTACTAGTAATGAATTCGACATATCAGACGACGTGTCAATTGCTGGAGCACTTGTTGCGTCTGGAGGAATAACTATTGACGCAACTACCGAAGGGAATATCGAAGCCGCTGTTGACATTGCCGGCGATGTTGACGGAACAGGTTTAACTGCTGTCGACCTTGATGAGGCCGCTGTCGAGGCAGAACTCGAATCAGTCATAGATCTCCAAGATCTCCAGGGTGCCGTGACTGATGGACAGGTCCCGAACACAATTACAATTGACCTAGCAACACTCGCCACAACAGTCACAACGTCAGACGCCGGCGGAGACACTACAACATTTCCAATGCTTGCGACCGCAGCTACTGGCTCACTCGGTCCTGCCACCGATGCTGGACTCAGTTACAACGCGACCTCAAACACTCTTACTGCCGCCGCCTTCGTTGGCGGACTGACAGGAGACGTTGTTGGAAATCTAACAGGTAATGTTACGGGAAATGTTTCTGGTTCATCGGGATCTACTACTGGAAATGCTGCGACCGCTACCGCTTTGGCAGCTAACCCAGCTGACTGCGGGGCGAACACATTCGCTAACACTATCGCAGCTAACGGAGACCTCTCTTGTGTCGGTATTGCTGATGCTGATGTACCAAACAACATCACGATTGACCTAGCCACACTCGCTTCAACCGTTACAGTTGTTGACTCAACTGATGCGACATCGTTTGTTGGGATTTATGATTCTGCGACTGGCTCACTATCGTCCAAGACTGACGGAGCTCTGCTTTACAATGCTTCAACAGGCGCACTTAGCGCAACATCATTTGTTGGCGCACTTTCAGGAGCTGCTACAGATCTTAACTGTACTGACTGTATCGGCCCAACAGAAATCACAGATCTCACTCTCGGCACTGACACAGCTGGGAATTACGTTGCAACAGTTACGGGCGGAGCGGGACTTACTGGATCAGGTACAACAGAAGGTTCGACCCCAACTCTGGCTGTTGCTTCGAGCAACGGTGCGATTGTTGTGAACGCTGACGATATCACACTCACGGTTGCCTCATCAGCAAATGGACTTTCGTCTACTACTTCATCAGGATCAGGCCTAGAAACTCTCGCATCCGGCCTCGGCCTCATCCAAGGCTGTGCCGATACCGAAGTCCTAAAGTGGAATGAAGCATCTGATGTGTGGGCTTGTTCCGCGGACTCTAACTCGGGTGATATAACGTCGATCGGTAATGTCACATCAGGCGCCGCGTTCGATGGCACACAGGGAACAATACTTACTTTCAATGATGCTGACGGCGATCAGACATTTGCATACGATACTACTAACAACGAGTTCGATATTTCAGATGATGTTTCAATCACTGGCATTTTAGCAGCTTCAGGTGGTGTAACCATTGATGCGACAACTGAGACGAATATAGAAGCAGCGGTAGACATTGCAGGGGACATTGATGGAACAGGCTTAACTGCTGTTGATCTCGACGAAGCCGCAGTAGAAGCGGAACTTGAAGCTGTGCTCGACCTTGCGGATATGCAAGGCGCAGTAACCGATGCTCAGGTTCCAAACAACATCACCATCGACCTCGCCACTCTTGCGACTACCGCAGGAACTTTGACGGGACTGACTGCAAGTATTTCAGAACTAAACATCCTTGATGGTGTTACTGCGACCGCATCAGAACTAAACCTTCTCGACGGTATCACTGTTCTCTCTGGCTCTAACACTGGTGACCAAACATCCATCGTTGGTATCACTGGCACTGTGGCTCAATTCAACACTGCACTTACTGATGGAGACTTTGCTACAGGTGGTGGTACCGCTACTGGCACGAACACTGGTGACCAAACATCCGTTACCGGTAACGCTGGTACGGTTACCTTTGCTGACGCCGGCGGGGACACAACCACATTCGTTGCTCTCGGTACTTCAGCCACTGGATCACTTGCTCCTGCAACTGACGCTGGACTTTCATACAACGCGACGACAAATGCTTTGACTGCGACAACATTTATCGGTGGGCTTACTGGCGATGTAATCGGTAACTTGACCGGTAATGTTACGGGAAATGTTTCTGGTTCATCGGGATCCACCACTGGAAATGCTGCTACCGCTACCGCCCTCGCTGCTAACCCAGCCGACTGTGCCGCGAACACATTCGCTACGACTATTGCAGCCAATGGCGACCTTACTTGTGCATCAATCGGTGATGCTGACGTTCCAAACAACATCACGATTGACCTAGCCACGCTCGCTTCAACCGTTACAGTTGTTGACTCAACTGATGCGACATCATTCATCGCTATGTACGACAGTGCCACAGGGTCTCTTGCTCCAAAGACTGATGGCGGCCTCCTATATGACGCCACAACCGGAACTCTAGCTGCAACAGTTCTCTCAACTGCAACTCTAACCCTCACCGGTACAGGCACACTCAACGGCCTCGATGCTATCGACGCCACCGGAGAATCAACTCTAGAAGCCGCTCTCGAACTCCAAGATCTCCAGGGAGCGGTAACCGACAGTCAAGTTCCGAACACCATCACTGTTGACCTTGCAACTAGTGCCGGAGACCTTACTTGTACTAACTGTATCGGCCCAACAGAAATCACAGATCTTACTCTCGGCACTGACACAGCTGGAAACTATGTCGCAACCGTCACAGGAGGCGCAGGTCTTACAGGTTCAGGTGCGTCTGAGGGATCCACACCAACCCTTGCCGTTGCCTCTGGGAACGGAGGTATCGTTGTAAATGCCGATGATATTACTTTGACATTAGCGGCCGCGGCCGACGCTCTATCTTCGACCGATTCATCAGGTTCTGGGCTCCAGGTGCTTGCTTCCGGACTCGGACTACTGCAAGGTTGCGCTGATGGCGAAGTGCTTAAGTGGGTTGAATCGACAGATACCTGGGACTGTTCTACGGACACAGCGGGCGGCACCTCCAGTCTGCAGGATGCATATGATAACGGAAATTCTATTACTACGACTGAAGCTTCTAATATCTCTTTTACTCTTGCTGAACTTACAACCCCGACCTTCTTTTCGATCACCAATCAAGATACGGCTGCAGATGTTATAGCGGCCATATCGAATGATATCCCTACGGGGCTTGCCGGTGTAGGGTTCGGTGTCGTCAATAGTGGAACAGGAGATCTCCAATCCGGCTTGGTCATTGCCGAAAGCGGCGGCGGCGATATAACTAACGCCATCCATATATCAAACGGTGCGGGGGGTACTATCGCTACGGGTATTTTGTTTGAGGATTCTTATACGAGCCTCATCGATGCACCAAACTTCGATGTGCTTGATTCTGGAAATATCGATACAGCCGGCACTATTACTGCGGGTTCTGGTAACGAGGTACTCACTCTCTCCACGGGTAAAATTGATGCCGATGCACTCACTTTGGTCTCGGCAACTAACGGTCTTACTGGTACTACTTCTGCTTCTGGTCTCGCTGTACACTCTGACGGACTTTCACTTCTCCAGGGTTGTTCAGACGGTCAAGTTCTCAAATGGGTAGAATCTACTGATACTTGGGACTGTAGTGCAGACTCTGGAGGAGCTTTTGACTCGACGACAGTGGACAGTACCACTTGGTCAGATGGAGCTAACGCTTCTAACGTCTGGACATTTGATGTTTCTGGAACCGACACGACTATTACATTTGGAAGCGGTCTTGCTACATTCTCTAATGGTGTAACGGTAACAGGAGTCCTCGCTACATCAGGCGGACTCACCATCGATGCCACCACAGAGTCAAACATTGAGTCTGCTCTTGATACACTCTCGAGCGTCACGACCGTAGGTGCACTTAACGCCGGTTCTATTACTTCTGGGTTTGGTGCTATTGATACCGGCGCAGATGCAATCACCACGTCTGGAACGATCGGTACCGCAGCAACAACTACATTTACAGGTGCTGGAGCGACATTTACCTCAGCGCTAGCTGCAAATGGTGGCATAACATTGGATGCTTCTACGGATACTATTGGCGCATTTACCGCAGCTGGAACTATCGATATGAATACTCAGATACTTTCTGGGACTACGGGCCGGATAGATTATACGAATTTTGATGTAGGGGCTACGGGTAATACTGATATCGGCGGTACCATAACTGCCGGATCAGGCAATACTGCTGTGACTCTCTCGACAGGCATGATTGATGCTGACGCTATCTCCCTCGTTTCAGCAACGAATGGTCTCACCGGTACATCATCAGCATCGGGACTTGCTACGTATTCTGATACACTCTCACTTTTACAGGGATGTTCTGATGGACAAATTTTGAAATGGGTAGAGTCTACGGATACTTGGGATTGTGGTGCAGATAGTGCCGGAGGAGGACTATCAGATGCCGACTACGGAGACATTATAGTCTCTGGTACAGGTACAGTTTTTAGTTACGACATGGCAGCAGCTTTGTCAGGCGATCATACGATGGGTGCGAACGAAGAGAAGTTCGGAGTCTCAGGGCTTATATTCGAAGGATCTTCAGCCGATACTATAGAGACATATTTTTCGGTGACAAATCCGACAGGTGCTGACAAGACAATTACATTTGCGGATCGGTCTGGAACAGTGTCATTGTCTGGCGATACTTTTACTGGTGATGTAACCGGAACAATAGACACAGATGGTTCTACAGCACTAACAATCGCCGCCGATAGTGTTACAGAGGCTATGCTCAAAGCCGTCGATACTCCAGCAGACGAGGAATGTATGACATACGAGTCGACAACAGGAGACTTCGAATGGCAGCCGTGCGGAGATGTAAATAAGCAGACTTTTACAGCAGATGGAACATGGACTAAACCAGCTGATGCCTTACTTGTTATTGCTCAAGGTTGGGGTGGTGGCGGTGGAGGTGGTGGCGGAACCGGAGGAACTACAGCTGCAACTCGTTCTGGTGGAGGAGGAGGTGGAGGAGGTGCTTATAATCAAGTAATATTTAATGCTGCAGATTTAGCTTCATCACTTGAAGTTAACGTTGCTGACGGTGGATCTGTCGGTACGGCCGGTTCGAGCGGCGTAGGAGGTAACGGGGGTGCAGGAGAGAACACGTGTATGTCTGCATCTGCTGCTTGTGGAGCACCAGTTTCATTTATTGCTAGATCTGGTGGAGGGGGTGCTGGTGCTGGTACTGCCGGTAACGGCGGAGGCGGAGGAGCAGGATTTGGTTCTGGAGGAGGTACGGCAACGAGCGCTACAGGGGGAACCGGAGGAACTCCTGGAGGAGCAGTGGACGCAGTAGCTAATGGTTTTGAGGGTGCCGGAGGAGGAACATCTGGAGCTAGCACAGGGGCATCTGTTGGTAATTCTGCAGCTTGGGGGGGTGCAGGAGGGGGAGCATCGACAACCGCTGGAGGAGCAGGCTCTGGGAGTGGAGGAGGAAGTATTCGTGGAGGAGCGGCTGGAGGAGCAGGGGGAAGTAACGGAACATCTTGTTCAACTCGAGCTGGCGGAGAAGGAGGTACTTCTATAGGAACAACAGGTAGTGGAGGAACGGCTGGCTCAGGTTCTGGTGTTGCTGGTGGAAACGGTGCAGATAGTTCTCTGGATAGTGCAAGAGGTGGTGATGGAGGGGGTGGAGGCGCAAGTCATTGTTCTGGAACAGGTGGTGATGGTGGAAACGGCGGTATCCCTGGTGGTGGTGGAGGTGGAGGAGGTGCTGGCGCGACAACAACAGGTGGTGCAGGAGGTGTCGGTGGACGCGGAGAACTCCAAGTCTGGACGCTCCGTGGAACTGGAGCCGACCTTGCGGAGATATATGCTACAAATGAAATCGACATGCAACCTGGAGACGTTGTCTCTATAGATCCAGAACTCAATGCTGGCGTAAAGAAGACTAACAAGAGATACGACAGTATGACTATCGGTATAGTTTCTACAGAGCCAGGTATAGCAATAGGTAACATGGATGAAGATCTGGATGCGCATGCTCCAGTATTGGTAGCACTAGCAGGACGAGTTCCTGTCAAGGTAAATCTTGAGAACGGACCAATTGTTGTGGGAGATCAGCTTACCCCATCATCTATACCGGGCGTTGCCATGAAAGCTACAAAAGCGGGAATAATCATCGGTCAGTCACTTACGGATTATGCAGGAGATATGCCAACTCAAGAAGAATCTGGCTATGGTTATGTCGTTGCGTTCATAAAGAATGCATACGGTCAGGGTTCAAAAATTGCTGATTTACTACCACAGGGTCTAGAGGTTGCAGTAGAGGGAGAAGAGTTGCCAGAAGGACAAATTACTTCAGCAGTTTCAGACCTTCCTCTAAATAGACAAGCTCTAGAGTACTTCCTAACACACCGAGCTGAATTGCAAGATGAGGTTGAAATTTCGGAAATATATACTGACAGATTAAGTGCAGCGCTAGAAGTGATAACACCAACCCTCGTTACCGATAGTGTGGAGACTAGTACCATCAGGTCTTCTAACGAAGACGGTGTAGTAGCTGTCGAACTAGGCGCTGAAGGGAAGTTCACAATCGGCGGAATAACAATCGAAACAGAAGAAGGAGTAGAGAGCGAGAATAGTCCAACGGTAGAAATAAATGCAAATGGCGATGCGTATTTTGCTGGAACCGTTACAGCCAAGTCTCTGGTTGCAGAAAGTATTTCTGGGCTCGAAGTGTTTACCAACAAGATTTCCTCACTTTCCGAGTCTGTAGAGAGCGGTGTCGCGAATCAGTCAGCGACATTCATGGAGATAAACGGCCGAATCGGAACACTCGAAGAGCAAGCAGCGGAGGTGGCGGAAACTATTGCGGATAATATCGAAACTATAGAAGAAGCACTAGATGATGTTTTGGCGGGCGGATACGCTATACAGTTTACAGATGTTAGTCTGACAGGAGCTTTAACAGTAACAGGCGTCTCAACTCTTAACGGTGGACTTGCGGTTAACGATATATCTTCCATCGTCGACTCTACAGGCGTGGCGGGACTCATCAGATTTATGAATGACGTAGAATTCTTTGGCCGGCCGTACTTCAATGCTGATACAGCAGGATTTGCAGTCATACTTGAGGGCGCACGGAAAGTCGATGTCACGTTCACAACGCCTTATCTAGCACAACCCGTAGTTAGTGCAGATATGTCATTTGATGATATTGAAAACGAGGAGGGTGAAGTCGATAACTTCGACCTCGAAGAAGCCCTATTCGCAGCGGATGTTGACTACATAGTTACTCGCAAGAGTGTCGACGGATTCACAATCCTCCTCAATAAGCCAGCTCCAAAGGATATCAAGTTCTCTTGGATAGCACTCGCGGTGAAGGATGCGGTAATAATAGAGAGTGAACCATTGGAGGATGAAGTCCTGCTTAACGAGTCTGAACCAGAAATTGTGACAGAAGAACTTCCTGCCCCAGATACACCCGATGAGTCTGTTCCAGTAGACGAACAAATCGTGCCAGAAGTTCCATCGGACGGGGTCACCTCGGAAGAAATAGTAGACGATGAACTTATTGTCGACGAAGAAGAAAATAATGAGGGTGTAGGAGATCAGACAGAAACCCCAGAAGATGTGGGTGATTTGACGGAAGAGACAATCCCAGAAGATAACACACCCGCCGAAACCACCGACACCGAGGCTGCCGAACCTGACGTAATATAAGCTGGGCTGGGGTTTAGGATATACATCTATATTATAGGGTTAAAATTAAACCGGTGAGACATTTGTTTTTCAACTTGCGTCTCTGTTTTTGAGCTATATAATGAATCCATCATCTGAGTGAATTTATAACTAATTTGGTCTAAATAATATGGCAAGTGAAAATACTACAGCAGGAACTAGTCGTCAAAAGGCAGCCAAACCTGAAGGGGCGAATAAGATATTGGCGACTCTTGTGGTTGTTATGGCCGCAGTTACAGTATATCTATATATTCAGTACTCAAATCTAAAGGCAGACCCGGCCAAGGAGGCTCAGGCAGAGGCAGCAGAGCTCGCAGCTCAAGTCGGTAAGTTGATAGTTCTCCCAGACGAACAGCCAACAGTTGCGACAGTTACTGATGTTGAGAAATTAAAAGATCAGCCATTTTTCGCCAAGGCACAGAATGGTAACAAGGTTCTCATTTACACTCAGGCTAAAAAAGCAATCCTTTTCGATCCAATTGCAAACAAGATTATCGAAGTTGCTCCGATAAATATTGGTGATTCTACAAAGGCACAGGCTAAGCCAGCACCAGCTCCAGCGCCAACTCCAGAACCAGTAGCGCCAGCACCATCGACGGAAGCAGGTAGCGACACGACACCTCAGTAGTTGGTTATATGTTTACCACACAAAAACCCTCATCTAGTGAGGGTTTTTGTGTGGTAAAATACTTTCATGCGGGACACTATTCTCTCTATTGTTAAAATTGGTTTTTTTGCCCTGCTTGCTTGCATGGGAGGAAGCTCAGTCCAAGCAATCGATCTTACAAGTTCTAGTTTTATTGTACGTGACCCCGTCATACTTTCTGGGTCAGGTTATTCCGCTAGTTCAAGTTTTCGTTATTTTGGAAGTCTTGGGCAAACGGTAATCGGTGCATCTGCAAGTGGGGGATTCATCGAACGATCTGGATTCTTGTATTTTTCAATAGTGAATAGCCCGGTACTGTCTGGAACAAGTGCGTCTGGGCAAGCAAATCTTACCTGGACAGCGTCATCGGCTGGATTAGGATACAACGTATCTGCTTATGAGGTTGGTCAATCGACGACTAATGGTTCAGGGTATACATTTACTAACGTTGGGAATGTGCTTAGCTCTAATCGTACAGGACTAACAAACGGTAATACTTATTATTTTGTCGTACGCACGCTCGATGCTTTGGGTGACGTTATTGCAACCTCGAACCAGGTTTCTGTTGTGCCAGCTGCGCCAGGCGGTGGAGGAGGAGGGGGTGGCGGTGGAAGCGGTAGTTCATCTACGGGTGTGACTTTTTCTGGTTATGCTTTCCCACTTAGTAACGTGACGATAATGAAAGATGGAGTTGTGGTGTTAGAGACGATTGCTGGGGGAGACGCTAGATTCTCTGTGAGGCTTAGCACTCTTGTTTCCGGGTCTTACAACTTCGCAGTTTACGGCACTGACACAGATGGGGTAAGGTCTAATTCATTTAGCTTTCCTATAACCATAGAAGAAGGTGACTCTGCGACGATCTCAGGAATATTCCTAGCCCCTACCATACGTGTAGACAAGTCTCAGGTACGAAAAGGTGATGACATTGTTATATTTGGACAGACCACACCAGAGTCCGAAGTAACAATCGAGGTCAATTCCGAGACGCCACATTTCGTTGAGACCAGCTCTAACGACGACGGCGTATATCTTTACAACTTTAATACTGCACCACTTGAAATGGGTGGACACAGCACCAAGTCAAAGTCACTACTAGATAATGGTCAATCGTCAGGATACGGGAGGCAGGTGGCGTTTGATGTGGGAACTCAAAATATTCCTGTTATTCCAGAAGCTGGGAGCTGTAGGGCAGACCTAAATAGTGACAGCAGGATAAATCTAGTTGATTTTTCTATCGCGGCATTCTGGTTTAATAAGGCATTGTCTGGTGACATCGTGTCAAAAGAAGTTGACTGTTTGAATGCCGATGGAAAGATAAATTTGATAGACTTCTCTATTATGGCTTTTTATTGGACTGGATAGTATATGAAATATATTCAAAAGATAATATTGTTGGGCATACTCGTCTTTACAAGTAGCAACGTATTTGCCGGTGATATTCTTGTAGAAAAAGTATTACCTGAGAGCGATAACATTAGGGTGGGTGATGAGATACTCGTTAATTTGTGGCTAGACTCTGAGGGCGTTGTTTACAATGCTGTTGAGGGAGAAGTCGTTGTTGCGTCAAACTTTGATATTTTGAAGGTTATAACTGGCAATTCACTAGTATCTGTTTGGCTCGAGAATCCTGTTGATTTCGTGGACAATAAAATACGATTTTCTGGTATTGCACCAGCAGGATATAACAATGCTAGCGGTTCGGTGTTTTCGATGGTCCTAAAAGCCAATAAAGCTGGGAGGGGTAACATTGATCTTAAAGATTTGAGTATTTTTCGTAATAATGGAGAGGGTACGCGCGAGGATATCGCGGACAAGACTCTAGCGCTCTCGATAAAGGAGCTCAGCTCTGAGACAGAACCCTATCTCATATCAGTAAAAGACACTACTCCACCAGAAGAGTTTAGTGTAGAGCTGGTACGAGACCCTAACATGTTCGATGGGAAATATGTCCTTGTGTTTAGAGCTTCGGACAAGGGTTCTGGGGTGAGATCATATGATGTCGTAGAAGGTAAAAGAATTTTTAAACAGGTAAAGAGTCCATATGAGTTGGAGAATCAGAATTTAAATGGGAAAATAAAGGTAATCGCATATGACTACGAAAATAATGGCCGTATAGAGGAGATAGTTCCTGAAGGTAAAATATGTATAGGGTATAAGTGTTTTGGAAAGGGCTCTATAATAGCTATAGCGGGAGTCTTTATGTTGATGATGGTGGTTATATGGAAAAAACTAAGAAAATAAAAAGGTTCATTAGTTCGAGTATTTTATTACTGTTTTTTTTCTTGTCTAATACAGCGCTTGCCGCAACCCTGTCATTTACACCCGCGGCCGGTACTCACGAGAAAGACTCGATATTTTCTGTCGGTGTATACGTAGGCAGTCTAGATAAATCTATGAATGCCGTGGCTGCGACGGTTGTGTTTCCTACGGATAAACTTCAGGTTGTATCGGTATCCAAGTCAAATTCTATTATTGACTTCTGGGCACAAGAGCCGTCATTTTCGAACACCGGCGGAACAGTCAAGTTCGAGGGTGTAATCTTACCACCAGGTTTTCAGGGTGGTAATGGGCGACTTTTGACGATTAGCTTTAAGGGTAAAGCACTAGGCGTCGCCGATGTGAAAGTTACGGGTGCGCAGGTCTTGGCCAATGATGGAGTAGGTACACCCATAGCATCTAGTGTGACTGGTGCAGTATTTACAATAAAAGCAGCAGAGACACCTCCGCCACAAGTTATAGACCTCGATAAGGAAGTCCCCGTAGAAGTCTCAGAGCCGATTATCGAACCAGAGATCGCCTGTGAAGCAGACTCTATAATATACTCACCAACTCATCCGGGACAAATATGGCGCAAAGATAACACCGCTATTTTCTCTTGGGATATAGCTGACGACATTGTTGCTAGTCGAATAGCATTTGATAAGAATCCAAATACCGAACCCGACACGTTATCGAAACCGGCGATCGTCGAGAAAAAGTACGATAATATCGATGATGGTGTTTGGTATTTCCATCTAGCGCTTCAGGATAATGACGGTTGGCTAAAGACTGAGCATTTCAAGATACAGATTGATCAAACCGCTCCGGTTATATCTCTAGAAGAAGTACCGAGAGTTGATAAGACGGATCCGAATGTTATTGTTAATCTCAGTATCGTAGATAATGCATCGTGCGTAAAAAGCTTTTCGATGAGTATCGACGGAAATGAGACTGAGTATGAGAAACTTAAAAACGGAAATTATTCCTTAGGTGTTATGGACCCTGGACACCACGAGGTTTTGGTAGAAGTTGTTGATAGGGCGGGCAATCAAACTGAGGCGTATCTCGATATAGAAATAGTCCCTATCGATGAGCCGATAGTGAAGGAGTACGAAAGCCCAGTTTCGAACTATAAAGAAATATTTGTTAAGGGTGAGTCGATGGAGAACACAGATATATCCGTAAAAGTTATAAATAGATTTAGCAGGGCGGAGTTCATAGAAGAGTTCAATTCTTCTACAAAAGAGTGGCGATGGGAGCCTGAGACAAAGATGAAGAGCGGTAACTATATTCTGTCGTTTAAAGCTACTGATTCACGAGGGGCATCATCAAACTGGACAGAGCCTATTCGGATAAAAGTTGGAAGTGGGATAAATGTTGGTGAGGTAATGGGTTCAATCCCTCCATACGTGATAATGATAGTTCTGACTATTATAGGAGTCGTCATAGTGCTAATTATGACTAGGTTGCATAAAAATAGAGCGATAAGAGATAGACAAAAGGGTAAGAGGTTAACTCAGAAGAAAACCCCGCTTATATAGAGCAGGATTTAATGGTGTGAATTTTAGCTTTTATTTTTTCTTTTCTTCTAGTTTGTGAGGATTGTGGTTAGGGCACGTTTTACTGGAGCATCTGACAGGGATTGTCTTTGTCCCATCCATCATGAGTTTCCCACACATAGGGCAGAGGTCGCCGGTCGGTTTAGCCTTGATGGCATTCTTGCAGGTTGGGTAGTTTGTGCAACTATAAAATATCCCGAAACGACCCTTCCTTTCCATCATTTCGCCATCCTTACAATCTGTACATTTAACGCCAGTTTTTCTCTTTGCCACTTCGGCCGCGTCCTCCTTTATGAATTTGCATTTTGGGTATCTAGAGCATGAGATAAACATACCGAATCGTCCTTCACGCAACACGAGTTTTCCCTCATGTTTTTCTCCACAATCAGGGCACATCTCTCCGATTTCCTTTGGGGGCTCCATTATCTTACCCTCGTCAGTTCGGGCGCCTGTGCAGTTCGGGAAGTCTCCACAGCTCATGAATTTACCATTCTTCGATAGTTTAAAAACCATAGCTTTGCCGCAGGTCGGGCAGGGGAACTCTGCTGGTGCATCGCCGATGTTCGTGAGTTTCTCGATTTTGTCTTTGGACTTTACTGCCTTGGTGAACGGGCCGTAGAAGTCAGAAAGAGTTTTCTTGTATGTGTGACTTCCATCAGCAATACCGTCGAGTTTGTTCTCCATTTCAGCTGTGAATGAGTCCGAGATATAGTCGGCGAAATTATTTTCGATAAATGTTGAGACGACGTCGCCCGTGTCTGTCGGGATAAGAGTGCGGCCTTCTTTGTTCACATATCCACGTTCCTCGATGGTGCGGATGATAGAGGCATATGTCGAGGGTCTACCGATGTCACGCTTCTCGAGCTCTTTGATGAGGCCTGCTTCGGTATAGCGATTCGGGGGTTCGGTTTCTTTGGACTCAGAGTTTGCTCGGATGAGACTGAGTTTGTCGGCTTCTGTTAGTTTCGGGACCTCCACATCATCACCTCTAGCTCGAGTGTCGACGGCGAGCCATCCAGGGAAGAGAACCCGTGATCCATTGATGGAAAAATTTGGGATATCTCCGTCCTTTACGTTTGCCGAGATCTTCGTCTTTAGCACTTTGGCAGGAACCATTTGAGAAGCGATAGCACGCTCCCAGATCAGTCGATAAAGTTTCTGCTCATCTTCAGTCCCGGCGATATTTTTCTCCAGTGGGTGTGTCGGGCGGATAGCTTCATGGGCTTCTTGGGCATTCTTGGACTTTTTGGCATATGTGTTCGCATGAGCGTATTCTTTTCCGAGATTCTTCTCGACCCAAGAGAGCATCTGATCCTGGGCAGCCTTGGATAGATTCTGACTGTCAGTACGCATATATGTTATGAAGCCTTTTTCGTAGAGCTTCTGGGCGATACCCATTGTGCGTGATGGTGCATATCCTAAACGTGTCGAGGCTACTTGTTGCATTGTTGAAGTTGTAAATGGAGGGCGGGCATTTCTCGCCTGCTCTGTTTCTTTGACTGCCACCACTGACCAGTTACCATTCTCCGCCTTACTTAAAACATCATCAGCTTCTTTCTTGTCCCAGATTTCTTTGTCGCAGGTAAAGAGCATTTCGTCTGCTCCTTTCTTGAGGAGAGCGCTCAATATATAGAACGTTTCAGGTTTGAATGCACGAATCTCCCGTTCACGTTCCATAATGATACGTAGGGCGGGGGACTGGACACGCCCAGCGGAGAGTCCGTACCTGACTTTTTTCCAGATGAGTCCTGATAGGTCATAACCGAAAAGCCTGTCGAGGACTCGGCGGGCTTCTTGGGCTTCTTTGAGATTCTCATCTATTTCTCTCGGATGCTTGATAGCTTCCTTGATAGCTTCTTCGGTAATCTCGTTGAACACGATGCGTTTAGGTTTTTTGAGACCGAGAGCCTCTTTGAGGTGCCAGGCTATGGCCTCACCTTCTCGGTCGAGGTCGGTTGCGAGTACTACCTCTGACGCTTTCTTGGCAGCAGCGGTTAGCTCGCCAACAACCTTTTTCTTCAGGGGGGATATCTCATAGTGAGGAATAAATCCGCCCTCGATATCGACAGCTTTTTTGTTGGATTTTGGCAGGTCTCGGATATGCCCGACCGAGGCCATAACTTTATATTCGCCATCGAGATATTTCTCGATAGTCTTAGCTTTGGCAGGGGACTCAACGATAAGAAGTTTAGTCATGTTGTAAATTAATACTATGGATTATCATTTTTTGCAAATTTTGCAGTTTAAACCTTTCTGATCTCACCCATCGTTTCTTTGATATGACCTTTGATTTCGAGAAGCGAAAGTACCATGTTTAAGTCGGTGGCCGAACCAGAATATTTCTGCATTAGCTCCTCTTTCGAAGTCGGCTCATACAAAAGTTCTAGCACCACCCTCTCTTCATCGGTACAGTTATCATAATTCTTGTTTATCTTTTCTTGCTCCTTAAACCCGAGAATCTCGAGAATATCTTTGGCTGACGTGCATGGATGCGCGCCGTCTTTTAGTAGGGCATTCGTGCCGGCTGACTGCGGGGAAAAAACAGGTCCGGGGAGAACTAATACGTCACGATTGTATTCCATTCCGAGACGCGCGGTGATGAGACTACCGGACTTCTCTTCGGCTTCGATGATGAGCACTGCATGAGAAAGCGCCGCCATGATGCGATTACGCATCGGGAAGCTCCAGGCTGTCACGGCGAAGTTCTCTTCAAATTCCGACAAGAGGCAACCGCCAGATTTCAATATCTTGTTCGCCAGCGCGAAGTTGCTTCGTGGGTAGAGGACTTTCTCACCGAGGCCTGATCCGGGGATGGCGATGGTTCTTAGTCCCGCTCTGATCGCTGACTCATGCGCGATAGTGTCGATACCGAGTGCGAGCCCTGAGACAATGACGATTGGATAGCCCTCGAGTCCTGCGATCATTGATTCGCAAGCATCCTTGCCGTAGTTTGTGAATTTTCGAGAACCAACCACGGAAAGGAATTTGAAATCCCCCTCAGGAAAGACCCCTTTGTAATAAAGTTGTTTTGGTTTGTTGTGAATTTCCAGAACTCTAGCTGGAATATTCTCTAAAATCTTGGGAGTTGTCGCCATATGGCCTAAATTATATCAATTTTGTATAATATCCGGATGTTAGATATTAAATTCATTCGGGAAAACAAAGATATCGTTGAACTCGGAGCCAAGAAAAAGAAGGTTTCTGTCGATATAAAAGAACTAATAAACCTAGATGACAAGCGCCTTCTTCTTCTTGGGGAGGTTGAGAATCTACGTGCCAAACAGAACGCCGTGAGCGATACGATGTCTCAGATGACTGACCCTGGAGCCAAGGCGGAACTTATCAAGTCCATGCAACTGCACAAGGAGGATCTCCGTGTCAAAGAAGACGAACTCAAAGCAGTAATGGAAACATGGCGCGACCTCATGCTACGTGTTCCGAATGTTCCTGACCCTTCTGTTCCGGATGGGAACTCTGATGCTGACAATGTCGAAGTTAAAGTGTGGGGAGAGAAGCCAATTTTTGATTTCACTCCAAAAGACCATGTGGAGATTATGAAAGAGCTCGACATAGCAGACTTCGAGCGTGGGGCAAAAGTTCATGGCTTTCGCGGATATTTCCTCAAAGGTGATGCAGCGATACTGTCGATGGCTATTTGGCGATATGCATTTGATTTCTTCGGCGACAAAGGCTTTACTCCGATGCTAGCGCCGGCGATTGCGCGCAAAGAGAATTTCTTTGGGACGGGACACCTTCCTGGTGACGCCGAAGATCTATACGAGACTCAGGATAACGACTATCTATCCGGCACAGCTGAAGTTCCGGTCATGGGTTATTACTCGAATGAAGTTCTTGGTAGTGACGAGCTTCCAAAAAAGTTTCTTGCGTTCTCTCCATGCTATCGTCGCGAAGCCGGAAGTCATGGCAAAGACACAAAGGGTCTCATTCGTGTCCATGAGTTTTACAAAGTTGAACAGGTCATACTTTCTGAGGCGAGTCATGAGAAGTCTGTTGAGTTCCATGAATGGTTGAATAGAAACACTGAAGAGTTTATCGAGTCTCTCGGCATCCCATATCACACAGTTCTAAACTGTGGAGGGGATTTAGGACTTGGACAGGTTAAGAAATATGACATCGAGCTTTGGGTTCCAGGAGAGGGTAAGTATCGTGAGATCTCGTCAGCGTCATATTTCCATGATTTCCAGACGAGACGATTCAATATTCGGTATAAGGACGGTGAAGGTAAAATCCGCTTCGCTCACTCGTTGAACTGTACCGCTATCCCGACCCCTAGAATACTCGTTTCTCTCATCGAGAACTTCCAGACAGCAGACGGTAGTATCAGGATCCCAGAGGCGCTCCAAAAATATTTCGGCAAGGATATAATAAAAAAATAGTCTATGAGGGAAGTCTTGAATAGGCCGACTCCTCTAAAGAAGCAAAAGAGAAGAAAAGCTCTGGTGAATTTCTTGTGGGTAGTTCTTGTCCTCATCTCTATATATTTTGGTATTGGGGCAGTATCTCACTTGCCTCGCATAAATATAAACGAAGTCGAAGCGCGTGGTCTGAAAGTCCTAGATAGCCAGGAGGTATCTTCAGACATGCTTAGGTATCTCGGTGGCAACACAGCGCTAGTATATTCTCGTAGCAATATATTCATATATTCAAAGAAAGATTTAACAGAATTTATCCTCGAGAAGTTTCCACGTATATATAGAGTCAACTCTATCGAGCGTGATAGTCAGAGCCTGCGTGTCGATATCGAGGAGCGTCAAGCAGCTTATGTTTGGTGTGGACACGAGGGCCCTCTATACGCAGAGAGATTTACCAGGAAAGCTTGCTACTTCGTCGATCAGAAGGGTTTCGTGTTCGACACCTCGCCGTATTTTACTGACGGTGTATATATGGCAGTCTATGGAGGACTAGACAAGAGTGTCGACGTCATAGGTCAGACCATCGGTCTCGCGGATAGCATAGAGGGCGTTAAAAAGATCGCCGAGAAATTGCAGGAGACCGAAACCCCGATACACTCTCTAGTTATGAAAGCAGATGGTCAACACGAATTTTTACTAGATATCCGTAGCTCGTACGATGATTTCGCTCGGATAATCTGGAATGAAGACGTGACTCTTGAGGAAACATTTGAAAAAATCATGGCGACTCTGTCGGAGGAAGAATTTGTCGCCGAATTCGAAGAGCGTGCGGAGGATTTGCTTTACATTGACACTCGCTTTAAAAACAGGGTATTCTACAAATTCGCAACACCGATATAGACATTATATGAGAGAAGGTATCACATTCGGATTCTGGGAAAACCTCCGGAGCAGGGCTCCTTTTTTTGTCATGGCACCGCTTGCCGACGTAACTGATTGTGCCTTTCGGCAGATTATCGGGAAGTATAGCCGGCATGGTGAGGTTGGAGGAGGCCCGGATGTATTCTGGACTGAGTTCGTTTCAGCAGACGGGCTCGCGTCACCAAAAGGCCGTGAAGCGCTCATGATCGACCTCAAATACTCTCCCAACGAACGCCCTATAGTTGCCCAGCTTTTTGGTAGCAATATAGAAAACATGGAAGCGGCGGCAAAGCTGTGTGCCGAGCTTGGGTTCGATGGTATAGATATCAATATGGGCTGTCCGGATAAATCGATTATTAAGCAGTGTGCCGGTGCTGCTCATATCAAGGACCCTGATCACGCAGTAGAGATCATCGAGGCAGCCAAACGTGGCGCGCCGAACCTTCCAGTCTCGGTGAAGACCAGGCTCGGGTTCAATCGTGACGAATATGAGACTTGGATTCCGAAACTTCTCTCGGCTGATATAGCGGTATTAACGATTCACGGCCGGACAATGAAGGAGATGTCTCTGGTGCCGGCTAGATGGGATGACATCGCACGGGTTGTAGATATCGTGCGTAATTCTGGTAAGGGGACATTGGTAATAGGGAATGGCGATGCTAGGGATCTCGCTGATGGGGTTGCCAAAGCTAAAGCGTCCGGCGTCGATGGTGTCATGTTTGGTAGAGCTATATTCGGTAACCCTTGGCTTTTTGACAAAGAAAAGAAGTCGGTGTCAATCGAAGAAAAACTCCGTGTGATGCTCGAACATACAAAACTTTTCGTCGACATGTTGGGGGATAGAAAAAATTTCAGTATCATGAAGAAACATTACAAAGCTTATGTAAATGGATTCGATGGCGCCAAGGAGCTCCGGGTGAGGCTAATGGATGCAGAGGATTATGAGACTATTGAGAGTATTACATCCGAGTTTCTCCACAGTTTCCGACATTCATAGGATTCTTGACTTGCAGAAGTCGGTTGATATAATTGTGGCGTGATCAAGTGATCATCTTTAGAATTAATAAGAAAATCTATGGTAGAAATCGAAACTTTGAAGATCCTAGGGATCACAGCTGAAGAGGGAGACGAAGAAGTGTTAGAGGAAGACGATGCAGAAGATGCTGGTGAGGAGGACGACGAAGAGGCCCTATAAAATCATCTAATATATCAAAAGCGCCCGCGTTTCTCGCGGGCGCTTTTGCTATGATATACTCGTCACATGTCAGAAATAGCTTTATACAGGAAATACCGCCCAGAAGAGTTCGATGAGGTGTTAGGGCAGGATCATATCGTCAAAGTCCTAAAGGGAGCTATAAAGCTCGGCAATATTTCTCATTCCTACCTTCTATTCGGCTCTCGCGGTACTGGCAAGACTACCATCGCTCGGATTATCGCCAGGGAGCTCGAGACATCACCGAACGATATATTCGAGATAGACGCAGCTTCGAACCGCGGTATAGACGATATCCGTGAACTCCGTGAAGGGATCTCTACGCTTCCATTCGACTCTAAATACAAAGTCTACATCATCGACGAGGTTCACATGCTGACCAAGGAAGCATGGAACGCCCTACTCAAAACTCTCGAGGAGCCACCAGCTCATGTCATATTCATACTTGCTACAACTGAGATAGAAAAAGTACCAGAAACTATCGTCTCTCGTTGCCAAGTTTTCACATTTAAAAAACCTAGTACTACTGTCCTACGCGAACTCATCGAGAAAGTTATAAAGAGCGAGAAATGGAAAATTGCGCCAGCTGGCGTGGAGCTCATTGCGACACTGGGAGATGGGTCATTTCGAGATACTCATGGCATCCTCCAGAAACTCATGTCGTACTCAAAAGATAAAAGCATTACTCTCGAAGAAATCGAGAGTGTCACTGGCGCGCCATCGACAGCGCTAGTGAATTCGTTCATCGAAAGTATCGCTATGAAGAATATCGAGATGGGACTCCAGGCTGTACAGAAGGCCAGTGCTCAGAATATAGATATGGAGCTGTATCTACGGCTCGTGCTGGCGAAACTTAGAGTAGCGTTACTTTTGCGCTACGCTCCTGAAATGAAAGGGGAACTTGCAGAGTCTATGTCGGATGATGACAAGACTTTTATGTTGTCGATACTTCGAGAAAAAGGTGGTTTGGTGAATTCAAAAACACTTGAGATACTCCTAGAGACACTCGCAACTATGAAATACGCTTCGATCAAGGAGTTACCATTAGAGCTTGCGCTCGTAAGGATTTTAGAGTAAAAAGAAGAAAAACATCGGCCATGATTGAGCAGAGTGAATACCAGCAGCTTGAGCGTCACCGTCCATCAAAACGCACACCGAGCTATTTCCGGATCGTAGGCGAGACCGAGCCTTTCGCTCACAATGGACATGTCGGCCGTAACGTTTCGGTCTATGATCTGAGAGAACGCGAGAAGGTCTACCACGATGTAGCCCTCGACATCGTTCCGAGTCCTACGACTCAAGGGGAGCAGATCATGCTTCATACGACCGAAGGTGATCCTTGGTGGAACCGCAGGGTGCTCAACAATTCTGAGCTATCACAATTGCGCTTCGATCTCACCAACCTCGACTGATCATGCAGTTGTACCTGTCGATATATCGAGAGCGCCGCTCCTTCCGGAACGGCGCTCTTAGATTTTTACAGAGACTTCTTGTCGATGTCCACTAACTTCTGGACGTAGCCACTGAGACAATGCTGGGTAAAATCGATTCGCTGTGAGAGCTCCGCATATCCTGTTAGAAAACCACCGATAGCCCAAGCTGGAATAGGAGCCTCGATAAATTTACCACTAGATATATCGTATTTAATCAGGTCCTCTTCTCTAAGTTGGAGGAGCGCAGACTTGGCTAGCCAGAAATCTATCTCTTCGTCGTATCGGGCCAGGTCGTCGGATGGAAGTGTGTTCTCGAGTATAGAATAGGCACTGACGACACCTTCGATATATGCACAGAAGTTGTGTGCACTACGTCGTTTGTCCGTGAATGCATCCATTCGCCAGTCAGTATAATCTCTTACGTACTTTGAATAGCGTGTATTTGGTTTGAATTCTATCCAGTCCTTCATACCAGCCATGGCCCATAGATATAGCGCTGGGTCAAAAATTGTATCTGGGGAAACTAGATACTCAGATGTTAGGGCTATCTTTTTCTGTAGATTGTCTGGGAAGCCTCTCCATTTAGCATAGCGCACCATTGCTAGGTATGCCTCGCCATTTGCGTAAGATGACTCTTTCTCTTCTGCGATACCAGTCCGTGTTGAGAATATCTCACGGAATCCACCAGAATCTTTTTGCATCGATAATATGTATGAGGCATACCCCTCGATAACATCTTCATATTTTTTCAGTTTGTTAGGATTTGCTGTTACATAGTTTAGTATTCCGATAAATGCGAGACTGGTTGTGCCGAGTTTACATATACTACCTTCTGGGTCGGAGGCGATACAAAGGACATCCGCTCCGTCGTATTCACCAGATTTAGTCAGGCTGTCGAAGTATCCGATAGCTCGTTCGATAGTTTTATCGAGGTCGTATTTTCCTTCTGTGTCATGCCTCTCAATCTCTCCGAGCTCGAATAGTGCACCAGCTTGCCTAACTATATTGTCGTCTTTTGCATAACGATCCTCGTAAGGGAAATATTCATATGCAAAATGTCCACTCGGTTCGTTCGAGGCCGTTAGCCATTTGGTGCCAAGCTCTATGATCTCTCGGACCTCGTCATCCGTCAGAGGCTCTATAGCGTCAGGATTCATGAGTTTCTGCACGGTAACGATCTCGCTTTGGAGAATCGACATCATTTCATCGTTAGAGATATCTGAGCTCTCAGCGAATAAACTATATGGAACTGCCAAAGTCACAATTATGAAAAATGTGAGTATGTTTTTTATCATGAAATATTTTATTTATAATCTTATGCTGCGACACGCTGTTCGTTGGTATCCTTTCCGGTATAGTGATATATCCAAGACTGTATAGCCACATCCTCAGGTTCATCAGAATATGCCACCCCTTGGTATGAGTCCTCGCCAATCCTTTTTATCTCTACAGGGAAAGGACACTTCTCGTCATCTATCATTCCTCTTTTGATGTTATCGTCATCAAACTTGAAATGGTAAGTTAGCATTGCTGGTCGGTTGTGATCAAGATCATTATATTTGCCAAGAAAAGACTTGTTTCCATACCAACCACCTTCAAAGTGCTTGAAGTCGGTGTGTATAAGTTCATGTGTTTCTTTGTGGCTTTCAAATAATTTCATATCAATATTTTAACATCCTTAGGAGAACGCAGCGAGTGCAACTGCTGATACTACGGCGAGAGAGAGTCCGAGGTATTGGTGACGCTCTAACCGCTCATGTCCGACGACGAAGCCGAGCATTACGGCGATGAGTATATAGCTCTCTGACAGAGCTACAGTTATACCTATAGGGGCCAGCGTCATACCATAGGCAAATGCAACCCAAGCGATGTTGTCGAGTGTAATCATGGGTATCAGAGTTTTAGGACTTTCCCTCAGGTGTTGAAACGTCGTGAACAATCTACCCTTGATAAGGAGGAACACACCCGCACCGAGCATGGCGAGGAAAGATACAGCGAAATTAACAAGTAGGGGGTCGGTCTCGCGCGCACCCCAGCCGACGAAGAAATTGGCGCTACCCATGACGAGGGCTGCCACGATGGAGAGCGCTACACCTTTTTCGAGCAGGAAGCTCGAGGAGAACGCTCGCCCACGGAAAGATACGAGAAACAGTCCGACTATTAGTAGTGTGATGAGAAGGGTCTGATAACCAGTCAGAGTCTCTCCGAGGATGATGAGGGCGAGTATTCCGGCCATCGGAATCTCGAGAGACCACGTCGGCTCGATAACGGATATCTTGCCACGTTTTAGTGCCTCGAATTCGAGTAGCGCCGCCACGAATAGGATAACCGCACCGGCGAGTAGTATAGCGAGACCACTTTGAAGTTCAGAGAACAGTGCCCCGATATCAGACCAGACGAATGGTAGAAGTACGAGACTCCCGAAGAATGTGATGAGGAAAAGTGTTTCGAAGTCACCGATTTTCCTAGTTGAGCGTTGGATGAAGAAGTCCCCGAAGCCCCAGCAGAGCATCGCGACTATGGCGAACAGTATTCCGGTAGACATATACTAGTCTTCGATTCTCTTACCCCACTGCCAGCGAGGTTTCTCTCCGTATCGGATACAGATACAGATGAGGAGAGCGGTTGATAATAGAAAAGTTGGAGTGAAGCTTGTGATGGCGATATTTATAGTACGGGACACACTCTCTATTTCGAGAAAATTCTTTATATTGAAAACTATATATAGAACGAGTACGAGCCAACCCTCTCCTGATGAGGGAGTCCAACCATAGCCGTAGAGTTTGCGTTTGAACCATTTCTTTTCTGTCATGGTTCAATTCTAGCACTTTTAATCGAGTGTTAGCAGAGTTTTGAACTCGAGACTTGTATAACGAGATCTTATTGAGGACCAGGGCAGGCAGAGAATTCACAGTTTGGGCCTTGGCGTCCGACAGAGCTTCCGTCAGGGCAGAGCTTGGCCTCCATGGTACAGGCAACATTCTCGTCGGGTTGAATGAGGACTTTGTCAGAAGTTTTGAATTTCCAGATTCCAAAAGCGATGATAAGGATGACTAATATCCAAGCAAATGTTTTTGACATAAATATTTGGTTAATTTTTAAGGTAGTTTTATTTTATCACTTCCTTGATTTAAGCTCTATTTTGAGGCAAAATGACGTCATTAGTTTTACTAGAAGCTAGAAGCTAGCCACTAGAAGCTGATATATTGCGGGATCGTCTAATGGTAGGACACCAGGTTTTGGTCCTGGGTATCTAGGTTCGAGCCCTAGTCCCGCAGCTATGAGAATTTGTCTGGATTCTTCCATGGCAAATTTGCATTGCGGTGTCGTCTGAGGGCGAGAAGGCCGCAGGCACGCCTGCTAAAGCAGGGTGGAGTGCCGAGGCGGGGTCGCGAACACTTTGGATTTTATGAGCAGAGCGAAATAAAAGACTTAGTGATTTGTGACCGAGCCCTAGTCCCGCAGCTATGAGAATTTGTCTGGAGTAAATTATTATTCTTGGTATAATTTACGAGTCATACCAGTATGAGTTCTAATAACTACAAATTAAAAATCATTCAGCTTATTTGGTTCTTCTTCGCCGGAGTTATTTTTACCGCCTCTTTTTGTGTACCAAGTAATGCGCATGCGCTCATTACCAATCTCGTTGATTTTAATGATACGACAGACCTGACAGATTTTTTTAATTCTGATGGGTCGGCCCAATTTACTAATATGGCAACAGGGGGGATAGGGAACACTGGCTCAATAAATGTTCCACTGGGTACAACTGATATTTGGACTACGAAGCAGGGCTATAGTGTTGCTGGTGCTGGTGACGTGTATACGTTTAGCGCATATTTCAAAATCCAGCAAAACGGTGGTTATGGAGGATTAGGATTTTCTAACTCAGATACAAACTCAGGTGACTTCACAGGGCATCCGCTCAAGGGTATCGGAATGTCATTTCATGGAGGGGGTGGCTCATTTGTTAATAATAGAGTGTATACAGACGTGTCTTGGCCACCAGATTTGGTCCTCGGGAACTGGTATAAAATGATCTTTGAGGTTTCGGCGCAAGGTAACAATACCTATGATTTAGTATTTCAAATCTGGAATTCTGATGCGAGCGGGGTTCTGGGCTCAATGAAAACAGAGAAGACATTGGACGGAGTGGTTAATGCTGACCTAGGGGGTGCCAGTATAATTCACGGATTTTTTGCAGCAGCGGGTTCACGGATGGAAAAAATAGATGATTTTTTAATTGAGCTTGAGGGTGGTGCTGTGTTTGTAGAAGAAGGTGCTCCGATCGTTTCAACAGAGAGCGTCACTGGCGTGACAGCAAATACAGCAAGTACAGGCGGAAATGTGACGGATGACCAAGGTGCTGAAGTTACCACCAGGGGTGTCTGCTGGAGTGTCGTTTCTCCGGCAACAACTAGCGATGATTGTACATTAGACGGCACCGGAACAGGGGTGTTTGTAAGTTCTGTCACCGGGCTTTCTCCAGAAACCGATTACTATATTCGGGCGTATGCAACAAATTCAGAAGGGACAAGTTATGGTGCGGAGCTAACTTTTACTACTGATGAGGCTGTGACTTATGATCTAGAATATGTGGCGGGAATAGGTGGGGTGCTAGTAGGAACAAGTTCTCAGACCGTGCTCGATGGCGATAACGGTACAGCTGTAACGGCTGTACCAGATAATGGATATGAATTCGTGCAGTGGTCAGACGCTTCTGTTCAAAATCCGAGAACCGATATAAATGTTTCTGCGAATATTTCAGTGAGCGCCGAGTTTGCTTTGTTGCCACCAGTATCAAATACCTCTACGGGGACTACTGTGTCGGCCAGGACTAGAAATCTTGCCAATAGGAATACATCGCCAGTCATAAATTTATTAAAAAAAGAAAACCAAAGTGTGGCGAACACCGAATCCGATAAATCTGAAGTTGGTAAATGTGGGCTAGAGATACCGCAGAGAGTTTTGAAACTCGGTGTGCAGGGCGAAGATGTTAGAAGTCTACAGAAGTTTTTAAACTGTGAAGGATTTCTTCTGGGTGAATCGGGGTATGGTTCACCTGGTAATGAAACAATTTTTTTCTCTTCTAGAACAGAGGGTGCCCTAATAAGATTCCAGGAACATTACCGAGATGAGGTGCTTACTCCACTTGGCCTCGTCAGAGGAACAGGAATTTTCGCTGAGCTTTCCAAGAAGAAAGCCGAGGGCATCTAGTCAGCAGTAGGCTTTCGCTGGAGTCCCTCCATAGTGGGTCGATTTTCTCCACATCTATATTGTAAGTGAGTCATTCTTCGGCTTAGGGGTGCTATAATATAGCCATTAAAATTAGTTGGATAATTCACATGATGATGAAGAAATATTTCGCAGAGTTTTTTGGGACACTTGTTTTGTCGCTTATCGTCATCGCCTCTATATTTACGGCAGCGGGTTGGCCGACGGCAGTACTCGTGGGTATCACTCTGGCTGTTATCGTTCTAATGATTGGCGCTGTAAGCGGTGCTCATGTTAACCCAGGTATTACTCTTGGTGCGTTGTCAGTCGGACGAATCTCAAAGAAAGATGCACTGTTTTATATAGTAGCTCAGCTACTCGGAGGGTTGGTTGCGTATGGTATATCTCTCGGGTTTGGTCATGTTATGCCGGCTTTCGTAACAGATTTTTCTGTCGCTACTCTCGTAGCAGAAATTATCGGTATGACAGTGTTTGCATTCGGTGTGGCAGGAGCAATGTCTTCATCAAGTAAGGGTCAGGCAGTAACAGCACTACTCGTTGGTGGATCACTGATGGTTGGTTCATATATTGCTGGTGGACTTGGGTCATACGGAATCCTAAACCCAGCTGTGGCAGTCGGAGTAAAAATCTGGGGCGTTGCCTACCTGGTAGGTCCTGTAGTTGGAGGAGTGCTCGGTATGTGGCTACACAGAATATTGAATTCTGGTAAATAATATGGGTGAGGGTTTCAAATTTGAAGCAGCTCGGGAAAGGATTCTTACCAAAGAAGAGATACTAGAAAAGATAAGTACCTTTGTTGAGAATGCTCAATTCGTGCGTGAACTAGCAGATGACAAGGGAATATATCTACTTGAGGTTAAAAAGGAAAACGGGATTACCGGAGATTTCAATGAGTATGTATATAAAAGAAAAGGTATATACCCCATAACAAACAGCAAGAGATATAGTAATAATGGCGCGGTGACGGTCATTGAGGTTGTCTATTACAAAGACGACATGCCAGATTCGGGAGACACTCTCGCCGATTTTGACGACATGACGGGTCAGTGGAAAAAACCCAAAGGGTCCTGATATCGAATAACAAAGCCTCAGTCGTGAGACTGAGGCTTTGTTATTTCTTCAGCATGGAGAAAGTGGTAAAATAGATCATATTATTAAGTTGAGTGTCTATACTTGTCCCGTTAGAGATCAGGAAGTTTATAAGATCACAGGGTTAGGTAAATGGATGTTAGAAGTTTAATTACAAATTATAAACGAGCTGTGCAAATTAATAATTTGCTATCTCTAATGGGATGAAAAATATAGGTAATTATGTCGACGGTTTTGTGATGGTTGTATCTAAGAAGAAGCTTGCGGATTATAAAGAGATGGCGACGATGGGAAGCAAACTCTGGATGAAGCACGGAGCACTCGATTACAAAGAGTGTGTTATCGAAGATCCGAAACCGAAACATGTACTGATGCCTTTTGGTAAAATGGCGAACGCCAAGCCAGGAGAGCTCGTGGTGTTCTCATATATTCTTTTCAAGTCGCGAGCTCATAGAGATGCGGTCAATGCGAAAGTCATGAAGGATCCGACGATGAATGATCCGAAGTATGCGAACAAACCGATGCCTTTTGATATGAATCGTATGGCGTATGGCGGGTTCAGTGTCATCGTGAGTTCTTAGTCGCATGTCTTTCCGTTACAGCAAGTTTAAAACAAGAATCCTTAGCATCTGGCGCCGGATTCTTCCTGTACCGACATCTCCGTATACTATGGGTCAGGTCAAAGATATCTGTCTGGTAAATCTCGTCCCGTCTAAAAGACTGCAGAGCTTCTTCGAGAGGGCGATTAGGAAGCTGCAGAAACTCAAGGGTGAAAAGATCGGTGACTATCTCGAGTTCGGAGTTTTCAACGGTGCCTCGGTCGCGAGCTTCTATCACGCCTGTAAGGAGAGTCGTGTTGTCACTCGTATATTTGGATTCGACGCGTTTGAGGGTTTGCCTGCTGGCTCAGAGAATGAGGACGAAGGAGTGTGGAAGCAGGGATTCTATACATGTTCGTTCGAAGATATGAATAGGTGTCTCGGGAGGAGAAACGTTGATCCTAGGGAGATCAATTGGGTCCGAGGCTGGTACAAGGACACATTGAACGCGCAAACGGTCGCGCAATATAACTTCGAAAACATCGGTATAGTTTTCATCGACTGCGATACATACAGTTCATCGAAGTCTGTGCTCGACTTCATCGCCCCGCTCATCAAGTCCACGATGATTATCTGTCTCGATGATTGGAAGCTGAACGATCTCGATATCAAGGGGGTGGGCGAATACGAGTCTTTCAACGAGTTCGTGGAAGCCAATCCGCAGTTAAAGGTAGAGGAAATCAGTTCATATAATCGCAAATCAAAATCCTTTCTCATAACTCCTGTATAAAAGAAGAAGCCCCCGCCTGATCGGCGGGGGCTTCTGCGTCCGTGTGAACTATGCATCACCATCGCTTGGTCGCAAAGAAAGCTTCCGTCACCGCTACGCTATATCTGTAGTCGGTGCAGATATCGGTAGAACTGTACTTTACGATCATGCGGGTCTTAGACACCTTGTTGGCTGACTTGCCATACGTGTAGTCTAGCCGTTTCCTGGTCTCTATGATTCGCTTCTCCATCCCGCTCTCGGCGAAGCTCTGGGCTCTTTTTGCTTTCTTCTTCAGGGCGAAGCTTCCAGTGTGGTTGAAGTTGAACTCAGCATCAGGTTGATCGCATGGTAGCAGTCGTGCGTAGTACCGGAGCTTTACCTGACCACTGTCACAGTATAGGTCGACAGATAGTGTCTCGACATCGGAAGGGTAGTTCCGTTGTAGATGATAGTTCACACAGTAGGTGAAGTAGTCAGCAGTAGAGCGGAGAGTGTCGAGGTTCTCGTCAGGTAATGTAACTTCGACTTTGACCTCAACTTGGGCTGAGGTGGTGTGAACCAGGACGCAGAGCGCGGTGATAAGGAGCGGGTGGCAGGTTTTCATGGCGGGGAGGTTTGTTCGGATGATAGATGAAGTGAGACGTCGCGTCAATTAGCCAAAAAAAGTTCCCCGCCTTGTGGGCGGGGAACTCGGAAGCGCGTATATTGACCGTCACGGTTTGGGCTTGTCGTGGACGACGCTACATTTCGGGCACGAGCGATCATTCTTCAGCGGGAGGTCATGCTCTTTACAGAAGAGCGCGAATGCGGTGCTCTGAGTGTCCGGGGTTATGTCGCATGCGGGGCATTTCCCGTCGACGAGCAGGGTAAAGCGTTTGCCGTTCTTCCAGCGTCGTGCACCGGAAGCTTCCTTGCTTCTGGTCGTTTCACTTGCGTTGTTGGCATGGTTGTTAGATATAACGTGATGATACTATTAAAAAACGTTTTTGTCAAACAAAGAAGAAGCCCCCGCCGGATGGCGGGGGCTTCTGCGTAAGAGCATCTTCATTGCGGTAAAGCAACGAGTTTCTCGGATATCAAGCGCTCCCGGACAAGTGACTGGAGAACATCGTCAACGAGCTCATCGAAATATTCGTCGATGTCGGGCAAGGGGAGCATGATCACGATACTGTACTGATGTCGAGTGCTGTCGATGGCTTTGCAGATCAGTGTCTCGACATCCATCCGGCTTTTATCCCGGAAGCTTTGTCCTCGAAGGTTTCGCAGGACGAAGTCCGAGAACGCCAGGAGTTCGTTGTTAGGCAGGTGGCGCTTCACTTTCGGAAGAGATTTTGACGACCTGTCGCCAGATCCTTTCCTCAGATTGCACACTGCCCAAATGACTCCGAAAAGAAGCAGGGTGAACATCACATGTCCTACCGTAATGCGGATTCTTAGGATCTCGTCCATGATCGGTGGTTTTTTACAATAATATGTTTTGACTCGGTTGCTGTCAAACAAAAGAAGAACCCCGCTTTGTGGGCGGGGTTCCGAGGGGATTCCTCTTGCTTCGGTTGCTACGCCAGCTCTTTGGTTCTCTTCAGGATGGCCGACACAACTTCAGGCTCCAGCTGCTCCCTCATGGCTAGGATGACTCGACCTTCAAAGGACTTTCGCCTCTCTTCGTCCTCGACTCTTCTCCTTTGGCCGAGTACGTTTTGGATCGTTTGTGAGAGGACACCTTTCATTTTCTTGGCCATGGTTGCACTGTTAAACCATGATGGGTCCGAATACGTACCGTGCAACCTTACGTCTTCTTTGGCTCGATCGAGCTGTATACTTATCCCGGCAATGTCAGCATCAACCTGGATCTTGAGTTCGAGTATGTCGTCAAACGAAGCGCTTCTCATCTGATCAATACTCACTTTCTGTCCCGAAAGGTACCGTTGCAAAATATCCATGGGTTGTGGTTTTTATGCCCCACATTATTGTGGGGCAATTCGGCTAAACAGTACCACCAAATCTTTTTTGGGTCAAAAAGACCCCACCTGTTTTCGAATAGCTGGGAATGGTAGAATTAACAGATGCTATATAATTCACTAAGGCCCATCGGTACTAAGAATCAATATAATGAAATTTAAAGTATTTATTAAGAGTTACCAATACGAATTCATTACGCTTATTGTAAATATAATTACAATATTTCTCGCATTTGTGAAGCTCTCTCAAAAACAAGCTTTTCTGGTATCTCTCGTGATTTTCTTGTTTTCCACATTCTTTATTATTTATTTGAGAACAAAAGACAAAACCTTTTATTTTTTATCCCTTGACCACTCTGGTCAAGATAAAGATTTTGTCGGAAGAGGAAATTTAAGATTCTCTAGAAATGGAAAATGCTTTGAAATTACAAATTCTGATGCTGGGTTTATTTTACCAAAAACTCTCAATTGGGATGATTATATATATAAATTTGATTTTAAAATAATATCTACTTCAATTGGTTTTATTGTAAGGGCTGATAATTTATCTAATGGTGTTATGTACCAAATATTTATAGATCGCATTAGACCTCATCTAAGGATAAATGGAGAGTGGATAGCTGCCGATGACGTAACTTTAGAAAAAGTACTAAGTCTCGACAGTTGGTATAAATTGCTTGTTACTTGCGAAAAGAGAGATGTGAAGATATTAATTTTAGACAAAAATGAAAACACAGTTTGTGATAGATCTTTCATAATACCCCCAAGTATAAAAGTTACCAGGAGCGAAACTAATTCAAGTGGACATAACACAATCACATATACTCAGAATGTCGATTTTGATTTTGGAGCAGTTGGTTTAAGGAATTCGAATTCTGAACGTGCGTTTGTAAAGAATATATTTATTGAAAGAATGTAAGTTATGAAAGTATCTGTTAAAGCACTAGTTTTGAATAAAGAAGGAAAGTATCTTGGACTGAGGCGTTCGGAGACACATCCGACAAAGCCTTTTCAGTGGGATCTTCCAGGCGGGCTAGTGGAAGAGGGCGAAGACCTCGTCGAGGCAATCAAACGTGAAATCAAAGAAGAAACTGATTTGGAAGTAGGCGATATGAAGCTTCTTCATGTTGTGGCCGGTAGTTCGAGTGGCGGGGACTACATCATCACTATCTGTTATACCTGTGTGTCTGACACTGACGAAGTAACTATCAGTTGGGAACATGACCAGTTCGAATGGATTACGGCTGAGGAATTCTTGAAGCGAGATATTAATGAACGAACCAAGACTTTTATAGAGATGAATCAAAAATAATATGAAATACACATTCCCTCTAGAAACCAAATACCGACAGACTTTTGATTTCATCAAGAGCGGAGAGAAGCGTATCGAGACTCGCGCTGGCGGGCCGAAATATGAGAATATCGTTGTCGGCGATACAGTCATCATCGAGTGTGGTGGGGATACGTTCGAACGTGTGGTAAGAAAAGTCCAGAAATTCGAAAGTATCGACAAGATGCTCGAGGTCTACAAACCCGAGGATATTAATCCACTAGTGACAACAGCCGAAGAACTAAAAGCCAAATACTTGCTATTCCCAGGATATCCGGAGCGTCTTGCCCAGTTTGGAATCATGGCGTTTGAATTTGAAACAGAAAAATAATATGAAAAAATTCTTACTACATATATCAGGTCCATCGTGTTCAGGCAAAACAACTTTGTCGAAAATCTTGGCTGAGAAAATACCAGACATGTTCACTGTCTCATCAGATAAACTGAAATGGCAGATTTCGAACTATGATCGTGAGAAGCACGGACACATGAGGAAAGATATCGTCTTCGGGCTTCTCGAGACTGTCTGCAAATTGCCACTCTCTATACTTCTCGATGCGCCAATATTTAACGAGGAGGACTATAAACATATCAGAACTTTAGCTGAAACTCATGGACATGAGTATGTCGGTGTCAGACTCGAAACCCCACACGACATATTGATCGAACGATATACGAAGCGTCTCGCTGACTCGAAGTCGACTGGCATGAAGCTCTCGATCAAAAGCGTCGAACAGTACCAACAACTCCTCGGTGTGGAGTGTTATGTCCCAGAACATACTGCGGTACTTGATACATATGAGATGAACTCCGAAGATATAGCTAATAAGATTTTAGAACTATTGAAATAAGACAAGCCCCGACGGATCGGGGCTTGCTCGGGGTTGTGCAGGGTCTCACATTCCAGGACATTCACCATCGAGATCAGCACTTTCGGCGGCTTTGTTCTTGTGGGTCCTGTCCTTGTAGAGTTGTTTCGGGACGGGGTCGCCAGCTTCGAGACCTGTATCACCCGCCGGTTTTTCGTGGAATACCCACGTTTCATTTCGGTAAGTGATAAGGTCACCATCGCGAGTAGCCCATAGGGCAACTTCTTGATCGGTTTGTGTCTGGGACATGTTCGTTGGTTGTTGATGTGCTCAGTTGCTGTCGCGGATCTCCCATTTGTCGGGCTGTCCATCAGGTCCCAGGACGGCATCACCGCTCGGCGTGTTGATGTTACGGCAGTACTTGAGTTCAGTAGCCAGATTGGCTTTCTCCTGCTCACAGGTTGCCAAGCGCTTCTCCAGTGCCAGATTCTCTGCGGCGTCGTCCTGAAGCTTCAGGCCGAGCGCAGTCAGCATGCTTGCTAGTACGATCACTAGCACTATTGCTAAGCCGACAACCAGCTTGTAATTTCTTTCAGAGACGACCCTTTCTTGGTGCCTTCCATGTTCTCCCAGCATGTGAATGTGTTTTGTGAGACGATACCATAGAATATCTGGTAGGTCAAATAAATATTATAACGAGTGTTAGTGATATAATCACTAAGTAAATTAAAAAATAATCTAAGAATATATGTCTAACAGAGTGTCACATTTTGAGATCCAAGCAGACGACCTAAATCGTACGATGGATTTCTACAAGAAAATTTTCGGCTGGGAATTCGTCGAGTGGAAGGGAGGTGACACGGAGTATTGGATGATCATGACTGCACCCAAAGACTCTACCGAGCCTGGTATCAACGGCGGACTCCTGAAGCGTCCAGCCGAATGCGACCCAGTAAAGCCTCGTCAGGGTGTCACGGGGTATGTTTGCACTATCGTTGTCGAGGATATCGACGCGACAATTCGGACTCTCGAAGAAGCAGGTTCTATATGTGCTGTACCAAAAATGGATCTCGCTGGTATGGCTTGGCAGGCGTACTATCTCGATACCGAGAAAAATGTTTTCGGCATTCATCAGCCGTTGAAGCCGATGTCATAGTATGTAAAAGCATGAACGCCCCGGATCATCCGGGGCGTTCTTCGTTAGAGGTGCTGTCATCACCAGTTGAGCTCTTCTGGCATGACCATGATGCTTGTTGACGGATGCGCGCCTAGGCGTATGTTTCTGTCGATCACGCGTATGTTTGGCGATACGATGAACTCGAGCAGGCTCGGTAGCTCATGAACCGACTCGACCCGCAAATTCACCCCATGTTCGAGAACATAGTTGTGATTCACCTGATCGAAGTGTTCCGCTTCAACAGGGCCATCGTTAGTCCAAGCGCACTTGGTCAGGTGATGACGAAGTCCCTTGAGATGCAGGTCTTGGGGCATAAGTGCGCCCGTCGACAGGAGGTGTAGGCGCAGATAGGCGTCGCTCGTGCACGAAACCGGACTCTGCAGGTCGTAGTTGAACACCGCAATGATCTCGCAGTTGCCGTGAACGCCTTTGCTCTTCATAGCGCGGAGTTGGCTGAGAGCGCGAATGTTGGGATGGGCCTCGCTTTCCTTACGGTACGGCGTGAATGCTTCCTCCATCGTGTGTAGCGCATCGATATCCAAGAGGTATGTCATGACACCCTTTCCTTGGGTCAACTTCTTGCATCTTGTTGATGCTCTTTTGAACACAGCAGCGCTGCCGAAATTCTCGCGGAGGTTAACATGCGGGAACCGAACAGCTAGTACGCGTCCATCTCTACCGAGGTGAGCTAGTCCGAGACCGAAGGCTTCGGGCTTGCGGTATCGGGGTGCTTGGATGATCCGATCAGTGACGATCTTGAAATCCGCCTTTGTTCTTATGTCGCGCAAGGTCTTCATGTCAGGTGGCGTTGTGTTTAGAACGTTGTTTCTATTTGATACTAGGCTCACAGGGCCGAAAAAGCAAATGTCTAAAAAAGTGTTAAAATGAGGTCATGGAACTATTAGATGTACTAGATGAGAAGGGTAATGCGACAGGCGAAGTGATGGGCCGCAAAGAGGTCCACGCTAATGGGATATGGCACCGATGTGTACATGTCTGGATTTTAAATTCCAAAGGAGAATTATTGCTTCAGAGGAGATCGACAAAAGTTGAGAATTATCCTGGGATGTTTGATGTATCTGCCGCGGGGCATGTCAGTGCCGGCGAGTCTAAGCTAGAGGCTGCGGTCAAAGAGCTCGGTGAGGAGATAGGTGTTACCGCTGACCCTGCCGAACTCATAGTCATAGACGAACTAAAGGTGCAGGTGGACAAGGGTCCAGGCAAGGGAACGAACAATCATTTCGATGACATATATCTACTCGAGCGTGATATCGATATCAGGGATTTGAAACTTCAGAAAGAAGAAGTCGACACCGTCGAATTCGTCCCATGGCGTGAACTTCGCGAGAGGGTAGCCAATGAGCCAGAAAGTTTCGTCAAACGCGAGCTCGAATACAAGACACTTTTTGAATTTCTCGAGGAAAACTTCGGAGACGAATAAGAGCTTCCCAAAATCATATATATAGTGTATTGTAATGACCTATCTCCCTCGGGGGCTTTTATTTATAAGGGGAACAACTTATTTTTCTAAAATTTATGGAAATTCGTAACATAGCTATTATCGCTCACGTCGACCACGGCAAGACTACTCTTACTGACGCTATTATGCGCCAGACTGGCATGGTCAAAGACGACGCCACATCCATGGACTCGAACGACCTCGAAAAGGAGCGTGGTATTACTATTTACGCGAAAAACGCCTCAGTCAATTACAAGGGTACGAAGATAAACATCGTCGACACACCAGGCCACGCCGACTTCGGTTCTGAGGTGGAGCGCGTGCTTCGCTCTATCGACTGCGTCCTCCTCGTCGTCGATGCTCAGGAGGGCCCGATGCCTCAGACTCGTTTCGTTTTGAAGAAGTCACTCGAGATTGGCCACAAACCTATCGTGGTGATCAACAAAATTGATAAACCAGCCGCTGATGCGAAGCGTGCTCATGACGAAGTCTTTGAGCTATTCTTTGAGCTCGGTGCTACAGAAGAACAGCTGAACTTCACGACGGTGTATGCCATCGGCAAGCAGGGTGTAGCGATGCGAAGCATGGACGACGAGAAGAAAGATATTTTCCCACTTCTCGACGTAATACTCGAGACTGTTCCTGTGGCGAAAAATGATACTACTCTTCCACTCAAAGCTCAGCCTTTTAACCTGGCTTATGATAACTTCTTCGGACGTATGGCAGTCGGACGCATATATGAGGGCGAGCTCGCAACGAACACGAACGTTTTCATCAAAAAGCATGACGGCACTATCGGCCAGGGTCGTGTGACGAAATTATTTACATTTGAGGGTACTGCTAGAAAAGAAGCTGACAAAGTAGAGGCAGGCGATATATTCCTGATGGCGGGTATTCCTGATATCTACATCGGAGATACTATCTGTGTTTCCAAAGATACCGAGGAGCTCCCAACGATCAAAGTCGATGAACCAACTATCGCCCTAAACTTCCTCGTCAACAGTTCGCCGTTCGGTGGACGCGAAGGCAAATTCGTAACATCTCGCCAGATCCGCGAACGACTTCTCAAAGAGCTCGAGATCAACGTCGGACTCCGTGTAGACTTCGAGGGTGATACGATGAAAGTATTCGGCCGTGGAGAACTCCACGTCGCTATCCTACTCGAGAACATGCGTCGCGAAGGGTTCGAGATGCAGGTCTCACAGCCACAGGTTATTATCAAAGAAGAGGGTGGTAACAAAACAGAGCCTTTCGAAGAAGTCACGATCGAGATCCCAGCCGAAGCTCAGGGTGCTGTCATCGACAAGCTCTCTCGACGTGCTGTACATGTCACAAACATCAAACCAGAAGGTGATCGGGTAAGACTCATGCTCGAAGGTCCGACTCGCGGACTACTCGGATATCGCGGACAGTTCATGGTAGACACCAAAGGGGAAGGCATCTTTGCCAGCCGAGTCATCGGTTTCAAGCCATACGTCGGTGCGATAGAGAAGCGTGCAGTCGGATCGATGGTATCGATGGCGACGGGCAAGGCCCTCGGATACTCTCTCTGGAATCTCCAGGACCGCGGTGTTCTATATATCGGTCCATCGACAGAGGTCTATGAGGGTATGGTTCTCGGCAACACCAGCAAAGGCGAGGAGATGCTCGTGAACCCGACCAAGGGTAAGAACCTAACCAACGTCCGTTCATCTGGAAACGACGAAGCGATCACTCTCGTACCACCACTAACACTTTCTATCGAAAGAGGACTAGAGATCATGTCAGATGATGAGTTCCTCGAGATCACGCCGATCTCAGTTAGACTACGTAAACAATTCCTAAACGACGCTGAGCGAATCAAAGCCAAGAAACAACAGGCATAAAAAATGGAAAGCCCCGACTCGTCGGGGCTTTCTTCATTTTGATATACTTGAGCTTATGAACATAAAATTCTCAAAATATCATGGCTGTGGGAATGACTTTGTAATGATCGATAACCGAGAAGGTGTCTTCGGAGTTATCTCGATCGACAAGATCCGCTCTATATGCGATCGCCACACCGGCGTTGGCGCTGACGGGATAATACTACTCGAGAATACCGACGAGGCGCTTTTCCGCATGAGGTATTTTAACGCTCAGGAGGGCGACGAGACCATGTGCGGTAATGGCGCGCGATCGATAGTGGCTTTTGCGCGAGACTTGGGACTTTTCGGCGACGAAGAGATATCATTTCTTGCGCACGACGGAATACACAAAGCCAAAATTTTAGAAAATGGGGAAGTGTCTGTCAGTATAGCCGACTTTGAAACACCGACGAGCCATAACAAGGGATTCGTTTGCAATACTGGCTGTCCGCATTATGTCGAGACTGTTTCGAACACTGAGAGTTTCGATCTCATCCCATATGCTAAAAGTATCCGTTACTCGGCCGATTTCCCAACGGGCATAAATGTGAATATAGTCGAGAGTGGTGAGGAGTTAAAAATGCGTACATACGAACGTGGCGTCGAAGATGAAACTCTCGCTTGCGGTACAGGAGCGGTCGCTGTGGCAGGGACACTAGCAACAAGTCTTGATGAAGGTGACGAAAATGAATTTAGCATCCGTGCTCGTGGAGGAAACCTCAAAGTTAGACTTACTCGTACCAAAACTGGCTTCGAAAACGTGTGGCTGATAGGTCCAGCAATAAAAGCGTTTGAAGGAGAAATCACATGCTAAAATGGCTTAGTGAAAAAGTCAGAGAAAAAAGTATTTAAAGGGAATAGGGCGGTAATAGAATACCTCCGTCCGGGAGCTCTCGGGCCAACACCACTGGTAGAACTGCCGCCGGCGCTTAACCCTTTTCATAAAGATGGTGTCAACATATTCATCAAGCTCGCGCAGAGCATCCCACTCGCGAACATCAAGTCTCTCCCATCCTGGTACATGCTAGAAGGCATTCCAAAAACAGAACTCAAGAAAATCAAAAATCTCGTCGAGTATTCCTCAGGCAATACCGTCATGTCTCTAGCTATCCTTTCCAGACACTTCGGCATCCCGAACATGCACGCCATCATCACGCCGGATGTGCCGAAGAACAAGAAAAACTTCCTGCGGCTCGTCGGAGCGAACACGATCATCTCGCACGGTCCCGCCTCGCCAGACGTAGGTGCGAATATTGGAGGAATATATGAAGCAAAAAAGCTCGGCGAGAAGAAAGGCTGGTATAACCTGAACCAATACGAGAACCTCGATAATCCGAAAGCCTCCGGAAGTATCATCGGTAGGGAACTATACGAACAGATGGGGCCGGGCCTCAGCGCTGTTATGACTAGTCTCGGAACGGGTGGAACCGTCGTGGGATTAGGTAAGTTCTTGAAGAAAAAGAATCCGAAGATTAAAATCCTAACTTCATACATAAAAGCCGGCTTTGCCATCCCAGGCCCCCGAGGTGAGGCCGCTGTCAGAAAACTCGCTTTCCCGTGGAGTAGTGTGGTTGACTACGAAGCCAAGATCGAGACGATTCCAGCGTTCCGAGAAAGCCTCGCGCTCATCAGACAGGGATTCTTCGTTGGGCCCTCGACAGGTATGCAATTGTCCGCTATCAAGGATTTCTTGAAAGAAGTGAAGGGTCTGAAGCGTCTTAAAGAGTATAAGAATAAAAATGGCGAGCTAAATATCGCATTTGTCGCATGTGATACAATGTTCGCATATATAGAAGATTATTTCGAAGTATTAGGAGAAGATTTAAACAATTAATTATATGAGCCCAAAAATTTGGATTCCAGTAGCCGTCATTATTATCGTTTTAGTAGTTATATTCGCGGGTAAGGATAAGGCAGTAGACCCTATGGTTCCAGAGGAGAACACCACCGATGTCACGTCAGGTGGAGCATCAGGACAGTTTATGAAGCTCGGGGCGAATGCCATTGTGGTTCAGGAACAGATGCTCGGAGATGTTGTCTTTATGAGCGCACTCAATATCGAAAAGGCCGGATTCGTCATTATCCATGACGATATGGGGGGCAAGCCTGGCGACATTATCGGAGTATCGAAATGGTTCGCAGCTGGTAACTATGCGAACGAGGATATTGGCACGACCGAGAAGTTGATAGATGGATCCACATACTATGCTATGCTTCATGCTGACGATGGCGATGGAGTATTTGACCCAAAGAAAGACGTTGCCGTTATGGATAGTATGAGTGGTGGTAATGAAGCAATGATGGCAATATTTAGTGCGAGTGCTAATGCGTCAGACCCGCGTGATTCACAAATAATGTATTAATAAAAAACAAATGCAAATAAAACAAATATTAGAAAAGCAGAACGCAACAGCAGCCGCAGTACTTGGACTCGCTCTAATAGTGGTTGCGGTTATCGCCGGGTTTTTTCTATCATCACTCCGTTCGAGTGGTAATGTTCTGACTACAACCGGATCTGCCAAGATGAGTGTCGTTTCTGACTCAGGAAAGCTTTCTGGTTCAGTCCTCGCATACGCTAACGAGTTCGATCTCGCGACCGGTTACAAGAAAATAGATCGCGATACTGAGAAAGTAAAAGCTTTTCTTATCAAGAACGGCGCTACAGAGGAGGAGATAACTATCTCTCCTGTAAACCTGAATCAGGACTATAGCTATAACGACAATGGACAGAATTTGCCGAAACGCTATGAATTACGCGCGACAGTTACCGTGAACTCGCCTGATGTGACGAAGATCACCAACATCTCAAACCTCGTCGATGATGTTGCTGGTGAGGGGGTCCTGTTCCAGACATACGGAGCGCAGTACTACTATTCAGGGCTTGCTGATGCTCGAGTAGCACTCCTAGGTGATGCGATAGTGGACGCCAAGGATAGAGCTCGTGAGATCGCCAAAGCTTCCGGTGGAAACGTTGGCAAGCTCAAGACTGCTACATCTGGCGTTGTCCAGGTCCTACCACCGAACTCCATCGACATCTCTGACTACGGAACATACGATACTTCGACTATCGACAAGGACGTCATGGTTACAGTCCGAGCGACATTTATTATCAAGTAATTTATTAATAATTTCTAATGGGATGCAGTTTCAACTTATGAAAAATGTAATCATCGTAATCATCGGAGCAGTTCTCGTGTTTGTCGTCATAACAAAACTGAACCCGAAGCCGACAACAGAGCCTGTGGTAGAGAATCCCGAGGTAGAACAGCCTGCTGAGCTCAAGCTCACCAGTACCAAGGGTGTAGAAATCTTTATAACTATGCCAAAAGATGGCGAAGCTATAGAAAGTCCGCTCACAGTCAAAGGCCGTGCCCCAGGAAACTGGTTCTTCGAGGCGAATGCTGGACTCGTGTTGACGGATTGGGATGGACTTATCATCAAGCAGGGTTACGTCATGGCAGATGGTGAGTGGATGACGACAGACTACGTGCCTTTCACTGGAACTCTAGAGTTCGTGAAGCCCGCATATGGAGAGAGAGGAACACTGATATTCCAAAAAGACAATCCGTCGGGTGAATCACAGTTCGACGATGCCGCTGAGATGACTATCAACTTCAAGTAGTCATGAGGGGAAACACTCGTAAATACCTAGCTGAGTTCGTTTATGGCGCCACTGATGGCGCCATAACGACTTTTGCGATCATATCTGGCGTAATGGGTGCCGGTCTCGAACCGTTCATCATCCTGATACTTGGCGTATCCAATGTCCTCGCGGATGGTTTCTCGATGGCCAGTTCTAACTATCTATCATCGAAGTCCGATAAAGACATGGGTAATGGAGGTGATAAGTCCTCGATAAAAACAGCGGTTGTCACATTCGGCTCATTTGTTTTGGTGGGACTTGTACCGCTCATGCCTTTTATCGTCAAATCTATATGGAGAAATGCAGAGTTCAATGAGTTCACACTGTCTATAATATTCACTATGGTGGCATTTGTGATTATCGGGATCATACGAGGCACCGTCACAGGCAATAGCCGAACCAAGTCCTCTGTTGAAACAGTGATCATCGGTGGTATCGCAGCTTCCATCGCTTACTTTGTCGGTCATTTATTGAAAGTCTGGACGGGCTTATCATAGGGGACAGTTTTTAGTATAATTTTCTATGGTTGATTATTAGGTAATACTTTAGATATAAGAGCCCTCGCTTTGCTCGTCTCGTATATTTTCGTCATTCAGAGATTATACGAGCAAGCTCGCAAATGCTCTTCATTAGAAAATATGACAATATTTGGAAAAATACTCCTAGGGCTCATCCTCGCTACGGCGGCGGTGCTCCTTATAAAAGGCGCTAGCAACTCTCCAGAAGAGGAGATGGGGGAGACCACAGAAGTATCCGAGGGAGCAGTAGAGACAGCTCCGGCTGTTGAAGAGACAGATATGGCAGAATTCAAAGGTTCGATGAAGGCTTTGATTGCTCGTGGTGGTAACTACAAATGCACTTTCAAGCAAGACACTGAGGTTGGAACATCGACTGGAACTGTATATATCAGCGGTAACGAGATGAGAGGGGACTTCAGTTCAGTCGTTGCTGTAGCTAACACAACTATCGAGAGTCACATGATTTCTGATGGTGAGTTCATGTACACATGGTCACCTCTTATGCCAGGTGGAATGAAGATGAAAATCGATTCGACGGCGACGGCCGAAGGATCTTCCCAGGGATTCGATACGAACCAGGAGCTCGACTACGAGTGTGATCTTTGGACACGAGACGGCACAGTGTTCAATCTACCAGAAGGAACTACGTTTACTGAGGTTTCGGCTTCATAGTCATAACTTTAGTATAGAAAAGCACCCTAAAGATAGGGCGCTTTTCTATTTATTGATGCAGTTTGTCAATTTCCCAAAACAGTGTCGTTATGTTAATATCGGGTATCAAATAAATAATATGAAAAATTACTTTAAAACAAATTGGAAGAAATTACTCATCGGGGCAGTAATCATTATCGCTCTGGTTGTGTTGATCGGGGGAGGTAGCGATGACGAGAATCTGCGCACATATACAGTTACACGTCAGGATATCTCTAACGACCTACTGCTCGCCGGCGAGGCTAAACCTGTTGAGGGTGCCGAGATGGCGTTCATAACAGGAGGGATGGTAGAGGGTGTCTACAAAAAGGCCGGAGACATGGTGCGAACGGGTGACAAGATAATTGAGCTCGATAATTCATCACTTCGTGCTGACCTCCGGGAAGCTGAGGCGAATTTGGCATTAGAGCGGGCCGAGTCTCGTGTTTCCAATGCCGAACTTGAAAGAGATGTCGTTAATGCACGTGCACGACTACTGTCTGATGATCTTATCGCATACTCAAAAAACTTGGATATCGTTAACAATGCCCCTGAAATATCTGGTAGTTATTCTGCTGAAGTTGAAGGAGAGTACAAGATAAGTGTTGAGTTATCTAACAGTGCTTCACGTCGATCATTTCGTTATAGTGGCATAGAGTCGGGAGAAAGCGAGATTGTTTTTTACAAAGCCGTACCACTTGGAACCAGAGGCCTATACATAAAATTCTCCGAGGACGATGCGTCAATAGGTGATGTTTGGCGTGTCTCTATCCCGAATAAGCAGGGTGCTTCGTATGTCGAGAATCTGAATGCCTACGAGAGTGCTCTGGCAAGTCGAGATGCAGCTGAGTCATCAAACGTTGCACAGGAGATATCAGACGCACGTATCAAGCAGGCAGAGGCGCGCGTAGCGAAAATTGTTGCTGATATAAATGCACGAACTCTCCGAGCACCATTCAATGGCATAGTTTCAAAGATAAATATCAAGCGTGGTGAGATAGCCGAAGCAGGCAAGGTGATAACTGGTGTTATCTCAGAAGGCGCATATGAAGTAGTCGTCGAGATACCTGAGGTTGATCTACAGAGTCTCGCACCCGGGCTAAAGACACAAATCACCCTCGACGCTTATGGTCCGAATGTTGTATTCGTGGGAACGCTTATGTCACTTGATCCTGCAGAGACGAAAGTCGATGGTGTGTCTGTATATCGTGCGAAAGTTTTGTTCGACGCTATCGACGAGCGTATCCGTTCTGGTATGACAGCCAATGTTCTCATTACCAAGGAGACACGTGTCGGTGTGCTGACCATACCACAGAGCTTTATCGAATCTGACGACGGAGGTGAATTTGTTAATACTCGAAATGCCGAAGGAGAAACCGAAAAAGTGTATCCGGTATTTGGACTCCGTGGTAGTGGTGGTGACGTCGAAGTGCTCGAGGGTCTGTCTGAAGGCGAGACTATAGTTACAACTATCGTAACCCAATAATATGTTTAAAGCGCTCAGAGTCGGATGGTTCATAGGGTTGCGCCAGATCAAGCGGGCGAATATCTGGACGACATCACTCATCATATTTATTATGATGCTGACTTTCCTAAACCTCGTCGGCGTCTCTGGTATCCTTGTCGGTCTCATCGAGGGCTCGGTCAAAGCAAACCGCGAGCAGTATAGTGGCAATGTTCTACTAACAACACCCAAAGGTGAGTCGTGGATAGATAACAGTAACTATATCTTACAGACCCTAGACAACACCCCCGAAGTGAGAGGTTATACAGCTAGATATCTCGACTCAGCTACTATAGAGGCGAATTATCGAACTAGGCGCGACCCTGATGCCCTCCGAGACAGTATCGGAGCACAGATAGTCGGTATGGATCCCGTTGCAGAGGACAGAGTGGCCAGTCTCGCTACATATGTTGCCGAAGGCGAGTATCTATTGCCTGGCGACGATGCATATGTCCTAGTTGGTGCGAACATGATCCAGAGATACATATCTGACTTCGGCGAAGGTTTCGACACACTCGACGATATTTTCCCTGGCACAAGGATCCGTTTAACGTCGGGTGAAAAGACCAAGGAATATACAGTGAAGGGAATAGTCGATAGTAAAGTCGATCAGACATCTTTCCGGATATTTATGACAGAGGCCGAATTCGTCAGATTCTTCGATCGAACAAATCTAAACATCAATGAGGTTGCAATACTTGGCAATGAAGGTGTGTCTGAAGAGGGACTGAAAGATATCCTGATGAGAAGCGGGTTCGCTGAGACAGCCAAGGTCCAGACCGCCAACGAAGCCATCCCACAGTTTCTAAACGATATCAAGCTCGCTTTCGGGCTTCTCGGTAACATCATCGGTATGATTGGTATCATCGTGGCTTCGATTACGATATTCATCATCATCTTCATTAACGCCGTCACCAGGCGTAAATATATCGGCATCATGAAGGCTATAGGTATCGAAGCGCGTTCGATAAAATGGGCGTATATTTTCCAGTCTATTTTCTACGCTCTTTCTGGGGCGGTGCTCGGGCTCGTTATTCTATACGCCGTCATGGTCCCGGCGTTCAACGCTCACCCGATAGATTTCCCGTTCTCTGATGGTATCCTCGTCGCGCCGATAAACGACGTGATGTTCAAGTTCGTGCTTCTACTCGTCGTTACAGTGATCGCCGGATATATCCCAGCGTCGATGATTATCAGGAAAAATACTTTGGATTCTATCCTCGGAAGATAAATTAACCCGCCAAAATTTTTATGTATTATGTATACGTTCTAAAAAGTAAAAGAGATACAAAATTCTACACAGGATGTACGAATGATTTAAAAAAGCGCATCCTTTTACATAATAGTGGAAAAATAGAATCTACTAAAAATCGAACACCCCTCACTCTCATATATTACGAAGCTTTTTTAAATAAAGAAGATGCGTTTCAGAGAGAGCAATGGTTAAAAACTGGATGGGGTCGTAATCATCTAGATAAAATATTAAGTAATTACCTAAAAATTTAGGCGGGTAAATGATTATAGAAATAAAAAATCTAACAAAAACTTTCACGAACGGTAAACTTGAAACCCGGGTTTTGAAGGGTATCGATATGTCCGTCCGCGCCGGCGAGTTCGTCGCGATCATGGGTAAGTCCGGCGCTGGTAAATCGACTCTCATGTATCAGATGAGTCTACTCGATGAGCCGACGACAGGCGAGATATTCGTCGAAGGCGTAGATGTCCTCAAGCTGTCTAACAAGGCCAAGACAAAGTTTCGCCTCGACAAGCTAGGCTATGTTTTCCAAGACTATGCCCTGGTGCCAGAACTTACTGCGGGAGAGAATATCATGGTTCCGCTACTGATGAAGGGTATGAGTCAGAGTGAGGCGAAAAAGAAGGCGCAGGGCGCCCTAGAGAACGTCGGCTTGGGTGACAAGGAAAACAATAGACCGAGTCAGCTATCCGGCGGGGAACAACAGAGAGTCTCTATCGCTCGTGCCATATGTGAGGATCCTCAGATACTTTTTGCCGATGAACCTACGGCGAACCTCGACTCTGCTTCTGGTGAACACATTATCGAAGTCCTCCGAGATATCAACAAAAAGGGTCAGACTATCGTCATGGTCACTCACGAGAAAGAGTACACCCTATATTGCGATCGCATAATTCATCTTGCTGATGGGAAAATTGTCTCTGAAGAAAAGCTAAAATAAGTCATTGACAGATACGTATTTCTCCTTTAGAATCACGACGTAATTTAGCTCCTTAAAATTCAAGGATCATTTTGAGACGAGCCTGTTTTTGCTGAATTTCGGCAACGACCGGCTCGTCTCAAGAAGAGGCAAGTCCGTCCGTTCGAACGTTTTTGAACATCAAATACCGGTGTGTCATGTCTAAACATGGTGCGTCAAAAGACGAAGGTTTCGGGAAAGACCTCGGTGTTATGCACGAGGCGGCTGTTACCGGTCGGAAAGTGGGGCTTGATAAGGAATTCTTTGCGTCCTTGGCTCACGACGAGGGATTGTTCTATCGAACGATCGCTTTCGTGAAAAATGGCGGCAGAAACCTTTATACTCCCTACCTCGAAGCAGAATATGCTATCGGGACAGAGAACTTCATCGGGCCTGAACAATATTGGAAGATCATGAAGGAAGAGAACGATCGATTGTTCTTACCTGATGACGGAATGGTTCCTTTTTCACGCCGGATACTTGAAGATGTGAAAGACACCCACATCTTGGTCAAAGTTGGCCACCGCTTCAAGGTAGGTAAGTATTACCAGGGAGAGATCCAGATCGACAAAAATCTGTCGAGAGGCGCCACTATCGGTAGTAGTGGTGATTGGCATTTGATCAGGAGGGTCGATGTCCTAGATGCTACTCCATCCCAGGGTCTGAGGGAGAACGCGCCTCATATCGGGGTATTGTTACAATCAGCTGTCATGTACACCCTTCACAATCCAGGCAAGCAGCTGTTTACGGAGCCAACTATCAGTGGCACACATTTCGGGTCCCAGTTTGATAGGCGGTGGGCAGGTATCGCTCCAATTGCTGGGGAGAAAGGCGGACTGTGCGTTAGTTTGTATCGTGAAAACGACGACTCAAGTCCTACCCGAGTAGGGAGAGAGGTTTGGTCAATGAGAGCATGAGCGCTTGTTTGCACCAAATCCTGATAAGCAAAGCAGTGATCCTTGAACGCACGAACAGCCCTGTCCGATGGATGGGGCTGTTCTTTTTCATAAATCCTAAATCCTTGCCCGTCCGTAGCTAAAGCGTAGGAGGGTTAATTCTTAAATCCTGTATAATTCCTTTCATGGAACACGTAAATATAATCACAGCTTTCGTTGCTGGCGTGCTGATGTTCTTGGCGCCATGCACTCTACCACTCGTGCCGGGGTTTATTGCCTATATTTCTGCGAACGAGAAGGAGAAAGCCGTCAGAAGGGCTCTGATGTTTTGCCTCGGGTTCCTCCTTACTTTTCTCGTGTTCGGGATACTCGCTGGACTTCTCGGACACGTTCTCGCGCCTTATAAGATATTCCTTCAGAAGCTTGGTGCGCTATTTATCATATTCTTCGGCCTATATATTCTCGGGATTTTTAAACTATCACTTTTTAACGGTTCGAGAGTCACAGATTATTTCCACCGCCTGCAGAAGACTAGATTCTCACCATTTATATTCGGCGTCTCATTCGCAGCTGGCTGGTCCCCATGTGTTGGACCGGTTCTGGCCGGGATATTTTTCTATGCAACTTTTGCATTCAGCGTGTTTCAGGCACTTTGGCTATTCTTATTCTTCGCGCTCGGGTTTATATTACCGTTTCTCGTCGTCGCATATCTAGTACAGAGGTCGCATAGGGAAGTCCGGATTCGATCTTATCGTATATTTAATATCCTCGCCGGGGCGATACTTATATTCGTAGGAGTACTACTGTTCACAGACAATTTTAGCCTTATATCAGTATGGGCCTATGATATTCTCAGATTTATTAACTACGAGGGGTTGAATAACTTACTTTAGTCCTTTCTTCTCTTCTTTTTATTCTGCGGTTCGTTTATCTCTAGGCCCGGTATGATGGTAGGCATAAATTCACCGATAGCGTACATCCATTTGAGGAAGTTTTTCTCGATATAACGCAGTACGATTATTGTCACGATGACCGCAAGGCCGATAAGGATATAATTCTTGAACTTGGCGACACCTTCGGTTATGAATTTGATCTGATCGTGGAAGTAGTTACCTAGTCCAGCAAAAATATTTACATATATTATGAGTGCCACGAGGTCATATATGAGAAAAGTCTTTTTCTTTATCTTGAGTGATCCGGCGACTACCGGTCCGATGAATCGTAGGTATACTAGAAATCTGGAGAAGAAAATAATCTTTTTTATGTGTCTGCGCATATAGGCCTGATTCTTTAGTAGGCCTTTTTTCTCGAGTTTGTCGTGCAGTTTCGAGACTAGTCGACTACCGCGGAAAGACAGGGAGTACAGGATGTAGTCGGAGACGAGCATACCAGCGATGAATATAACCACGACTGATTTGTAGTCAAAGACCCCGATCCCTGTTAGGTAGCCTGTTGCTAGAAGCACTAGCTCTTCGGGTACTGGTATGACGATGTTTGATAGCAGTGCCACGATAAAAAGCCCTCCATAAGAAAGGCCGCCAAGTGAATTTGCTATTAAATCTGTTTCTTCCATGGTGTAAGGCAATATAATTATACCAAAACGAGTTTCCTCCGGTAGTATTTAGTGTATAATATTGTTATTAACTTTTAAGAAAATAATAATATGGATAATAATTCAAATTCATTCAAGACACTTATGTATATAGCTCTCGGGCTGATTATAGTCATTCTCGCCGTTGTATTCCTAACCAAGAACAAGAAAAACGTGGGAGATGAGAATAACGTTATCGGCACTGCCAAAGTCGAGAGTATAGATATTGTCCAGTTAGAATCTTTCCCAGTACAGGTTAACGTCATTGCCAAAGGATATCTTCCAGACAGCTGTACGACTCTCGGGGATGTTAAACAGAGCTATGACGCTAGTAAGTTCACTATAACTCTAGAGTCCAAGCGTCCACTCGACGCAGAAATGTGTATACAGGTCATAGAGAACTTCGAGAAGACGATCTCTCTCAACGGTGTTGTCGGGCTCTCAAAGGGAACTTATTCTGTGGAAGTGAATGGGGTTATGGGTGCATTCACTCTCTCGATGGATAACTACATTAGCGAGACCGACCCTCTAAAATAATTCTCATGCAGAGATTGGCGACATTCTTTTTTCTCCTAGTTCTGGTTATGCCGGGCAGTTTACTCGCGCAGGACAAGGCAGAAACACAGGAGGAGGACAAGGAAGAAGTCTCGCAGGAAAAATCTTCATTTACCGAGATGATCAACGCCAAAGTCATAAGCATAACTGACGGTATAGAGAAATGGCGCAAACAAAAATCTGTAGACTTCAAGGAATCGATGGAAAAAACCGAAGAACGCCGTATGGCGAACAAGGATGCCAAGCCGGCTATGAAAGTTCTAACCATGCTTCACATATATGGACTTGCGGCGCTTCTATTTGTATTTTCTCTACAGTTCGTATTCTATACTGCGGCGATACTAATCGGCATAAGTATAATTAGGCGTATAATCAACATCGTATTTGGTGCATTTCGGCGCGAATAGTTTGTATTTGCTAACGGCCACACTATGCCCTATAATAGGTTGGTGGACAAGCAGAAACTCTACATCCCTATAACTTTACTTCTCGCGTTTTCAGCGCTGTTTTTGCCATTTTGGCTTACCATCTGCCTTTTTGTTGTAGCCAATATCCTATATGTTAACTATTTTATAGGAATCATAATTATATTTATCGTGGATGCGGTTTATAGTTTCGAGCTTTTTAGCATAGCTCCCATATACGGCATCATGACCATCGGTGCTGTCGCACTCTTCCTACTTATTGGCGCACTTCGAGAGTCATTATTTGTCAGCAAAAGATTATGATCTGGAGAAATAGGAGAAAGTTAAATAAAATTGGTATAGATTTTGATGAGATACTTATGGATTCGAGAAATATCCATGCGTTTGATACTCAACAGTTCGAGGGTCGCATCGAAAAGACTATCTCAAAGCAGACCGTGTGGTTTATCGGCGGATTTTTTGTATTAGTTGTAGCTGTGTTTGTTGGCAAACTTCATATACTACAGATACAAAATGGCGAGGATTATTCAGTTCTATCTGAGAAGAATAGTTTGGATAGTCAGATAGTCTTTGCCGACCGAGGAGTTATTTTTGATCGCAATGATGTAGAGCTTGCATGGAACGTACGCACACCCGAGATGACAGAGTTCGACCCCTCGCTTCGGGCCTATACTACGACTCCAGGTAGTTCTGTTCTTCTCGGTTATGTTAAATACCCGCAGAAAGATAAACGTGGTTTTTATTGGCAGACCAGCTACACCGGTATGGACGGTGTGGAGAAGGAGCGCAACGATTACCTAAACGGTGTAAACGGCTCAAAAATCATCGAGGTCAATGCGCTAGGTGACGTTTCATCAGAGAATATTTTAAATACTCCGGAGCATGGCAAGAATCTTCACCTCACTATCGATGTGCGTCTCCAGGGAGCGATGTACGATGCTATCAAGGCTCTATCAGAAGATATAGGTTATCAGGGTGGAGCTGGTGCAATCATGGATATAAATACAGGTGAGCTTATCGTTGCTACAAGTTTTCCAGAGTACGATGGCTCAGTAATTGCTGATGGAGCTAATACTGAGATTATAAATGGATATTTCAATGACTCTAGGAAGCCGTTCTTGAATCGTTTAGTGTCTGGACTATACTCTCCGGGTTCAACGGTCAAGCCGTTCATCGCTCTCGGAGCCCTGAACGAAGGCATCATCACACCGTCGACGACGATACTGTCTACCGGAGAGGTGCGAGTGCAGAATCCATATGACAAAGAGCTCTTCACGACATTTCGAGACTGGCAGGAGGGTGGTCATGGTGTGACAAACGTAACAAAAGCCATCGCCGAGTCTGTAAACACTTTCTTTTATGCTATCGGTGGAGGCTATGGTAACCAGCCGGGTCTCGGTATCACCAAAATCGAAGAATACATTCGATTATTTGAGATAGGGGACAAGACAGGAATCGATATTCTCGGAGAGGTCTCAGGAACAGTACCGAATCCAGAATGGAAAAAGCGTGTTTTTGATGGTGATGCGTGGAGGCTCGGAGATACATACAACACTTCGATCGGACAGTATGGATTCCAGGTGACACCCGTTGAGATGCTCCGTGCGATGTCGTCAATCGCCAATAGCGGAACATTAGTTAGTCCGCATGTTATATCTGACACTGCGTTGACGTTCAAGAAACTTGAGAAGGATCTACCAGAAAGCGATTATGAGGTGGTCCGAGAAGGTTTACGGAAAGTTGTGACCGAGGGTACTGGCGGAGCCCTCAACGTGTCGTATGTCGATATCGCTGCCAAGACCGGATCCGCTCAGACGGGACTCGGAAACAAATTCATCAACTCCTGGACTCTCGGATTCTTCCCGTATGAAGAACCGAAATACGCCTTTGTTCTCCTGATGGAGAAGGGTCCTAACGACGGAACCAGGAGTGCCTCATTTGCCATGAGGACATTCATTGACTGGGTTCAGCTGAATACGCCGGAGTATTTTGTAAGTACTGACGAATAGGGTAATATGCGTATTATGAAGTTTCGAAATATATTTACGAGAGACAACATCACCTTTTTTAGGCCTATCTGCGCACTCTTCGTTTTCTTGTTTTTACTTATGCCTGAGTTTTCGCACGCATTGACCATCCCTGTCGGAGATGCCCCCTACACCCTATCAACATTAGACAACAAGGTTTACGTTGCAAACTCAGCATCTGATACTCTTTCCGTCATAAACACCCTTACCGACACTGTTATTGCGACGATACCCGTTGGAGATGAGCCTATTAATTTTGCTATTGCTGGTAGGAAGCTTTACACAACAAATAATGCGGCAGGCACCGTTACCGTCGTTGATACAGAAACTGATACCGTTGTCTCTACCATACCGGTTGGTGTCGAACCACAGTTTGCTATCGTATACGGCACTAGGGTCTATATATATAATGCGGGTAGCGCAGCCATTTCTGTTATAGATACGGAGAGTGATACAGTCGTTTCGACCATACCTATCGGCATCAATTCATATTATGCTGTCATCTCTGGAAATAAAATATACGGTGTGAATGTTGATGACGAAACTGTTTCAGTAATAGATACAGATACTGACACCGTTGTGGCCACCATACCTGTCGGCAGCTCTCCGAGCAATATGGCTGTAGTCGGAGACAAAGTGTATGTTAATAACTCTAATGAGAATACTGTTTCAGTCATTGATACTGAGACAGATACAGTGATTGATACGATAACGGTTGGGAATAATCCGATAGCTCCTACCCCTTTCGGATCTAGGATTTATGTTCCGAGTGTGAGCGATGATTCCGTATCAGTTATTGATACGCATACTGACACTGTAATAGCGACCATACCCGTCGGCGATTTTCCTGTCAGTGTTCAGGTTGTCGATGATAGAGTATATGTCCTGAATAATGATGCTGATACAGTCTCGGTCATCGATACAGCCAGCAATACAGTCATCGAGACCATAGCTATCGGCGACGAGGCATCGCGCGCGACAGTCGCAGGCAAGAAAATTTATATCGCTAATTCGGTCGGGGACAGCGTATCGGTAATCGACACCACGACTGTCACGACAAGACGTCCCGAACTACTAAGGTTTAGTACAACGACGGGTAACGGCACTGCTGGTATGGGTCAGTCTATAGATATTACCGCTCATTTTGGTCGCGATATCTTGGCGGGTTCGAGCATGAATGTCCAGCTTGATAATGGATCGCGTGTATTGCTCGATGAAGTCAGTGGCTCGACCCTGTCTGGTAATTTTGTGGTTACCGGGCGCACAGACACACCTGATCTAGGGGTATCTTCTGTGGTAGAAGCAACGGTGACCGATTCAACCGGAGTTTATACTCGTACAGCTTATGAGTTACCATCTTCACAAGGAGATTTTGAAGCGGAAAATTCATTTATTACTAGAAATTTAGGTGACTTAAAGAATATTGAAATTGGCGACTATGTTGATATAGACGTTGGAGAAAATCCATATCAGATCTCGGGCAATATCGATGGTTTCATTTATGTTGCAAATCAGGGAAGTAACGATGTTTCAGTGATAAATGTAGAGACAAACGAAGTGACAAATACTATCTCCGTGGGAGAGGAGCCTTATGGTCTAGCAACGATGTCTATTGGAGCTACGACCTATGTATATGTAGCGAATATAAATTCTGATAATGTTTCGGTCATAGACACTTCAACGAACACGGTGATAGATACTATCGATGTAGGCGTAAAGCCATATTACATAGCCACAGTTGGAACAAATGTTTACGTGACAAATGGCGGATCAAATTCAGTCACAGTTATCAATGCTAATTCAAATAGCGTTACTGACACAATCGACGTCGGGGTCTACCCTAGGGGTATAAAACCTCACGGTACTGATCTTTACGTAGCAAATTATGGCAACCCGCATTATTCTAGCGGTTACAGTGTTTTCGTTATAGATACTCTGACAAACGAGATTTCAGATGTTATTCGACTTCCCGCTGACAGTGTCGGCCCTAGGGGTGTCGCCGTGCTCGGTGATAAAGTTTATGTGACAGGATACCTCTCAGATGAAGTTATTGTGATAGACACTGATACGAACAACGTTGTAGACACGATTGATGTTGGCCGTGGCCCGAGAGGTATTGTCGGCAACAGTGGCAAGGTCTATGTTGAGAACTTTGACTCGGGGACGATATCAGTGATTGATGTTGCTACGAGTCTAGTCGAAAGCGAGATTGCTGTCGGACATTCTCCGTCTGGGATGTCGGTCGTTGGAACAGATATTTATTATTCAAGCTTTCAGGATGGCTTAGTTAGGATGTTTGACACTACAACGAATTCTGTAGAGCAAGAGATAGAAGAAACGACAGTCACATCGTCAGGGTCAGTGCCTACAGTCAAACAAACAGTAGAAGAACCTATGGTTATTCCAGATCAGTCTCCAGCTCCTAGTAAGAGTTGTCCGAGCTTCATTACACTAATGAGCCTAGGGTCACGTGGTGTCGAGGTATCAAATCTTCAGACTATGCTTAATTCACTACAATTCGATGTAGGTGTAGTGGATGGCATCTTTGGACGTATTACAGATGCGGGAGTTAAAGGCTTCCAGAAGACTCATGGTCTCGACGCTGATGGGATAGTTGGTCCTATTACTCGGGGTATCTTAAATTCGAAGTGCTTCTAACAACTAGATTGACTGAGGGCCACCAAAAGGCTAAAATAGCCCCAATATGATAGACAAAGAACTGATAACCAAAGAGCGTAAATTAGAACTAGAGGGGGAGCTACGGCGCCTCGAAGGTGAGGAGCGCAAAGAGATAATCGAAGCTTTAGAGTTCGCCAAATCACTTGGCGATCTTTCTGAAAATGCCGAATATCACCAGGCTCGTGAAGCCCAGGCGAAACTCGAGGACCGCGTTCGCGAGATCAAAAGGATTCTAAAAGACGCTGAGGTTGTTTCTGCTAGACACAAAGGGGATATGGTGGGTATCGGCTCAGATGTTACTGTCCAGAAGAAAGGAGACAAAGAGAAAAAGATTTATACTGTTGTTGGCGAAGGCGAGGCAGATATGGCTACCGGAAGAATTTCTTATCAGTCACCACTCGGCGGTGCATTGTTTGAGCGCAAGAAAGGTGACAAGGTAATATTTGATAGTCCAGCTGGAGCGATAGAGTACACGATTCTCGGAATCGAATAAATATGTCAGGCGAGGAAGAAATAAAACAAGTGCGTCTCGGTAAGCTCGCAAAGCTCGCTGAGGCGGGTATGAATGCGTTTCCGGCAAAAGCTCGGCGAGATTTTTGGTTGCGAGATATCAAGGAGAAATTCGACGAGCTAGGCACTGAAAAAACTTTCTCCATCGTCGGACGTGTTATGGCCATCCGTGGCCAGGGGGCGATACAGTTCGTCGTGCTTAACGATGGTACAGATACTTTCCAGTCGGTGTTCAAAAAAGACGAACTCGATGAGAAACTATTTAGTCTCTTCGGCGACACAGTAGATGTCGGCGACTTCATCGAGACTACTGGTACATTGTTCCTGACACAGAAAGGCGAGAAGAGTCTGCTCGTGAAGGATTGGAAGATGCTAACGAAGTCTCTGCTTCCAATGCCGGAGAAATGGTCAGGCATACAGGACGATGAGCTGCGGCTCCGCAAACGATATCTAGATCTTCTGCTCGACAACGACGCGAGAGAAATATTTTATAAAAAAGCCAAATTTTGGGAAGCTACAAGAAACTTTCTGAAGAAGGAGGGCTTCCTCGAGGTTGAGACACCGACACTCGAAGTCACGACAGGTGGAGCAGAAGCACGCCCGTTTAAAACACATCACAATGATTTTGATATCGATGTCTATCTACGTATCTCAGTAGGGGAATTATGGCAAAAAAGATTGCTTGCTGCAGGCTTTCCTCAGACGTTTGAAATAGGGCGCGTATACCGCAACGAGGGAACCAGCCCTGAACATCTCCAAGAATTCACAAACGTAGAGTTTTACGCCGCCTATATGGATTACGAAGGGGGTATTGAGCTCACAGAGCGGATGATAAAAGAAGTCGTCGAGGCGACTTTTGGAAAAACAGAATTCGAGACTCGTGGTCACAAATTCGATCTGTCAGGAACTTGGAAAAAGATTTCGTATGTTGAAACTATCAAGGAAATGATTGGTATAGACGTTCTGACTTCAACAGACGATGAGATGAGAAACAAACTAGCTGATCTCAGTGTTAAATACGAGGGCGCCAATAGGGAGCGATTGACTGACACTCTGTGGAAGTATTGCCGTAAGCAGATCTCAGGTCCGGCATGGCTTATAGACGTTCCTAAGCTTGTTTCGCCGCTGTCAAAATCAAAGACCGATAACCCTTTGCTGACCGAGAGAGTCCAGCTGATACTTGCTGGGGCAGAATGCAGTAACGGTTTCTCAGAATTAAACGATCCTGTTGATCAAAGAGAGAGGTTCGACGTTCAAAGGAGGCTGATTGAAGGCGGTGACGAAGAGGCCATGATGCCAGATATGGAATTTGTTGAAATGCTCGAGCATGGTATGCCACCTGCCTTTGGTTTTGCTTACGGAGACCGACTTTTTGCGTTTCTGGTAGACAAGCCACTCCGCGAAACTCAGCTTTTTCCGCTGGTTAAACCAAAAAATTAAGAAATTGATACGTTGAGGCCCCGGTCAATGCCGGGGCTTCTTCGTTTGGTGACGAAATATGCGTTATTTCTCGTCTGTGTGCTGAAGCTTTGCTGCTTCTTTTGGATCTTCTGATCCGACCTGTTTTTCTTCAGCAGGCGTGGGTGGTATCGGGTCCCCAAGCACCGCAATGGGAACAAGTCTCCCCAAATTCATGCCGTAGATGATGGTGTCCATGGGTCCGGGTTGTTTTTTCTACATAATACAATTCCATAATATCTCTGTCAAATGAGTCAAAGTTATCCCCAAAACAGGGTGGGAAGGCGTTTTTGGTTAGTGGGATGAAGTGGTGTATAATTTGCTCTAGGTGGGATGAAGTGGGAGATGATTTTAGCAAGAGAAATTTTATGTTAATCGGAGAATTTATACACACAATCGACGAGAAAAATCGTATCTCACTTCCTGCGAAGTTTCGCAAAGAAATGGGTGCTGATCTTGTCATTACTCCGGGACTTGATAATTGCTTGTTCATTTTCACAAAGAAAGAGTGGCAGAAGATTTCCGAGAAGCTCTCGGGATTCTCGATGCTCTCATCAGACAACCGTAGTTTCAACCGCTTCATGTTCGGCGGGGCGACAGAAGTTACTGTCGACTCTATCGGACGACTTCTGCTTCCAGATTTTTTGAAGGAGCGTGCAAGTTTGAAGGGCAAGGCCGCTCTTGTCGGTGTTCAGAACCGTCTCGAGGTTTGGAACGACAAGCTCTGGAGCGATTACAAGAAAAAGGTTGAGAAGCAGGCCGATTCTCTAGCCGAAAAGTTAGGGGGCGCGGGCGTCATCTGATATGCACACGACAGTACTCCTAAAAGAAAGCGTTGATGGGCTAAATATCCGGAAAGGGGCAACGGTTGTTGACGGAACTCTCGGTGGCGGAGGACACGTTGAGCTCATGTGTGAGAACTTTGGCAGAAATATCAAAGTCATCGCACTTGATCTCGACACAGACGCTATCGACCGGGCTAGGGCGAGACTTGCAGGACTTGATTGTGATATCGAATACCGTGAGAGTAATTTCCGAGATATCGACAAGGTGTTGGGGGAGATGAAGGTAGCGAAAGTTGATGGCATACTGCTCGACCTCGGATTTAGTAACGACCAGCTTGAGTCTAGTGGACGTGGGATAAGTTTCCGAAACGACGAACCACTCTTGATGACGCTGAAGAAGTCGATCAGTCCGAACGAGTTCGATGCAGGAGACATCGTGAACAGCTGGCAAGAAGAAGATATCGCGAACGTTATCTATGGGTACGGTGAGGAGAGATTCGCGAGGCGTATCGCCAGAGAGATAGTCGAAGCACGAGAGAACACAGGAGACATCAAGACGACACATCAACTCGTCAAGATTATCGAGAGCGCTGTACCTTCGGCATATAAGCGTGGAAGGATTCACCCCGCAACGAAAACATTCCAGGCGCTTCGAATAGCAGTCAACAGTGAGCTAGAGAATCTGCGGATAGTGCTCGATAAAGGTTTCGAAGCCCTGCGTCCAGGCGGTAGACTCGCGGTCATCTCGTTCCATAGTCTCGAGGATCGTATAGTGAAGAATTTTATGAGAGATAGAGACAGGGAAGAAGTAGGCAGGGTTTTATACAAGAAGCCGATAACCCCAAGTCCCGAAGAGCTCAAGGCAAACCCGAAGTCACGTAGTGCAAAACTTAGAATAATAGAAAAAATATGAACAGTACAAACACAAAATCAATAGCACACAACGGTGGACGCTCTACTAGTCTCTATACTTTGTCGGCATTCGTTTTCGTATCTTTCGTGCTGTATCTTTTCTTTATCGGTCAGACTGTTGGAAGGCTGGTTGCAGAGAAGAACATGGTTAACGAGAATCGTGCTCTCGCGACAGAGATATCAGAGTTCGAGCTCGAGGCACTGTCACTGAATGACTCTGTTTCGATCGAGAGAGCTTACGAACTCGGTTTCGTGAATGCGAAGAGTACTCAATACGTGGCCAAGAAGTCTCCCCTAACACTTAGGTAATGGAATCGAAACAAACATTCTTATTTCGAATCAGACTCATTGCGTTTTTTACCATCATCGTTGGCGGGGCAGTTTTAGCCCGGCTTTTCTCGTTACAGGTAGTTCGTGGCGAGAGCTATTCTGATCAGGCGGACAGTTCATACGTTCGTTCCTCAGATACGTTTGATCGCGGGGCTATCTACTTTTCAAAAAAGGATGGGAGTCATATCTCAGCTGCTACTGTTAATACAGGATATATCCTGGCGATTAATCCGAACTTGTTAGAGAACCCTGAGGATACTTTTACAAAAATTTCTACTGTTATCGATATCGACAAAGCCAAATTTATAGAGAAAGCGGCGAAGAAAAACGATCCGTATGAGGAAATCGCAAAAGAGATAAGTCGTGAGAACGCAGACGCTATATCGGCACTGGAGCTCTCCGGTGTTACGATGAGCAAGCATAAGTGGAGGTTCTATCCAGGCAGGGAAATGTCAGCTCAAACGATAGGGTTCATGGGCTACGGATCCGACAACACAGTATCGGGTCAATACGGTTTGGAGAAGTATTATAACGAGACACTGACGAAGGATGAAGAGAATCTATACGTGAACATTTTTGCAGAGATTTTCTCCGGAGTGAAGGCTGTCGTGTTCGAGGGTGACGAGCGTACCGGAGATATCATTACTACGATTGAGCCTACAGTCCAAAACTCTCTTGAGAAGGAGCTCGTCGCAATCACGGACAAATACCACCCAGAGTCTGCGAGCGGTATCATCATGAGTCCACAGACTGGAGAGATATATGCAATGGCGAGTTTCCCGAATTTTGACCTGAATGACTTCGGCGGTGTCTCGAACCCATCAATCTACGGTAACCCCCTAGTCGAGAATGTCTACGAGTTCGGCTCTGTTGTGAAACCTCTCGTCATCGCTTCGGGTATAGACCTCGGTGTTATTTCTGCCTCGACGCCGTTCTATGATAAGGGTTCGGTGAGAGTAGAAGACAAAGAGATTTTCAACTTCGATAAGCTCGGTCGTGGACAGATAACGATGCAGGACGTTCTCTCAGAGTCACTAAACACGGGTATGGTCTACAGTATGCAGAAAATCGGACGTAACAAGTTCAAAGAGTATATGGAGGGTTTTCGTCTCGGTGAGAAGACTAACATCGACCTGCCGAACGAGGCCAAGGGTCTAACTGGGAACCTCGATGAGCCTCGTGAGCTCGAGTATGCGAACATCTCATTCGGCCAGGGAATATCGTTCTCACCGATTGTGCTCATCCGGGCTATCGCCTCGCTCGGAAACGGCGGGTATCTCGTCAGACCTCATGTGGTCAAAGAGATCGAGTACGAGGAGGGTGGAGGGAAAACTTTTGAGTATCTGAAAGAGGACCAACCGACGATTATCAAGCCCGAAACTTCTCGCGCTATTAGCGATATGCTCGTATACAGCGTCGACCATGTCTATGGGGATGGTAAGTACAAGATGGAGAACTACAGCATCGCGGCAAAAACCGGTACAGCCCAGATCCCGAACCCGGCAGACGGGGGGTATTTTACCGACAGGAACCTCCACTCATTCGTAGGGTATTTCCCAGCCTCTGACCCACAGTTCGTCATATTCCTATCTATTACAGCCCCAAAAGGCGTTAAATACGCCGCAGAGACGCTATCTGCACCATTCTTTGATATGACCAAATTCCTTATTAACTACTACGAGGTAGCGCCAGATCGATAAAAGGCTTAAAATAGTATTATTAACATTAAGATATAAATATGGACAACACACATTCAGGAAATCAGAAGCTTACACCTAAATTTTTCTTTCTCTCCCTCGGAGTTCTCGTATCGCTCATCGCTACAGTGACGTCGTTTCTAAATCTAGTATTTCAGACCCTCGACAAGAAATTCCCAGACGCACTGAACTCTGTTTATCAATACGGGTATAACACTTATAGTTTTGAGGCTGCTCGGGCAGCACTCGCGACACTCATCATTGTTTTCCCAGCGTATCTCATCATTTCTCATTTTTGGCGCAAGGTTGTCAAAAATGGATTGAGCCACATCGACGAGGTTATCCGTAAATGGATGCTTTATCTCATACTGTTCATGTCGAGCATTGTCGTCATCGTCGACCTCGTCACACTCGTTCGATACTTCGTCTCAGGTGAGATAACAGATAGATTTATCTACAAGGTCGTCATCACTCTCATCATCGCAGTATTCGTGGGTTGGTACTACATCTGTGAACTTCAGGGTAAGAAGATGATGATGGGAATGAACATCAATACTACGTCTCCGATCAAGGCGACAGTACTCGTCCTAGCACTCATCATCTGGAGCTTTACTGTTATCGGTACTCCAAAAGAACAACGCGCATGGCGCCTCGACGAGCGACGTACTCAGGATCTACAGTCTATCCAATGGCAGGTTATAAATTACTGGCAACAGAAAGAGATGCTCCCAGAGAAGCTTTCTGATATGTCGAACCCACTCTCAGGATTCATGACTCCTGTTGATCCAGAGTTCGAGAAAGGTTTGGTATATGAGTACAAGAAGACTGCCGACATGACGTTCGAGCTCTGCGCGACATTTACTGCAGTTATGCCACAGGGTTGGCAAGAGGGTTACGGCGGAGTTCGTCCGATGTTCGGCGGTGTAGCCGAAGATGTGGCGATGTCCTCATATCCATACCCAGGTGGTGGTGTGAACGAGTCTTGGGATCACCAGGCCGGTAGGACATGTTTCTCCCGAACTATCGACAGAGATATATATCCACCATTCGAGAAGGAGCCGAGAATGTACTAGATATAAAACGAGGAAGGCCGCCCAATTGAAGGCGGCCTTTCTGTAAGGGGTGTACTTAGTACCATTCGCTAAATGGATCTTTATTTTTGATCCGATAACGAACGAGAAACCAGGCAAGTACGCTAGACATTGTCACCATGTAAACAGGCAAGGCGTAGTTAGCGAGGTTCTGGCCATCATCAGGGATGGCGAACATCGCTAAACCGAAGCCGAGGGCGAACAAGATCCACATGAGCGGCCGATCTTGCCAGGGTTCCTTTCGAAAAAGCCTTGCAGTAGGGAACGCGGCGCAGAGGTCAGCGAAGATGGCCACGTAAAGCGCGATTTCTGCACCGCGTTTCTCCATGAACCACCAGATGGTGATCGAGATGAGACCTAACATCAGACATATAACTTCCGTCCTGTCAGGCCACACCCTCTTCTCGTAAAAGAATGCGAGTATTGCTATCACGACAGGGTTTATCATCCCAAAGAATGCGACCCAGGCATTATCGGTTGCTCCTGAGGTTTTGTAATTGATCCACACAGCTCCACCTATTAGGGCCCAGATGCACCAGCTAGCGAAGTTCGGGTGAACTCGCCGTTGGATGATCTGCCTCATATAGATAATTCCACTCAGGAGCACGATGGCTCCCGAGATCTTTCCGATCAATTCGTGAGTCATGGTTTCTGGTTTTAATGAGAACTTCGGGATATTTAATATCATTAATTATAGGAAAAGTCAAGTAAAATAAGGCTTATTTAATGATATGAAAAGTGATAAAATCAAAAATATGGAATTCACTAGGAAGTTCGATGGCCTCACCAAGCGAGACGCTGATCTCGCTGGGGGTAAGGGTGCGTCTCTGGGGGAAATGCTGAATGCCGGTATACCAGTGCCGAACGGCTTCGTCGTGCTTGCTGGGACATTCGAACACTTCATCAAGGAAACTGACCTAGTTCAAGAAATAGACTCTATTCTCGGCGGTGTAGACCATAAAGCTATTCACACTGTAGACACTGCATCAGAGAAAATCAGAGCACTTATCTTGTCGAAAGAAATGCCAGAGGATATCAAGGTAGATATCATGAACTCATTTGCCGACATGGACACAGAGTTCGTCGCAGTCCGTTCATCAGCGACAGCAGAGGATGGTGCCGATCATGCCTGGGCCGGACAACTCGAGAGTTATCTGAATGTCACAAAGGACGGCATCCTCGAGAGAGTCCAGGAATGTTGGTCATCACTTTTTACTCCTCGTGCAATATTCTATCGTTTCGAGAAGGGTCTACATTCGACACATATTTCAGTCGCCGTCGTTGTTCAGAAGATGGTTAACTCTGAAGTCTCGGGTATTGCTTTCTCAGTCCATCCTGTGACAGAGGATTATAACCAGATGATCATCGAGGCAGGATTCGGACTCGGCGAAGCTATCGTCTCTGGATCAGTTACACCGGATTCGTACGTTATAGAAAAGGAGCCTCGAAATATTCTCGATATAAACGTGAGTTCGCAGAACCGCGCTCTCTGGCGCAAGGCTGGGGGTGGAAATGAATGGATAGATCTGTCAGAAGCTGACGGCAATAGGCAGGTGCTCGATACGAAACAAATACTAGAGCTCGGCGAGATTATCATGCGCATCGAGAACCACTATGGATTCCCTTGCGATATCGAATGGGCATTTGAAGGAGGCAAGTTCTACATCGTCCAGTCTAGGCCTATCACTACGTTATCAAGGGCTGTGGAACCAAAGAAGAAGCATACTATGTCGGATGTTGATTGGGTGAAATTCTTAGATAGGCGTCGATCATGCTTTATATACCACCCATACATTGAGGCAGAATTCGTGCATCTAGAGAAAGTTACTGGTTTCAAGTATAAACATCACTTATATAAGTGGGTGGGTGACAGGGGTACACACTATCGATCTGCCTCAGAGCTAAAGGAGTCTTTAGAGCATTTTCTAAATCTGGTAAAAACGGATCCGGAAAAAGTTGTGAGCTGGAGGGAGACCGGGCTTGCATGGGACAAGAGGGCTCATGAGCTAATAGATCTGTTTGAGGGTGAAAACAGAAACGAAGTGAAGCTTGACGACTTCAAAAAGTATTATGACGAATTCGTTCAGATACTTTTGCACACTGTAACTGTCCCATACTTGGCATTGTGCGGTATTGATGACGCCATTGAGCACGGTGAATCCAAGGACCAATTTGAAAAGATTTTGACTGCTCTAGACCCTTTGCGTGGATTTACTACTTATCCAAAGCTTGAACGATCGATGCTTGCGCATTTCTGGCAGCTCATAAGCGAGAAGTCAGGCATTCAAGAAATAGATCTAATAGACAAACTAAACCCGAAGGAGATCATCAGTTTCATAGAGGTAGGCAATCTTCCAACAGTAGAAGAACTTAATCAGCGTCGTGGTTGGTGTGTCTTCTGGCACAAAGAGGATAGTCTCGATATGAAATACGATTATGACCGCGCCATAGTAAATGATCTACCGGTATTAAAGGAGGAAGTTATTGAGTCTGACGGCCTACTACTTGGAACTGTAGCATTTCCAGGATATGCGAAAGGTATCGTTTGTCGCGTAGATAACGCCAGTGACATGGCAAACTACACTCCGGGCCAAATTATAGTTTCTATTAACACAAGCCCGGACCTCATGCCCGTACTTTCTACAGCCTCGGCTATCGTAAGCGAGGAAGGTGGAATCATGTGTCATGCAGCGATTGTTTCTAGAGAGCTTAAAAAGCCTTGTGTTATAGGTACAAAGATCGCAACTCGTGTTTTTGAAAACGGAGATGAGATAGAAGTTGATGCAAATATCGGCGTAGTGCGTTTAATAAAAAAGAAGTCATCAAGCGGTAAGCACTACGAGAAGACTTATACGCGTGATACAACCCTCATTATCCAGCAGGGATGGCATGATGTTGTTGCTTATGCATTCGAACGTCAGAATGGCCTGAAGAACCCTCACGTTCCGCCGGTGGTTCACTTTATGAATGATGGCGTTATCGAGATATGGGAAAACGAAGAGTCGACCAAATGGTTTATGGATAATCTACAATCCACGATTGAAAGCGATAATAAGTTTATTACTTCTATACTAGACAAATACGAAGAGAACCTTGGAGAGATAAAGTCTTATTGGGAGGCTGGACCAATCTCTTCCAAATCAGAATTTACAAAATATGTAGACAGAGTTTTTGGTGTAATGGACGGTTTTATATTCATGTACTACACAGCTATGGACGAGAGAACTCCGGTAGCAATCCGTGAGAGAGCGCTCAAGATGCGTGATGTCGACACCTACTTCGATACGAATGATAAACTCATGCGCAAGAGCCTAGTTGAGATATATCCTGAGTTAAAAGGCTATGAGTCTGCAATTCTGCGAAAAGAAATAGAAAATCCACCAAGTCTAGAAGTACTCAAGGAAAGAAAGAAGCATTTCATGATGGTTGGAGAAGTGGAGGAGGCCGTAGAAACTATCGAGCAGTATCAGTCGAGACATCCGGAGTTACATTTCAATATCGAAAAAGCTCCAACAGCAGTTTCAGATCTAAAAGGCCAAATTGGCAACAAAGGTTACGCGAAAGGTGTCGTGAGGATCCTGAAACGCAAAGAGCAAATAAATGAGGCAGTAGAGGGTGATATTATCGTCTCAACTATGACGACCCCTGATTTCGTTCCCGCCATGCAGAAAGCCGCTGCTATAGTAACCGACGAGGGAGGCATAACATGCCATGCAGCAATCGTTGCACGTGAGCTCAATAAGCCTTGCGTAATCGGAACTAAGTTCGCTACCCAGCTTCTCAAGGATGGTGATATGGTTGAGGTGGATGCTGATAAGGGGGTAGTTAAGATTTTGAAGTAAAAAACAAGCTTTATGGATATATCACCCAATAATTATAGAAAGATTGGAACGTGGACGAACGGAACGTATTTTAATGCGCTTTCTCTAGAAGCTCAGTCCAAAGATCGCTTCAAAAAGTTTTTTGGTGTTGAGTGTGGGTTCGGAGATTTTGTTGGTGTTGCCGATACATATTTCCGATCCAAGAGTTCTAACGAATGCTTTATGGGGGAATTTGGCAAGAATCCCTCCGAAAGTATTCAAAAGTATACAGAAACTTTTAAGAAAGTCATTCGAGACCTCCGAGAGTATATAGATAACGATACTTCGAAGACTGAATTAGGTGACTATGAGTTACTAAGAGTTTATGAAGATAAAGCGAGAGATGCGTTAGCATTTCTTTGGACTTATCTTGAGATTTCAGATATCGCAGAGGCGTATTTCATAAAAAGCTATCCAGACCTAAAATTCGAAGATGTAACACCTAGTGAGAAGATTTCTTCAGAGAAGCTTCATGAAGAGGTTTCAAAGGCTAGTAATGGTCAGGATTTGGAAACTATCCGTGTGAAGTGGGATTGGTATGGAATAAATTTGATGAGAGCTCCAGGACTTTCAATGGATTATTTGAAGGAGATCCAATCCCGTCCTTATGTAAAAAGAGACTTGAAAATACCAGAGAACGCTGAAGTTCATGCTTTGCAAGATTTGATGTGGCTCAAATTCGAGAGAATAGACATAATCAACTATGTGCTCTATGCCATGCGCCCATTGGTTCAAAGGTTACTTTCATCTAAAAACATAGATTTGAAATATTGGGAAGTTCTCACCCCGGATGAGTTACATACAGCCATCGAGACAGGAACTCTTCCTGCGGGCGTTGATGACAGGTACTCAAAGAGAATTATCTTGATCGATAATGAAGTAGTTCGTCATGGAACAAACGATGAATACGAAAAGCTCTACGATATCTTTCTAAATACCAAAGTTGAAAGAACGAATATATTAAAAGGCAGGTCTGCTTGCAAAGGCATTGTAAGTGGTAATATCGTATGTGTTTACAATCCTGACGAAATCATAAAAGTTAAAGACGGGGATATTCTAGTTATTAATGAAACCCTAGTTCAACAAGAGCCCTATCTTCATAAGACCAAAGGTATGATAGTTCAGATGGCTGGTCTTTTGTGTCATAGCGCTATCTTTGCTCGAGAGTTCAAGATCCCGACGGTTATCGGAGTATCCGAGGCATTGAAAATCCTTAAAGATGGTGATCAGGTTGAACTGGATGCTGATAATGGAGTGCTTAGAATATTGAATAAATAATATGGAAAAACTAAACTTAAAATTATTTAGAAGTAGACCTAAAAATCACATACCACCATTTCCGGCTACTTTCAATACAGATTATTTAGCGAGCGATTTATCCTTAAAGGAGTATGGAGGACGACTCACTTCAATAATTTATGTTTTTGACGAAAAAAATCTGAACACCGCAGTGAATACAATAGAAGAGTACGAAGAAATTGAAGATTTTCTTGTCGGTAAATTTAAAAAGGATCTAAATTACTTAGATGATTTGATTTTGTGGTCTGAGTCTCAAAAGAATTCCCTCAGAGATTATTTAGAGAGTTCTTTTGGAGTGGACGGTAAGTTGGGAAAAAACATGTCTAACGAGCAGTTGGCTAATGTTTATGTTGAATATTGTGAAAAATATAGATTTTTTCATTTTAAAAATACTCCTGCCTGGTGGGTGGGGAGTGACGCAACCGTTGAAGCACTGAAAGAATTCTTTACCCTCAATGAGTTAGATGATTCTGTATTACATGAAGCTATTGAGCCTCTAGAGTTCCAAACAGAAAGCGCTGAGGAGGATATTTCTTTTATGGAAATTTGTAAATTAGCAAAGAGTCAGAAGGTGGATCAGATTAATTCTGTAAATGATTTGTCGGAGAATTTAAAAGACCTATTCAATAATCACATAAGAGACTACACTTCTATCCCTTTCGGGTATAATACCGGCGTCTTGTGGGACGATAGTTATTTTATAAATAAATTTAATACTAAGATTAAAGAAGACGTTGATTTTTCTGAAATTTTAGAAAAAAACAAATTAGATTTAATAAGAAAGTTAGAAGCAAGAGATACTCTAGTTAAAAAATTATCAGCACCTCAAGAAATATTAACGCTTGTCGAATCTGTTAGGAAATTATCATATCTACAAGAATTAAAAAAGACGGCGCAAACTAGAAGCCATCCGATTTTACAATTACTTGTAGTTCCGGAAATAGCTAGGCGACTAAATGTCTCCGACGAGTATATAAGATATATGTCGCCACAGGAAATAAAAGCATCTCTATTAGAAGGTTTAATTAAGGAGGATTTTAAATTAAATATAAAAGAAAGGTTGTTTGCCGGAGTTCTTATTTTAAAAGATTTAAAATTTAATTGGATTGTTGGTGAAGAGGCTAAGAATTTTATAAAAATTAACGGTTTTGCTGACGATGTTATTGAGGTAAAAGAGTTAAAGGGATCAATTGCCTGTAAAGGTTTTGCGAAAGGCGTTGTAAAAGTTTGTAATCTTTCTACTGAGATTAGCAAAGTTTCCGATGGTGATATTTTAGTTACCGCTATGACTACGCCAGATTTTGTTCCTGCGATGAGAAAAGCTGCCGGGATTATTACTGATGAGGGAGGTATCACTTGCCATGCAGCTATAGTTTCCAGAGAACTTAATAAGCCTTGTATAATCGGGACAAGGAATGCAACAAAAATATTAAAGGATGGTGATCAGGTTGAACTGGATGCTGATAATGGTGTTGTGAAGATTCTAGATAAATAATTATGGAAAAGAGAGGGTATGAGTTACTACTGAGCCACGAATTTCCGCTAATTATCGCGGAGCTTACGAGTTATGGAGAGGCGCAGAAACATATTCCGTGGTCAGACAAAGAATTTTCTTTCAGTCCATTCTGTATATTTGAGGGTAAGAGCGGGATGCTTAGCTATATCTATGATCCGAAGGGTATCGAATGGAAGATCGAGCAGGCAGGACACTTCGATAGGGAGGTTATGAAGTCGAAAACTCTGGAGCTTTTTAATATAGTTAAAGATACGATACTTAGTGAGAGAGCGCTTAGTCGTGAAGAATTAATAGTTTTTCTCGACCAGATAAAGAATTCCTGGACATGGTGGGATTGCATGTGGTGGATGATCGAATATTACGACAAGCATAAACTCCCAATGGAGGACGTACTCGCCGTTCGCAAAGAGACCGAATACATGGGGCCGGGAATCGCTGGCACTATCCGAAATTCCTTACGAAAAATCTTCCCAGGTTATGAGAAGTACGTTGATGTTATATCTATCGCCGAAGTCAGGGACAATAAACTCGAGCCGATTAAGGTTCTGGAAAATAGGCTCAGGAATTATGTAGTTATAGATCAGAAGATCGAGTACAGTTTGTCAGAAGTTCTGAGCCGGGAAAATATCATACTCAAGCAGGAAAAAATAGATTCGTCTCTTTTGAAGGGCCAAGTGGCTTATAAAGGAGGTGTCATAAAGGGCTCGGTTCGAAGAGTTGAAAATAGAGATCAAGTCGCCGAATTCCAAGAAGGTGAAATCCTTGTATCTTCAACCACAACACCAGACTTCATCTCAGCTATGAAGAAGGCGAGAGCCATACTTTCCGAGCATGGAGGAGCAATATGTCATGCCTCGATAACCTCACGTGAACTCAAAATCCCTTGTGTGGTTGGTATAAAGGGAATTACGTCTGTACTCAAGACTGGTGATATAGTAGAAGTCGATGCAGATAAGGGGATAGTTAAAATTTTAAACTAATATATGGAGAAATATCTAATAAAAACGTTTAATGCACATAACGGACCATTCGGACTTCAAATGAATGCCCTAAAGAAATTCAATGATGTATTTGGCGGTGAATTTTGGAAAGATGGCACATATTTTTATAAAGATCAGAAAGTCACCGCCTATGTACACAAAGATGATCTAGAGAGGATACGTCAGGAGTTCTTGAAGAAAATTAACCAAGATCAAGATTTTATTAATACTTATTTCCCCAAAGCCTTTTCCATTATTGATGACTTAAAGTCAAAATATCTTTCTCTGGTTATAGAAGTAGAGAGATTGGATTCTGAAGAGGGTATAAAAGACTGGCTTAAAAAGTTTTATGAGTATGCCTCTGATGTTACAGCGCATGCTTATATAACTGATGGGATAGCGCTCGATAATGAGTATTGGCTCAAGTATTTTAATCAAACCTCAGAAGAATTTAGTAAAAAGGTTTTTCCTCTTGAGCCAAGCTTTACAAAAAGATTTGAATATGAAGTTGCTCTCTTAAAATTAGAGAGAAGTAAATATACAAAAGAAGACTTTGTAAGAAATTTCTCCTGGATTGAGAATAGTTATAGTAATTTTAATCTTTTTGATCTTAAATCTCTCGAAGCAAAATTAAATAAAATTCAAAAGGAAGAAGCAGAAGAAATTGTTTCTTCTTTTGAGTCTCATCAAGAAATAAGAGTTGATGTAAGTGAATTAATCACGCCTGAGCAGAAAATCAATTACTTACTTTCAAAAGCAATCGATCTTCAGGATGCAAGAAAAGAAGAAATTTATCGAGCAAATTCTATTTTAGATTTGGCATACAAAAAATTACTATCCCTTTATAAGTTCGATAAAGAAACAGAAAAAGTTATACTTCAATCGGCATACTTCACTTGGTTTACCGATTTTTCAAAAGAAGAACTTTTAGAACAGTCAAAAAAAGCAAATGAAGGATTTTGGTGGACGTTCCGAGATTTTAAGTATGGAGTAGATGCAGAAAAGGAAAACCTAAGCGTAACAGAGTCAATCAATAAAAGTCTGGGTAATGAGGTAAAGGGCTTTGTTGCAAACACTGGCGTAGCCACCGGGCGAGTCGTTATAATTAATAGTGCTCTGGATTTTGGTAAGGTTCTGGACGGCGATGTTATTGTGACGAGCATGACTCGTCCTGAAATGATGCCGATATTGCCCAGGGCTAGCGCTTTTGTAACTGATGAGGGTGGAATAACTTCCCATGCGGCTATTGTTGCTCGCGAACTTAAGAAGCCTTGTATTATAGGAACTAAAAATGCGACCAGAATCCTCAAAGATGGAGATATTGTCGAAGTTGATGCAAACAAAGGTATAGTCAGAATTATATAAAAAGGAAGGCCCCGCTATACAGCAGGGCTCTTCGTCACAAATCTCTCTCTACTCATTCCTTGAAGCCTCAGGCTTCCACTACCCGCTTCAGGCTGGCGATCTCCACCTTTCCATCGGGGCCGTAGGCTTCGAGCTCGCCATTGCCGTGGAGTACCAGGGCATGCGCTTCGGGAACACCGATCTCACGCAGCTCGTCGCGCAGCTCCTGCTTCAGTGCGAAGGGGTAGAGGCTCACATTCGAGATCCAGGCATGGGTCACGATCAGTACGTTCTCGTCGTCGCCGATGGGCTCGTCGAGGGCGTCGAGGAGGGCCTTCACCCGGTTGTGTTCGAAGTTCGCGAGGTCTTCGGGGAACTTGTCCTGGTACACTGCGAGGTGCAGATGGAAACCGAGGCCGCCATCTTCGGGTTCTGCGGCGGCGGTGTTCAGTTCCTCCCACTTGTACAAGCCGGGTACCACGGTCACCATGGTCTTCACCAGTTTGAGGCGATCGCCAGGATCGATCTCTGCCATGATGTGGCGCATGCTTTGGTCGGCACGTTTGGCGCCGGATACGATGATCCGGTCCGGCACGAAGCCGAGCATACGGAGCTGGTCGCCCAGAGCACGCGTCTTATTGATGCCTTCATCGTTGAGGACACGCAGGGAATCATCGGTGACACCCTCGGGGGATACGGCTTTGCCGTGACGGACGGAAACGATCTTGCGCATGGTCGTAACTGTATTGGAATGGGTTGTTGAATGTGCGTACTGCCTGAATGGAAGTACTGTCAAACGACATTATAATACAAATAGTAGAAAAGTCAAGGCATAAAGAAATAGTTAAATTTGCTAAAATATAAGTAATTAATGAAAGAATCACTACCGAGTTTGGAAAGAAAGGGAAGCCATGACTCAGCTATAGTTTTGCGAATCTTTAGACATGGCAATAAAGAGAAAGCCATGACAGCTGAAGATCAGGCGAGGTTTGATCTTTTGAAGTCTCAAGGATTAGAAATAGATAAGGACTACTGGATAAAACTGAACCCAGAGGGTAGGGTACAAGCTTTCGATGCATCTGACGCCAGTGGAGACATGTCACAATCTCTAGCCTACGGCAGTCCACGAATCCGCTCTAGAGAAACAGCGATGCACGTTATGGATGGCACCAATACAGGTCCGGAGATGACTTACGAGGAGACTCTGGCTGAACTAGATAAGGATCTAAAAATGGGATCAAAGGTTGGGGTCGATGAGAGACTAAATTTTGCAGCGGCAGGAGAAACAGGAGAAGCTTTTAATAAAGCATATGAGCGCAAAGAAACCCTGAAATGGCTAGTAGAAGAGAGTGATGAAATGGCTCGCGCAAATAAAGACACGGTTACTTCGACATATTCCAGAATGGCAGGAAACGTTGCTTCTCTCGTTGAAAAATACTTTCGAGCGTCAGATCGTTGGGAAGAGCTTGTGGAAGATGAAAGCAAAGGCTATGACAAAGAACTCAATAGATTCCTGGGAACTCATCAGACGGTTACAGAGTCTTTCCTGGCGAAAGTTATGGAGAAAACTCGTGGCGCTGATTTTCGAAACAAATTTATCGATGCTCTCGGCGGTATGGGATTCGGTTTTGTCGAAGGCGCGACTATCCGCATAGAGAATAAGGATGGAGAGAAAAAAATCATGATTGAGTATTCCAAAGATCTATCAGATGGAACCAAGTTTGAGTTCAATGAAGAAATCTCTCCAGAAATAATAAGAGAAATTATAAAAGAAAGTGATCTAGGAATCGAACAGGGTCAAGAAGAAAGAAAAGCTGCTTAAGTATTATATTACTTCCACTTTTTTTCTCCAGTGCGGAGTTCTTTGGTGCGGAAGGCGGTGATTTTGCGGATGAGGGGTAGGGGTAGAGGTTTATCGAGCGGAAATTGGATAGAACCTTTGGCGGTTTTGTACTTGGTTAGATCTTTCTTGAATTTTGTTATGGCTGACGGGGTGGGGTAGAAACCGATGTGGTTCTTGAATACAGCGAATGTTACGAGGATACGGGAATATGAAAAAGCTGGCATAGACCACTTGAGACTCTCTATGGCTCTCGGCGCACCGGCTTTGATCGTCGCTCGAATCTCACGCAGTTTCTTCCGAGTGTCTTTTGGCGCTGCGGCGATGTATTCAGTTATGGTTGTTGGTTTCGATTGCATACTATTCGCTACGCTTGCGAGCGTCTGCCTCCATCTCATTATAAAGTCTTCCATTTTTAAGCCAACCGTTAATGTATTTGTTGTAGAAACCGAAAAGTCCGAGTTCTTGATATTGGAGCCAGTGGATACGTTCGTGCGCGAGGATGGATCCCTTGGCGTCGCCTTGGTCTATATATTTCTCTTCGATAAATATCCCAAAAGGCGGTAGAGTCATAGCCATGATGCTCCCCGGTAGAGTGTCGACGTATGTGACACGGGCGTCCCCCTTGATCTTATAAGAAGAAAAAATACTCAGGAATATTACTAACACCACAACTGAGCCAAGGTACATGTAGAGATAAGTGAGTTTTGAAAATCTTTTCATATTTATATTCCGAATATCCAGAAGACAATCATAAAGTATGTCTCTCGGATAAGGAAGGGTAGCCGTGTTTTGGTTGATATGTATCGAGTGTGTGGAGTTGGAGATGGGTAAGCGTCGAGATTAAGCGTGTGCGCCATTTTTATAGAGCGGTATTGATGCAAGGGGTCAGTTATTATTAAAATACTTTCACCCGGTTCTGTCATAGCAGAAATATTCTGCAAATTCTGCATCGTTGTTTGAGAAGTGGTTTCAATAGCTATATCTTCTGTGTCTACACCACTTGATACAGCGTACTTCTCTGCAGTCTCGGCTTCTGTTAGTTGATCAGGACTATCGCTTCCGCCAGTGAAGTAAAGTTTCTGAATTTTATCTGCCTTATATAAGTCTATGGCATGATCAATTCGTGCCTGGAACACCGGTGACGGATTTCCGTCCCATGCCGCAGCACCGAGTACGACGGTACTGTCGGCGGAATCGAAGCTTCCATTACTGAATTTTATGATTACAAGCGCAATCAAAACAAAAGCAATAAACACTAAAAGAATCGAGTAAGCTAGTTTCCCTGCTTTGCGCATTTTGTGACCCTACCGGGAATCGAACCCGGATTTAATCCTTGAGAAGGATCTGTCCTAACCATTAGACGATAGGGCCTTATAAAAGACCTGCATAGAATACCCAAAAAGGAGAGTTTAATCAAGGTTTTACCTCAAATTTCCCACATGGTAGAATCTGGCTATATATGGCAGATACAAATAACAGGGGCGGGGTTAACGGCAGTCTTACTAATAAAATTATTGGAGGAGTAATCTTGGTTGCCGTTATTATCGTAATAATCCTAGTGAGTCGGGAGAAAAATAGCGACATCATTCCAGCTGATGAGACTATTCCTGCTGTAGAAGCAACCGACAACAGCGATGCGCTCGAAGTCGTTCAACCTGTTCAGTCAGGTGACTATGAATATGCCTGGCAGGGAGTGAAGTGGATATTTGATACCGAGAGTCCTGAAGTCGCTGAAACGAATCAGACTTGGGTCAAGATGGAGTTCGCGGACTTTACTCGTAACGGCAGTGCAATTACTTTCGGCCGACCATACAAGCTAGGCGTCCATCCAGGGACATGCGAAGAAACTGAATATATCGACACTTCTTCTGAGAACGGTATCCCATTTGCGTATGCTACATGTGAAGGTTCTGGCACTACACATGAATTCGTAGTTCTACAGGACTCAGAAAATGTTCTAGTGAAAATGCGTGAGACTAAAGATGGCGTTGAGCCTGAATGGAAAGAGTGGTATAAGGTCAATGTTACTGAAATCGTAAGATAGAAATAATAAATTGGCAAAGGAAAAGGCGGTCCACATGGGCCGCCTTTTTCGTGTGCAGCCGAAGCTGCGTGTGCTCGTTAGTTCTCAACCCTCTTGCGAATTTGCTTCTGGCGTTTGCGCTCGGCCTTCTGCTTTTTCCGCAGGTCCTTGCGTTGGCGCCCATCGTGCTTTTGCTTTACGGAGCCAGTTGCCTTCTCTTCATTCACACGAATGAGAACAAGCTTCTTCACCTTGATCTTGCCATCCAGGATGTATTGGCCATCCTTCAGCTCGAAGCGATGAATGGTCGAAGGGTCATGGGGGTCAATGGCAGGTTCGAAAACCTGAGTTTTGACCAGGCCGTGGTTTTCAGCTTCCTTGAGGAAGAAGAAACCATACTTCCGGCCCCATTTTCCTTTGACCGAGAGTGCATAGGAACCCTCTGGGTTGCTGTCGACCATGTTGACCGTCTGGGAAGAAATGCTGGGCGTATAGTACTTGCCTCGGGATGCCCACTCAACGTCCTCATGTTCAGGGCGAAGTTCGAGGATGATCTCATAATTGTCAGGCTCAATGTTCTTGGACACACCTTTATTGTTGAAGGTGATCCATGCCGTCTTGCCTTTTCCTTGTTGTGGTGTAATGAGGATCGCTTCGAGCTTCTCGCCATCGGCGCCTTGGAGGACACCTCCGGACGACATAGAGTACCGTTCATCGTAGAGCGGGAACACTCGAGCAGTGTCTTTGTCACCTCTGTAGAAGGAGATATCCGCGGAGTCGCTCTTGACGAGGGTGATATTGCCGAGGGCGATATAGTCACCGTCGAGGATGAGCACCGCCTTGGTGGGCTTCCTCTGTTTGCCCCAGGGCTCCACATTGTCGATATCCGCATCGAGCATGTCCTCAGCGATCTGGTCGTAGTGGACGTCATCGATGGAAACGAGGGTGGCGCTGTTTTGCGCGAATACTTGGCTTCCGAGGAGGCCGAAGAGGGTCAGGAAAAGCAGCTTTTTCATGGGTCGGTTGATTTTGTTGTAAGTGTTGCAGGTTCTATTACTGTATACACTAAAAAGCCCTATTTGTCAATATAAGGCATGGCACAGGAAAGGGACTTTTTAGCTATCTTCGTGGGGCTTATCTATTTCTAGGACCTCAATATTCATAGCCTCGCCGTTGATGCGGAGAACGTCCTTGTCTATCTTCTTGAATTCTTTGTTTGATAGGTTGTATTGGTTGACCACAGTGCCGAGGCTTTTACCCATCTTGTCATGATACTCGGCAAAAGCTTTGAGGTGGTTGCCGAGTTCGCCTACACGCTTCTGGATCTCTTTGGCTGACTCCTCGATCTGGAGAGCCTTGAGTCCCTGGAGTACTGTTTGGAGGAATGCGAGGAAGCTCGTCGGCGAGACGATCAGAACGTTCTTCTTGAATGCGTATTCGATGAGGTCATGCGTGTTTATCTTGATACCGCCAACTTCGGCTACAAGTAGATCGTAGTAGATCGCTTCGTGCGGGATGAACATAAAAGCGAAATCCATCGTGCCATTGTCTGGCTGGATGTACTTGCTCGTTTCGTCGATGCGACGTTTGAGGTCTGCTTTGAATTCACGTTCGTATTGTTCATGGAGACCCTGGTCCTGCACCTCGATCATGCGGTTGTAGTTTTCTAGAGAAAATTTGGAGTCGATAGGGATCACTTTACCTTTGACGAACACCACTGCGTCGACGATGTCACCATTTGGGAATCCGTATTGCATCTGGTATGAGCGTGGAGGTAGGACGTTCTTCAGTACGGTTTCTAGGTAGTACTCTCCGAGGATGCCTCGGCCTTTTGGATTCTTCAGCATGTTCTGAAGCTGTTGGAGCTGGTCCGTGAAGTTCACGACCTGCTTGTTCGTCTCGTCGAGACGCACGAGTCTCTCAGTTACGTCTTTGATAGCCTCGATAGATTCTTTGGACTGGTACTTCAGCGACTCGTACATCTTCTCGCTCGACTGATGCAGACGTTCGTCGAGAGTCCGGCGGATGTCCTTCATCTCATCTGCTAGAAGCTTGAATAGTTGAGGATCATCGCTAGTAGTTTTTTTCTTGGAACGTATGAGCGAGACGACTATATAGCCGCCGATGAGTCCAAGTATGAGGAAAATCCATTGATTCATGGATTACATTTTACCATAAAAACCAAAGGAGGCTCTTGCGAACCTCCTTTGCTCGGGTGTGGGGTTATCGCCATGCTTTCAGCTTCGTTCTCAAGACAGAGAACACAAGGAAAACAATGAACAGAACCTGGCCAGTAACGAGTAGCCAGAAAATTCCGTGTGACAAGCGATTGTCCCACGCTTCATAGAGCAGGCGATGTTCTGCCCACCAAAGGCCGACCATTGTGGCGCAAATGCAGAGCGTTGGGTTGTTTGCAACCCATCTTCCAAATGCTTTCATGGGCAAAGGGGTGTTTTGCTTATTCTATTTTATATGGAGATAAGTTTCAAGAGTGTATATCCAGTCTTCCTCTTCATCTGGGGTCTGTTTCTTCTGGTCGAGTAGCCATCGCAGATATGCGGCGTCTTTCTGAACCACCTCATCGAGACTCGAGTTTTTGTATTTACCGAAGTTTATGTATTTGAAAAGTACCGGTTTGCTCGATATGTCGATCATCTGATCTAACGCAGTCTCTCGAGAAAGATTCTCCGCATCCATAATTTTCTTGACTAGTCTCTCGAATAGCTGTTCGAGAACGAGCACGTCACCTTTGGCGTCATGAGCTGTCGCCTCGATCTCTATACCTAGCAGGTAGCGCAGGTACTGTAGGCGATATGATGAGATCTTACCTTCAGGGTCTAGGTGTCTAGCGACCCTGTATGTGTCGATGTATTTATCTATCTTGAGACCTTCCTTTTCAACCATTCCTATATCGAACTTGGCATTGTGAGCGACGAATACTGCGCCATTAGCAAAAAGCTTCGTGAGTTTCTCGTATTCCGGACTATCTGTGAAGGCAGGTTTATCCGCGACCATCTTTTCGGTGATGTGGTGGATAGCCATCGACTCGATACTTATCGGGATGGGTGGTTTGTACAACTCGCTTACTATCTCGCCATCAATTTTGTAACAAAGCTGGCATAGCCGGTCTGTCGGCATATTGCCGGTGGTTTCGGTGTCTAGAAATACGAGTTTTTGAATCATATTTCGCAATTATATCAGATGTGTTAAAATTTCGTTATGAAAAAGAAGGTCCTAAAGAAAAATCCGGCAACTGGAATACTAGAGTCAAAAATCGATAATCTCTCAGATGTCGTGGATAAGCTAGCCGTATCCGTAGCTAAAGGATTTGAATCTGTAGATAAAAAATTAGACAAGGTTGATGACCGTCTCAAGAATCTCGAAGACGGCCAAAGGAAAATTAATAATGACATTTTGGATATTCGAGATTCTTATGTTAAAAGATCTGAATTTGATAATTTCGTCATGCGTTTCAATCGATTAGAACAGAAGGTTAATAAAAAATAACATGACACTACACGAACAAATAAAAGACGGGATCAAGACGGCCATGAAGGCCAAGGACGAGACTAGGCTCATGGTTATGCGCGGGATGACGAGTGCTTTTACAAATGAACTTGTTGCGACCAAACGCACCCCTCAGGATATGCTCACGGACGAGGAAGCTGTTGCAGTTATCACGAGACTCGCCAAGCAACGCAAGGAGTCGATGGTTCAGTACGAGAGTGCTGGACGACCAGAACTCGCCGAGGGTGAAGCCAAGGAGCTCTCTATACTCCAGGAATTCTTACCAACGATGATGTCTATCGACGAAGTGAGGAAAATCGTTGAGGCCAAGAAAGCTGAGCTCGGAATAACAGATGCCTCGAAGAAGGGAATGCTCGTTGGAGCACTCATGAAGGACCTCAAGGGTAAAGCTGATGGAAATGATGTTAAGAATGCCGTAGATTCATTATTCCAATAGAGGGCATGAATCCCGTTAGAGATGTTCTGTTTGAGAGATCGCTAATCAGGTATAATTTACAAAGGTTATTTAATTACAAAGATTAACAAAGGTACGCAAATTAATAATTTGCTATCTCTAACGGGATGAAGATTTTATTCAGATTCATTTTTCTCACACTCGCGGTTTTTGTCGCAGACTATTTCGTTCCAGGGATAGAGCTCGCTGATTGGGTCTCGATAGTTATCGCCGGTGCGGCTCTTACCATCATCCAAGTTGCCGTGAAGCCGATAGTAAAGATTCTGACACTACCTATCACGCTCCTCACTCTAGGATTCTTCCTCCTCATACTTAACGCTCTATTCTTCTGGTTCGTTTCCGGACTTGTCCCAGGGATGACTGTCGACGGATTCATGGCAGCATTCCTCGGTTCGCTCATCGTTTCAGTCCTGAACTGGATAGCTGATCACGTAACCAAGAAAAAAGATTAAGATGTTTAAAAGAAAACGACTCTTAGTAACTCATAACGGTCCGTTTCATGCAGACGATGTGTTCGCCGCTGCAACACTGTCGCTGTATCTGAAGAAGCAGAAGCTTCCTTGGAAGCTCGTGCGTACACGTGACGAGAAAATGTTCCAAAAGGGAGACTTCGTTTTCGATGTTGGTGGGGTATACAAGGCCGAACATAATCGCTTCGACCATCATCAGCGTGGTGGTGCAGGAGAGAGGGAGAACGGCATGCCGTATGCGGCGTTCGGACTCGTCTGGCGTCACTATGGCGAGGCCATAGCAGGTTCAGCTGAGATATGGCGAGAGATCGACGAAGACTTCGTCACCCCGATAGACGCCCACGACACCGGACACGTCATCTATGAGCCTATAAACCGCGATATCACTCCGGTAGAGATATCGCATGTTGTGGCGTATTTTAACTCAACATGGAAAGAAGACTCTCGGGAAAATGACAGACACTTCATGACGCTAGTCTCAGTCGCAACTGAGATACTCACACGTCTCATAAAAAAAACTTGTGACAAGGTAGAGGGTCGTCACCATGTTGAGGAGGCGTATGAGCATGCTCGTAACAAGGAAGTCATCGTTCTCGATCAGTACTGGCCATGGCATGGGGTGTTGAAACACAAACCCGACACGATATATGCCGTCTATCCGCATATTACGGGCGCTTGGCATGTGCAGACGGTAGAGGCCGAGATGTTTAAGCCTCGCAAGGCTCTCCCAGAAGCTTGGGCTGGACTACCTGAGGCAGAACTTCAGAAGGTTAGTGGAGTTTCTGATGCAGTCTTTGCTCATCCGAAGAGATTCCTGGCCGGGGCCCGGTCTCGCGAGGGCGCTATCGCGCTTGCTAAAAAGGCATTAAACAGTTAACTTTAAAATATCGTTTCTAGAAGCTATAAGCTAGCGACTAGAAGCTAACCTATATATGGCATTTATCGATGAACTGAAAATATACGCAAAAGCAGGAACCGGCGGAGACGGGGTTGTTCGTTGGCGCCAGGACAAGTTTGAGGACCGCGGAGGCCCTGCTGGCGGAGACGGCGGACGGGGCGGAGATGTCTATCTAGAAGGAGTCAAAGACTCAGACCTTCTCGCACGTTATACTCACGACACGCGATTTATCGCAGAGAACGGGGAAGCCGGAGCCAAGAAGAAAATGTCCGGCCAGGACGGCGAGGATCTCTATATCAAGCTTCCTGTCGGATCGCTCGTCAAGAATCTCGACACCGATGACGAGTACGAGCTTACCGAAGAAGGTCAAAAAATACTTATACTAAAAGGTGGCAAAGGTGGACTCGGTAACGAGCATTTCAAATCTTCTGTAAACACGACGCCGTACGAATCTACTCCGGGCAAGCCTGGTGAGAATGCGAGCCTGTTCGTAGAGCTACGTTTGTTCGCAGATCTCGGACTCGTCGGATATCCGAACGCTGGCAAGTCTACTCTCATTAACTCTGTGACCAACGCCAAGTCTAAAATTGGAAGCTATGCCTTCACCACACTCGACCCGCATCTCGGAGTCCTGCAGGAATTCGTTATCGCAGACATCCCTGGGATCATCGAGGGCGCCTCAGAGGGCAAAGGTCTAGGCGTAAAATTCCTCAAGCATATCAAGAGGACGAAAATGATCGCGCATCTCGTGTCGTTTGAGAATGAAGACATGATGCAGTCCTACAAAAATATTCGCCAGGAGCTAGAGAAATATGATCCAGAACTTGCGAAGAAAAATGAAGTTATAATCCTGACCAAGACTGATATGTCTGACGCGGATACGGTTAAAAAAGAAATAAAAAGATTTGAAAAACTTGGGGTTCCAGTTCTCACTATGTCAGCATTTGATGATGAATCGGTGAAGAAAGTGGGGGATGAACTCGTAAAGATTCTTAGGAAGTAAAAAGAAAATGGCGCCCCCGGATGGTGACGCCACTTCTGATCTCCCTAAGGTGATCAGCTCTTCTTGAAGCTCTTCTTCGCCAACATGCCTGCCATTTCGCGGGCGAACTCTACGAGCTCGCTTTTCTTGATGCCGTGCTTCTTCATGGTCTTGCGTGCTTTGGCACTCGGCTTTGGGAAGTGGATGCCATCACCGGCCATTTGCACCATGACCATGGTGAAGGCGATCTCGTTACGACGGGTCTTCGTGAGCTTTTTCATGGAAAGAATTTAGGTTAATAGTATTATAACATATAAGCAGATATTGTCAACCAATATAATTTTCCTTGTTTTGATATACTTTTTGCTATGGATTCTAAATATAAAGTAACTATCGGTCTCGAAATTCATGCCGAGCTAAAAACCATCACCAAGATGTTCTGCGCTTGCAGGAACAATCCCGATGAGGAACAACCTAACTCTAATGTCTGTCCTGTGTGCATGGCGCATCCGGGAACTTTGCCTGTGCCGAATATGAAGGCCGTAGAGTCTGTGGTCAAAGTCGGTCTCGCTATCGGCGCAAATATCGCGAACTTCACTGAGTTCGACCGCAAAAACTATTTCTATCCCGATATCCCCAAGGGCTACCAAATCTCTCAATACAAATATCCGATCGTTTCTGGCGGTGAGCTGAATGGTGTGCAGGTGACTCGAGTTCATCTCGAGGAAGACACGGCGAATAACAAACACGATCGTGGCGACTTCTCACTCATCGACTATAACCGTGCTGGCGTACCGCTCATGGAGCTCGTGACTGAGCCAGTAATTCATTCTGCCAAGCAGGCGGGTGACTTCGGTCGTGAATTACAATTACTTCTACGAACACTCGGCGTATCTGATGCGAACATGGAAAAGGGCGAGATGCGCGTGGAGCTCAACCTTTCTGTTTCTGATACGGATAAGTTTGGAACGAAAGTTGAAGTGAAGAATATAAATTCATTCAAAGCCGTCGAGAAAGCGGCAGACTTCGAGATCAAGCGACATATCGCGCTTATCGAGGAGGGCAGGGGTGCTGAAATCGTCCAGGAAACTCGCGGATGGGACGAAAACAAGCAGGTGACTTTCTCTCAGAGAAAGAAAGAAGATTCTCATGACTATCGATATTTCCCAGAGCCTGATATTCCCAAAATGTACCTCCATGAATTATTTGATCTAGAGAAAATGCGAAGCAATCTTCCAGAACTCGCATCTACGAAGCGTGAACGATATGTGAAGGATTTTGGTATCAAAGCCGAGGACATAGAGATACTCGTAACAGATCCAGAACTCGCTAAATTCTTCGAGGAAGTTATCGCGACCGGGCTTACGGGTGAGGCGGTCAAGAAAACTGCGAACTATATTTTGTCAGACTTGTCAGGACTTCGTTCAGCTAATGCAGACTTCAAGCTTCCAAAAGCTGAGAGCTTCGGCAAGATTATGAAGATGCTCGGAGATAACAAGATAAATTCTAGAGCCGCCAAGGATCTTATCGCCGCATTAGTAACGGGGGATATCGACCCTGAATCCTACGCCAAAGAACACGGACTTATCCAAGAGTTCGACGAAAGTAAGCTAAAAGCTATTGCCGAGACTGTTATCTCCGCAAATGAAAAAGTTGTCGCTGACTACAAAGCAGGCAATGAGAAATCTATCCAGTTTCTAGTAGGGCAGTTCATGAAAGAATCCAAAGGTTCTGCGAATCCTCAGCTTGCTCTTAAAATACTCCAAGAGATATTGAAATGAAAAAAGTTTTTCTAATTGTTTTGGTCATTGTTGTTGCTCTCTGTACTTTTCTCATTCGCTCACAAGCGAAAGCAAAAGAAGTTGCTTTGCCAGTAATGGAGAAGTGTTGGGAAGGGGAAAATATTAAAATTTTATCATTAACAGCAAGACCAAACCTCCGGGATGGTATTAATTGGAGAATTGGTGCGAAATACACAGAAACTAATTTTCCTGAGGTATTAAGTAACCCTAAATACGGATATGTCCCAGAAATTCTTGTAAAAATGACAAATAGTGAAATTGTATGGAAACATTTCGAAGAAATTTCAACTCCTAAGGCCGGGTGTGAATAGTCAGGATTCTACATTTGCTACAATAGTTAGATGAAAAAAGTTCGTGTTGCAATAAACGGTTTCGGTCGTATCGGCCGAGCATTCTACAAAATGGCGTGGGAGAGGGACGATATCGAAGTCGTTGCTGTGAACGATCTCGGAACAGCCGAGAGTCTCGCGTACCTACTCAAGTACGACACAGTATATGGCCGTGCACCTTTCTCAGTTGATTTCTCTAATGGCAACCTTGTTGTATCCGACGGAACTAAAAAACTTGAAACTCGGTTCGTGTCATCCAAAGATCCTGCAGGACTCCCGTGGAAAGAGCTCGACATAGATGTCGTAGTCGAGTCGACAGGATTATTTACATCATTTGATAAGGCGAAGTTCCACATCGACCAAGGTGCGAAAAAAGTTGTGATTTCTGCTCCGGCCAAGGACAGTGATGGAACAGTTCCGGGCGAGACGATACTTCTCGGTGTGAACGAAGATAAATTCGGTACCTGCGACATAACTTCAAACGCGTCATGCACGACTAACGCCGCATCTCCTCTTATCGGGGTGCTTCATGAGTCTCTCGGTATCGAGAAGGCGATCCTTTCGACAGTTCACGGCTATACTGCGTCTCAAGCCCTCGTTGACGGACCGTCGAAGAAAGATCTGCGCGAAGGTCGTGCTGCTGCAGAAAACATCGTTCCGAGCTCTACCGGTGCGGCGATAGCCGTGACCAAAGCTTTTCCAGCACTTACCGGACTATTCGACGGTATATCTATCCGCGTGCCAGTACCTGTGGGTTCTCTTGTTGATGTAACATTTATTTCTAAGAAACCAACTACCGTAGAAGAAGTTAATAAATTACTTACAGATGCTTCGCGAAGTTCTCGTTGGAAAGGTCTTCTCGCCGTTACTGATGAACCGATAGTTTCGTCAGATATTATCGGCGTCACTGTTCCCTCAATCGTAGATCTCGAGATGACACGTGTTGTCGGAGGAAACTTGGTGAAAGTCATGGCCTGGTATGATAACGAGTACGGTTATACTGCAACTTTAATACAGCATGTATTAAAGTCAGCTGCTAGCTTATAGCTGTTAGCTTTTAGTACAATGAAAATGATAATTACCAGTTTAATAAAGCTAGAAGCTAAAAGCTAATCACTATGAAGCTATTTATTGGATCAGATCATGCCGGGTTTGAGATGAAGAGGGTTCTTGTGAGCCACCTTGAACTCATGGGTCACGAAGTTGTGGACAAGGGCCCCGACCATTTAGATCCTGCAGACGATTATCCAGACTTTGTTGCCCTAGTTGCTGAAGGGGTCGCTGAAGTTGATTCTGGTGCCATGGGGATTGTAATCGGTGGATCAGGAACCGGCGAGGCGATAGAGGCTAACAGACTCTTTGGTGTACGAGCGGCTGTGTACTACGGTGGTCAGGAGGAAATCATAAAACTTGCTCGCGAGCACAATGATGTAAATATTCTTTCTCTTGGCGCCCGATTTATTTCTGAACAAGAGGCCAAGCGTGCAGTAGACTTGTTTCTCGAGACAAAGTTTTCTGGAGACGAGCGTCACAAGAGAAGAATTTTAAAATTAGATAACTAATGGGATGGATATCCAACGACTACACACAATAGCTAATCGTCTTGTTGAACCTAAGAAGGGGATTCTTGCGGCAGACGAAAGTAATAATACTTGCAACAAACGCTTCGAGGCATTCGGTGTGCCCCAGACTGAAGAGATGCGTCGAACATGGCGAGAGTTACTACTCACGACACCCGACATTGAGCATTTCGTCACTGGAGTCATCCTCTATGACGAGACGATCAGGCAGTCTACAAAAAAAGGTGTCCCGTTCGCCAAGTTGCTCGAGAAGAAAGGTATCCTGGTAGGTATCAAGGTAGACGAAGGACTCATCCCGATGCCGGGATCACCGGAGGAGTACATTACTCAGGGTCTGAACGGTCTCCCAGGCCGGCTCATGGAGTACAAGTCTATGGGTGCGTCATTCGCGAAGTGGCGTGCGGCGTTCAAGATCTCTGCAACGACTCCATCAGACGACGCGATACGAGAGAATGCAAAAATCCTGGCCAGGTATGCCAAGGCTTGTCAGGACGAAAGCATAGTTCCGATAATCGAGCCTGAAGTTATGCTTGATGGGGTGCACAGTATCGAGAAGTCAAAATTGGTTACCGATAGGGTAATGAAAATCGTTTTCGAAGAACTTCCGAAATATTTTGTGAATCTCGAGGGTCTGATACTGAAGACCAGCATGGTCATATCCGGCGGTGACGCTACTATCCGTGCCGATGCCAAAACGGTGGCCAAATTCACTACTGAAATGTTGACCGCTAATGTTCCTAGGAAGGTTGCCGGGGTAGTGTTCCTCTCGGGCGGACAGACACCAGATGAGGCGGCGAATAATCTCCGTGAAATAGCCAAGCTCGAGCCTCTGCCATGGCAGGTAGCGTTCTCATACTCACGCGCTCTCCAGAACGATGCGCTTCGCACATGGGCGGAAAATATGACAGAGCCGAGACTCGCACAGATAGCATTCCTCGAGAGGCTCGAACTCAATTCTATGGCAGATCAAGGGTTATAACGAGGTTGTAGGTAATAGGTCATAGGTTATAGAAAATGGTAAAATAAACCTATGGAAATCATCCCAGCAATAATGCCGAAAAGTTTCGACGATATACGTGAGCATGTCGAACGAGTGTTCGAATACGTCGACTATGTACAGCTCGATCTTATGGATGGGGAATTCGTCGAGCCAAAAACTTGGCCTTTTTTTGACAAGGACAAACAGAGCGCGAGGGAGCTCATGGATGGGAAGGTTAAGCTTCCGTATTCTGACAGACTGAAATACGAGTTCGACCTCATGGTCAGGAATCCTGAAACGGATCTGAAGAAATATGTTTCTCTTGGTGCGTCCCGGCTCATCATCCATGCGAACTCTGTAGGAGATAGAGAACTTCTTATCTCAGAAATTAGCAAATTAAAAGTAGAATGGGGGATGGCGTTTCTCGCGACGGACAATGTGCGCGAGTGGAGCGATGTGATAGAGAAATCTGACTTCGTCCAGCTCATGGGTATAGAAAATATCGGCTACCAGGGTCAGCCGTTCGATCCGCGAACTCTCGATCAAGTTAATCACATTAAGCAAATTAAACCGAATGCTATAATTTCAGTTGACGGAGGGATAACACTCGAGACCGCTCACGATCTAGCACAGATTGGCGTCACGCGAGCCGTATCTGGATCTATAGTATTTGGAGCGAACAATCCGGGAGTTTCAATAGAGGATTTCAAACATATTTCAAATGGATAGGAATAAAAGAAATTCAGGAGTTATAAAGATTTTTATTGCCATATTACTTTGGTCTTTGTTTCCATTATACAAAGCAACATTTAGTCTGACAGATAGCAGTATCGATGATCCTGTAATCGGAATTTTACGATTCTTGGCATTTTTAGGAGGATTCTGTTTCTTGATTTACGGGATTCTTCAAATAGGTAAAAGTAGAAATCTTCAAAATAAACCATCACTTGATTCGTCGGTATTAGAAAGAAAATCAAGGTCAGGAACTTATCAAATTTTCATTAGCCTGCTTGTTGCGATAGTTGTATTCGTCTTTGGTATGATTACTGACTTTGAAAGGTCAGCCAGCTTGCTTAGTTTTATTTGGATGATTTGTATTATTGTCTCAATGAACGGTCTAGTGAGTCTAAAGAAGAATGGACCACAGAAAACCATTTATTTATTATTTTTAATGCTGACATATAGTGGAATGCTTATGTGGGGATTTTTATATTCTTTTAGAAATTGGTCTTGGTAATTATGTCTAACTTAACCCCTGAAAAAGAAAAGACTCTCGAGCTACAGGCGAATGATATCCGCCAGAGTATTATCGACATGCTCGAAGATGCTGGATCTGGTCATACCGCTGGACCACTCGACATGACCGACGTCTTCACAGCTTTCTATTTTCATATATTGAATCACGACGCCAAGAAGCCTGAATGGCCTGATAGAGATAGACTCTTCCTCTCAAACGGTCACATCGTACCCGTCCGATACGCCACGATGGCTCATGCCGGGTATTTCCCGGTGGAGGAGCTCCGAACTCTGCGTAAATTTGGCTCACGCCTCCAGGGACATCCTGAGAGAGAGAAGTTGCCAGGTATGGAGAACACCTCCGGGCCACTAGGGTCGGGCATATCTCAGGCATCAGGTTACGCGTATGCTGCCAGGATGGATGGCAAAAAATTCCGCACGTACTGCTTCATATCAGACGGAGAGCTCGACGCAGGTAACTCATGGGAGGGGATAATGTTCGCCGGAGCAAATAAACTTTCAAACCTCACAGTAGTAATAGATAGGAACAATATCCAGATAAACGGTATGACGGAGGACATAATGCCTCTCGAGCCTCTCGCGGATAAATGGCGAGCATTTAACTGGCATGTGATCGAGGTCAATGGCCACAATATGCGCGAAATAGTCGATGCAGTCGAGCAGGCCAAAGCGATAGTAGAGAAGCCGACCGTCATCATCGCTCATACTATCGCCGGCAAGGGGATCAAAGAGATCGAATACGACTATGAATGGCACGGCAAAGCGCCGGATAAAGAGCTCGAACAGAAATGGCTGAAGGAGCTCAGAAGTATGCGAGGTAAGATAGAGGGAAGTCACACGAGTTAGCTTATTGCTTTTAGCTGATAGCTTATAGATATGGAAAAATATACAAAATTAGTGAGAGATAGGATTCCAGAGATAATGGATAAGGCTAAAGCGCCCCATACTGAAAGGATAGCATCACCGGAAGAATTAGAGGGTTTTTTATTTGATAAACTCGACGAGGAGTTTGCTGAATTTAAAGAAGCGAAGAGCCCTGAAGAACTTGCTGATATGCTGGAAGTAATAAGAACATTAATTCAGAAAGTCCCCAGATTTGCCCAGACCGAAGAAATACGTCAGGCAAAAAATATTGAACGAGGCGGGTTTGATAAGGGTATAATCATGACAGGCGAAAAATATAAATAATTATTAATTAAATTAATTTTATGGATTCAAAAAGAACATCGCACATTTTGCTCACGATTATCGCTGTTGGAATATTTTTCATCATTTTCATCTACATGAAGGAGAATTATTTTGATACCACTCGCGTTCAGCCCGTCGTCTGGGAAGAAACTGTTCCTGCCAGACCATCCACTACT
>CAYRQF010000001.1:6604-166995 GCA_964426385.1 uncultured Candidatus Saccharibacteria bacterium | reverse complement strand
TCCGATTCCAAAACCTTCTCCAACTCCTACTCCCACACTTACACCAACAATTAACCCCGTGGTTCCCGTTTTTAATCCTAATAATCGATCTCTTACCACGGCAGATATTTCTCGCGGAGATTTATTGAATTTAACTTACACGACAGTGGATAATTCAGGAATGTTGTATGCATTTTGCGAAAAGATAAGTAACACAAATATATGGCATTTTGCATATTACGATGATCAATATTGTGAAAATGATGAGAAGGTTATGAGCGTCGATACAAAATCAATTAGGGTCTTATTGAAACCAGCATATAACGTAGATGATCTGAGTCGATTAAATGCATTGTACGGAGTTGAGACAAGGACAGACGGATTTATGAATGGTGGAAATATGGAATACTGGCTCAAGATTTCAAGTCAGAATAGCTATGACTCTATAGCATTATCCCGAATCTATTTTGATACTGGATATTTTACAGTTGCCCAACCGTTACTTAGTCCATTGATAAAAGGGGAAGACCATTAATTAAATGCTAAACGCCAATGCAAAACTAAACGATAAAGTTTTCTCTCGAGATGTCGAGAAAGTTCCGACAAGGGACGGTTTTGGTCATGGCTTAGTTGAGGCAGGGGAAAAGGACGAGCGAGTTGTCGCCGTTTGTGCCGATCTTGCCGAGTCTACTCGCGCGCATTGGTTCAAGGAAAAATTCCCGAAGCGATATGTCGAGGTCGGCGTAGCCGAGCAGAACCTCGCTACCGTTGCGTCAGGCATGGCGAACTACGGCAAGATCCCGTTCATTATGTCGTACGCGACATTTTCACCAGGTAGGAACAATGAGCAGATCAGAACGACGATAGCGATCAATAACGTCCCGGTAAAAATCGTCGGTTGTCACGCCGGGGTATCTGTTGGTCCTGATGGCGCGACACATCAGGCTCTCGAGGATATCGGCCTCATGCGTATGCTTCCACGTATGACAGTTATAAACCCATGCGATAGCGAGGAGGCCAGGAAGGCGACACTCTGGGCTGCAGGACATCCAGGACCCGTGTATATACGTCTAGGGCGAGAGAAAACGCCGGTCATGACGACCAGAGACACTCCTTTTGAGGCCGGTAAGGCTCAGATATTCTGGCAGTCACGAGATCCGCAGGTTGCCATAGTCTCGACCGGAGCGCTCACTCATAACGCTATGCTTGCCGCCAAGGAGCTTCAGGAAGAGGGTATACAGACGACTGTAATTAATCTCGCAATGATCAAACCTCTAGATATGAAGATGATCGAACACATCGGCAAGATCGGCCGAGTGGTTACAGTAGAGGAGCATCAGATCCATGGAGGGATGGGAAGTGCTATCGCCGAGGTTCTAGCGGCAACGAAACCTGCATTTATAGAATTTATCGGCGTTCATGACCAGTTCGGTCAGTCAGGCAAACCGGATGAGCTAATAGCCCATTACGGAATGGACGTGAGTCATATCAAAATCGCGGTACATAAAGTTTTAAAGAGACGCTAGCTAGTTGTACTGTTGGAGGTATTCTGATGTTGGGGAGTCTCCAGCGACAACATCTGCCGTACGTAGATGACTTTCTTGATCATAAGTCATCCCAATATGTTCTTCTAATTTTTTAACCTCTACTCTTTTTTCTTCTAGAAGTCTCTTGCGTTCCTCGTCTGTTGCACCAAGTGTAGGATTACCGAATTCATCAGTTTCATGGGTACCAGCTTCTAATTGGGCGAGTTCTATTATCTTCTGTGCAGTCTCAACGATTTTCTCTCTTCTCTCCCTCTCAATGATGCCACGCATTAGCTCAGTTGATGAAACTTCATTCAATTCATTTTTTGGCTTTTGTTCTGGTATTTTTTCCATATATTTATTGGTGTGCATTAACTATTGCTTCATGGTCTTTAATCTCTATCTCCTTGTCTCTCAGTAAATCCCGATAGCGTCTTACCATTGAATCATTTCCTTCTGCTTCGAACATAGCGAGATCTCTTCTGTAGTCTTCGGCTTCTTTCTTGAGTAAATCTAAACTATTCTGATAAATTTTCAAATCATCATACGGTGTTACTGTCTCTAATGGACGCTTTACTTCTGGATTTGGCTTATTGTCCGGACCACGCTCCATATTTATTCTTTCCATAATTATTTTACTAATATTAATTAAGCCGCCTTTAGTTTTTCTTTGCCTTTCAATTCATTAATTTGTGAATTTAAATTTTCTATCTCCACATTCAGACCGATGACTACGCTACTTACCATATTCTGTTCAAGGTTAGGATCAGATTTTATTTTTTCTAGGTTGTTGAGATATTCCTGCCTCTTTAACATCAAATCCTCTAGCTGATTGTTTCCGGGTGTCGCTCCAGGAGCTGTTTCAAATGCCATATTATATTTCTTTAACCTTATAATCTTCCGGTGCTTTTGCGAGCCATTTCTCAATCTCGGGTAGTGTTAGTAGTCCTGCCTGGGCTCCTACGTATTGTACTACGTTCATGGAGTTAACCGGGCCGTAAGTTATAGCTGTCTCGAGAGGCTTCCCGAGTACTAGCATAGCTGTCACGGTCGAAGAGAATGCGTCTCCTGCGCCCGTTCTCTCTACAGGAGGCTTCGGGTCAGGGTACATAGGGATGAACCAGGCATTCGCGCCATCGGAGGCGTATGCTCCATTGGGACCGTCAGTTATACAGACTAGTTTCGGCCCTAGAGCGTGCAGGTTGTTCATCTGGACCTTGATATCTTCCTCTTTGTTTCCAAGTATTCTCTGCGCCTCTTCTTTGTTGCAGAAGAAGACTTTAGTTCTCTTATAAAGCCCTGCGAGTTTCTCCGTGCCGAGCTTCATCTGAAAAGTTCCCGGTTGAAAAGCGAGCTTTATCTCGGGATTCTGTTCGAGATAGTCAGCAATATCTTCGTGATATGCGAGAGTGTCGTTACCAACGGATGATAGGTAGACCCAAGCAGGTGCTGTGTCTGGGGCTATAAATTTGTAGTTATAGGCTTCGTGTTTGATAAGGATGGTACGTTCTGCTTCGTACGACAGGACGTAGTGGTAGTTGGTTTTCGCCTTGTTCTCGATCTGAACTAGCGCCGTGTCGATGCCGTTCTCTTTCAGTGTGTCGATGCAGTCACGACCATTTTCATCACCACCGATATGAGTTAGGAGTCCGACCGAGAGTCCGAGGCGTGCCGCAGATGTTGCTGCATTCGGACTATTACCAACGGCTTTTATAACTGTTACATCTCTGTAGGGTATCTTGTCAGCGAAACGCATCGATAGCGTACAGTTAGCTCTGTTGATATCACAAGAGACATTCGCGTCCTCGAGTTCGATAAATGCGTCGATAACGATGTCGCCGATAGCTAGGAAATCAAGTTTTTTAGACATGGGGTTATTATAGCAATTTATAGAGTCTAAAAAGGTTGAAAAACTCATTGACGCTCCGTCTATGAAGTTGTATATTTTTACTTTCGATCTTTACGTTCACACCAAACTAGCTTGCCATGGCGAAGAGAACTACCAGAAGACCGTTGTCGCAAGAGGATATCAAGCAGATCCTCGGAGACGTACCGAGAACCAGTGCTCCACGGGCGCTACCCGGACACCCCGTGCGGATCGGGTCGGGAGAGCTCGCTCCGCGACGCCAGAGGGCAAAGAAGTCGCGCTAGACAAGTGGACAATTCGAGGACCAGTCGTAACCCGGCTGGTCTTCTCGCGTTTTAGGATTTGCTATAATAAGCGCATGAACGAGAAACCTAAGAAACGAGAAACTAAAATTATAAAACTTGAACCTAATCCACCCCAGGAAAAAATAGAAGTAATTCCTGCCTTATTAAAGGGGGATATTGAATTTTCTGATCCAGAACAACAAGCAGAATTTATGAGGTTAAAAAAGGCTCTTGAAGAAGCTAAGACAGACAAAGACAAGAAGGAAGCAGAGTTCGCAATCAGACAATTTTTACTATCATAAAATGCTCAAAGACGAGATAAAAAGAGTAATCAAGGGCGACGTGGAGGATGCTAGTAGTGTCCTCGATAAATATAGTCACGACTATAGCATCTTCGAGATGCGCCCAGAGCTGATCGTTTATCCCAAAGATTCAACAGACATAAAAGCTCTCGTTAAATTTCTAAATGCGAAGCGTAATGAAGAAGGTTACATCTATCTATCAGTCACAGCTCGCGCGGCCGGCACCGACATGGCGGGTGGACCGCTCGGGGAGTCCATCATCCTCGACACGACTCGCTATATGCAGGGCGTCACTGAGGTTAGGAAGGTTAAACTCGGCAAACAGAGGTCTCACGACGGGATGAATTTTGATATTGCCGGTACCGCTACAGTTCTACCGGGTACGTATTATAGAGATTTTGAGATAGAGACTTTGAAGCAGGGTCTCATCATGCCATGCTTCCCAGCCTCTAGAGAGATCTGCGCCGTCGGCGGTATGGTCGCTAACAATGGTGCCGGAGAGAAGTCTCTCAAGTATGGTCAGAACAAAGATTTCGTCAAAAGTCTGAAAGTCATTCTCGACGATGGGGAAGAGTATGTTATCGAGCCTATCAACAAGCAGGAGCTCGAGGCGATCATTCTCGAGGATAATCGTCTCGCTGAGATATATCGCAAAACCTGGAACCTGATCAAGCGTAACTATGATGATATCAAATCAGCGAGACCGAAGACGACAAAGAATTCCTCAGGATATCTCCTCTGGGACGTCTGGGATGCTAGTACCGAGATTTTCGACGGGACGAAGCTGTTCGTTGGTGCGCAGGGAACTACCGGCATCATCACAGAGATCACGTACAAATTGGTAGCGGACGAGAAGCATTCGACACTTCTGGTGGTATTCCTCAAGGATTTGAAACTGATACCAGAGCTGACTCACAGACTAATGAAAGAAGACGTCGAAACGCTCGAAGTGTACGACGACCACACGATGAAGTTCGCGATCAAGTTCTTCGGGAGTTTCCTGCGGGACAAAGGTATTATCGGTTCGATAAAATACGCTTGGCAATTTCTACCTGAGTTTCTGATGGTTCTATCCGGTGGCATGCCGAAGCTCATAGTTCTGGCAGAGTTTGTTTCGGATGACGAACAGGGCCTATTTCGAGAGGCGTTACTTGCTGAGAATAGACTCAAAGATCTCGGACTCAAGACTCGTATCACGAAAACTAGGGAGGAACGTAACAAATATTTCGCCATACGTCACGATAGCTTCAAATTACTATCCGATCACTCCAAAGACTTGCGTACGGCTCCGTTTATCGACGACGTGGTTGTGCCGGTGGACAAGCTACCCGAGTATTGGCCAGAGCTCGTCAGGATACTTGATGAAAACAAGATTCTCTATACTGTCGCCGGACATCTAGGCGACGGGAACTTACATGTCGTACCGCTGATGGACTTCAGCGACCCTAGAACCGCTGATAAAATTATGAAAATATCCGCACAGATATATCCTATGGTGAAAAAGTTTGGTGGTTCTATGACAGCCGAACACAATGACGGACTGATCCGTACACCGTATCTACCCATGATGTTCGGAGATAAAATCGCAGGAGTGTTCAAAGAATTCAAAGAGATCACAGACCCACACAACATGTGGAATCCTCGGAAAAAAGTCGGCGCGACGCTCGCCGATATCGAGAAATACATCATTAAGCCGAAGAAATAGGTTATTTGACATATAGCCTAAATTTATGTTATAATGAACTCATAAGCACTTTTAAAAAGTTACTTGTTTTGCCATAGCCAAAAGAGGCTTAATTTGGGCCTTTCCTGGCTATGGCAAAGTCATGGCTCTAACCTCGGACTGAGGTAATCAACAATAGATAGCCGATGAATAAGAACATTGGAGTAGATCCAAGCGACCTGCTTGGCCTACAGAGTGAGCTTGCAACACGCTTGCATGACGCACACAAGAAACAGGATTCTGATCTGCCAAAAGCTATAGCGGCCATACTTGCCGCAAGCCCAGGACGAAGAAAACTGTTCACAGAAGGGCGTCTCTTCCAGCGGGAAGGAGCAATCCTTCTTCGGGAACCGTTTTCTCTTCCCAAAGAGATGATGATCACGGACAAGGATCCGCGCGCTATGAAAGTCCTGCACATTGACTGGGATAAGATCAAGTACAAGTCTTTTGTGGAACCAGGCCAAATAATCACCGGCAACGAAAAGCTTGCGCGAATGAAGCAGGCCGGAGTGATCAGACTGGATTGGTCATGGGCTTTTCTCCTCAAGCATGATCATGACCACTATAACGCTGACTCTGTCCTTGAGCACCTCTACCGGACAAAAGGTATCGAAGAGCTGAACTTCTTCGGAACCATTCTGGGTTTCAAGCACAGTCCTGGGAGTGATCGACAAAACGTACGCGTACTCAGGCGTAATGGAACATCTGATGGACAATGGAGATGCACGAACGAAGTCATGAACACACCTTACTTTGGTGCTGACAGCATGTCGCCCATTGTAGAGTTGGCCAAGTGACACAACCGCAACATCACAGGCGCTTCCATAAAGGGGGCGCCTGTATTGCTTTTAATTTAATAATTTATTTTTTTATTTTTATTTATTTTTTGTACCCGCACACCAATTTTTTGATCACGCCAGGAGCGCATTTTAAAAAATAATCAAAAATTTGGTGTGCAGGTGTAAGAAATATTTTCTTCGTGCGTCAGTAATTACGTAGAAGAAAATATTATGGAAGAAAAAAATTTGATAAAACTTCATAGAGAGCAGGCGATAGCGACAACATTTGTCTTTATCGGTTTTATTCTCATTGCCATGGTTTTCTTCGTCATTTTTGGGAGCGATAGCGGCGAAAGTTACGAGACAGCTCGTGAGGTCCAGGCCGCTGGCTCACAGATAGCGGCAGCGCTTGCCGGATTATAATAACCATGTCACAACTTGCCTTTAGGCAGGCTTTAATTTATACTTTCGGGATATGACAACACTGAATGCCCAAATAAGGGACAAAAATCAAAAGAACGCAGAGGTCAGAAGCACTGGAAACATCCCAGCTGTTTTTTACGGTTTTAAGAAGGACGCCACTTCACTAGCTATCAAAAAGACTGATTTTATAAAGGCTTTTAGGGAAGTTGGCGAAACCAATACCCTTACACTTGCTACTCCATCAGGGTCTTTTGACGCTCTTATTCACGAGGTCCAGCATGACCCTGTGACGAACGAGCCTATCCACATAGACTTCCTATCTGTCGACATGACCAAGGAAATCGAAGTTGACGTACCATTCGAGTTCGTCGGTGAGTCAGCTGCGGTCAAAGGCGGAGCTATTCTTGTCAAAGTTATGCACGAAGTTAAGGTTGCCGCTCTCCCTAAGAACGTACCTCATGACATAGAGGTTGATATCACCGCTCTCGAGACTAACGAGTCAGTTATCGCACTCAAAGACCTGAAACTCCCAGAGGGCGTCCGATTCCTAGAGGATACTGAGGCCGTTGTGGCATCTATCGTATTGGCCAAAGAGGAAGTAGAGGAGGCGACTGTCGCTCCTGATCTCTCTACTATCGAAGTAGAGGCGAAAGGCAAGAAAGAAGTTGAAGGAGAAGGAGAAGCCACTGAAACGAAGTAATTCGTAGTGGAATAGTTTTTGCAGATCTTTCATTATGTTATTTCTAATCAACAAAAGTAATAAACGCGTAATTAATAAAGGCATTGTGCTCATGGGCATAATGCTTTTATTAATTTTAGGAACGCTATCTGCTGGCAGATTCGCTGAGGCGGCAGTCTGTGATGGTAATATCGCTGGCAAATCTGATGCAGAACTCGAAGAAATCCTCAAGGTCTGTGAAGCGGAGATCAAGGCACAGGAAGTAGTCCTAAATGGTCAGAAGAATCAGTCTGCCTCGCTTACTCGCGACATCTCCGTACTTCGTAGTCGTATCGACGCTGCCAAGAAGAAGGTTAACCAGAAGGACGTCGAAATCAAAAAAATAAGCAAGGACATCAAAAGTAAAACCGATACCATCACTAGTCTCAACAGCGATATAGAGAAGGGCAAAGAATCTCTCGGCCAACTCATAAGAAAAACCGACGAGATGGACAGAATCACTTTTGCTCACGCGATGCTTGGTGCTTCATCTATATCTGACTTTTATGCCGACGTCGATACTTTCTCATCCGTCAAACGCTCAGTAAACAACTCTGTCGAACAGATCAAAAGCGTTCGTGAGAGGACCGAGGGGGTGAAGAAAGAGCTCGAGACCAAGCAGGACGAAGAGATGGATGCCAAGGCTGAGATAGAGAAACAGAAAGCACTCGTAGAAGCGAGCGAGAAAGAACAGAAGACACTCCTCTCTATAAGTAAGAACAAAGAGGCTGAGTATGCCCAGGTCCTAAAAGATAGACAAGCTCAGGCGTCGAAAATACGTGCTGAACTCTTTAGATTCCGCGGCGCTGGACCTATTCCATTCGGAGAGGCTTATGATATGGCGAAGCTTGCTGGTAGTAAGTCTGGAGTCAGACCAGCATTTATTCTCGCAATCTTGAAACAAGAGTCTAATCTCGGAGCCAATGTTGGTACATGTAATCGTGTGGGGGATGCTAGAACCTGGAAGGACATCATGCCGGGTCCGACATCAGGATCATGGCGTGACGATCAGTCAGCATTTCTCCGTATCACTGAGAGGCTGGGTATCAGTCCTGAAGGACAACCACTATCATGTCCACTCGCTATCGGTGGATGGGGAGGCGCGATGGGTCCGTCACAGTTCATTCCAGCTACATGGGAGTCTTATGATCAGCGTATCGAGGCGGCACTCGGAGTCTCTGTGGCGAATCCTTGGAACCCTCAGCACGCCATCACTGCTACGTCACTCTACCTCATGGATCTAGGTGCTGGAGCCAAGACCTATACCGCAGAGCGTGAAGCAGCCTGCAAGTACTATTCTGGCCGAGGTTGCTCTGCACCGGGCGTGACGAATGCCTTTTATGGTAATGCGGTTATGACTCATGTTGCGACTATCCAGGCCAGTATCGATATTCTCGAGGGTATATAAGAGGTTACAGGAAATAGGTCTTGGGTCATAGCGAAAGGGCTTGCCCCCACACCTATATTTTGATTGTCCCAGAGGACGCGCGTTGCGCTACCAAAATATAGGTGTGGGGGCTTGATTGTCTATAAACCGTGTGCTAATATCCTTTTTATGAAGAAAGAAATCCACCCAAAAAACTACCGAAATGTCATATTCCAAGATGTTTCTAACGGCACCCAATACTTGATCGGGTCTGTTATCGCTACGACTGAAAAGGGCAAGTGGGAAGATGGCAAAGAATACGACATGTACAAAGTCGAAATCTCTAGCGCCTCACACCCATTCTATACAGGTAAAGAAACCGTTCTCGACACGGCAGGACGAGTCGACAAGTTCAAGAAGCGAGCAGCAGCAACAGGCACCAAAGCCAAGAAAGCGGCTAAATAGTTTAAAACAAAAGGGGCTCTTAATGAGCGCCTTTTGTTTTGGGATTTAAGATTTAGGATGTAAGATTTAAGAGCATGAAATATGACTTAGAAGAAGTAAAACAGAATCACCGTACAGCATACCTCGGAAGTGAAATCCAGAGGCTTTTGAATGAAGAAAAAAGTGCTCGTGAGATGCTCGAAGCCGACCCCTCGATGAAGGAACTCGCAGATGAAGAGATCTCTCGTGTTAGTGCCGAGCGTGCTGTTATAGAGTCCCAAGTCGAGACTATCATGAACGCTGAGCGTGAAGAAGAGAAATTCCCGAACGAAGTTATTCTCGAAGTTAGAGCCGGTGCTGGAGGTGACGAAGCAGCTCTATTCGCTAGACAGCTCGCCGAGATGTATCAGCGGTACGGCGAAAAGCAGGGTTTTACATGGAAGACAGATTACGAATCCCAGAACGATATCGGGGGTTACAAGGAAGCGTCATTCGAATTCCATGGTAAAGACGTGTACAGGAGACTGCGATTCGAGACTGGTGTCCATCGTGTACAGCGTATCCCAGCTACAGAGAAGCAGGGCCGTATCCATACCTCGACTGCATCTGTTGCAGTTCTGCCCCTTTTCAAGAAAACAACCATCGTTATACCCGAGTCTGATCTAGAATTTGAAACCTCGCGTGCTGGTGGGGCAGGTGGTCAGAACGTCAACAAAGTTGAATCCGCAGTTCGTATCATCCACAAACCTACTGGTATCGATGTGCGTTCAACTGTTGAGAGGAGTCAGCTAGCCAACCGTGAACGAGCCATGACACTCCTCAAGTCTCGCCTCCAGCAGATGAAAGACGAAGAAGAAGCGAGGAAGTATTCTGCAGACCGTGCCTCACAAATCGGAACAGGGGACAGGTCAGAGAAAATCCGTACCTATAACTTCCCACAGGATCGTGTCACAGACCATCGTATCAAAGAGTCATGGTCTAATATCCCGCTTATCTTAAACGGTCAGCTCGACGATATTATCGAAACGACAACAGAGAGGCTTTCTGGTGGATACACTCCAGCAGACGATGTTGGTGATGATTAAAACTGGATTCTAGAGAAACGAATCACTCCGAATTGGTCTTCGTGTGGCTGTGCACCAGGGCAAAGCTTTGCTATGTGTCCCGCTTTTTCAGGTTCATGCTCGATATATAGAACACCTCCTGAGTTTAGATGCTTCGGAGCTTCTACGATGATACGATCGATGACTTCCATGCCTCCTGCGCCACCCCAGAGTGCTACATCGGGTTCGTGAGCGGTCACACTCGCCTCAACTCGATCGGAAAGTGTAGGGTCAATATATGGAGGATTGGTGAGTATGAGATCATACTTATCCGTTATGTTTTCAAATAAGTCGCCGTTAAATATTTTGGTAAGAGTTCGAGTAATATCATTTGCCAGTATATTTTTCTCTATGGTTTCGTGGTGGGTTGTATCTATTTCAGCGAAGTGTACTGTGGCTTCCGGGACCGCTTTTAGAACTGCGACACCGATGCATCCGGACCCCGCACAAAGATCCAGAACCTTCGGATTTTTAATTCCCTTACTTTGCAATTCTTTGATGGCGACAGAGACCCAGTATTCTGTCTCAGGTCGGGGGATAAGCGGATGAGAGTCTAGATATATTTTCGTATGAAGGAAAGGCGTCCAACCTATAACATAAGCGAGAGGCTCGCCGTTCTCGAGACGTAAAATATCCTGTCGGAACTCGTCCGACTCTTTACCGCCGTATTTGTCGGCAAGTAGCCAACGAGATTCTTGATCCATTTGGTGCGCGTGGAAAGAATCGAACTTTCGGCCTCTGTCTTATCAGGACAGCGTTCTACCACTGAACTACACGCGCGATGCGAAGTAATATAGCAAAAAAGACTGATTATTACAATATTTTTTGAAATGGAAAACCCCGACATCATGCCGGGGCTTTCTTCAAGGGGGTGTGCGATGCTTCGCTATTGAAGCAGGACTGTGCCAGGGATCGGGTTACAGATCTGTGCACGACCATCCTCTTCCATCAGTCCCATTCCTTGGTTGAAGGTAAATGTGAACTTTTCGAAGTGATAGTCGGTCGCACCAGGGTTACGATTGTATCCGCCCCAACCTGAACACCATACGCCCACAATGTCACGAAAGTTATCAAGCTTTCGTTTCCTGCTGATCTCGTTCAGCAGCTCAAGAGGCTTAGCCCAAACAAGATCGTGTCCATTGGCGGGATTGGAGAGGTCTGCGGCTGTGAAGGTTGGCTCAGCCTTTCCAGGCATCTTTCGGAAATGTTCCGTGACCGTAGACTCGCGTACTTGTAGCCAGCCATGATCCTTGCCATCGGCACTGACAGCCTCGATCTTACCGTGGGATTCGAAATGCCCCAGGGAAAACACGACGCGCCTGATAGTAGTGGAATCCCACTTGAGGGTATCCGTGAAATAAGTCAGCTTCTCAAGCAAGAGCTTGGTGGGAACGTTGTACTTCATTCGAGCGTAGGCACTGTCAGCGGACTCGAGTAGTCCGTTTTTCGATGCCTGCGTCAGATGCTGCGCATTTGCAGCGTTGAAGCATAGGGTCAGGACGAGACAGAGAGTGATGTAAATGGTGCGCATTGTTAAGGGGGTTTGTCTATAATAGTAGCATAAAATATGGATAATGTCAACCATTTAAAGATTAACATTAACATGTGGCAATAATTCTAAAACAGAGTATACTATGCACGACTCAGCGAGGGTCTTTTATGTTTTTATGGAAGAAAAAAAACCTCAAAAAATTCCAGAAGTTTACCACAAGGTAACGAGCAAGATGTTTACTAACTCGCTCATCAATATACCGCTTTTTGGCATACCTGCATTTACTGCGTTATTCCTAGGTAAATATCTAGACGGTAGATATGGAACAAATAAAAAAATTACCCTTGCTTTACTACTTGTATCCTTCATATTCTCGTGGATCCTCGTGTATAGAAATAGCCGCAGGGTTACCAAAGAATACAGGGAGGTGCGCAAGGCGATGAAAGAAGCCGAACAGACAGAAGAGTAAAATTTATGGAAAAAGAAATTTTTAGTTTCAAGAGAGATATTGCCACGATAGAGCCGTCGGTTATTTTTGATATTGGTGGATTTCCTATCGCTAACTCTACGCTTTTTATGGTGCTGATTGTCCTTATCCTGGGGATTTTTACAGCACTGGCTTTTAGAAAAAAAAGTTTGGTTCCAGGAAAAATACAAGCTTTTTTTGAGATTGTATACGAGGCTGTATCGGCACAGATCCGCACCATAACAAATAGTGAATATCATGCAGAGCGGGTCTTTCCAATAATCGCGTCAATATTTATTTTCGTCGGCGTATCAAACTATATCGGCATGATACCTGGCCTATCAAGTATTACATTTGATGGTGCCACACTTTTTCGTACGGCGACCGGAGACTTCAATACCACCTTTGGGTTGGCATTAGGTGCCCTGATTGTTCTTCAGCTTGTTTCGATAAAGGATTTTGGAATACTTGGTCATCTAAATAAATACATTCCTGTAAAACAGTTGCGAGTGGACGCGACAAAGGGGGTACTTGCGCCTATATTTATGTTTGTTACTATTCTTATTGCTTGTCTTGATATCGTGGGTGAAATAGCGAAGGTAGCTTCCGTTTCATTGCGTCTCTTTGGTAACTTGTATGCCGGTGATGTGCTTACGACAGTCTTGATAGGTATATTTGCATTTGCAGTGCCTTCTTTTTGGATTGCATTCGGACTACTAGGGTCACTGGTTCAAACAATCGTATTTGGGTCACTAATCACTGTGTTTTATATGCAAGCTGCCGGTCCAGAGCCCGGTAGGCAAAGTTAGTTTATAAATTATTAATTTAAAGAAATATATATGGAACTAGAGTCAACAAAGTACATCGCAAAGGCATTAATCATCCTTTCTATGCTCGCAACAGCGCCATCAGAGGCGTGGGTAGCTGCAAAAGCAATGGATGCAATTGGTAGAAATCCAGAAGTGGGTGATTCTATCTTCCCAAAGATGATCGTCGCTATGGCCATCTGTGAATCAACAGCCATCTACGCACTCGTCGCATTCTTCATCATCTAAATATCTATGATAGAGGAAGTACTAGGAAAACTAGGTTTTGATTGGAAAGTTGCTTTGGCCAACTTAGTAAATTTCCTTATCATTTATTTCCTACTTAGAAAAGTCGTCTTCAGAAAGATTGGTGACGCTATCCGCGAGCGCCGAGAAAAGATCCAAGCAGGTCTCGACGACGCACAGAAAGCAAAGACTGAACTCATGATGGCGGGCCACGAGAAGGAGAGGATCCTAACCGATGGTCACATGGAGGTAAAAGGTATGCTTGTGGGAGCAGAGGCTTTGAAGTCTGAGATTATAGAGGCGGCAAAAGTTGATGCCGAGCTCGCCTCTAGAGCTATCAAGGAGAATGCTATGAGGGATATAGAGGCGTTGGCTGAACAACACGCAGCTCAGGTCAAGGCGCGCTCTGTGGAGCTAATCATGACGGGTCTAGAGAAGATTCTCAAAGAAGAGGTAGACGCAAAAAAAGTTGAAGCCATGATACACAGTAGTGTTGCATCGAAATGATAAGCTCTAGGCAAATCGCAGAGGCTCTGACACAGCTCGCAAGGTCAAACAAGTCTACACCAACTGTAGTGGATGACTTGCTTAGATTTCTCAAAGAGAATCATCTTACTCCGATGTTGCCTATGATTATAGAGTCACTCGAACGCAAAAGTATCGAGCTCGATAAACTAGAAACCGCGAGTGTCACACTTTCTCACGAGCTGAAACCTTCTGCCATGAAAGATATCGAAAAGATCATAATGAAGAGACCTGAGGACAGTGTCGTCGTAACGTATGACAACAGTTTAATAGGTGGATTTTTGATACGGTATAGAGGCAAGGAGTACGACGGGTCGATCAAGGGGCAACTTCGGGAGTTAAAAACCATACTGATGAAATAATATATGAAAGACGTAAAATCATTAATCGAAAATTTAAAATCAAAAATTTCTGGCTTTGAGCCAGGAGTTGTCGAGAAAGAAATCGGTGTGGTTGTTTCCATATCTGACGGCATCGCCAAGGTTGCCGGTCTACCCGAAGTCCAAGCCTCAGAACTTTTGAAATTCGAGTCGGGTGCAACAGGTCTCGCTCTCAATCTCGAAGAGGACTTTATTGGAGTTATTATCCTCGGAGAGTTCAAGGCTATCCGTGAGGGCGAGTCAGTGACACGCACCAAAGAGATTCTCTCTATTCCTGTGTCTGACAGTATCGTCGGACGCGTTGTGAATCCACTCGGTGAGGAGATAGACGGCAAAGGCGCTATAAAGGCGACGAAGCGTGTACTCGTGGAGAAGATCGCTCCTGGAGTCATGTCCCGCGAACCTGTTGGTCAGCCTCTACAGACTGGTATCAAAGCTATCGACGCCATGATACCAGTCGGCCGTGGTCAGCGTGAGCTCATTATCGGTGACCGTCAAACTGGTAAAACAGCTATCGCTATCGACACCATCATCAACCAAAAAGGTGAGGGCATAAAGTGTGTTTATGTCGCTATCGGTCAGAAGCAGTCCAAAGTCGCACGAATAGTATCCCGTCTCGCCGAAGCTGGCGCTATGGATTACACTGTCGTCGTCTCTGCTGCCGCATCAGACTCACCAGCTATGCTATACCTCGCACCTTACTCTGGTGTGTCTATTGCCGAATATTTTATGGACAAAGGCGAGGACGTTCTCATCGTATACGATGATCTATCAAAGCACGCTATCGCATATCGAGAAATCTCTCTTCTCCTTCGCCGTCCACCAGGGCGCGAGGCATACCCTGGAGACGTCTTCTATCTGCACTCACGTCTACTAGAGCGAGCATGTCGCCGTAATGAGAAATCTGGTGGTGGATCTATCACAGCGCTCCCAATCATCGAAACTCTCGCTGGAGATATCTCTGCATACATCCCAACGAACGTCATTTCTATTACTGACGGACAGATTTTCCTCGAGACGAGTCTCTTCTACAAGGGCGTGCGTCCTGCTATCAACGCCGGACTATCCGTTTCTCGCGTCGGAGGATCTGCACAGATCAAGTCTATGAAGAAGAACGCCGGCCCACTCAAGCTCGCCATGGCCCAGTATCGAGAACTCGAGTCATTCGCCCAGTTTGACTCTGACCTCGATCCTGATACGAAGAGAACTATTGAGAGAGGTAAGCGAGCAACAGAGCTCCTAAAGCAGGGACAGTACTCACCACTTCCGGTTGCACAGCAAGTTGTATCTATCGTCGCACTTAACTCCGGAGTATTCGACGACGTTGAGATATCTGCGGTGACTGCGACTGAGACAGAGATCCATAACTTTATGCGTACGACACAGCCGAAGCTTCTCGAAGCTATCCGCGCAGATTGGACAGATGAGACGAAAGCAGAGCTCGCCAAAGCACTCGAAGTTTTCAAGAAGACGAGTAAGAAATAAGAAATGCCAGACACCAAAGCCATCAGGCAGAAAATGAAATCTATCGGTAATATCAAGAAAATCACCAAAACGATGGAGATGGTTTCGGTTGCGAAAATGAAGAAGTCTACTGAGATGAACAGTCGTGGTAAGGCATACTCGACATACATGATAGAACTCATGTCGCACATCTCTAAGCAGCCCAATATTGAACACCAGTTATTTGGAGCCAAAGAGAAGGTTTCCGGTAATGAACTGATTATCGTAATCTCTTCGAACAAGGGTCTGGCCGGTTCATACAACACGAATATTTCTAAAGCCCTACTTGAATATAAGAAAAAGTCAGTTGGTAAAGTAGATACCATAACTATCGGCAAGCAGTCAGAGAAGTCTGCACGTCGTCACGGACTAAACATTGTCGCGAGTTTCGTCACTTTTTCCGAGAAGACTTCGTCAGATGAGTTCCTGATCATACGAGACATGATAATCGAGAAGTTCAAATCGGAGGATTATGACAAGGTCTCGGTTCTCTACACCGAGTGGAAGTCAGCCATGAGTTACAAACCGTTCATGATGCAACTCATTCCGATCGTGCCGAATCTCTACTCGAACTTCTTATTAGATACCGGCGTAGATGGCACAACTCCGAGCAAGGATATGCGAGAATATAAATTTGAGCCGGACATGCAAAGTATTCTCGACCAGTTAGTTCCGCAGTCAGTTGCTCTCGCTGTATTCCATGCCTTCCAGGAAGCTCAGGCATCGGAACACTCAGCCAGAATGTTCGCGATGAAGAACGCGAACGATAACGCCGGAGAGATACTATCTGACCTGACGCTCTACTATAACCAAGCTCGTCAAGCAGCCATTACGCAGGAGATATCAGAGATCGTCGGAGGGGCTAGTGCACAACTTAGTAACTAAATTATCAATATGAAAAACACAGGAAAAATAACGAAAATCATGGGGCCAGTCGTAGACGTTTCTTTCGAGAGTGGTGAACTCCCGAAAATCTATGATGCGCTCACGATACAGAAGGGCAAGCAGACTTTGACTCTCGAGGTGTCCCAGCACATGGGTCAGAACGAAGTCCGTACTATCGCCATGTCATCGACCGATGGACTCGCTCGAGGAGAGGAGGTCACACAAACTGGCGGACCTATCTCTGTACCAGTTGGACCCGACGTACTCGGCCGAATGTTTGACGTGGTGGGAGAGGCCATCGACGAGAAGCCGAATCCGAAGACTACAAAGAGGTATCCGATTCACCGCGCTGCGCCTACATTCAAGGAACAGTCTCAGAAGACCGAGATCCTCGAAACTGGTATCAAGGTTATCGATCTCATCTGTCCATTCCTCAAGGGAGGTAAGATCGGACTATTCGGCGGTGCCGGTGTGGGTAAGACCGTCGTCATCCAGGAGCTCATCCACAATATTGCTTCTGAGCACGGAGGATACTCTATATTTGCCGGTGTAGGTGAGCGAACTCGAGAGGGTAATGACCTGTATCGAGAGATGGAAGAGTCAGGCGTTCTCGACAAGACCGCACTAGTGTTCGGTCAGATGAACGAGCCACCAGGTGCGCGTGCACGTGTAGCTCTATCTGCGCTCGCCATGGCCGAGTATTTCCGTGACGAAGAAGGGCGAGACTTACTCCTATTTGTCGACAATATCTTCCGCTTCACACAGGCTGGTTCTGAGGTATCTGCACTTCTCGGACGTATCCCGTCCGCTGTGGGTTACCAGCCGACTCTCGCTACAGAGATGGGTAATCTACAGGAACGCATCACATCGACTGACAAAGGCTCTATTACGTCCGTTCAGGCCGTCTACGTGCCTGCTGACGACCTTACCGACCCAGCACCAGCGACAACATTCGGTCACCTCGACTCTACCGTTTCTCTATCTCGTCCACTTTCAGAGCTCGGTATTTACCCAGCCGTTGATCCACTAGACTCGTCTTCAACGATCCTCGACCCGAACATCGTCGGAGCTGAACATTACGAAGTTGCTCGTTCTGTGCAAAAGGTCCTACAGCGATACAAGGATCTCCAGGACATCATCGCCATCCTCGGTATGGATGAACTTTCTGATGAAGACAAGCTGACCGTTAGTCGCGCTCGCAAAATCCAGAAATTCCTCTCTCAGCCATTCTTCGTTGCCGAGCAGTTCACTGGCGCCCCAGGAACATATGTACCGCTCAAGGAAACAATCAAAGGCTTCAAGGAGATTCTAGCCGGCAAGCACGACAGTATCGGTGAGCAGTCTTTCTACATGAAGGGAACAATCGAAGATGTCGAGAAAGCTGCACTCAAGGAAAAATAGGACGAGTTGGTAGTGAGTAGTATGTAGAAAAGGAATATGAATAACACTCTTGAATTAAAAATCATTACGCCAGATAGGATAGTGTACGACGGCACTGGTATTTCGTCTGTCACTATCCCGACCAAGGAGGGTGTAATCACGGTTCTACCCGGACACGTTCCACTCATCGCACCCATCAAGACTGGCGAGGCGCACCTCATCAAAGACGGGACGACACTTGGACTCGCAGTTTCTGGCGGGATACTTGAAGTCCGCGATGGTAACACCATCGTCATCCTCGCAGAGCGAGGAGAACTAGCTCATGACATCGACGTCTCTCGTGCAGAGGATGCTTATAAACGCGCACAAGATGCGATGAAGATGGAACAGAACGTCGCCGATGTCGACTACGCTCGCATCCAGAGCGCGATGGAAAAAGAACTCAATCGTATAAATGTAGGTAAGAAGTGGAGAAAATAATTTTTAGCTAAATGAAAAACACCCCAGATGAGGTGCTTTCCTCTGAGGGGTGCGTAGATGCTATCTCCAAGTTTTCCTGTCTGGGAGACGAATTTGCTTCCAGTGCTCTGCGGTCCAATAGTCCCATGTCTGGGTTTGGGCGTTGTATTCAGACACCAGCCAGACAACATCTCCTTCTTGCTGATCAGCAATGCCAGGGCCGTAATCAAAATCGATGAGCAGGGTGTCTGTCCAATGATCACTCAAGGGGACAGCACTCCACTGAAGAAGCTTGTGTTTATCGGGTTGATCAACCAGCTTCGCTTCGAAGTGATAGAGGTCCATTCTCATCGGGCTTCTCATCTTTGGATCGCTTTCTGGACCTGACGGTCCGCTAAAAAGCAGTCCGGAGATAAGTATCAGTCCGCCGATCGCACCAGCTATGAGTCCGAAAATTCCAACAGTTCTGACTGGGTTCATGACGGTGGGTGTGTAAAGTTTGAGTGTATTGTACTAGACAAAATACGAAAAGTCAAGTATTATATTTCTCATGCAAAACGGGATTTTATATGTTGTCGCCACACCGATAGGGAATATGGGTGACATGACTCACAGAGCCATAGAGACGCTGAAAAGCGTTGATTTGGTGCTGTGTGAGGATACCCGTGTCACTAGAAACCTCCTAGACCACTATATGATCGGTACGGGAACCATGAGCTATCACGCGCAGTCAAAACTTTCAAAGCATGACAAGATACTCGAGATGCTCAGTGAAGGGAAGTCTCTCGCACTAGTTTCTGATGCCGGCACGCCGACTATATCTGACCCCGGGGTAATGCTTATCGAGATGATCAAAAGAGATCTCCCCGATGTGAAGATAGTTGCTATCCCAGGAGCCTCAGCACTAACCGCCGCACTATCTATCAGCGGTATCCCAAGTCCGCAATTTACATTCTATGGATTCCTCCCACACAAGAAGGGTAGGGAAACAATATTCAAAGAAATTTCCGAAAGTGAAAGAACGTCAGTGTTTTATGAGTCACCTCATCGAATAGAAAAAACTTTGGAATCTCTCGCCAAACATTTACCGGAAACGAAGAAAGTTGTCATCGCTCGGGAGCTGACAAAAATGTTCGAAGAAACTGTCTCGGGATCAGCAACGGAGGTCCTCGAGTATTTCAATAAAAATCAGGACAAGGTTAGAGGGGAGTTTGTGGTTATAGTCTCTTAGCACAATAGACAAAGCCCCTTTTGGGGGCTTCATCGGCGGATAGTATGTTCCACCAAGGCGTCTGGTCTAAAGCCTTGATGTTCTCTTTTGCAGCCATGACTGCAAATACTCCGAGTAACAGGAGTCCTGTGATAAGCAAGGTCCCGAATGCCAGCCAATTAGCAGGAAGTTGCTGCCTCGGCATGTGGTTAGATTCGGAAATGATTATACATATTATTCTAGATTTGTCTAATCAACAGGTACTTTTGAAACTATAGCGTTATAATGGCTCTATTAATAGATATTTTGTAAGTAATGACTCGAGAGAAAACACTTTTCATCATAGCGATACTCGTCATGGTATTGCCACATTTAGGATTCCCGAACCTTGTAGAGAGGATCAGTCTACTTATTCTCGGACTCATTATTATGATATTCGCCTACACCTTATATTTCGACCGTAAGAAAAAAGTAGTTAGAAAACCTGCTACAAAGAAAGTCTCTGTATCTCCTATGCCACCACTCGCCAAGAAAGAGGTTCCAGTAGACACAAGTGGGTTCGTCTTCGTGAAGAAAGCACCCGAGAAAAATGATAATTTTAATTTATAGATGTACCTCACTCACAAAAATATCACGATAGTTACGATCGGTATTTTTGTATTGGTTGGGATATATTTCTATGCACCTCACCGTCAGACTAGTGTGAATGCAGAAGTAGAGGACTCTTTTGTAGATGGCGCTATCATCAAGCTTCCTGACACCGGGAATTCGGTACGACATATACCAACCCCTGATGCAGTCAAAGCCATATATATGACAAGCTGGGTCGCCGGTACTCCGAGTATCCGAGATAGAGTCATCAAGATAATAGACGATACAGAGGTCAATGCCGTTGTTCTCGATATCAAGGATGATACGGGCAAAGTCTCGTTCGTTATCGAGAATGAGCCATTCAAAAGTCTCGGTTCATCTGAGAGTCGTATATCTGACATTAGAGGTCTGATAGAGACCCTACACGATAAGAATATTTATGTCATAGGCCGCATCTCAACATTCCAGGATCCATACCTCATTAAAAAATGGCCAAGTGAGGCGGTGAAGACCGCTACTAGTCATGATAAACTTTGGGCCGATAGAAAGGGTCTCGGGTGGTTCGATGCAGGCTCTACGAAAGTCTGGGACTATGTCATCGCTCTCGCCGAGGAGTCATATGCAGTTGGGTTCGACGAGATTAACTTCGACTATATACGCTTTCCATCAGACGGGAACATGAAAGACATATATTATCCGATGAGTGAAGGGAAAGATAAGCCAGAAGTGCTCGAGTCATTTTTCAAATATGTTGATTCGAAGTTACGTTCCGTAGATAATCCGATCCCAACATCAGTAAATCTATTCGGTATGGTTACAACGAACACTGACGATTTGGGTATCGGTCAGGTTCTAGAGAAAGCTGCACCGTATTTTGATTTTATCGACCCGATGGTTTACCCGTCACATTTCCCTGATACATGGAACGGTTATGCAAACCCGGCTGAGAATCCATATGACGTGATCAAGATAACCATGGATAAAGCGAGTGCGAGACTAGTAGCTATGGGTGAAGACCCGACGAAGCTTCGTCCGTGGCTCCAGGATTTTAACCTGGGGGCCACATATACTGCCGAGATGGTCCGTGCACAGATAGATGCTACGTATGATGCAGGGCTAGATTCGTGGCTTATTTGGGACCCGAAGAACGTCTATACGAAAAAGGCGCTCCTACCAGAATAGTGTTATAATACGGTTATAAACAATAAATAATCATGAAAACACAGAGAATAATTATAATGACGTTAGTCATCCTGGTGGCACTATCTGCGGGTATGTACATCGGTGCCAACGGCAACAGTGTCTCGGGCCAGGGTATCGGTGGCAGTAGGGTTATACCCGACGACATCGCGGAAGATGCTGATTTCACAGGACTTTGGGATGCTTGGAGACTCATCGAGGAACGTCACCCTGATGGCAATGTTATTACTGCCAAGGAAAAAGTCTGGGCAGCGACTTCAGGACTCGTAGACTCGCTAAATGACCCGTACTCAGTATTTTTACCACCAGAAGATACAGAGAATCTTAATATTGATCTCAAGGGCCAGTTCTCTGGCGTCGGTATGGAAGTAGGTGTCCGTGACGATATCCTGACTGTTATCGCACCTCTCAAGGACTCCCCAGCAGAGAGGGCTGGAGTGATGGCAGGTGACAAGATTCTGAAAATCGACGATACGGTCGCAACAGGGCTCGATATCGATGCTGCCGTAAAGCTGATCCGAGGTGAAGCCAATACAGAGGTTGTTATCGCAGTAGCAAGAGAGGGTCTACCAGAGGCGAAAGTGATTTCTATCACCCGCGAGGTCATAAAGCTTCCAACCATTGAGACAGAGTACCTCGACAAAGATAAAATCTTCGTCATCAATTTCTTCAGCTTCGGTGAGACTGCAACAGCAGAATTTGAAAAAGCTATAACAAGTTTCAAGGAGTCTGGGTCTGAGAAGCTCATCATCGATTTGCGAAATAACCCAGGTGGGTATCTCTCCGCTGCGGTGAATATCAGTAGCTGGTTCTTGCCAGCGGGCACTGTCATAGTTAATGAGAAATCAACAAATGAAGCTGACAATGCCGTTTACAAAGCCAAAGGTCATTATCTGACAGAGAAGTACAAAGTTGTGATACTAGTGAACGAAGGTTCCGCTTCAGCATCCGAGATTATGGCCGGTGCTCTGCAGGAACACGGAGTTGCGACACTTGTTGGTACGCAGACGTTCGGCAAGGGCTCTGTCCAGGAACTTATCCCGATGGGGGACAAGACGTCGCTCAAGCTAACTATCGCGGAGTGGCAGACACCTAACGGTACCTCTATATCGAAGCAGGGCCTCACCCCTGACGTCATCGTCGAATTTGACCAAGAGAAGTTCACGAAGGATGGAGTAGACACTCAGTTCGCGGAAGCCGTTAAGATATTAAATAAGAAATAATCATGAAAGTAATTTTCCTCCAGAATGTAAAGAAGCTGGGACTCAAGGACGAGGTAAAAGACGTAAACGAGGGTCATGCTAGGAACTTCCTTATCCCACAGAAGCTTGCCGTAGAGGCATCTGCCAAGGCACTCTCTGCACTATCAGAACGACTACGTATGAAGGAGCAGAAGATAGAGAAGGGGACCAAGGAGTTTCGCGAGGCGGTCAGTCTGACCCGTGACTTCACACTATCTATCAAGAAAAAGGCAAACGATGAGGGTCACCTGTTCTCGAGCGTTACTCTGAAAGACATCTTATCGGTACTCAAAGAAAAAGGAATTAACCTAGAGGAAAAAGATCTCGAGCTTTTCAGTCATATCAAGAAGCTCGGGGAAGTAGAGATCCCAATTAAAAATACTGATGGACTGACCCTGCACGTTTCCATAGACAAAGAATAAAACCCCGATATGGGGTTTTATTCTTAGGAGATTATTTAGTTACGATGTGAACGATTTTCCTGCTAGTTGTGCGATTGTCGAACCCGACTTTTCTAGCATTTCCTAGCTTCACTGTGCCTTTCTTTAGGGCGTGAATAGTGTGATCCTTACCCATATCAGTGTTGTTTCCAGGCATGAATTTTGTTCCTCTCTGTCGCACGATGATAGCACCAGCCTCGGCAACCTGCCCATCTGCAACCTTAACCCCAAGGTATTTTGGGTTAGAATCTCTTAAATTTCGAGCTGTTCCGCCGGCTTTTCTATGTGCCATAGTGCTTTATAAATAAATGATTAACGGGCTGAATTATATGGTAAAAGCCCGAAATATGCAATACCCGCCCGGGTATTGTATAATCAAGGTATGAAAAAAGCCCTAATAATCGTGGTTATATTGCTTCTCGGTGTTATCGGATATATGTATTTTACTAATAGGGTAGGAGAGTATGAGACAAGTCCCGAGCCTCTAGAGGATACCTCTCCGTTGGTCCCGGCAGAAGACCAAAAGCCTGTGGCGTTATATGACAGCTTCGGAGACAAGGAAATTAAGGAGGAAAATGAATTTTTGATAGTAAATATCGTCTATCCATTTTTTGATAACAAGAAGCTTAGTGATGAGGTAGAGGACATTGTCGAAGGAGAGCTTAGACAATTCAAGAAAGATATCAATTTTGATAATTTCCCGATTGAGGAGAAAAATCGTATTAAAGAGTTCGGATACAAATATACTTTCGACGGTTCTTATGAAATAAATGAAGGGGAAGGGTTGCACAGTATCGTGCTGGACTTCTCCACCTATACAGGTGGCGCTCATGGAAATCACTATATAAGGAGCATCAACTATAACGACGCTGGTCAGCGTATAACGATAGGAGATGTATTCCAGCCTGAAACAAATTACTTGTCCGAACTTTCGAGAATCTCCCGCGTGAAATTACAAGAAAAGCTTGCAGAAAATGTCAGTTCGTGGATGGAGGAAGGAACAGCACCAATCACAGAAAATTTCAGCACTTTCTACACCGATAGCGAAGGAATGCTCCATATAATCTTCCAGCCATATCAGGTAGGACCATGGGCAACGGGTGTTGTCGACATCTCGATCGATATGAAGTCTGAGCTAGGCAGTATCATCGATCCTAAATATCTAAGCGAGTAATTTATGCAGCAGAATTTTGATAAGAAAACTATACTCCTCGCTCTTGTCATAATTCTGGCCTCCACTGCATCTTTTGGACTAGGTAGACTATCGGTCCTAGAGACTGAGAAGGCTAACGGAATGGCTAGCGTCATCGTTCCTGAGCTCGCAAGGCTTGAGTTAGACGAATCTAAGTTTAATTATCTGGCGTCCAAAAGCGGAACTAGATATTATCCAATTGGCTGTAAAAGCGCTTCTAGGATCAAGTCCGAAAATCGCGTTTATTTCATGACGGTAGAGGAAGCCCAAAAAGAGGGTCTGACACTAGCGTCAGGATGTTAGTAGTAATAAATATATGGAATTCAAATCAGGTGCCCCAAGAAATAATAGGGAAGGAAAGACAGTGATTTCTGATGAGACGATCGAACAGTGGTCGCGAGAGGTGTTAACGGTCAAAGATAAACACGTATTGTCTCGCTTTGGGATACCAAAAGGTACCGAGATACCAGAAGAGTACCAACGAGAGCTCGAAGAAGCTCTGATCAAGTACGGACCAGAATTAGTAAAGAAGATCGTAAAACAGGACTACGAAGAGCGTCCAGATGCCGACCTAGAAGATACCCAAGAATCAATCAAACAGCTCGCTTGGCACGATTTCTTTCATGGTGTCGTTGAATATGAACGGTCAGAGGGGAAACATTTTGGCTCACAATTCTTCGATAAGGATAGCGTCAAGGATAATATAAATGACGAACTTCAAACCCGAGAAGAAATGGAGGCGCTATTTTGGGATATCGTCATAACTCAGAAATATAATTTGTTTACATCACTTCTATCGAAGGAGGGTGTAAAGAATCTCCGTTTCAAGATCATCGAAAGACATCTAGAGAAAGATGGGGACGGTTTTATAGAACCCCACACTTATGACGATAGGAATTCACAGCTGAGAGCTCAGGGTGCCAAGAATACCGCTGCTCAGCTAGATCTACTCGAAAGTGAAATAGTTTTGAATGGGTCCGCTAGCTTTGAAAACGTTCTCAGTACATATCAGAGTATCGTACTCCAGGCTACTCGAAGTGCTAACTATGGTTTGATCAATCAACTCGATGTCAGTCCAGAGAAAAAGAGATCTCTAGAGAATGAATATGATGAGATGGTAGAAAGAATAATAGCTTCACCAAGCCAAAGCATGGTAGATAGGGCAAAAAGGATATTTGAAGCTTATCCGACCAATAAGCTCGTTTTGCTAGAAGAAGCAATTAACGTATTTCGCAAATTTAAGACTGAGAGCTCTAAAGAAGAGGGGGAGGAAATAATCTCCTAGTCGAATATGGCGGGGAAATACGTGTAAAAATACAAAATAATATTTACTGGATAACCGGCCACTTTATCGATGGGGAGCCGGTTTTCTCCTATAGAGACACGTCGCACAATATATCTTTTACGACGCTTGGCTCTAGGGACTTATCCCCCACGGCGATTAGAAATTTTCGTTTGAGGATCCGATTCTTACTTATCCCCGATCAAGTCATGGTCTAGATCATCTGGAACTCGTGCTCTGTGCAAAAGTTCTATCTTACTCCCCCGATTGACACTCTACAGTTTCTGCGTAAAGTTAACTCAAACAAACCCACGACCATGAGCACAACTAACAAGCCTATTCTGGACATCTACCAGATGTCGCTCGATACCGGTATCAGTGAGGATGATATCCGAAGAAGCTTGGATCTGAAGCGTATCGTTCTTGTGACGACAGATCCGAACGTGGAGCTGACCAAGGCAAGACAGGCACGTAATGCCTATCACAACCTTCGCTGGTTTTTCAAGACCCAACGTACAGGGCATACCGCAGCTCAGATGAACGAACTTGAGACCGCGGTTCTCAATCGCTGGAAGGAGCTCTCGCTCGATGAGCTCATCGAGACAAGGACCAAGGAAGCCGCACTACAAGTGTACAACGAAGCACACGAGGACATCCGTCAGTCAACACTTGCAATGATGCGCCTGTTGAAGCACTACGAGATCATGCAATTGAGCGTGCGTAGTTGACCAAGAAAGTGAAAATGATCAAAGCCCCGGACACATCGTGCCGGGGCTTCTTCTTTTTAATTATTCTGGTTGTATTCGCTTATTAGATCAGGAATGGATGGGATACTTGAGGTGTCCATACTGTAGAAATCTGTCGGTGACTCGCCGTTCTGGAGTCTCTCCATATTCAGCCGGAAACCTTCCCAGAGTATGCCGACGATAACGTCGTTCAATATAAAGCTTGCGGGACCAGCGAGATACGTCTGCCAGATATGACTGACGCCCTCCCAAACATATGAAGTGTTTTCCTGGACATCAGGATTGGCGACGATGTCATCCTCTACTGACACACCGAGAAGTCCTAGTGTGACGAGGATGAGTATCACGACGACAAGAGTGCGCACGTTTATAAACCCGGGCATTCCGTTAGCCATGAGTCTCGGATGTCTCGTTTGAACACGACCCCTGTTTAGGTCTAGCTGTTTATCTTTGCCTGACATAATTGATATATAAATTGTATCAGATTCACTTTATCGCGCCCTCACTTCTCAACAGTTTGATTTTATTGTCTCTTCCACGATTGTATTCACCGGCGACGCCGTCTGATCTGATGACTCGGTGGCATGGAATATCAGGATTATAGTTTTGCTTCAGCACACTCCCCACTGCTCGTGAGGCATTAGGGCTTCCGGCTCTGTCAGCGACTTGTTTGTAGGTGAGAGTCTTCCCTTTCGGAATCTTTTTTACAATCGCTAAAACTTTTTCCTTGAAGCTATTCGCCATTTAGATTTTCCTTGAACATGTTAGGTGTGGCAACCGGTAGATAGTCTAGTGGGTTCAGATAGAATGAGTTCGCAACGAGCGGTGTCGTGTAGTTCTTGCCCGGACACCCTGCAGATGGCCAAGTCTCGACGGATACAACACTCGATGGCATGACGCCAACGTGGAGATGTGGAGCTGTTGAGTAACCAGTGTTTCCACTGTAGGCAATAATCTGGCCAGTCTTTACCCTGTCACCTGTTTTTACCACAACGCTCGATAGATGGAAGAAAGTACTCGCGAGACCGTTGTCGTACTTCAGCAGTACCCATACTCCAGTAGAAGCCCTCGGACAAACCTGATCAGTGTTGCCCGTGCCAACAACAACGCCTTCAGCCATAGCTAGGACTTTGTCATTATTCGCACGGAAGTCTACGCCGGCATGCTTGCCTTTCCAGGCACCAGTTCTGTAGTTGTATAGCTTGTATGAGCTCTCCGTTAGACCGAATCCCTGAGTTATGAGCACATCCTCTCTAGGCCAAGCGAGTATGCCGTGAGCCGGCTTCGGGTACGATGTCGGATCTAGATTGAATTTCATCTTGGCTTCGATGGCGGAGAGTTCAGCCTCGAATTGTGCTTGAAGCTTCTTCTTCTCAGCGATAATTTTCTGGTATGCAGCCTCTTCTGCTTTGGTCTGATTGAGGAGTGTAGTCTTCTCTTGCTTGTTCGCATCCACCTGACTCTTCTGGCCGACTACTTCCCCCTTATAATCCAAAAGTTCAACTTTCTTGAGCTCTCTCGAGGTTTTGTCTAGTAAAAGTTTTTCTTTTTCAGTAAGGAGACTATCTATGGCCCCGCCCATCTCCTGATTCAGTTTGATTCTCTCATCAGTTTCTTGGATCGCGCCGGTCACTGAACCGCTGGCGAGTATACGCACAACGAAAGGTGTGCCATCTTCGACGTTAATACTCTGTATACCCTCTCGGATCGTTTGTTTGAAAAGAATAATCTTCTCTTCCTTGGTGCGGATAGTGTTATCGAGCTCTTGGATATGAGTTTCAGTCTCGCCGATTTTTGACTCAGTGAGTTTCACCTCTGTACCGAGTTTCTTCTGGGTATAGTCGAGTTCTTTTACAGCTTTATCGATAGTATTCTTCTCAGCACTTATGGCATCGAGCTTGAGCTGGTCTTGTCGAAGTTCGAGCTCGAGAGCTTCTTTGGCTTTGCGCTTAGCCTCGAGTTCTGTTTCGAGATTTGATTGGGCAAAAACAAAGCCATGACCTGCTGTCATTAGAAGTAGTAGGAGTATTGTTAAGCTTTTTTTCACGCTCTAAGTATATCAGAGACGCTCGAGGGCTCGGCTTATGCGAGATATAGTCTCATCTTTACCAAATATATATGCAAGGGTGAACGGATCAGGAGATTTGTCCTTGCCAGATAGCGAGTATCGCATCGGCCAGAGGAAGTCTCCTCGGCCGACAGACTCGGCGTAATCCCAGACAGCCGACTTGATAGTTTCAGCGCTGGTGAAGTCAGCGTCTTCAAGTAATTCTTTAGCCTTCTTTAAATAAGTTAGAGTTTTCTCCTTATCAGATTTTTTCCAGATGAGGTTTGCCGAATCAAAGTCAGGCAGTTTGGTATAGAAACCGAACTCCTCTTGATTATCTAAATCAGAATATTTAGTTAGACGTTCGACAACCGTAGGTAGAGCCCTCTTTGCCAATTCCTCAGATACACCTAATTTCTTGCAAATCATTTCAATTGCAAAGGTGTCAGTAAACTTTGTTTTTATCCATTCACGGTTAAACCAATCAAGCTTTTCCTGATTAAAGACCGCAGCCCCCTTTTGGATTTTTTCAAGTGAAAACTCTTTAATAAGATCATCCATGCTGAAAATTTCCTGCTCCGTACCTGGATTCCAGCCCAAGAAAGCAATAAAGTTTATGAGGGCTTCCGGCAGGTATCCCAGCTCGCGGAATTCGGCCACAGATGTGGCACCGTGGCGCTTGGACATCTTAGATTTATCAGGGGATAAAATAAGCGGTATATGAGCGTATACGGGCCTCTGGAAGCCTAAAGCCTCCAGAATAAGGATTTGCCTTGGAGTATTTGGAACATGATCCTGGCCGCGAATTACGTGAGTAATCCCCATAAGACCATCATCTATAACAACTGTCAAATGAAACAACGGTGTGTCTAAATCCTTGGCAATAACAAAGTCCTTGAGATCAGTCGTGTCGACTTCTATTTCACCCAAGATTACGTCCGTGAATTTGATCTTTGTATTGGGATTTTTGAATCGGATAACTTCTGTCCTACCCCCCTCCTCTTTTGGTTCCTCCTTGGATACATATGCTGTTCCTGAATCAATTAGTTTCTTTATGTATTCTTTGTAGATTTCCGTCCTCTCTGACTGACGGTACATTGGCTTTTCATAATCGAGCCCAAGCCATTCGAGACCTTCTAAAATATTATCCTCGTATTCCTTTTTTGAGCGCTCCTTATCGGTATCTTCGATTCTTAAGATAAATTTACCGTTATTTTTTTTAGCAAATAAATATGAGAAAAGCGCCGTTCTAGCGGTTCCAATATGAAGCTTCCCCGTTGGACTTGGGGCTATTCTCGTAACAATATTATTTTTCATGTGACACACCGATTCTGATAATCTCTTCTGCTATTTTCATCTCCGCGTCGGGTGTGACGAAGTCCTTCGTAGATTCCATCATCCTATTTCTGAGAGACTCATCGCCGAGTATGCGATCGATCTCTTCGGTCAGTACATGACCCTTCAGGTTCGCCTCTTCTACTACGGAGCATGCACCCGTACGAGCATAGTTAAATGCATTGTTTCGTTGATGGTCACCGTTAGATTTCGTTATAGGGATGATGATAGATGCCCTACCCCAGGCGGCGATCTCACTGATCGAGTTCGCACCGGCTCGAGAAATGATGAGGTTCGCCACTCCAGCGCACATTCGGATGGCGAGCTTGTTTAGATATGGATACGGGTAGTAATTCCCTTTTGACTCGTTATCTTTTAGTACGATATTGCCGATCTCTTTGACCTCATCAAAGTTTTTTACACCCGTCTGGTGGATTATCTGATAGCGTGTGACGAGGTCCGGTAGCGCGTCTAGTATGGCGTCGTTGATGAGTCGTGCACCCTGAGACCCGCCGAGCACAAATATCACCGGAAGCGCAGACTTCAGTTTCAGGTATTCGAATGCACCCTCGGTGAGAGGTTCGCGAACATCTCCTCTAACTATGTGTCCGACATAGGCAGTTTTGTCTTTTGGGAAATACTCGACAGCTTCCTGGTACGATATGGCGATACGTTTCGCCCACTTCCCTGCCATCTTGTTCGCACGACCTGGTACAGAGTCAGACTCGTGGATGATGAGTGGGATATCGAGGAATCTAGCAGCGATAGTCACAGGGACCGATGGGTATCCGCCTTTGGAGAATATGACATCTGGGAACAGTCCGTAGACCATGAATAGTGCGCGAATAGTCGCGAAGAATGTCTTGAAGATGTCGAAGAAATTGTCGATGGAGAAATACATCCTCTGCTTGCCTGTCGAGAGCTTCATGAATTTGATTTGAGCTTCATCGAGAGCACTCTGATCGTATGGAGTATCGGATATATAGAAAAGCTCGAGATCTAGGATCTTCTCTTTGGCGGCTAGTTCTCGGAGTTCCTCGGCGACAGCGATCAGTGGATAGAAATGTCCACCTGTGCCTCCGCCTGTTAATAGTACCTTCATCTAGTTTAACAATATTATCTATTTTGTAATTGATACCTCGAGACGTTCAGCACTATACCTATCGCGGCCAGGGCGATCATGAGGCTCGTTCCACCATGACTGATGAATACGAGCGGTACACCCGTCAACGGGAAAAGCCCGATGATGGAGGCGATGTTTAGGAATGACTGTGCTAGGAGAAGTATAACAATTCCGGCAACCATTAGTCTACCGAACGAGTCAGGGGCCCGATATGCGATCCGGAGTCCTCGCAGGCCAAACATAACGAACAGAACGACGATAAGGGTCGTGCCGACGAAGCCAAATTCCTCGCCAATAACAGCAAATATCGAGTCACCCTGAGGCTCGGGTAAATATGTAAATTTCTGCAGACTCTGTCCGAGACCCCTACCGAAAACTCCGCCCGAGCCGATGGCGATGAGCGAGTGCTTCAGCTGAAACGATGCTCCCTGCAGATCGGCTGACGGATTGATGAATGTCTTCACTCTTTGAAACAGGTACGGTTTCGATAGCGCAAGTATGGTAAAGAGTGCTATAGCGACTCCGATCGAAATGAAAATATATTTCCACGGTACTCCCGACAGCAGAAGCATCGATGCAGAAGCGACGAATATGAGGATGATACTCTTCGTGTCAGGTTGCTGTAGTAGTACAGCTGCGACGACGCCGAGCATGATGACGAGAGGTAGGATGCCGTATTTGACCTGCTTCGCCTTGTTCTTGACCCAGGACAACCATCCAGCGAAATATATGACGAAAGCGATCTTTAGGAATTCAACAGGCTGAAATGATATCGGCCCGAACGATATCCAACGTCTCGCCCCACCGTGCTCGAGACTGATAGCTGGGACGAAGACGAGTAGTGTGAGAAGTATCGAGGTCACGAACATGAAGAATGCGTACTTACGCCAGACTTTGTAGTCTATGCGAGAGAAAACATACATGAGGAGTCCACCGAGTCCGAGACCAATAGTTTGGTTGATGACGATGCCCCAGAATTTCGTTTCGTTTCTAGCGAGTACGCCGAACGAGGCAGAGATGAATGAGAAAAACCCGAGCACAACTAGCGCTATTACTACACCGAGAAAAAACTTATCGACTTTACCGACGTTAGACATCCCTAAAGTATATCAAAAACAAAGATGGCGCCTTCCCCAGTTGGGAAAGGCGCCATCAAATTCATCAAAGATCATCCTCCCACAATCTTCTCGGTGGAAACTCCATGCCGTACACATCCTTGGCCAAGCGCAACTTCTCATTGAGAGCAATGATCATCTTCTCCACTTCAAGGAGAGATTTCTCGTAGAGCGGCTTCAGAAAGTCTTTCAGGCGCTCAACACGCTGACTGTCTTCCATGAGCCCTTCGATCTCAGCTTCGGTAATGTAATCATGGCATTCGCGCATGTAGGACCGCATCTTCTTGAACCCCTCTCGGTGCTCAGGAATTTTATGCCACCCCATCTGGACCCACTCAGCCTCGCGCCGTTCAAGTTCATTGATAATTCGCTTGAAGTCACTAATGGGCTTGTCGAGCCCCACTGTAGTCACGTAGTCCTTAAGACCGAAAAACTCAAGGATGTCCCGCTCTCCATAGTAGTACATTCTGTACTCCTCCTTCTTGCGCCAGGCGAACCTGATCATGTGCTCCTCTACATCGATGTCTGCCCGAAGGGTGGAAATATGGAATCTCCTTCTCGTGCGTCCAAGTATCCATCCAACGAGAGGGATGAGGCCGAACCCTAGCAGTACTCCTCCCAGGATATAGATCTGTGTCCAGCGCGGGAGCACACCCTGACTTTCAGTCGCAACCATCGCGAACATTCCAATAACTGTGAGCACGAGAAGCGGAAATGATCCAAACATCAGGAAATTCCCTGATGTTCTCTGACCAGAGCGCTTGGCGACCGTACGGCCGAAAGTTTGTCTGTCCATGTGGTGTTAAGTTGTTGGTGAGCTATGACTCAAAATACTAACATAAAGTATCTGTTTGTCAATAGTTAGATAAGCGCGACAATAACTCCCGCAATAGCGAAAATAGTTGAGATGATCCAATAGCGCATAGTGATCTTCTCCCGAGACCAACCGATAGCTTCGAAGTGATGATGTAGTGGCGCCACGCGGAAAATCTTGCCTTTGACCGGACCACGGAGTTTTTTCGAAATAATCTGTATCGCAGAGCTCGCAGCAGTGATGACTAGGGGGAATCCGATAATTGGAAGGATGAGAACAGTGTCAGTTAGAAACACAATGATAGTGAGCGCGAACATGAGTCCGAGCATCCCCGTCTCCCCCATCCAGAACCTGGCTGGTGGGATGTTGAACCACAAGAACGCGAGTATCGCTCCAGCGACAACGAGCGAGAATGCTGCTATATCTATCTGATTCTGGAAGAATGCGATTGTCGACAGTGCTGCGAATATCATCGCCATCACTCCACCCGCTAGTCCATCGATACCGTCGATGACTCCGGATGAGAAAGTGGCTAGAAATACGAATACGAAAACAGGGATGAACCATATACCGATATCTAGAAACTGATGGATGATAGGTATGAGTATCTCGCTATCACCGAGCTTCCAGTAGAACCACGAAGCGAACGCCAGCGCAGAGAGTGTGACGAACATGATCATGTATCGTCTCGGGAAGCCGTTGATGAAGACTCCCTTGTTCATGTATATAGTTAGAAAGTCATTCACGAGACCGATGAATGCACCGACTAGTAGTCCTACGAATGGTAGTACAGTTTGCTCTTTGGAAACGAAGTTGAGTTTCTGAGTTAGTTCAGATGGGAAAAATGTCGGTATAAGGAAAAGTAGAAGTGCGGACAGACAGATGCTCATCCATATGATGATCCCTCCAACGCGCGGTGTGTGGAGCTCATCATCGCCGTTGTGGATACGTTTGAACTCGGGCGACATGCAGTGGTCGTCAGTACACCCATCGACGTGCCTGGGTGTCTGTTTCCACATCTTGTATTTATAGAAGATGTTAGAAAATATCGGCGTGATCAGGATACCTAGTGCGAATGTCAGCACTGTAGGCAAGAAGACTTTTATTAGACTGAGTTCCATGAATACCATATTAGCATTATTCCGGAGTCTCCTTAACTTCACCATTCACTGCCCCGCTCAGCGTCATGATGTCTGTAAACCTATCGTCAAACGTCGAGCCGAGCACTGTCATAACGAGCTTTCTACCCGTCGCACTCTCTATCGCCACAGCTAGATTGCCCCCAGATATGTTCGTGAAGCCGGTTTTTGATGCCACGATACCATCTATACTCTCAACGATAGGATTCGTATTTTTAGCGACATGCTGTGTGTCGAGAGAGTTGAATATTGGAGCAGACTTCGTTGTTGGGAGCATTATATCTGGATATGTTTTTACGGCGTACGAGAGAATACGACTAACGTCACGACTGTTACCGTATGCTCCGGAGAGTTCTGCTGTCTCGTCTAGACCTGACTCATTGTTAAACTTGAGACTCTGAAGTTTGAGTTCTTTGGCTTTGTCATTCATCTTTGCTATGAAAACACTCCGAGGGTCTGCGGCAGTCGGGTCTATAATCGCACCCGTTTCTAGAGCCATCTCGTATATAGCGTCATTCGAAGATTCTACCAGCGTGAATTGCAGTAGCTCATCTCGTGTCCATCTCTCGTCCACAAGTAGCTTGTTGTCACCTATGATACTAAGTGCGTCTTTGGAGATAGTGAATACATGATCAGCTGGAACATTCTCCATCACAACTATAGCGCTCATTATTTTCGCGAGTGACGCGAGAGGCATAACTTGCTCTGCATTTCTCTTGTATACGAACTCAGATTTATCCATGTCGTATATTGCGAAAGCATCGGCGTTGAGCGCGATATCTAGGAAGGGCTTGATACTCTCCTCGTACTCAGCCATCTGTTGTTCGAGCACTTCCCCTCTAGCTATCTCCTGCCTCACACCCCGCACATAAAAAAAGCCCACGACTGCGAGGAATATCATCGAAAATATAAGTTGTAACTCACTCTGGGTTGGTTTCATCCCGATAGTGATAGGTCGCGGTCTAAACGTTACCTATATAATTATAAAAATCTAATAATTCGTAATACTCGATACTCGGTAATATACACTAGCGCGACCGCGATCACTATCGGGATTCATTCGGGTCTTTCTCCTGGTTAGATATCTTGTTTTCTAGGCTATTTCGGACACGCTCGAAGTCTGGTAAGTCCGCTACAGATGATACCCCAAGATGCGCCAAGAGTTCAAGGGATGGTTTATACACATACGTGCGACCGTCACTATTGTGACTCACACGCTCGACGAGGCCTCGGACCTCGAGGTTTCGGAGGATGTAGCTCGAGTTCACTCCTCGGATGAAGTTGATATCGCTTCGGGTGACACCCTGCTTGTAGAGGATAACGGATAGTGTCTCGAGGGCGGCTTTCGACAGCTCTTTCTGGAGCTCTTCCTTTCTGAGGGTCTCGAAGAATTCTGACATCTCTGGCGCAGTACCGAGCATTACTTTGCCGTCATGTTCTATTACTGTTATGCCTCTACCCGTGAGACTTTCACGTAGCTTCGGAAATGCAGACTTTACATCGTCTGGTTCTGCGCGTAGTGCCACCCCGATATCCCATAGGGTCATTGGCTCGCCTTTCCAGAAAAGTAATGCTTCGATTTTATTCGATAGATCCATCCCGTTAGAAGCAGGTCGCGGTCGTCCCGCAAACTGTTTGGCTAATATTTATAAAAATGCTTTTTGATTTTATCATGGTTTTTCTTGGGATCTGCGACCGCGGCTTCTAACGGGATCCATTTGGTTCTTGTTTATTTTCTAGCTTCTCGATATTTATGTCAGAAAAATCCTCACCCTGAAATGCCTCCATAAATCCCTGACGGACTAATTCTAGCATGGCGAGGAACGAGACTATCGTACCAACCTTCTTTTCTTTGTGAGTTTTGTAGTCACCGCTCGCAGAAAACTCTCGGAAGCTCATCTTGAGAGACTTGTGTACACGTTCTACGAGATCATTGATCGTATCCTCGAGACTCCTTATCTTCATGACGACAACCTCTGGCTTGACTACAGCTGGTTCAGGTATCGCCCGGACTACGTCATTGATAGCTCCGAGAAGAGACGTTTGAGAAATACTCTCATGTGGGGCGAACACTCGCATCTCGATGTCGCGCTCGAGCCTTGGGAAAATAATATTCTTCCCGAATTGCTCGGCTATATCGACACCTATTTCTTTGATCAGCTTGTATAGTTCCAGACGATGCTCAAGTGATGCCACATCGGACTCTTCCTCTGTCGTGAGCTCGAGGTTCGGTATGAGAGAACGTGACTTGATGAGAATGAGTGTTGCGGCAACAGATATGAACGACGTGTAGTCGCTAATATCGCTGGTCTTCAGGCCTCGAACATAGGTTATGTAATCGTCTGTAATAGCCGCCAGCGATATTTCGTTTATGAAAAGTTTTCGCTTCTCGATGAGACCCAATAGGACCTCAAGAGGTCCTTCGAAACTTACAGTTTTTACTTTATAGAGAGTGTCTTCCACGGGAACATTTTAGCATGCAAATAATTTTCTAACCTGTTAAATATCAAAATTATTGATTGACAATATCATTATACTATGGTACAATACAATCAAACTTCAACGATCATGAAACACAACAGAAAACGCGAAAGTAGTAAGGGTGCGTTGATCATTACGATCTTCTTTGTACTCTGCGCCGGCGCATGCTTCATTGGAGTAGCGACGAGCCGTAACACCGTGGACGCCTACTTCTGCATCTTTTTTGGTGCCATGTTCTCTCTTATGACAGGACTGGGTGTCCACAGACTCGGTGTCATCCAAGGTCATAACGAATCGATCACCGGCTGAAGCCCTGTTCATCACCTTTATCGCAAAGCCCCGCTCATCGCGGGGCTTCTGCATTTTTAGACTATAAAGTAAATTGTCCGTCTTTATAAATAACTTTAGTTTTGCCGTTCGGTAAATATGCTGTCACCGTACGGTCAGTCGTGGAGATGATATCTGTATGAACAGATGAGTCGTTGTACCCGAGTTTCTCCCAGGTCTTCTTTGAGACCTTGGCTGGGTCACCTTTGTAGCAATCATGGTAACTATTACCGAGTGCGAGATGGGTGTTACCGAATCGTCCGCCGATATTCTCATCATATAGAGTCTCGGCCATGAATTTGGTTATCTCAGAGAATCTGCGGTCAGTCAGTGAATACTCGCCGATTTTGTCAGCATTACGTGTGGCGATCATCTCTTTCAAAACGTTTTCATTCTTCTTCGCCTTGGACTTTACGACGCGACCGTTCTCGAACCATAGCTCGATACCAGTGATGAGATTTCCGTATCGATAAAGTGGCTGATTGAACCTGATCCAGCCGTTCGTTCCTCGCCAGTCGGGACTCGTAAATATCTCAAACGACGGTATATTCCTACCAGATCCACCGATCCATTTACTCATTGGCGATAGTTTGATCCAGAGATTCGCATCAACGCCCTCGATATGAAGTTTATCAATATTGAGATCGTTAAGTTTCTTCTGATACTGAGCGATTTTCTTGTAGGTATCTTTCCACTTCTTGATAGGGCTCGGCTCATTTAGATAGCAGGCTTTGATTATCTCATTCCAGTATTCCTTCTCCGACATGCCGGCTTCTTTGGCCATGGCGGGTGTTCCATATAGTGCGAGCGTCCAGGTGAATTCACCGCGGTTTTCTTTGTGGTTACGCATATCCATCAGGAATTTGCCTACCTCGCCACGTTTCATCATCTTTTTCGGGTCTACGCCTTTGAGAGGGTTCTTGACCGCTTCGCTGATGATACCGATCTGATGATCGATGTCTTTGATCATGCCGGTGAGTTGAGTCTTCGGAAAATATGCTAGCTGTGCCTCATCGGCCAATTCGTAAAAAGTCTTTGAGAAATTATATTCGTCGGTGTCATCAGGTAGGTAGGTCAGGATGAAGTTACCTCGAGACTTTAAGATTGCCTTCTGAAGCTCGATCAAGAGCGGTTTGGCAGACTCCTCGATGACAATACGAACTGTTTCTCCGGGCTTTATTCCCTCCCCACTACCCAATGCGAAATTCACCAGAACATCGGCATATTTTTCGAGTATTTGTTTTGACGGAGTATAAGTCTTTTGTAGCATTTTAATCTTTCTTCACGACTTTGATCGAGAGCTCTGCGAGCTGAGCGTCAGATATCGTCGATGGCGAATCCATCATCGGGTCACGACCCTCGCGAGTCTTTGGGAAGGCGATAACTTCACGGATGTTCGGCTCGTTCTGTAGGAGCATCATCAATCGGTCAAATCCCCAGGCGATACCTCCGTGAGGTGGCGTACCAGAACCGAGAGCCTTCAACATATGGCTAAAGTTACTTTCGATTTTCTCTGGCGAGTGTCCGAGTATGCCGAGAATATTCTTGAGAATCTCTGGATCATGCGCTCGAACTGATCCACCACCGATCTCGTAGCCGTTCAGAACTATGTCGTACTGTGCCGCGATGATATCGCCGATGTTTTTCCTGTCGCGGAGATTCTCGACATGCTCTGGTTTCGAAAGTGAAAAAGGGTTGTGGGTAAAAGTCCACTCGCCTTCTGCCTGAGGGTTGTCAGATTTGGCAGTTTTCTCGAAGAATGGGAAGTCTACTACCCAGCAGAATGCTAGGGTGTTCGGGTCTTCTTTGTTCTCGCGTATATCAGGTCTGTCACTTCCGTATTTCTCCATAGCTTCCTTGTATGGGATGTGTGGGAATGGGATGGTCTGGATTTTCTTGTCCGGATATAGTTCGGTTACGAGCTTGATCAGGAGATTCTCTGTGACAGACATGATGTCAGACTCTGTGGCGAACGACATTTCCATATCGAGCTGTGTGAACTCTGGCTGTCTGTCACCTCGAAGGTCTTCGTCCCGCATACAACGGGCAAACTGATAGTAGCGTTCGATGCCGCCGGCCATGAGGAGCTGTTTGTATTGCTGAGGAGACTGTGGGAGTGCGTAGAATTTACCAGGGTAAACTCGTGATGGTACGACATAGTCGCGCGCACCCTCTGGGGTAGACTTCGTAAATATCGGAGTCTCAACTTCGACAAAGTTCTCTGCGTCTAGAAGATTGCGGACAAAATTCTGAACTTTGTGCCTGGCGCGGAGATTCTTCTGAAGTCTCTCGGAGCGTAGGTCAAGATAACGATGTGTGAGACGAGACTCTTCGTTCACTTCGCGGGTGTCAGATAATATATCAAACGCAGGAGTCTCAGCTTTATTCAGAACTTCGATATCGAGGACTTCGATCTCAATATCGCCGTTTTGGACGCCGACCTTAACCATCTTTTCAGGACGTGCGTTAACCTTACCAGTCACGGCCACGACCCATTCTGGACGAGTTTCTTTGGCAACATCGCCAGCAGCGCTCCCAGGTAGCACAACGCCCTGGACGACTCCAGTCGCATCACGAAAATCGAAAAATGTCATTTTTCCCTGGTCACGGCGCACCTGTATCCATCCTTTAATAATTATAGATGTCCCGATGTGATCTTTTAAATCACGTATATATGTTCTGTTTTGCATTTGATTATTTTAGTACAAAAGCCCTTTTTCTCCAATGAAATAACTATATTCTAGATATCTTGTATATGACACCCTTCATGTCGTCCGATATATAAATTGTTCCCGGCATAACCCTAACATCTGCGGGTCGCCCGAGCTTGTCTCCCTCTGGTGACAGCCAGCCCGTGATGAAGTCCTCGACTCCGGCTGACTCGCCATTCTTGTCAGTTTTTACTCGCACTATCTTGTATCCAGTCGGAACTTCCCTATTCCATGATCCATGATATGCGACGAGTAGATCAAACCAGTACTCCTGTGGCCAAGACTCCTCGCCGAAAAATGATAACCCGAGTGGTGCCGAGTGTGCTTGTAAGTCGACATATGCGGGCGTTGGATCTTCACAAGGATCTCGTATGTATTGTTTTTTATCGAAGTCACCATCATGAATATTTTGACCATAGCAAATCGGCCAGCCGAAATTTGGAACACTAGTCACTTTATCCGGATCTATAACGTTGATCTCGTCTGGCGGAGTATCGTCTCCTAGTCCATCACGACCCATTTCTGTCATAAATATTCGCCCATCGAGTGGGTTACGTGTCATAAAGGCCGCATTTCTAAGACCTCGGGCGTAGTCAGAGATCTCTCCAGTATCGATATCGTATGAGATAATCTTTCCACGAACTCCATCCTTTTCATCACAAACATTACATGAGGAGCCTACAGAAATAAGTAATCTGTTTTCCTGTTCCGTGCTCAGGTCGAGCAGGGTACGAGTGTAATGTCGATCTGTTTTTGACTTCGGTAGATCCATGAGCTTGGTGTACTGGGATAATTCGATTTTGTCGGCGTCATAAGCATAGCGAGATAGCTCGCCATGCTGCGCCACATAGAGGTGACATGGCGGATTACCGACAGGATTGCATTTTATTGTCATGCCGTGAGGCTTGTCGAGGTTATCAATGAGAGTTTTTACCGACTCTACAGTACCATCACCGTTCTCGTCTATAAGCACAGAAATCTTGCCCTCGCCAGTTTGAGAAACGAGCATCCGGCCTTGCGAGTCCCACTCCATAACGCGAGCGCCATCAACGCCTTTGGCATAATATGTTGCCTTGAAGCCCGCGGGTAACTCCAAGAAATCAACTTCTTCCCCTGCTTCCACCATTCCAACATCGCCTTTTGGCGGAACAGTTATTTCTCCAATCTTTTTATCGACATACACCTTGCCGAGACAGACGATAACTGTTACAACGATAAACCATTTACCGATGTTATTGAATTGTTTTGTGGAAATTTTCATAAGTACAGTATAACAATTTGTTGACCACATCAGAACTTTGGAATATTATTAAACAAAACCCCCAAGGTCATGATGAAGAACGTCAAACTCTGGATTGTAAGGAACGCCATTCCTTCGGACATCCCCACCATCATCCTGCTTTTGTTGACCGCACTTGCAGTACAATACCCCGGTGCACTTGCGCTCTCAAATGCACAGCCCAAATCCGTGTCAGTCATGCAACAAAACGTCTCCCCAGAAGACGCCACCGTTGCTGACGACAAGTAGTTCTACAACCCCTTCAGAACCCCGCGCCGTTGGCGGGGTTCATCTTTTTTATATAAATGAAAAAGGCCGGATATCCGGCCAGTTCATATGAGGTACTGCGTCAAACTAGGACTATTTCCCCGTTTGGCATTAATCGCTTCCAGCGCTTTCGCTTTTTACGAGCAGAGCCCGGTTCTTTGACATTTGGGTTTCGTCGGTTGCGTTTCTCGCTCGCTCTATCCTCGAGAAGCCGTTTCCATCCAAGCTTGGAGTGCTGCAAAGCATTCCAGTGTATCGATGGGTGAAACCAATTATGTGGACAAACGAAATGTCGATCGCCGATCTTTCCGCTTCGATTGTCAATTTTTATCTCGGTTCTTGCGTGACACTCGATACAGTTAGGGACTTGGATCACGATTTCGCGCGCAACGATCGTCCGCTCCTTGAGAATCTCCCAAAAGCGTGGGGTCCTCGTGATAGCGATTGATGAATGAGCACGATGGTCCGGATTCTTGATCGGAACTATCAGTACCCACCCTTTTTTCTTATCGCGTGTCACACGCTTCGACTTGAGAAGCCAGATTGTGCGTACAACAACCAGGTAACCGGTCTTTTTGCACACAAAGATGTAGTAAACGGCCCCGCCCTCACCCTTCCTCGGAGCGATAAGCATAGAAGCCTCAAGATTCACACCACCTGTGTGGGTCATTCCATAGACGACCATTTCAAAACCATAACTACGTATCCATTTATCGAATTCGAGGAAACTACCCTCAGTCAGTTCGAAGTCTACGGTGTTCATTTGCTTCTGTTTTTGGTGGAAAGTTCAACTTCACTGTTCTGCGCGTATAAAAGCACAAGAACTTATGTCTTGTCAAACTTCTATACAAACCCCACTTTCTGGCATAGAATAGCGTGTATGGAAAATAACAACTACGGAACGCCCGGTACTTACCGAATAAGCCCATGGCTTCGAGTATTTCGCATACTCATGGGTATCATTGCTGTCGTGCTATATATCGCCATGGCCGGTATAGGTATCGGCTGGCTAGCGTCATTTGTAACTATACTTGTCAGTGGGACACTTTTTGGGTATGAACTATTCTTCGGTCTATCACCCGTTGTCATTGCGACACTTATCAGTGCCTCCCTCTATATCGCCTATTGGCCGATCGCTCTTGTTGCCAAGGGTTTCTGGTCGCTTGCCAAGGGTCTAAATAAATACGACCATAATAGTATTGTCACTGGGGGAATACTTTTCGCCCTCTCCATCGCTGCGATAATTATTATTTCTCTGCAGTTCGCCAAGAATATAGAACTAGACTACGCCGACGAAAACGTCCGCGTCATCGTTGATGATGGGGCGGTTTGCATCAGCACAACTTCGAAGTGTGAGTAGCTAGATGTTGCAAGTAACTTCTTCAAGTTTGAGACCAGTAGTAGCCCCTAGGACTCCATCCCCGGCGAGACCATTCTGAGTCTGGAAGCTTCTGACGGACGATTCTGTTACCGGTCCATAGACTCCGTCGATAGTGCCACTAAAAGTACCCGCTGCACGCAGTGCCTTCTGGGCGAACTTAACTAGTGGGATATTGTCCCCTCTTTTCAGTTTCTGATCATAGATGTAGCAGAAATCTCTCTTCAGTCTTTCTGTTTCTGCGCATCCTGTATCATGCACCTTCTGAATCTTTCTGAGACTGGTGATAAACACGTAGCCAGTTCCTTTGGTTAGGCCCCAAGGTTTCAATATCTCACTTGCATATTTCTCTTGCCATGTAACAACAGCAACATAGTCGTTGTGCGCATACACTCCATCGACTGTGAGGGTCGTATTCTCGTAAGTATTTAGAAATCTCTCCAAGAGCTTCACGTCTTCTGGGTTGTTAGCGTAGCCGTATCTTACGGGCTTACTCAAAAATAGTGTACCAGTACATGCGAGCTCATCGTCATCTGGTTCAGGGTATTTACATAGATCGTTGTCGACACGATTCGACGGTACGTTCTCAGTATAGTTAGTAGCCAGTGGGTCATTACAGTAGTATCTAGACCCCGTGGTTCCACCCCCACCGCCCGTTGACGGAGGACAAGCGCTAGTTGTAAAAGTTGCATCGTCACCGTCCCCTGTACCATCGGGACTCGTAGCAAATGCCTCATAGTGATAGGTCGTTCCGCAAGTAAGGCCCACCAAAGGCAAAGAGAATCTTTCGTTAAAAATCTGAATCCTTGAATTGCCTGAATCAGCGACAATAATATCGCCGCTGTTGCCGAGTGTAATTCCGGTAATAGAAGCGAACTGACCTATAGAAGCACCGGTAGATCCAAATTTTGAGACGAAATCTAGATCTGAATCAAATTTTTGAACCCTGGTGCTCGCACCATCCGCTGCGTATATGTAACTCCCGTCACTTGCCAGATAGGCACTCCCTGCAAATTGTCCGTCCGCAGAACCATTAACTCCTGAGGTTGAAGTAACGTATGCACCAGTCGAATCAAACTTATGTATTTGTAGCGTTGAACCGTCATAGACAAAAATATCTCCGCCCGAATTAACAGCAATAGTTTGTAACGCTGCAAAATCTGGACCTCCGTTAGGATTATCTATTTCCAAAACAATAGAACCAGTCTGGTCTAGTTTAACTACTCGGCTGTTTCCAGAATCTACAGCGTAAATATTACTACTGGCATCAAAAGCGATATCTGTCGGAAATGATAATCCTGCGCCTGCAGCAAAAACAGTAGGGTTAGTAAAATTATTATCGTCGAATTTGATTATTTGGCTATTAAAAGCATCAACAGCGTACAACTTTCCATCTGGTGCACCACGAAGCACATAAGGGGTTGTGACTCCGCCTGGATCAGGGAAGCTTACGTCATATTGAGATATAAAAGTACCCGTAGCACTAAATTTCTGGATGATATTTTCAAAACTGTCAGTGGTGTAAATATTGCCTTCAGCGTCAGAGCCTACCCCGTATAGTGATAAAAATGTACCGTTCCCTCCCCCTCCACCCGCGGAACCAAAACTATCTATATACAGATCACCGTCCTCACTTACAGACTGGCCGTATGAAGCAGTTGTACCGTAGTGGAAACCTCTAGAGGTCATCGATAGGCTTCCTACATCCTCATGTGTACCTGCGAGTGTCACTGAAGAAGCAGTAATTGATGACGAGACACCTGTTCTAACCAGAGGCACATCGCAATCCAGTGTCGAGAAAGTTTCGTCTAAACCATAAGATGTTCCATCAGAGTTTGTGGCATAAGCTCGATAGTGATAAGTGGTTCCACACGTAAGAGATGGCAAGACCACTGACAAGTCCGAAGTAAAACCCTGCTCATACTTCACGATACGATCGTTCTGACTATCGCTAATATATAAGTCATCTGCTGCATCTGCGACAATTTCCACAGGACCCGCAAACTGATCGTCCCCTTGACCAACTGACCCAAAATCAAGTATGAAATTCCCATTTGAATCAAATTTCTGAATACGGCCATTACCAGCATCAACTACAAACAAATCTCCGGTACTATCTGATGTTATAGCCGCCGGAGTTTGAAACTCTCCGTCACCAGACCCGACAGTCCCAAACTTAGATAGATAATCACCGTCAGACTCTAATTTCTGAATACGACCATTGTTTTTATCCGCAACTAAAATATTACCTACGGAGTCTACGAACAACCCTGCCGGGCTATCGAATTCTCCATCTGCCGAACTAGCTGCCGCCCCTTTTACAAAAATAGTAGCATTTGTCCCATTTGCAATTGCATAAACTTCATTACCCTTTGTGTAGTACAGATTATCCGATGAATCTGTCTCTATTCCTCCATTAAAATTACTGGCAAAGAGTGTGTTACCGAAGTCAAAATTTGTGGCACACTGATTGAGTGTGATGCACTCCACGAATGTTCCTGATGCATCGTACTTGATAAGCGAACCACTATTTTGTGATCCATTCGCCCTATCTACGACCCACATGCTGTCGTCAGACAGAAGAACAATACTCAGAGGATCTTCTAGCTGTTCTGGATCGGTACCGGGTGTACCAATATTTTGCATCCATGCGTGAGTCGTACCATTAAACTTCTGAATTCTATTGTTTATTCTATCCGCAACAAAAATATCACCATTCGAGTCGAGATCTATACCCATCGGTTCGTCTAATTGCCCATTGGCGCTACCTGTGCCACCGAATTCATCTGTCTGTCTATATGTCGGATCTCCGCCCACACTCTGACCATAGCTAGATGTAAGGCCAAATTCAAAACCACTCGCTGTAATAAGCTGACCACCATCATCACTAACAACACCAGCAAGAGTTGCGCTGGTTTTCGTTATGTTGACTGCAGGCATGGTCCTCACTGTAGGTGCTGCAGCTTGTAAGATATTGGTTGACTCAAGGAAAACAATACAAATTAAAAGCGCGCCAAGAATGCTTAGAATATGCTTTGTTTGAATTTTATCTTTTGTAGGCATTAACAGCCTATATTTTACTACGCCTCGTTAGTATCTTGTAGTGGATAAAGAGATTCTGGTGATTAATCGAGGTGAGAATGCTAACTATATGTCACACTTTACTCCAGACAATAGGTTACCTGTTGTGGGGCCGATAACACCATCGCTCGCTAACCCATTTTTAGCTTGAAAATTCTTGACCGCTAGCTCAGTCACCGAACCGAAGACTCCGTCTGCAGTACCCGCCAAGTTTCCTGATGCGAGAAGGGCTTTCTGTGCGAACTTGACGAAGCCGCTATTCATGCCACGCTTAAGCACCTGGTCATATAAGTAACAAGCCTCACTCGCGGTGACGTATCCACCCTCGGCACATTTCGATTCGTGAATATGTTTGATTTTCCGCAAACTTGTGATGAAGACATAGCCGGTACCTTCGGTAATACCCCACGGTGTCAGGATCTCAGAACTGTACTTCTCTTGCCACCTAACAACTGTATCGAAATCTGCTTTAGAATAGAAGCCGTCGACTGTTAAGTTGCTGTCTTCGTAAGTGTTCAGGTATTTCTCTAGAAGTCTGACGTCGTCAGGATTATTTGATGCACCAAACTTCACCGGACGAGTTAGGTACAAAGGCGTCTCGCAAGCGAGCTCTGTAGTCGGAACATTCACCTGTTTATACTTACATATATCATTATTTACTCGTCCATCACCAATGTCCTTGGTGTAATTGACAGCGCTCGAGTCCGTACAGATAAAATGTGTTCCACTCGATCCACCCCCACCACTGGACGCTGCGACTGGACAGACGGATGTCGTAAGAGTGGCATCGTCTCCTGTCTCTGTGCCGTCAGGGCCTGTTGCAGTTGCTTGGTAATGATAGGTTGTACCGCATATAAGCCCAGTAACTCCGAGTGCGAAATGTTCGTTAAATATCTGAACGCGACTATTTCCGACGTCTGCAATAACAATATCTCCATTTGCTCCGATGGCGATGCCTGTAGGTCCACTAAACTCGCCATCGCCAGCCCCTGAGACCCCGAACTGAGACTGATAAACCAAATTCGAATTGAACTTCTGAACGCGGTTGTTCGATGTGTCGACAACATATACGAAATTATCGGCGTCGACAGCAATCGACGATTGGTACGAAATACCGAATTCTCCATTCCCGCTTCCAGCACTACCGACTTGAGCTACATACGTTCCTGCACTACTGAATTTCTGAACGCGCATGTTATTGGTATCCAAGACATAGATATTGCCATCAGTATCTACAGCAACAGCACTGGGGCCCGAGAGTTGCCCATTTCCGCCACCCGAACCTGCACTGATTGTGCTGAGTAAAGTCCCAGCTGGATTGAATTTGGCAATACGATCATTTCCATAGTCAGCTATATATACATTGCTATCTGAGTCGAATCCGACACCTGTTGGGAATGATACTCCGCCACCCGCTGCAAACACCGTCGGGTTTGCAAAGAGGCTATTATCAAATCTTACAATCTGAGAATTGTAGGCATCGATTGCGTACAGCTTACCGTCCGGTGCACCGCGTACGGAAAATGGCAGTGATAATCCGCCTGGCGCTGGAAAGCTGACATTATACTGTGAGACGAAATTTCCATCTGCATCAAATTTCTGAATGACATCCTCGAACTGATCAGTAGTATAAATATTTCCGTCTACATCAGTTCCGACTGAAGCGAGAAATTGAAACGTACCATTTCCACCCCCACCACCAGCACTACCAAATTTATCGATAAATAAATCCCCCGTCTCGCTTACGCTGGAGCCATACGAATCAGTTAGGCCGTAGTTAAATCCTCGGCCTGTAATGTTGAGACTACCTTCACCTTCATGAGTGCCGGCTAGAGACACCGTTGTGGTTGTTGCGGATGAGGCAAGTCCAGTTCTAACTATGTACTCCTCACAGGCTAAGGTTGTGAATGTCTCGTCATCTCCGTAACTAGTTGCGGTAGCATTTGTTGCATATGCTCTGTAGTGATAAGTCGTACCACATGTCAGGGTTGGAAGTACGGCATTTAGATCCGCAGAAAACTGCTCTATAAACTTTTGAACACGGTTATTCTGCGAATCTGTTACGTATATTGCGTCGAGACTATCTATAGCTACATCGTACGCTCCAGAAAACTCTCCATCGTCGTTACCTGACGTACCAAACTGTGACAAATACACCCCCGCGGAGTTGAATTTTTGGACTCTGTTTTGTGATATATCACTCACATAAATATCGTCATTGGAGTTGATAGCGATACCCCTAATATATGAAAATTCGCCATCACCGTCGCCATTGTTGTCATCGCCATCCGAGCCGAACTGTGACTGGTAAACACCCGCAGAGTTGAATTTTTGAACACGATGATTTCCAAAGTCAGTTACAAAAAAGTTACCAATTGAATCGAAAGCTATGTACATAGGGTTTGAAAACTGACCATCGCCAGTACCCAAAGACCCTACAGTATTCTGAAAAACGCCTGCAGAATTATATATATCTATCTCGTGCCCTCCGAAATTTACCACATAAACATTATCGGAAGAATCAATTCCAATATCGGTTGGGTCAGAAAAGCTTCCCACAAGCTGCGACTGGTAGACTCCCGCGGAGTTGAATTTTTGAACTCGGGACGTATCGGCTACATATATATTACCCGCGGAATCAACACCGATACCTCTTGATTGTTGAAATTGTCCATCACCTACACCAAAGGAACCAAATTTCATCTGGTAAACCCCCGCAGGGTTAAATTTTTGAACTCGGGAACCATCTTGCTCAACAACATATATATTGCCCGCGGAATCAATATCTATGTCAAATGGATTGGCGAACTGCCCATTTCCGGACCCACTTGTGCCAAATTCAGACACATACTCAGTAGTGTTATCAGTTGAAGGTATAATTTGTCCATAACTATCGGTAAGTCCAAACTCGAAACCAGTGTCGGTTATAAGCTCACCTCCGTTACTAGTGATAGATCCAGCCAAAATAGCACTAGTTTTTGTGATACTAGTTGCTGCCCCAGTTACCACCGTCGGAGCGGCGGCTTCGATGATTTGTGTGGACGTTAGAAAAACCACAGCAATCAAAATGCCGACAACAGTCCTGACTGAGTATCTTCTGATATTTTTACTTTGTGGTGGCATTAACAATCCTTATTTTACTTTGTTTTCTATATAAATAGTAGTGGAAAAGAAAAAGGACCCACACCTCCCGGCATGGGTCCTCGACTCTCCTTCCGTCGCACTCAGTGCATGACGGCAATGTTTTGTACTTCTCCTTCCGATCAGCTCGTCATCATCACGCGCTCGAGCACCTCGTCGGCCATCTTCGTGAGGTCCACCATCTTGTGTCCGATGTTCTTCAGGCGTGTACCGAGTCCAGCGATGGCCTTGGTTCCGTAGCGTACGGCCAGGGCGCAATAGGTCTCGGGCTCGAGCTTGTTGTCCTCGGATCCACCGATGAACTGGATGAGCTCCGTGAGGTCAGCCTCATTCGTCACCACGATCCGGCCCCCTGCGAAGGCGGCACTGATGGCGCCGATGGTGTTGTAGTGCACCTGCGTCATGAGGTCAAACGCGTTGGTTTCTCCACCGGAGAGTGTTTGGCTCACGGGGGCGAACACGATCGAGATCGGGCGGATCCTTTTCGTGGTACCACGCTCCCACAGTGCATTCCCGTGCTTGTCCTCGGTGACGGTCATCGCCTCGAACACATTCTGTGGCAGTCCGCACAGTGGGTAGGGTGCGATCTGCTCGTCGTTCGAGTACGTAGTGAAGTCGATGACCTCACCCACCTTGGCACCGCCGAGCTTGTCGACGGTTTTGGTGTGTGCGGTCAACGTATAGCCCATGGAACGGAGCTCCGACAACAGCTGTACACTGTTGTCTGAAACCCCCATCCCCATCACAAGCACGTTCTTCGTGCTCTTTTCCGAGATTCCGAACTGTCCTATCTTCATCGTGTAAATGGTTTGGAAGGAAAGCGTTGTTGCTATCCGGGGAGTATATTACCGCTAAATGCTCCCCTGTCAAGACTTTTTCAACACCAATGAAAAACTCCGGCTTATTATCCGGAGTTTCTCTCAATTATTTTTAGTTATCTAACGGCCTCATCTCCACAATCCGTTCTCGCGAGATTCGGCTCGTACGATAGATTCGTCGGGTCACTATAGACATATGTTCCGTCTCCCCTATCTTCCATCATGCCGAATCCTACGTTAGCAGAAGTCTCGCTGTACTTCAGAATAAGCTGTTCGTCATAGGTCATACCCTCAGCTGAAACTTTCCAGAGAGCGTCAACCGTTCCAACGCTTGCAACCTTGCCTTCGAAATTTCCGGTTTTACGATCCTTCTCTGCCGGGATCCAGTTGAGACTTCCGTTTGCCGTGTCACCATTGATACTTAGCCGAAGTGTCGCACTATCGCCTGCTTCTGTATTCCAGATGTAGCACATTTCTTTCATGGCCTCTTCTTCGTCATTATCAACAACTTCTTCTCCTGTATCTCCTGTTGGTAAAACTACTTCCCGCTCTGGCATTTTAAACAACCAGATCGCTAAAAATATTATTATCGCTATCCCCAGAACCACTTGCCATGTTTTTGTATTATTTGTCTCCATTCTTTTATTCTATCACCAAATACGCTAGGATAGCCAAATGGACAAAGATACTCTCTATGATGTAGTGATCGTCGGTGGCGGGCCTGCCGGAATGATGGCTGCAGGTACAGCGGCCGAGTCTGGCGCGCGCGTAGTCCTTATCGAGAAGAATGGAACTCTCGGCAAGAAACTCCTCATCACTGGGGGAGGACGTTGCAACGTCACGAACGCTGAGTTCGACACCCGAAAACTCCTGAGCAAATTCAAAGAAAACTCCAAGTTCCTTTTCTCAGCATTCTCCGACTGGTCTGTTAGGGACACTCTGGACTTCTTCCATGACAAAAACATGCCGACCAAAGTTGAGAATGAACTGCGAGTCTTCCCTGTCTCGGACTCTGCACAGTCAGTCTGGGATGTACTCGTTGATAATATGAAAAGGCTCAATGTAGAGATACTCTCGAACTCACCTGTTACCGAGATTATTCGAGAGGAGGATAGGATCGTCGGAGTCCGGCTGAAGAACAAGAAAGTTATACTTGGTAAAAGCATAATCATCGCCACAGGTGGAACTTCTCGCCCTGAGACTGGCTCGACCGGTGATGGATACAAGTGGCTTCGCGATATCGGGCACACTGTTAGTGAGCCGACCGCATCGCTCGTTCCGATAGCGCTGAAAGACAAGTGGGCCAAGTCTATGGCTGGTACGACACTACGCGATATCAAACTATCTCTCTGGCAGAACGATGTACTGCAGGACAAAGTCGCAGGTAAAATTCTCTTCACTCACGTCGGCATCTCCGGACCAACGGTACTCAACATGAGTCGTGACGTTGGTGAACTACTAAAATACGGACCGGTCAAGATAACTCTCGACCTCTTGCCACGATTTAACTATGGCGAACTCAACCTAGAACTCCAGAAAGTATTCAGCGCGAATGCCACGAAGAAATTCAAGAACTCTCTCGGCAGTCTCATCACAGGTGCGATGACAGATACTATCGTTGAGCTTTCCGGCATAAGTGGTGACAAAACATGCAACAGTATCAGTAGGGGCGACAGGCTCGCTCTGGTTCAGCTCCTCAAGGCCGTACCGATGCACGTCGACAGACTTCTCGGACTCGACAAGGCTGTCATCTCGAGTGGTGGCGTGTTGCTCACAGAGGTAGATATGAAAACTATGCAGTCCAGAACTTTCCCGAATCTATTTCTCGTCGGAGATATCCTGAACATCGACCGACCGTCAGGCGGATACAGTCTCCAGCTATGTTGGACTACTGGACACGTCGCTGGTAAAAATGCTGTTAAGAATCTTTTGTAACTTTCTTGTCTAGATCTAGCTTCTCGTCGATACGTATCTGCTCGACGAAGTCTGGCACGTGAGATACGAGAATCATAGCGCCCTCGTATTTGTCGAGTGCTTGCGCGATTATCGGTAGGTGTCTGAAATTTATGTGGTTCGTTGGCTCATCGAGTATGAGTAGCCCTGGACGCTCGAGTACGAGTCTCGCGAATGCAACGAGCCCCTTCTGCCCCTCGGACAAACTTCCGATTTTCGTATTTATGACTTCACTGGTGAGGAGAAACCCAGCTGCGGTTGCCCGGAGGCGCTCTTCGTTAAGTGGCATGTTGGCGACAGCCATCCCATCCCGGAGGGATTCATAAACTGTCTGATTGAAGTCTAGGGTTGAGAAGTCCTGTCGATAATAACCGACACGGACACCCGAGGCGATGGTCGTACCAGCACTCTTACCGCTAGCGATAGACTCGAGTAGAGTCGACTTGCCGATACCATTCGGACCGGCCAGGAGCAAGTGATTGTTCTTCTTGAGCTTGATGTTTACTTTCTTCTCGGTAGGTTTGTGGTTTCGGATCACTTTCACTGACTCGAGCCTGATGATCTCACCGGTGATGTCGTCCTGGAATGGGATGGTGAATGGCCGGATGGTTTTGTCTTCTTTCCTAACATCAACGAGCTCCTCCTCGAGATCTGCCGCGAGGTCACGCATCCTTTTCGCCACAGCACGCAGGTTTCCACCCTTGTGGGCGAAGACATTGGCCTGATCTTTTTTCGCTTGGATGATTTTCCCGAGGCGCGCATTCTTTATGTTTTCTTTTTCGACACGTGCACTGATATCTTTGACCACATCATAGTAGTTACCGACATATCGCTCTATCTTCCTAGTGAAGACATCGAGATACAGGACACCATCGGTGAATGAGTTCAGGAACTCAGCATCATGGGAAATAACCAGACATGTCTTTTCATATTTTTTCAGGAAGTCTGTGAGATGTTCGATACCCGCTTTGTCGAGATTGTTCGTCGGCTCGTCGAGGAGGAGGATGTCAGGTTCCTGGATGAGAGCAGAGGCGAGTAGTATTCTCGCTTGCTGACCTCCTGAGAAACTTTTCACTATGCGGTCATGAACTTTCTCATGACCCTTGAGGTGAACTATCTCGAGCACCTCGTCTATCCGAGGGTCGATATCGTAGACTTTCTCTTTGAAACAATTCTGAAAGAATTCTCGGATAGATAGATCCATCTGATCCCTAGGGATCACCTGTCTTGCTATGGCGATACTAGTACCCTTTACGATATGTATCTCGCCATTGTTGGGGTCGTACTCACCTGTGATGAGCCCGAACAGTGTGGACTTGCCAGCGCCGTTCTGTCCCATGATAGTGAGCTTCATCCCCTGACGCACAGAAAAAGACACCTCGTCGAGGATCGGTTTGTTCGGATTATATTCGAAGTCTACTTCTTCGAAACGTAAGATTGTCTCGTCTTTGGACATAGGAGAGAGATTAACACAAGTTTAGTATAAGCGGTAATGAAACTGTGAGCTATCGGAGGGTTTGGAATATCTCGTCAGCGAGTTTATCGACATCGAACGCCGCTTGTTCAGCGATACATTCATTCATCTCCAGCTCATCGTAGTTACCACACTGGACCGACTTCGTCGTGAAAGTCATCATCTCGGTCGTATCTCCTGATGATCTAACATAAGTGTGAGTAGTATATGAACTTCCTGCCGCACCCTCTGTGAGGCGTGTGGCGCAGTAGTCATGTCCATTGATGGTTATAGCTTCAGTAATGCCTGACCCCTGAGTCTCAACACCATCTGATGTACAGGTAAATGACTCGCTCAACATACTGATGACTGGTGGCCACTCCTGTGTACGGACATACTGTAGCCCGAGCTCCGCTGGGTACATAAAAGTCTGCGCATCCACGGTCTCGCCTGAGAGCCAGCCCTCATGAACGATGACATCATCTGGCGTAGCAACGCTTTCCTCAGTCATGAGAAGTTTAAACCCGAGTACGCCGATGACGGCGATAACGATGGCGACGATGACGTATTTCAATGTTGATTTGTATTCCATAAACTAATACTAACACAAATGAAAAGCCGCACCCTCGCTATATTAGCAAAGGGTACGGCTCTGTTTTCACCATTCGGAGTGCGAGCTCCAACGGTACTGCAGCATGAGCACGGCCACAAGCTCGAGTAAACTAATACCGAGTATCGTCACGGCCGGAGCAGTGAATGGATACTTATCGATGATCAACCCGTGGAGTGCTATCGCGAACAACACTAAGATGATCGTGACGATGCGCCAGAACGAGCTATTTGTCGGTGGGTCACCGGAGTATCGCTTCTCCAGCATATTCCTGCAAGCCATGGACATCGCCATAGCTGGCAGTATTACCAGGAAAGAAACGAACATGCTCAATGCATCCCAGTGATTGTGTCCGCCGACAAAGACCAAGGTCGCAACTCCTGCAAAGAATGAAAGACGGTCAACCAGGTGTGTTCTCATGGGGAGTGTTTTGTTCCAATCTATCTCAAACACACTCCCTTGGCAACAACACCAAAAAAAATTATATATTCGGATACTTCTTTTTCCTCTCCACAGTATAGAACCACCATGGGGTTCTGGGTGCACCGTTGGCATGATCAACTACCGCCATGAATGTATCGAGCAAGCATGGGTCATGTCGTACCCCTGTTAGTTTGCAAAGCTTCTGATACAACTTGTACGGGTCTTTGTTTCTGAGATCCGCGAGCTTTTTGATCCCTAGGAGTTCCAGGTCTCCAGCCACACGCTTGCCTACGTTCGGAATATCTGTGAGTTTCTCAACTGTCATAGATATATTTTAGCAAATCGTTGACAATACCGCCTCCAGCGAATAGTATTTTTATAAACCTGATCACCATGACACAGAAGCCTTCCACTGAACGATTCTCGAACGACGAACATCTCGAGCGGACATCCAAAGAAGTGTCTATCGTCGAAAATGACGTCGAAGTTGCACACCTCTACACCGGCATAGACTGGCGTGACCTCAAGTCCAATATCGACCGTATCGAGGAGGACTCTGGCAACACCAAGAACCTGGATACCGAGGACCGAGAATACATCAACCTCATCCTCCCGTTGCTTCGCCTGATGAAAAGTCACGGCATTGACGAAGGCTATCTACTCAAGGTCGAAGTGCTACTCGCAATGTAGCCACGCCTTGAGAAAAGCGGACCACGGGTTACCCCGAGGTCCGCTTTTTCACTTATGATTATTACGCTTTCTTCTTCTTAACGGCCTTGGCTTTTGGTTTGTCTTCTTTCATCGCTTTGGCTACCACATTCTTCACATCTTCTTTGTGGCTAGCGGCTTTGCTCGAGTCTGCGAGCCTCTCGACGGCGTTGATTAGTTTATCGAGTTTCGTGCTGATCTCCTGCATTACCTTCTTCGTCTCGTCGTTAGCAGGCGCTGGCTTGTAGGCTGGGCGCTCACTTCGTGAGTCAGGACGGAAACTTGGCTTGTCACCATAGTCTCGCCTTGGCGCACGGTCGTAGCTAGGACGTGCCCCACCACGCGTGTCAGATTCATCACGCTTGGCATTGAAGCAATCCTTGCAGTAAACAGGCTTGTCACCTGTCGGCTTGAAAGGCACTTCAGTGCTTTTGCCACATTCACTACAAACAGCCTTGTGCATCACGACATCACCTCGGTCACCACGATCAGAGCCTCTAGCTCCGCCAAAACGTGGCTTACCTCCAAACGATGGCTTGCCGCCGCGGTCCCCACCCCGAAATCCTCCTCTAGCCCCTCCTCCTTGAAAATTACCCATATATTACTTTAGTTGCCAGCCTTGCGGCCGGTATTTAACTGATATACCCATAGTCTACGTATTCTTGCCAAAATAGCAAATATATTCTCTAATGCATGGTTTTTTGGCAGAACAAAACCCGCATCATCTCTGATACGGGTCATGTCTCCCTCCCTCTACTTGGCCTTGGTTTTGCGCCAGGCGTTCTTGTTATCAACTACCTTTTTGGCCTTGGCCGCGAGCATGGCCTTCTTGGCCGCTACTCTATTCTTGGACTTCCGTGGGTTCGCATTTTGCGGACGGATGTCTACACTTGATCTTTTTGTCATATGTAAATATTCTAAACTATAATTTCCAAAAAGGCTATTTCTCGGATACTAGTAAGCTTTCAGTGCTCGTCTCCTATCTACCCAGTCTGGGATCGCCCTAGCGACGAGTGCCCAGAACTTCGGCCCATGATTCATTTCACCTATATGACATAGTTCATGCACGATGACGTAGTCAGAGAGTGCTGGTGGCAGTAGTGCGAGCTTGTAATTAAAATTCACATTCCCGAGCATCGAGCAACTACCCCACCGAGACTTCTGATTCCGGATAGAGATGCGACCGATGTCGAATCTATACGTCTGGTTGAAATATTTTAGCCTTTCGCTGACGAGCTTTCTGGCGGTTTCTCGATAAGCGAGGAAGTCTGCGCGTGAGTAGTGCTCGAGGAGTTTCTTTGGCCTGGCATTCATCTCCTTCATCTTCGTCTCTATCCAGACGAGGTTCCGCTCTACGACCCGCTCAGCTTGTCGGACAGATATCCACCGAGACTTCGAAACGACGAGAGTACCAGCACTATCTATGCGGATAGAGACACGCATCTTGCGCGCAGTGTTACGCAGTGTATATGGTATGCCGTTGATACTCCTCTCCATTCTTACAGCTTGGTGATGACGATCTCATCAGGAGTCTTCTTGATCTCGGCGATAGTCCTATGTGCGTCCTCGAGCTTCTCTTTGTGATCATCGAGTTCTCGACGAAGTGCATCGTTGTGACCACGCAGGCTAGATTCGGATATCATGTTGCGGATAACTCCCGGGATAGCCATGAGTAGGCTGATGACGATACCTGCGAGTAATGCTGCGATGACGATGACGGCAACAGATCCCTCGAATCCCCATCCGAGAAATGTGACCATAACGGTCTGCGTGTTCTGGAGTGCGAATACGACGAAACCGGCTCCAAGTATAAGTCCTAAAATAAGTGTCATAGATTTTTCTAAATTAATTTTGATAAACCCCTACACCTACTTTTTCATTGCGCTAAAGGCGCGTGTTCAAAGAACTATGAAAAAGTAGGTGTGGGGGTAAACGTTTCGGCCTATTTCTATTATACGCTTATTTAGATTTAGCGCTTAACAACTCGAGTTTATCAACGCGAGTCAGAGTCTTGATCCTCGCTTCTTCACGAGACGCAGTAGAGCGTGTGCGAAACTTTCGAGAGTATACGACTGCTACCGGTCGCCTCGCTCGGGTATACTTCGCGCCTGTTTTGCCGGCGTTATGTTCAGCCACTCTCCTCGCTAGGTCTGTGGTGATGCCGGTATAGAGACTCCCGTCAGAGCATTTGAGAATATATAAAGTGTACATTTCCTAGAAAAGCTCTGAGTGTGAACCTATGTTTATTAAAACCAAAACTAGAATATCATTTTTGATTTGATATATAAGTAACAAGTCTGGCTTGATGTGACACTCTCGATACATTGAAAATTCGCCACTTAGCTTATGGTCCCTGTGTTTTACAGAAAGAGGTTTACCAGAGGCAAGAGTGTTGATGACAAGGTAGACCTCTGACATAGAGATCTTCCCACCTTTCCTTACTCTTTTAATAGACTTTTTGTAAGTTGACGAAAATTGGATTTCGTACATGCTTATTATTATACCTTGAAGATATCTTTGTGCATTTCTTCCGCCGTAGAATACCTCTTGCCATTCTTCAGAGCTTCTGCGACTTCCTTATCCCAACGAGCGCGAATCTTCGCCGGATCTTTACTTGGAGTAAATGGCAAACCATTTTCGGTTACTACCTGCGAAAGAAACATCTTCACAGCAGAAGAAGTGTCGAGGCCAAGAGACGCCAGGGTTTTCCCTGCCGCTTTCTTTAGTTTTTCGTCGATTCGAATGTTTATTGTAGTCATATCATTAGTATATACATTGTATATACGTTGTCAATACAACCATTTTATAGGGTCTTTCGGGCATTTATAGTCTTGCGGATTTTCGCGATGGCGATACCGCTCCAGACTAGGACTAGTGCGGAGTAGTTGATGATCATGTAGTAAGTGTTACCCCAGGACACGCCGTATGGGAAACGATAGTCAGATATCGGGAATAGGAACGGCGTGGCGTAGAAACCGATGTCGTGAGACGGGATATCGATGAGTATATGGAGTGCCCAGCCGAGCATCTCCCAGCGTGGACGGCGCGAGATGAGCCAGACTAGTAGGAACACTACGGCGAAGACAACGAGGGAGTGACTGTACTGATACAGGTACGCCGCGAGATCGAACCCTCCCACGTCCATATTGCTGCGAATATTTCCAAATGTGGCATCGCCAAAGACGATGTTCCAGAGAGCTATGACGAACGGCGCCGTAAAGGCGAAGAAGTCCGGCGCTACGCCCCAGAAGGCTGTCCAGCCGACGTGAAATATTCGAGGTTTACCCTTCTTCTCGCGAAGCTTATTCACCCCCCTCGCCCCCGCGTTCGTCCATAATGTGTGTGCCAATATATCCATGATCTCGTAATGATTATTTTTGCCAATATAAACCTACGAACGTTTGCGTAAAAATTCAGTACGAAGAATAATGCCTTTCATATCATCATAACGGCATTCGATCTCCTCGACGTCGTCGGTTAATCTAATATTTTTGATTACTGTCCCCTTTCTAATCGTTAGTTTCGTCCCGCCGACTTTCAGGTCCTTGATCACCGATACCTCATCTCCAGACAGCAGGGGTTTCCCGTCGCTATCAACGCAGGCTTCGGTTTCTTCTACGTCTTCTGATTCTAAATCTTGGTTTTCATGTGACATATGATTCGATTATAGTATTTTTATATCAATTCAGCACTCAATATCCGCCTATTTTCTTATACTAGTGTTTTGCAAAATGCTAGTATTGAGATTGCCTTTGGGGTGAGGCGGTGGCGGACGTTGGGGCCGTCGTTACGTTTCAAGAGAAGTCCGGCAATAGCCATTTTACGAATATGATCTGACGCGTTCTCATACCCTATTTTAAGTTTCTCTGATATGCCAGCCACAGACAGTTCTGGCTGTTTTTCTAGCAATTCCAAAATCTTGAGCCGATTATGATTGGCAAAACCTTTTAACAACCTTTCAACTTTTCGATAGTCCAATGCCATAGTTTTTTAATTATATCACCGCCTTTTTTCTCATACCAGTGTTTTGCAAAATACTAGTATAGACTAATGGTCTGGAGGGGTGATGAAATAGTGAGATCGTGGTGGAAGGAGTGAGATCGGGGGTTAAATGATGGGGTGGGAGGAGTGAGATGGGACGGGAAACATGAATGAAAGAAATTAAAAAAAGGAATTGTAAAACAATACTACCCTACCCCCTCGCCCCCGCGACAATGTAAATTTTTTCATATTGGTTTGATACTTTGTGGCTGACCCTATTTCCTTTTTTAAAATAAATAGAAAGGAAAAGAAGACCTATACATTTTTTTGTGAAAATACGTACAGGATTTTATAGCCGATTTTTTACTAGAAAATTCTATTGTCGGTCCTGTTACACCAGATGCCGTATGGTAATTTACCAAGACACCGTTTTCAATTAAACTATGGTATACGTATGTTGACTCGCAAATATTTTTTGATAGGACTTGGGGTCGTATTACATACCAGAAAAATATTATTAGTATAAATATTAATATTAAGTATTTCATAATTTTATAGTATATTTCATAAATTAATAAATATCCATGGTATCAATCCATTCTTTTATTTCTTTGTAGTTTTCATTGATTATTTCAATATCTGTAAGTGTTTCCTGTATTTCACACATATATATGTTCTGATTGTAAGCAGAACCAGCCCTTGTCCAATACATAGCGACTAGGCATCTTAGACTGTTGGCCTTTTCAGAAGATTCATACCAGCTATACAGCTTTTGGTTTTCTTCTTGATTGGAGGTTAGGACATTGTCTTCCCTGCTATTCATTAGTTCCTTTAATTTTTTAAAATCATTCTTTTTTACCTCCTTTATTTTATTTAACGCATCCTCTGCACAGTTCGTGTATGCATTATTAGACATGTCATAACTACATCCACTATCAAGAATGTAATCATTTGCGGCTTCGTAGTTAACGGGAGATTTTATAGATTCTTCGGGCTCTATATTTTGTGTATCAGCAACAGCAGGAACTTGCTCTATGGCCTGCTCTTGGAGAACTGCCTTTTTATTAGCAGACCGTCGCCAAGTAACCTCCTCCAGCAGTGAAGCAAGAAATATAGACGCAATTACCAGCGCTACAAGAATTAATACAGTATGATATTTTTTCATAAATCTATTTTACCATTCTTCTCTAAATTTCCTTATTGCAGTGTTTTGCAAAATGCTAGTATGGACTAGTGGTCTGGAGGGGTGATGAAATAGTGAGATCGGGGGTTAAATGATGGGGTGGAAGGAGTGAGATGGACGGGAAATATGAATGAAAGGAATTGTACTACCCTACCCCCTTGCCCCGGCATTCGCCCATAATGTGTGCGCAAGTATGTCCATGAAATCAATTAAAAATCAAATGATTTGTCTACAATATCAACATCATTTACAATAATCTTTTTTATATTCCCTACAGAATCAAGAGTCTTTTCACCGGAGAACACCACTCTTGATCTATCTGCTTCAGCCAGGGCAAGATTTCTGACGACCTTATCAAGAAGGTCTATGTCTTTTATGTCAATTTCAAAATTAATTCCTCGACCCTTCTCATCATTTGAAGCTGTAATTATTCCCTTATTGGTTTTATTGTTTATCATTCTTATATAGCCGACAAGTTGGTCTGCTTTTTCTTCAAATTTTTCTTTATACTTTAATGCATCTACATCTGTTTTATTTATAGTTAAAGTGTTATTTTCTTTTAATTCTGGATCCTTAAATAATATAGTATCAACTTGCTCATTCTTCTCTAATGCGGTTACAATTTTATCTATTTTTTTATTTATTTGTGGATCTGCTATCGCATTATTAATAACATTAACACTGATTATCCTCCTATTATCATTATAAACTACGGATCCACTTTTATTTTTTATAATAATATCTCCATTTTCATTAGTTTGAATATTTTCTTTATTTAACTCTTCACCCCTTAGGGCTTTTTTAATTTTTACATACTCGGTAAAAAGATTAATAACATCTTTAATAGTCCCAGCATTCTGTATAATAGGTAACGTGGCTACTCCTAGTAACTGAACTGCCTGAATCGATATTTCAAAACTTCCCTTTCGTGGCGGCTTCACTCGATAACTCACAACTTGGTTAAAATTAGCAATACGAGAGAACCCTTCTATAGCACCAATTGACCCATCGACAACATCAAATACTGTCCTATAGTCAACACTGTTGTCACTCATTAAGTCTCCGTGAAGAGTAATAACGATTTCCTTTATTTCCTTTTTATCTCCATCAATCATATTTTATGAATTTCTAATTATTTCTTTTTCCTCCTCACTTAGTCCATATAAATCCATAACTAATTCATCAATTTTTGACTCAAGGTCGTCTGTATTTTTATTACTTCCCTTTTTATAATCGTGAATTTGGTTAACAATTTTAATCATAACTTCTTGCGTATTTTTATCAGCCACTACGATTGGAATTTTTTTGATTTCGTTATTACTAATTCTTAGATAACCTCCAGCAAGTGACAAAGAACTAAAATAGACCTTATACCAATAAGAAATCAATTTTGAATTAAGAACTGCAAGTAAATACAACATGTTAATTTTCTCATTATTTAAAATGATTGTGGTAGATTTACCAGCAATGTATTCACCGGAATCGTAGAGAACCTCTAATCTCTTTGACATACCGGCAACAATAAGCTTTTCACTATTCGCCTGAATAAACCGTCTCGGCAATAATTTGTTTAGCTCGTCATTTTCGACTACGGGTGCTTTATATGACGATTTAATATATTGAGTTTTTTTGTCACCCCATAAAGAAGTATATGGATCAATTGTTCCAGAATTAATTAGTTTTTTATATTCTTGTTTTTCAATTTCTGCCTCAGTAATAATTTCTTTTAACTGATATGCTTCATTAACAGTGGCTGCGCCCAAAACTAAGTCGTTAATTTTTTCAAGTTTAGGATTTTGTGAGATTTTAATAATTACTTTGAGTGCTTCTGGTTTTATAAAATACCTATCCCAGAATACGTCCGTATAAAACAGCGCGTGAGGTATTTGGTTAATTAATTCGTATTCTTCAATATCTTTCATTTTTGTTAAGATGATGCTTGAATCTGAATTTAATGAGTTTGATATCTGAAAAACAATCGGGTAGACACTCGCCTCCTTAAACACCCTCACATCAGAATAATCCCTTATGTATTTTATATTTTTAGTCTGCATGTGGAGCCTAATTGACTCAGAATATTTTGCGGCAATCAATTTGTTAGGCACGATGAATGACAAATTTCCATAATGGCTTAGAAAATTAATGCCCTGCTCTATAAAAATGATAAACAAATCCCAATTACCTTTAGCTGTTTTGTAAAGCGAAGTATATAAATTTCTCAAATCAGGGTTATCTTTCACCATTGTCTCTGAATCAACATAAGGCGGATTGCCGATAACCACATCAAACTTTTCCCCCAATCCAAACATCCATTCCGGGTCAAACCAAGAATTTGAATTATTACTAAACGGATTCCAAGTTGTAAGTTTTAAAGTTAGCTCTCCCGTATTTTTACCGAAGGCGGATACCGTCTTTTCTAATATTCCTTTTTGTAAATTTGTAAATTTAAGTTTAATTTCATTTTTTCTTTGACTATTACATGAAAAATACTCCGACATTATTTTTGAAAGCTCAATTATACCGGAATGATCTTCGAAAAGATTGCTGGATTGAGATTTTGGCAAGCCAATCAAAGTATTCGCACATACAAATTTAAAGTCTAAGTTCGGTAAAGGTTCTATTCCTCTGTTTGGTTTTGTATCATTTACTTCTGACTCAACGACGAGTGTCAAAAAACATCTCAAGCGGGAAACATCCACCGCAATTGGTTGAATATCTACACCGAAGATTGAATTTTTAATAACATCAAGTTTTCGTGTGTAGTCAAAAGGGTTAGATTTAACTTCGTCAATTATTTTTTTCTTATATAACTCCGGAATATTTTTTAGTTTCTGCTCAAGCCACATTTTACAATCCGGATCAATTTGCTGGAGAATGTAAACAATTTTCTGAAGTGCGCCGATTGGGTATGCACCGGAACCACAAGCAGGGTCAAGAATTTTAAGAGATTCTATCGCATTTATAATTTCTTGTTTTTCGTCATTATTTAGTGGATGTTCTGTATCATCTGTTAAATCATAACTAACAAGTGCTGATATCTTTTTTTCATTAATTTTTGTCTTAGTCTTTAGATATTCAACCAACGATTGATCAACCATATACTCAACTATTTGACGCGGAGTATAAAAGCTCCCTGTTCTCTTGCGATCACTACTTCCGGTTTCGGGATTTATTTCTGCAAGTAGATTTTCAAAAATTCTACCGAGCATTTCCGGATCAACAGAAAGTTCTTGATCAAAAACTGTATTTTCATCAATGGTAAAGTTATAAGTTTCAAGAAGCTCAAAAAAGTCCTTAAGCCAAGAATCATTGATTTTAAGAGTGTTTATGTGCCTTGAGGCGAAAGTTCCCCTATCGAGCTCATAATAATCGTCTGATTGAGGGTTAAAAAGTCCTCCATTGAGATACGGCACTTTATCAAAGGAATCGCTACGAATATCGCGAGAATCGATGTTTGTATTTAGTACGCCAAAAAATAACGGCTCAAGCGTACTGTGATAGTAGTTATCCGAAACTATCTTTGAAGAAAGCAATTCATCAGGAATAAGCTGACCATTATTTGATTTTTTCTGTTTCAAAAACCAACAAAACATAATACGACCAATGAGCCGAACAGCGAAACTCTTTCGCGTATTTGTATCTTCTTCAGATATGCCCGGAAGTATTAGATTTTTATCTTCACCTGAAACAAGTTCATCAAAGAATTTCGCAATCTCAAAATAAAATTGCTTATTAACAACCTCAACAGAAAATCTACTGAGCAAATCTTCTACGTCTTTAATTCTGCCTTTTTTGATAAGTTGTTGTTCTGGTGTTTTAACTTTTGCATTACCACCCAAATAGAAAGAGTATCGACGTGCATTAGAATATTTCTTCGTGACCTTATTTTTATCATTAAGATCTAAGGTAATGGTTAAATACGAAAAGCGATAGTTTTCAGAATCGTTATTTTTGAAGATAACTAGGGCTCGGTGAATCCAATGGTCTGCTAAGATTTTAAACGCGTCAGTTGCTATGGTTATTCTCGGATCCTTATCATGAGTATGGTCCATCTCTAAGACATGCAAATCTAACGATTCACAAAAGCCTAAAATTTTTGCTTTGCTGATTTCTTTATATCTATCTTTTTTAATAATAATATCTTCGTCTTTTAATTGAAAATCATCAGGTAAAAAATTACCAATAAAATCAATAAAAGGGCCCTGATTATACTTCTCGTTTAATTTCATGATGGGATTAACTCTTCAGACAACACGATAAGTTGCCCATCGTCATTAGCCCGTTCTGCTGTCTTGAAGATACTTTCGATATATTTATTTGGAATTAGGATTCTTAATTCCTGGTATGCACTATCAGGGTTTGTCTTCTCAATTCTTAAATTTACTATTTCTTTCAAAACTCCGTTTGGTAATGCATCGAGATCTTTAATTGCACGTATAACATCTATACAAAGGTCCTTGGCTTGTGGATATATCTCGCTCAGTAGTTTGATACGATTAAGTGCATCCTGCTTTCTTCCACCGTCTACGGTCACCCTAGTATTGTCTTTGAAGATATGCTCCTTTGCCATTTTATAGATGGGATCAAAATTCATACTTGTCTCAAGGGATTGCTCAGAATCAACTACCTCGTTAAATAAAGGAAGTGCAACTTGAGGAGAAACTATATCAACCATTTCTGGGGTTGCTCCAAATGCAAATACATAATTTCCGCTTTTTTTCGCAAAAGCGACTACACCACTAGCACCTTTAGTCTTTCGAGCAATTCTTGAACGATGTGGTATCTGTGCAACTTGAGACATTATTTGTTTATCATCTTTGATTTTTAACCAGGCGTTTCTATACGGTGCGTCCCATGACAAACTTTCATTTTTACTATTTTCTTCTTTGTACTGTTTTGCAAAATAGTTTTTAAGGTCTTCTTCAGAAGTAAGTGTCTTTGTATCCTCTCCAAGAAGTGTGTGGATCAAATCCATTTTCAAAGTTGAAATTGCTCGCGTTCGAGTCTCTAATTCTCCAGTCAGTGTTGGAAAGAAGTTGTATATGTAGAGTTCGTCAAATACCTTTCGGTTAATACGGTTAATACGACCGACACGCTGGATCACTCGTGTTGGATTGTAAGGAATATCATAGTTGATAATCGCACCTGCCCTATGAAGGTTAAACCCTTCAGAAATCGCATCGGTTGCTATAATAATATCGAAATCATTGGCTTGTTTTGACTCTTCAAGCCCAGCGTCAAAGTTTAACCTGATTATCTTCTTATTTTCATCAGAGGCATCTTCTGAGCTATATTTAAAGACACGATTGAATCCGTCTTTTTGTAATTTCTGGAATACATAATTTGCTGTATCAGAGAACTCTGTAAAGATTACGATCTTTCTATTAGGATTTTCTTCTAGTGAGTTAGTAATCTTACTCTTGAAGAATTTGTATTTTGGGTCGTTGTCGTTTCCCGACCATTCTAAATCAATAGACTTAAGCAGGGCGATATCATGTCTTAGATGGTCTCCGAACTGTGGTTGTAATTCACTTACTGGAACTCTTATCAATCCTTTGTCCTCCAATTTATTAAACAACTCTTCTAGCTCTTTTTCATCAAGATCAATTAGGTACTCAACCTCAGGTAAAATACCCTTCTTGAATATCGGAACTTCCTGGCGATTTTCATACCAATCAAGCATTGTCTCGGATGAAGTAATCATATTCCTTAAAGACAACTTAAAAGCACCGACCGAACTTTCAAAGCGTCGAACAAGTAGTCTTCGCATAAAGCGGGCAAGGTTGCTTTGTCCCTGCTGAATACGCTGAAGTTTTTCTTCAGCTGACATACCATCTTCGTCGTCTTGCTCAATAAGTTTCTCAAGAAATTTTGACCCTTGATTAATATATGAAGCTGGTTTATATCGTGCACCGATAAAACTAGTACTTCTATCTTCCGGAGCGATCTTCTCAAGAGTATCAACATACAACTCGAACATATTTCCCAAATCATACTCAAGAAGTTCCGGATCCTTAACTTTTGCGAAGGCCACGCCTTGTTTTTTAAGGTCGTCTCTATATTCTTCAATTTCTTCAAGATCGAGTCGTGATCGACGAATAATCAAAGGCTCAATCATGAGTCTAAGCTCATCAGCAATTGAATGTAGCTCTGTTTTTATTTCTGTATTTTCACCTTCATCCTTTAGGTTCTTTCGCAGATCTCTTCGCACCGCTTTGTATCGTTTGAAAAGCATGTGGAAAGACATGCTAAGGTTTTCAACGGTTCGAATCGTTGATTGTCCAGGGGTACTAAACAATTTAATCAATGCGTAGATGTCTTTTGGATCGTTATTGAAAGGAGTAGCAGAAAGAGCCATTACATAATGGCCTGCACAGAGTCTGTGTAATAGTTTGTAATTGCCAGTGTCTTCGTTTCGGTGCTTGTGTGCTTCATCAAGGATAATCAGAAGTTTACCGTCATCGTTTTCGTGTCTCTGTAGTGCTTCTTCGATCTTACCTGTTGAATATACAAATCCTTTAAAATCAAATTCAGACATGTAGTCTTTCCACTGACCTTCTAAGTGAGGTGGTGCGATTATGATCGTTTTATATTCAAGATTGTGAGCAATAGCAGAAGCAATAATACTCTTTCCAAGACCCACCACATCCGCAATAATTACACCTCCAAACTTTTTAATACGATCAATACCTAAATTGATAGCATCTTTCTGATATTTAAGGTCAGAATATTTACCACCAGTAATTGCATGAGGGGTCTTCATGTCTTCTATTTCCGAAATAGAGAAATATTCACTAAGAACTTTGTAATACATCAGTAATGGTTCAGGTAAAGAATAGAGCCAAATTTTACTCTTAATTTCTTTTATAAAATTATCAGAAGAATCTAGATCAGTAATAACTATATTTTCTGAATCAGCCCAACATTCTTCAAAACGCCTAACATCATCTTCGTAATAGTGCTTTTCTTGAAGAATTCGATTGTGCTCTCCTTGCCCCTTGAGTCCTGAGAAAGTTAGGTTACTCGAACCCTCAATAACGATTCCAGGGGTGATACCATTTGTAGAAAATTCAGGTTTATTGTGAAGAATATAAAACTTTGAATGATTTGCCTGTACTGTTTTCTTTATCTGTAAACTTCCATTCTTGATCTTGTTTAAAAATATTTCAAATGCTTTTTGGGATTCATTATTATCAAAATAGTCAGTATCGTTAAAGATTCGAGAAAAATTCTCAATATAGTCATCCTTGGCTCCTGATCGAGAAGATATCTTTGTTTCAGTAGTAAGGGAATCGAAGTTTAAGTCTTTGAGAGTAGCAACTCTGTCGATAATCTTCTTATCAATATCCATTCCCACCAGTATTCTTATTTCTTTGTCTTTAAGCTCATCATGGAGATCTCTGAAACCAGAAAAGTAAAAGTAGCCTACGAGCGCATCTACCTTGTCACAATTCGGCAAGATACTTTTTAAATTTTGCGAAAGTGTATTCGCACCAATATTTGTAATAGCCATAACCCCAATTCTGCCCTAAAATTAGGTTTTTTACCAGCAAGTCTCAGGTTCGATGCTGAGTGTGGTGGCGATGTAGGATTCTGCGTCAGTGATGGAGCCGATGGCGTCGATGAGGCCGTTTTCTAGCGCCATGGCGCCGAGCATGGTCGAGCCGTCAGCGAGCTCCCGCACTTTCTCGACGGGTATCCCCCTATTCTCCGAAACAACGCGTACGAACTTGTCGAATATTATCGCTATGTCCCTCTCGAACAGTGCCCTCTCCTCAGCCGTCAGGGCTTTCTGAGTCGTTCCTGAGTCTTTGAACTTGCCAGTCGATAGACTGTTCCATGTATAGCCTTCCATATCGTTTAGTTTCGACTCATCCACATACGACATCGTCACCCCGATACTGCCGATATCGGATAGCTCAGAAGCGAACACTCTGTCCGCGGCTGATGCCACCCAGTATCCGGCCGATAGCATGACGTCACGTCCGACGACGATGACAGGCTTCTCCATAGATTTGATCTTGTTGCCGAGCTCCTCCGCTGCGACCGGTGATCCTCCATACGAGTCTATCTCGAGTATGATGGCCTTGATATTCTTGTCCTCCTCTGCTTCGTCTAGTAGCCATAGTAGATCCTCGCCGGATGCATAGTCGTAGTCCTGATCAGCGTATGGGACATATGTCATGAGGTCGCCATGGAAATTGATCCCAGCGATATTGCAGCTGCGGTCCTCACTCCACGGAGATGTGGAGAGTTCTTCCTCGTAGGTCTCGTCAGTAAATGTCTCCTCGGCTGGAGCGTATGTAAATATCACGTACCAGAACGCCGCGGATAGTGCGACGAGTCCGATGATGCCGAATATTTTCCAGAATTTTGACATGCGTAGATTATAACCCCTACCTAAATAAAATATAAGATATACCTCTAGCTATCTCCTACCCATGTCGAGGATCACTCCCCACAGAGCTATCCCAGCCACGATAGTGCCTACGATAAATATTACCAGGTCAGAGACTTGCATTATTTCTTCAGGTTGCCGAGAGCGAGAATAGACGGTACCCAGAGACCGACGAATATTCCAGCGTCGCGATCACCTGTGAACCAGAGGTATATCGATAATAGAAATGCGATAAAAGCTGCAACCATGATTAGTCTCTTTCCCATATATATAAATGTGAAGTATTAATAAGGATATTATAACACCCGGACTACATAGATACGTGTGCAAATCTACGCACGCCTGCTCTCGATGGCGAGTACCGTGAGGACGAGTATGTAGATGATGTGTTCGTCGATGAGTGGGTTGTTCTCTGGCGGGAATGTCGCGAGATACATGAGGAGCATCATGATGATGCCAGCTAGGCTCGCCCACTTCACATATCGACGCATCAGTAGTCCGAGTCCGATACCGAGGAGCCCCGCCATGAACAGCCAGTCGACAACCCCATGATTGGCGAGCCCCTGGAAGAACTCAGCGAGTGGTCCGCTAGTTCCTCTCAGGAGGAACCCGGAGGTTGGTGATACACCCTTTATCCAAGCGTTCTCACTCAGTGTCGCCATACCGAGACCGAAAGTCTTGTCCGCGAACGCCCAGAGAAAAATGAACGACATGGCGTAGCGTAACCATGTATAGATTTTTTTCGTATTCATGTATTGATTATGAATCTACTCGCGTGAATTTCAAAAAATTGCTTGTGGATAAGTAAAACTAATATTGGAGTACTTAATTATGTATTGACAATACCTGTATACTGTGCTATACTAATAGCAAAGATCCATCCATGTCCAAGAAGAAAAAGGCTCCGGCCTCCCCTCTCGCACTCTTCGGATTCATCGGTACGATATTTAGCGCCGCATTCAGTATGGCTGGCGCACTCATCCGATACATCGAAAGAGTTGCTAGCTACACATGGGGACAGACCAGTTGGGTCAGTCAACATGTGCGTGATTACTGGAGCTGGGTTCGGAGTCGCGGTCACAGAGGACTTCGATTCTTCCTCTACACCATGACTCCCTTCATCTTCTCCCCGCTCTTTGTCCTCCTCTTCGGATGGGGACTCATCAGATCCATATTCGTATGAACCAGCCTGCACTTACCTGCAGGCTGTTTTATTTTTATATAAACGAAACCGCCGCGCCTCCGTAGAGGCGCGGCGGAATGTCATCAAGAACACTAAGCGTGGCTACTCTTTCACTTCCTCATTCTTCAATGCTTGTCCGTTCCTCTCCGGATGGACCGAAGACATAGAGGCTATCCTTTGCTGCCTCCGTATCCTGGCTGCTGATTGCTTCGGCGGAAGAAAGATCGCCGCCAAGATCGCATGTCCGATGATCACCATCGAAACAACGGAGCCAGCGTGCAATGTCATGATCGTTCTTGGATCAGAACTCATCAGTCGCGCCAAGATGAAGGAGTAGTACGAGACACACGACAGGAGCAGAATACCCGGCCAAACCAAAACGGCAGCTAGCGTTTCATTTCTCGAGTGGCGAAGCCTACGACGGAATACTTTCGGCCCGAAGTAGACGAACACAACCGATGCGAGAAACGTCATGACTGTGACGAAGCAAACTTTCTTTGTCGAAGCACTTGGGTACCCTACGTTGAGAACGAAGACCAAGGTCGCCAGTCCCACGAAAAGGCGAGCCTTGAATCTCAGGATGGAAACGATGAACATGTTCATGATTGAGCGCGTTTGGCGTGATATTACCACGTCCAGCACTGTAGACAAGTGAAGTTATCCGCAGGCTTCGGGAGTGTAAATGAGCGTCTTCGGAGTGCTCTCCATATCTGGCACGAGCACGCCATTCTCATCCTTGAGAACGTAACGGTGTTTGTGGAGGTTGTCGCCGACGAGCGAGAAGAGTTCGAGCTCCTGACCACGTGAGCCCTCGATCTCGTAGTCGAACACGAGCTTGAGTTCGTTGCCCGTCCTGGTACCGAGTAGGTCGCCCTGATATCCATTCGTCATGTCGGGCCCTGACTGTACTCCGGACTGAGTACCTGTGACCGTGGCGCCGTTCATAACGAGGTTGATGTACTCCTCTACCATGTATGGCTCCGTCTCCGTCGCTTCTTGGACACGGGCGAAACAGTACTCGCCATCCGTATTCGCAGTCTCCTCAGTTGTCGGAGTAAATGGTTTATAGATGATGATGGCGAGTATGACCATCAGTGTCAGTACGCCGAAAATTATTCTAGTGGTTTTCATAAGCATTATTATCTGATATTTGTCCCCCATTTACAATCAATATATTTCTGCTAATATCCAGAGCGAATCAGACAGCGCAAGCAAGCCTGACTCTTCCGTAAGGAAAGAGAAACGCACCCCAGGTGTGACACGAAGTTCAGCGGGACCTTCTCCGGTCCTCACAGCCCTGCTGGATTCGTTTCTACCCGCCAGCCCTACGCGACCCCGGTCGCGTAGGGCTCTCTCTTTATATAAAAAGAAGCACCCGGACCTGTTGGTCCGGGGCTTATGCCTCTCGCTTGCTTGAACACGCTCAGTCCTTACCGATGAGTGTGTCGGTATCGGCCGGCTTCGATGTTCCTACGTGTGCGATCGGTTCAGGGTTGATGGTGTACGTGAGACATCGCATATTCTCCCGTGCCAGTCGTGCCACCGTAAAGACGATCAGGTATATACTCTCATTTATCCTGATAGTTGCGGTGATGGTCTCCGTCTCAGTGCCCGACGGAGACAAGGCTTTGATGTGTGCACTGGTACGAAGGGTTCTCAGTTGCTTCTCAGGCACAGTCTCGAAATCGAACTTGTAGCCCGTCGTCCGGTCGGCGAAAATACTCGCCAAATCGTTCTCAGGAATGAGGACCTCACCGCTAAACGGTATGGGGAAAGTTGCGTTCATTGTCGTTCGGTTTTGTCTCAAACTACTACAAACTGTTCCGTTTTACAATCCCAGATAGCACGAACCCCAGGCATGCGCCTGGGGTTGCGGGATAGCCGATACCTGCCTCTTACCACCATGAACCTAGAAGGTCCTGCAGTATCAGCGTTCGAGCCTCTGTGAGGCTTCTAGAACAGGTTATCCTAAATGTGCTGCGAAGCTTTCTTCGGCGATCAATGAAAGTCGGTGTTGGAACACGCGCGCGCCTAGGAATCACACTCGCTACATCTGCCGTAAAGTTACACCATATTTACGCACAACGCAATAAGAAAGACCTCTCTCACGAAAGGTCTTTCTTTTGCTTTTTTATTATACAGCTTTCACTTTCTTTGGCTTCTTCTTCTCTCGTCCGCGCTCTCTGTTATCTCCTTTTCCCATAAAAATAATTTGGTTACTAATAATTTATGTATTTATCATATCAAACTTTTCTATTCCTGAAAGCGAAAAACCCCAGCACACTGACTGGGATTCTCAGCAAACGGAACTTGTCCGTCTGTGTCGGCGTTTTAGCCTGTCTCTTTTGTTCATGCCGTAAATGAGCCCACCCACAACACAAACCACTATCACCGCCAATCCTAGGACTGACTGCAAACTCAACATACTGAACTGCACTAGAAACCAGTAGCAGAACGCGATGTTGATGCACGAGCCGAAGAACAGTATGAGCATCGTCCGAAAGCGCTTGTTGTTACCGGCACGATGGGCGAAGTATGCGTCGACGACCGTCGAGATGACGAGGGTCGGCAGGCTGAACTTCAGCAGCTTATTCGCCAGCGTATCGTCAGAGGTAACGTGAATGATCATCGGCATCACTGACACGATAACGAGTCCGACTAACACAGTCTTCTTGTTCAACGCTCGAGATGAGTATCTGGTGCGCAGGACATAGCCCCACAAGGCGGAGTATACAAAGAACAGTACTCCAACCGTCACCAAGAAAAATCCTGAGTAGTCGTGGAGTATCTCCATTTCAAATGGGGTTTGTTACATCATTTCTATCAGGGTTGGTGGCAACTGTCAAATAACGCCAGGCTTTGACTTTTCCTACAAAAAGCATATAAATCTAAGCAAATCCAACCACCATGAAGAAAAAAGGAGGTATCCTAAAGGGCACGACCCTCACCATGACAATAAGTTCAGTCGATGACATCGAGGAATCATTGACCGAGCCCACAGACGTACTGAAGCCCGAGGAACAACAGTGGCTTATCGATGTGCACGGCAGACTTTCGAGCCACAAGAGCATGGATGGGTTGCGAAACCGAATCAATCTTCTCCTCGAGAAGCATGGACGCGCTCCGAAGCAATAAGCAAACACCCCGGCTAGTCCGGGGCTGCTTTTTTATAACTGAGAGATTTCCTTGAGGTCGCGGTCAGGCAAATATAGGATAAACAGTCCGATGAATATGCCAGCGACTGCGGAGATGGCGTGGTTACCGCCGAATAGTTGTAGGTCGATGAAGTCGAGGATATACCAGACACCTCGCCACATGAATACGAGCCCAACAACGACAAAAATATTTTTAGTGAAGTATCCTATCGAACGATCAATTTTAGTTCTCATGCACATATTGTAACCCAACATTTTATTTTATTGAAATGAAAGAGCCCCGGCAATGCCGGGGCTCCCAATCCACAAGTGTGGAGATCACAACACCATATGCTTGCGCTCCTGAAGCAACACTGCGAGACATTCATCCATGTCAGGCCCCACTGCAGTAATATGTCCAAGCTTGCGCATGTCCTTGCTCGCTTTCGCATACCACCACAGGAAGTTCGAGCTCGTAGTTGGCGGTTCCACACCTTCGATGCTAGTGCCGATGAGATTCACCATCGCGAATTTCATCAAGGCGTATGGTACCGTCAAAGGCAAACCCAGGATCGCACATAGATGCAAGGTGAACTGGTCGGTGTTGCAGGTGTTCAGGGTGTGGTGTCCAGAGTTGTGTACCCGAGGTGCTAGTTCGTTCACCCAGAACTCTCCATTGATCAGGAAAAGCTCGGTCCCGAGCGCGCCTACGTAGTTCATGGCGCCCGTGAACTCCTTGAGCTTCAGAAGCAGTGGAGCAAGTCCATCATGTTCTATTGGGCCTACCAATCGATCAAGTTGGTGTTTGACCTGAACTGTTTGGACCAAAGGAAAATGCATGAGCTCACCGAATTGACTGCGCACTGATTGGAGTGCGTACTCGCCCTCAAATGGCATGAGTTCCTCGGCGATAAGGCCAAGTGGATTGTCAGGTTCTTTGAACTTAAGAACCTTACAGGCGTTTTCGTACCCTTCTTCGTTCCTTATGATGGTCGTACCACGGCCATCAAAACCGCCCATTCTCTTCTTTACAACGAAGCTGCTATCAAATTTCCTATTGGCAGCTTCGAGATCTTCAGTATTGTCCACCGCCATGAAGTCCGCCGTTTTCAGACCATATTTTGCGATAGCCTGCTTCTGCGAGAGCCGATCCTGAATAATTCCGATCGTTTTCGGATATGGACCAGTCATGATGCCTGTTTGGCGGAAAACTTGATCAAGGACACTTGCCGGTATGAACTCGCTCTCGACCGTCACGGCATTCGGATTGCATTTTCTGATAGCCGCGGTTATCGTGTCCGCATCCTTGTAATTCCCTTCAAAATGAAGAGATGCAATTGATGCGGCAGGATCATTCTGACTAGCCGACAAAACGGCCATGCGAAGGCCCATCTTGTGCCCCTGAAGGACGAGCATCCAGGCAAGCTGCCCGCCACCGAGAATGAGCACTGTCGCCAAGTAAGGACTGTTGGGGTTTTTCATGGTCGTAGTGGTGTTGGTTGTGGATGGTTCTTGTTTCTCGGCAGATAATACAAGCTTCTTGTAACCGGCACAAGTATACTCAAAAAGAAAAAATCCTGACGTGAATCAGGATTTTTTCTTGAGTTTTGAATATTATCGAGTGACGAACGTGAGCGCTGTACCCTTGTTTGCTCCGCGACCTGTTCGGCCGATGCGGTGAGTGTAGTTCTCGTTCGATTGAGGGGCCGTGTAGTTGATAACGTGAGTGATATTTTTGATATCGAGTCCTCGTGCAGCGACATCTGTCGCGATCAGGATCTTGACCTTGTTCGTGTCGAAGTTACTGAGCGCTTTCCTGCGCTGACTCTGGCGCTTGTCGCCATGGATAGACTCGGCATTTACGCCGGCAACCGTCAGAGCTTTGAGTAGTCTGTCTACCTGACGCTTCGTCTCACTGAAGATTAGGATCTTGTCGAATCCAGGCTCTTTGATGAGGCGCAGTAGTTCAGAGAACTTGTGAGCCTCGTCGCGAACAACGACGACGTCCTGGTCGATAGACGTCATATGGTCGCGAGATGCTATCTCGACAGTGACATGAGCGCCGACGAATCTTTTCACCAGCTCTAGAATCTTCGGTGGCATGGTAGCCGAGAAGAATAGTGACTGACGTACTGGGTTGATGGCGTTTAGGATATCAGTGATCGGATCGACGAATCCCATGTCGAGCATATGGTCTACTTCATCGAGGACAATGTTGTTGAAACTAGCGAAGCGGATCTTGCCACGGTCGGCGAGGTCCTTTATTCGTCCTGGAGTACCGATGACGAAGTTTGGACGTCGTGCGAGTGACTGGATCTGGTTGTATATCGGCATACCTCCGACACACATCGCAGAGAATATCTTCATGTTTACGGAGAAATCTCTGAATTCTTTCTCGATCTGGAGTGCGAGCTCGCGAGTAGGAGCGAGGATGAGCACGAACTGGTTGTTCCTGTCCTTCGAGACCTTCTCGATAAGTGGTAGGAGAAATGCTCCAGTTTTGCCCGTACCAGTGTTCGCGAGGCCGATTATGTTCTTGCCTTCGAGGATATGAGGAATGGACTGATCCTGGACCGGAGTCGGGATCTTGTAGCCCTTCTTTGCGATGTTTCCCTTCAGCTCTGCACTGAATGCGAAGTCGTTGAACATGTGTTTAATGACAACTTCTTTGACATCAGCTGGCTGAGTTGATTTGCGGATAAGTTTCGAGAAGTCGAGTGTCGACTTCCTAGCGAATTTGCCTCGGCCTCCACTTTGCTGAGGACGACCGCCACCAAATGATGGGCGTCCGCCTGGTCGAGCAAATCGGCTCGTAGGTCTAGCTGTACCATAGCCAGTTCGTGCCGGACGTGTAGCAACAGCACCGCTAGGAGCTTTTGATCCAGCAGTTGTGACGAATCTCGTAGGAGACTTCGTTCTAGGGTGGGCGTCTTTTGATCTTGGTTTGCCTCCGGTCCTTTTAGGGGTATCCGAAGAACGATGAGAAATACTATACATATAAATTACCTAAATATTAATTAATCTCGGATTGCTATAGAACATCGAAATAATTAACATTTTCGGAAATCTACAGTTCAATATTTGATTGTGATGACACTATAGCACAGATGTCTAAATAACGCAATACCTAAAGGCTTTTTGAGCTTTGACCTCCCCCGACTTTCTCCATGCATATATATTGACATAGTGTCAATAACGTGCTATCATATATCCAAACCTCAGAAACCCGTAACAACACACCACTGACCGATGAACATCGAAAAAACCTTCCGAATCGCCCTGGCCTCCGCCGTGGCAAGTCTGCTCCTGCTGACAACCAGCTGCAGCTCCCCGGAACAAAAGCCCGACATCGTGACGACCGGCCTGCCGGATAAAGTGCAACTCCCCGGCCACAAAGTACCCCATGCCTACTATGAGGCGGTACCGAACTCCCGACTCATCAATCGTGATGAGGAGTGTGGTGGACCATTTGTGAGCAACTGCCCGACATCAGTGTTCAAGACGCACCTGGAATACGTTCCAGGCCAAACCTTGAACCTTGACTCCATGATCGCAAGCTTGTTCCCTGGTCATCGTGTGATCCGAGAAGAGGTCGTGGGCAGCGGAACGGTCGCAAGCAATTCCGGCCAAGCCGTAGCGCAAGCAACCCAGCCAGCATCGTGGCCTTTGCTCCATCAATTGGTGGACAAGATCTACAACTGGAAGTTCTGGGACCTGATCTTGGTGATCCTCGCCTTGCTCGGATTGATCTGGCTCATCGACCGCTGGCTGAATCGCCGTCGACTTGCTCGTGAAGATCGCGCGCGACTCAACCTGATCGATAATCAGGTTCAAGCTCTACGCACCGATGTTACGAATGGGTTCGCCCGGCTGAATGCCCCCCATATCCCGACACCTGACACCAGCGTGACGAGTGTTACGACGAGTCATACGCCGGAGACCCTGGATGTCGGTGACGGCAAGACCCATTTCAAGGCGAGTGCGGACCGCTTCCACTACCCCATCATCGTGACGTCAACGACGACCGATGCTGATGGCAAGAAGCAGATCCATGAGATGGTCATCGGTTCGGGTAAATACCAGACCCCGACCGATGCAGGCAGCACATCCGCAACACCCCCAGCTCCTGCGGCACCACCCGCCCAGGGCTGACGAGACGCCAAGCCCTACCAAGGGTTTGAGAGAGAGGCAGGATTCGTCCTGCCTCTTTTCATTTGAATAAAAAAGAACGCCCCGGGCTTGTGACCCGAGGCGTCGTTCGTAGCCGTCAACTGATGGAGGGACTCAGGTGTTCAACCAAAACTACCTTCGCCAATATCAACCATAGTCGATCCTAAACTACCTGAAGTGGTCACACCCTCCCTTTATTAGATGTGGTGCCACCTCGCTTATCAGGCATGTTACATCGAAGAATATATATGTCAAGAGCCGGTCACGCATTTGTGACCGGCTCTCATTTTTCATTTATTGCGGCAAACTTCCTGGGTTATTATCTTCCTGCTCCATCGGATCATCAGATAGCTGTGTACCATCATCGATCATCATCATTTCTTCCTGATTCGTATTTGTATTATTACCCCCTGCTCGCTTGATCAGCACGATGGCGACGATTACGACGACAAGGATTACAAGCACTGTAATAAAGTTCTTCACCCCGTTAGAGATAGCGAATTATTAATTCGCGTATCCCGGTTACTTTTCATAATAAAATTGACCAAGCTGTGCTTCCGAACCTTGTTATGATGCGAAACCAGAGCATCTCTAACGGGGTTCATTTCCTATATATTAATTTCTAAGCCCTGTGAGTTTCCTCACAGTTTCCATTTTTTTCTCGGCCAGTTTGCGCATCTTCTTCTCGCCTCGAGCTAGTATATTATACACCTTCTTTGGGTTCGCCTGGTACTTGTCATAGAGCTTCCTCATCGGTGCAAAATAGGTGTAGATTTTCTCTAGAAGCATCTTCTTCGCCTCACCATAACCGAGACCACCTTTCTCGAATCCTGAACGCATGACTTCCCGCTCCTCGGGAGTGGCGACAAGTTTAAATATTTTGTAGACGTTGTTCTCTTCGGCAACTTTTTTCTCCTCGGGTGCTTTGGAATCAGTGACGATACCCATAACGGCCTTCTTTATCTCCTCGTCAGTACCGAATAGTGGTATTACGTTGTTGTAACTTTTTGACATTTTCTGTCCATCGATTCCGGGCACAACTTCTACTTCTTTTACTAGAATCTCCTTTGGCGAACGAAACGTCTCACCGAATGTATTGTTGAACTTGCCGGCAATCTCACGAGCCATCTCGATGTGTTGTACCTGGTCGCGTCCTACAGGCACGACTGCTGCGTCATACATGAGAATATCTGCCGCCATGAGAACTGGATAATCAAACGTGCCAACATTTACCTCTTTGCCTTTGGCCGCGGCATCCTTATAAGCATGAGCTCGCTCGAGCCAAGGCATCGTTACGAGACAGTTAAACATCCAGGTGAGCTCTGCATGTTCTGGGAGACTAGACTGTCTATATAGAGTGACCTTCTTTGGGTCGAGTCCAACTGCAAGATATGCGCAGACTATATCAAAAGAGTTCTTGATCATCTCCTCACGACTAGAGACAGATGTCAGCGCATGGTAGTCCGCGAGGAATACGTGTGAGTCATAGTCACGCTGTAAGTCGACGAATTGTTTGATGGCGCCGAAATAGTTACCGAGATGAAGCCTGCCGGTTGGCTTGATACCTGAGACGAGAATCTTTTTTTCTATCATCCCGTTAGAGATAGGAAACGTTTCAATCTATTCTTGATGTAACGCTTACCCATCCCAGTTTTTAAGTATTTTTCTCGTGCATAGGCATCGACTCTATCTACACACGCTTCGTAATAAATTAATATCCAAGGACTGTCTTCTTTAGTGTAATTTGACTTGCCTTTGTTATGAAGATTGAAACGTTTCCGTAAATCTCCTGTACACCCTGTATAAAGTCTACCATTCTTCTTGCTTTGTAATACATAAGTGTAAAACATAACCTAAAGATCTCTAACGGGACAAGTCCCCCTATTTTATCAGACTTCTATTTATATCGGAATATCCACATTTTCCACCTTATCCCCACAAAAACGTCTAGACTTCCAAGGTCCCCATGCGTGCTAGAATCTCTCTATGTCTGAAGTCAAAATGAAATTGCGTATCCCACCGAACGATATGGACGCTGAACAAGCGACTCTCGGTTCTATCATGCTGAATCCTTCGGCGGTATCTGACATCATAGATATCGTTCAGTTCGAGTCTTTCTATTCTGAGAAGCATCGAATCATATTCAAGGCGATGATCGACCTCTTCGGCAAGAATGAGCCTATCGATATATTGTCACTCTCGACCTGTCTCAAGAACCGCGAACAGCTAGAGCAGATCGGTGGACGCACGTATCTGACAGACCTCACGAACTCTGTACCAGCCTCGACGAATGTGAAGCACTACGCCCGCATCGTCTACCGCAAAGCCCTGATGAGGAAACTCATCGACGCCGGTGAATACCTCTCGAACGTCGGCTTCACCGAGAGCGACACCGATGTCGAGATGCTCATGGACGAGGCCGAGAAAAAAGTCTTCTCTATAACGAGCGACCCGAAAGGTCAGAACTTCGTCAGCATCAAACAGAGTCTCCATGAGACCTGGGAACAGCTCGAGAAGCTCCATGATGCCAAGGGTAACCTCGGAGGAGTCTCGACCGGTTTCCCAAGTCTCGACAACATGCTCGGCGGACTTCACAAGTCTGACCTCATCATTCTCGCTGCTCGTCCATCCGTGGGTAAGACTACGCTCGCGCTCGACATCGCTCGCAACGCTGCAGTCAAAACGAATGTCCCTGTCGCCATATTCTCACTCGAGATGAGTTCACAACAGCTTACTCAACGTATGCTCTCCGCGCAGGCACACGTCGATGCATGGAAGCTTCGCACGGGTAAACTCACAGCCGAGTCAGACTTCCAGAAGATCCGCGACTCTATGAACGAACTATCGAAAGCACCAATATATATCGACGATCAAGCTGGCAACTCCATCATCAAGATGAAGTCTGTGGCGCGAAGGCTGAAAAAAGAATTCGGTCTCGGTCTCATCGTCGTCGACTACCTCCAGCTCATGATGACGTCTAAAAATTATGATTCGATGGTAAACCAGGTTACCGAGATCTCTCGCTCCCTGAAGGGCCTCGCTCGTGAACTCGACGTCCCAGTGCTTGCCCTATCCCAGCTATCTCGTGCCGTTGAGTCCCGTGGAGGTAAGCCTCGTCTTTCTGACCTTCGAGACTCTGGATCCATCGAGCAGGACGCCGACGTCGTTATGTTCATACACCGAGAGGACCGAGCGGGTACCAGAACAGACAGCGAGTCTACTGGTATCGCCGAGATCCTCATCGAGAAGCACCGAAACGGTCCCGTTGGTAAAGTCGATCTATACTTCGACGAGAAGAACTCTACTTTCCTATCCATCGACAAGAACACTGACTACGGTGCTCCGGCTAGCCCAGCCCAAGTTGACCAGGCTTTTGATGATTTTTAATCTAGTTTGTAGGTTGTAGTTAGTAGTTTGTAGATATGAATTCAATAGAAAAATTAGCAGAATTATTTGAGAAATTTCCCGGTGTGGGAAAGAGACAGGCGAAAAGATTCGTCTACTCTTTACTGCGTCGTAATGCGTCTTTCTCACGAGAGCTAGTGAACGCTATCTCGAAACTCAAAGACAATATCCGTCTATGTACGGAGAGTTTTCAATATTTCTATTCAGATAGTCCTACCGAAGCATTGTCACCGATAGCGAGAGACCCGAACCGCGATCGGTCACTACTTCTAGTGGTAGAAAAAGACTCTGACCTCGAGAATCTAGAGAGTATGCATTTCTATCGTGGACTCTACTTCGTACTAGGAGGTTCGATACCGGTGCTATCGAAGTCCCCAGAAGAATTTATCAGACTCACTGAGCTCAAAAATATTATTAAAAGGAAGATGGATGCAGGCGAGCTCAAGGAACTCATCCTCGGACTGTCGCTCAATCCTCAAGGCGAATATACTCTCGAGTATCTAAAAGAGAAACTTGCCGAATTCGAAACTGCAGGCCTACGGATATCATATCTCGGTCGCGGACTTTCTACAGGAACAGAACTCGAATACTCCGACAAAGAAACTTTCGAAAACGCTTTCTCTAATAGAAAGTAGTCTCAAAAAAGAAAGAAGGCGACCCATCAGGATCGCCTTCCACCCACTCAACTTGTGCCCATCAGTATGGACAACTCACTTCAGTGCATCTGCAACGGATGGAAGCGAGAGCTCCATCGTGCCGATGTATACGCTACCGACGGTGTTCGCCACGTGCATGTCGTACTGCCGTGTGGCGTTCTCTGTCAGAGTGTAGCGTACCGGCAGTTCCATCGTGCGGACACCGGGCTCCATCGCGATGCCGAGCGTATCTCCATGAAAAAGGAAGTACACAGGGTATTTATCGGACTGGAACTCGATGCGCAAGAGACCAGTCTGGGAGTCACGATCTCGTGAGAGCTCGATGACTTTCTCGACATTGGGTCCTTTCTGAAGGACCGGCAGGCCGAAGCCAGGTTCCGACTGTGCACTAGCGGTAAGGCCGAGTGCAACTGCTACTGCAGCAAAAATGGTTTTCATGTGTGTGCTTTTGGTTACTATAACTATACCATATTCCATATATAAAGTCAATACATTGCTTAGACATAGCAAAAGACCCCTTTTCGGGGCCTGGTGCTTGATATTCTAGGAGATTACGCGATCTTGCCGATTTTCACCTTTACGAATGGCTGTCGGTGACCTCTCTTCTTGAAATAGTTAGATTTAGCCTTGTATTTGATAACGTCGATAGTCTTATTTCGGCCAGCCTCCTCGAATGTAGCCGGGATAGATATGCCCTTGATAGTAGGGTTACCGATAGTAGTAACAGACCCGTCATCGATCATAAGGACTTCGTCAAACGAGACTTTGTCGCCTTTTTTGAAGTCTCCGGAGAGCTTCTCGATTTTGATAACATCGCCTTCTGCGACCTTATACTGCTTGGCGCCGGTTTTGATAACTGCGAATAACATAATGGAAAGTATTCTATATTAAATCCAGAATTTTGCAATACCCCACCTGTGGGTGTGGCGATATCCCCAAAAACGCGCAAAATCCATGAAAAATATAGACATTGTCGGCTATAATTTGAGCATCTAATATGGTTTATAAATACAAATACAAGAACACGACTTGGGTTGACCTCGAGTCTCCGACTCGCGCCGAGATCATGAACACGATCGAGGAATTCGGTCTACCAGCTATCATGGCCGAAGAGCTCGGAACTTGCACCCTCCGATCCAAAGTCGACTACTATGAGAAACTGGGTCTAATATACCTAGTGCTACACTTCCCTGTCGTCGGGTCGGACCCTGAACATATCGAACAAGAGATAGACTTCGTCGTAGGCAAGAATTTCCTCGTAACAACCAGGTATGATGCTGTCGACCCCATGAACAATTTCTCCAGACTGTTCGACCGTGATACTTTCCTAGACAAATCAAGCATCGGCGAGCATGCAGGATATCTGTTCATCCATATTCTCCGCGAGCTATACAAGACATCCGTCGACAACCTCGAAAATATCAACGACTCACTGAAGAAAATCGAAGAGCATATATTCAAGAACCGCCAGACCGAGGCTGTGAGCATGATATCGGAAACTAACAGAGAGTTTCTGAACTTCAAACAAGCGATGCGCCATCATGGCGAGATACTGAAGTCTTTTGAGATCGCAGCGAGAAAGCTCTTTGGAGAAAACTTCGACTACAGTATCGAACTCGTTATCTCCGAATACAACAGGGTCAAGAATACTCTAGATGTAGGCAAGGAGATCCTGAACGACCTCCGTGACACTAACGACTCACTCCTCTCAACCAAGACGAACCAGACGATCAAGACTCTGACGACGATGACATTCATCATGCTTCCTATCTCGCTAATAACAGGAATATTTGGTATGAACGTCCACGAGTCGATGCTATTCATCCAGGATTCTCAGGATTTTATACTAGTACTCATATTCATGGTTATCGTCGGACTCACGATGTTCATATATTTCAAGGGTAAGAAGTGGCTTTGATTAGGTGCTAGGTTATAGGTTATAGTGGACAGGTTAAATCAAGGTCATGCTGAAAATCTACAATACATTAAGTAAAAAAGAAGAGGAATTCGTTCCCATAGAGGCTGGCAAAGCTGGCATATACTCCTGCGGACCGACTGTCTACAACTATGCCCACATAGGTAACCTCCGATCATATGTCTTCGCTGATATCCTAAAACGCGTTCTACAGTACGAGGGGCTCGAGGTTAAACACGTCATGAATATCACCGATGTCGGACACCTCGTCTCTGATGGCGATGACGGTGATGACAAGATGACCAAAGCTCTCAAGCGCGAGGGCCTACCGATGACTCTCGAAGCTATGAAAGAGGTGGCCCTCAAATATGAAGAAGTTTTTGTCGCTGATCTACGACTCCTCAACATCGAACTCCCCGACCATATGCCACGCGCAACAGATCATATCGCAGAAGATATCGAGATCATCAAGAAACTCGAGGCAAAAGGTTTCGTCTATACGACGAGTGATGGCGTGTATTTCGATACATCCAAGGATGTAAAGTATGGCGCTCTCGGCGGACTGTCTGATGAAAATGTCGCACGGGTAGAGAGTAACACTGAGAAGAAAAATTCTCGTGACTTCGCACTCTGGAAATTCAATACTGAACTAGGCTGGGAGACTCCGTGGGGAAAAGGCTTCCCTGGCTGGCATATCGAGTGTTCTGGTATGTCGATGCGATACCTCGGCGAGCATTTCGACATGCATACTGGCGGTATCGACCACATCCCGATCCACCACAACAACGAGATCGCTCAGTCTGAGAATGCGACGGGACAAAAGTATGTAAACTACTGGGTACACAATGCATTCCTCAACGTCGACAATCAAAAGATCTCTAAGTCACTCGAGAATGATATCTACCTCCGGACTCTAGTAGAAAAAGGCTTTTCGCCTATCGACTATCGTTACTTCCTACTCCAAGGAAGCTACAGGAGCCTGGTGAACTTCACATGGGAGGCACTCGAGGCATCGCAGAACGCCCTGAAGAAGCTCAAGAATATCTATCTCGATCTCGGCACTGATATGGGCGCACTCAAACATGATTACAAGCGACGCTTCACAGAGGCACTGGACCAGAACCTTAACACTGCCGAGGCTCTATCAGTTCTCTGGCAACTCGCCAACGATAAAGACATGCTTCTCGCAGACAAGCGAGCAACACTACTCGACATGGATAAAGTGCTCGGTCTCGGAATGGAGTCATGGGTGCGCGATCAGATCCCGGCTGAAGTGCTCGAACTCGCCAAGACTCGCAATGCCGCACGTCTCGCCAAAGACTGGGCGAAATCTGACGAACTCCGCGACCAAATTGCCAAGCTCGGCTATGGAGTTCTCGATCGAGACGAAGAGTTTGAAATAAGAAAAATATAATATGGGAAGTAAAGAAACACCCAATCTTGGAGACGGAAGAAACATGGAAAGATACAACGAGATCCAGAACTCGAAAGAAGTCATAAGCTATGAGGATTTCATTTCTAGAGAATTCCGCGGTAATGAAACTTTTGGTAATTTCTGGTTAAAATTTTACAGCAGTGATACTTGGGACGAAGAAAGCGCAGACTATTATCAGAAATTCAAGACCGAACATCCTGATCTGTGGAAATATCTAAAGGAAAAGGTTGAGGTTATAGCCGTAGACAAAACAGATAATAGATCAAAACTTTTGTTAGAAATTGCTCCAAAGCTTTATGAGGCCTATGTGACAATGATTGGTCACCCAGAGGTTAAAAATAATTACGAGCTTTTTGGATAAATATGGAAAGTATTCCAGCAAACAATCAACAGAACTTGAGTGAGAACTGGCGAGAAACCAAAGACCCTATTCCTTTTGAAAGATTTGTAAGCCCACCTGAGCCTGAGAGGATGGGGCCAACATACAACAACTTCATGCTGTTCTTCACTGACAACGAAGGCTTCGCTACGAAGCGCGAAAGCAGTCGTGCATTTCAAAGATTTGCAAAAGAAAACCCTGACGTAGAAAGTAAGCTTACGCACAGAATAAGCGAGATACTCAAAAGCCGTGACCCGCAGAATCCAAGAGCCAAACAACTCAAGGAAATTGAGGCTGACCTATATGAAGCATATAAAATTATGCTCTCCTACGACGAAACAGAAAACAATTGGTCTCTAGCGGCTTAATGAGCCTATGTTTTCGAGGAGAGACCGCCCTTGACAAACTGAGTTTTTTACGTAATCTGAGTACCAAACACCCCCTTCGGACATGAAAAAGATCATCCTACCGCTCATTCTCACAGCTTTCTACGGCTGCAAGCAGAAAGAGGTGCTTGTGTCTGCACCAACCCCAACAATGGACTTTGACGAGATACTGCGCGCAGCCGCAGTGATCGAGGCTGGTGAACGGAGACAACAATGGGATCTCGGTTATAGCTTCAGGGTCGACAGCACAACCTTCGACATCACAGAGGCCGACAGTACCAAGGAAGGCTTCCTCGATCTCGAATTCGTCGCCGATCCACGGCCGAACGTCCACTACTTCATGAAGTTCAGCGTCGAGCAGGTGGATAGCACCTACTACCAGGTAACTACCACGCTCTGCTCGTTTGGTGATGACAAGGAGCGCGATAATCGCTCCGGACCATGCCAAGGCGCAGCTGCACCGATGCCCTGGAATGAGGTGGAGAAGATATTCCACAACAAGTTCGAGGCCATCCTGGTCTATGCCGAGAAGTACAAATGAAGACACCTGCCCGCGCGAGCGCCTTCCCTTCCAGGGAGGCGCTCGTCTTGATTTTATAAGCCAGATTTTTGGAGATCCTCGATGAGACGTTTCTGTTCACGAGAAAGAGAGTCAGGGATATCTACTTCGATAACTACGAGTAAGTCACCATGCTGGAAACGTCCTGCAGGAACACCGGCGCCCTTGATACGGAGGATCTTGCCGGTTTGGATGCCTTTTGGAATCTTTATTTTAATCGGACCCTCGATACCTTCCACCTCATAAGTCGCACCAAGTATCGCGTCTGTAAGTTTGACCACGATATTTGTAACTAGATGTATTCCCTCTTTGCGTAGACTTCCATGAGGCTCGACGTATGTCCGCAGGAGTATATCTCCCGCCTGTCCGTCCTGAACAGGCTCGCCGTAACCAGCGAGTTTCACCATCTGACCATTCTCGATACCGGCTGGGATTTTGACCGAGATGTCGCCCTTGTCCTTCATGGCACTGTTAGCTGGGACTTTTATGGTCTTCGATACCCCAAGGATAGCCTCCTTGAAGCTCAAATTGAGCGTTAGAACGATGTCTCGGCCTTTTCTGACCCGTTGACCGAATCCACCCCCGAAGGCCGAGAAAATGTCATTTAGGTCGAATTCCTGACCGTTCCCGAATCCATCGAAGTTCACATTGAATCCTCCAAAGTCGAACCCTCCGAAGCCCTGGCCATTTTGGCCGCCGAACTGCGGACCATTGGATCCGAAGCGGTCATACTGTGCGCGTTTCTGGTCATCAGAAAGAACCTGGTAAGCTTCGTTCACTTCTTTGAACTTGGCTTCGTTACCAGTCTGTTTGTCTGGGTGATACTCGTGCGCTTTTTTGCGAAAAGCTTTCTTCAGCTCTTCTTTAGAAGCTCCTTTTTCAACCTCGAGAATTTTGTAATAGTCTTTGGACATGAGAGATTTAGGATTTAAGATTTAGGATTTAAGAAAGATTTTGATTTAGTTATAAGTCCCTGGAGCAGTTTGTGCGTCTGATCACTTTTTACAAGCAGTTCATTATAACTGCGAACATCTATAAACCCCACATCTTTTGCGACTTCAATTTGATTCTTTAGTTCGATGAGAGAGCCTTGTGCCAGATAATAGAATTGAATTTTCTCTTTCATACCTTGTCTGCCAAAACCTTCAGCAATGTTTGAAGTTACGGAAACAGAAGCTCTCTTCATCTGACTTGATAGTCCATAGATCTCGTCTTTAGGAAAGTTTTTAAGATTTTTATAGATAGAAAGTACTAGTTTGTGTCCTTCTTGCCAGACAAGTAAATCTTTGAAGTCTGATATCTTCTTATCCATCTAGTTTTCTCTTAAATCTTACTTCCTAAATCTTAAATCTTTTTACTCTTTCTTATCGTCAACAACCTCTGCCTCCTGCGCGCCATCTTGCTTTGGCTGTTCAGCGCCCTGAGCCTTGCTCATCGCTTCACCGATTTTCTGCATCTCTGTCATGAGTTCGTCTGTGGCAGATTTTAGTCGTCCGCCGTCATCAGTGTGATGATCTGGCAATTCTTTGACCTCCTTTAGTTTAGCAACTTTTTCCTCAACTGTTTTCTTCACATCATCGCCAACTTTGCCCTCAGCATCTTTGAGAGCTTTCTCTGCTGTGAAGATCGTCATCTCGGCAGTGTTTTTGATATCGACGAGCTCTTTCTTCTTCTTGTCAGCTTCGGCATTGAGCTCTGCATCCTGCTGCATCTTCTTGATCTCTTCATCTGTTAGTCCTGAAGACGCTTCGATGCGGATAGACTGTTCTTTACCCGAAGTTTTATCTTTTGCTTTGACATTGAGTATTCCGTTCGCGTCGATGTCGAATGTCACCTCGATCTGCGGTACTCCTCGTGGCGCCGGTGGGATGCCTTCGAGAACGAATCGTCCGAGAGACTTGTTATCAGCAGCCATCGGTCGTTCACCCTGAACGATGTGGATCTCGGTCGATGTCTGATTGTCTGCGGCGGTTGAGAATACCTGAGACTTCGAGGCTGGGATCGTAGTATTTTTTTCGATAAGTTTCGTGCCAACTCCGCCGAGAGTCTCGATACCTAGAGATAGCGGGATAACGTCGAGTAGAAGAATGTCCTTCACATCACCCTGTAGAACTCCGCCCTGGATCGCAGCTCCGAGTGCTACGACTTCGTCAGGGTTTACGCCGAGGTTAGGCTTCTTGCCGAAGAATTTCTCGACAGCTTCCTGCATAGCTGGCATGCGAGTCTGTCCTCCGACGAGGATGACCTCGTTGATGTCAGCGATTTTAAATGGAGATGCATCCATGGCGCGCTTCGAGATCTCGATAGCTCGGTCGATGAATTCACGGCAGAGATCTTCGAGTTCTGCACGCTTCATCGTACGAACGAGGTGCATCGGGCCAGCTTCACCACTCGTAATGAATGGGATATTGATCTCTGTCTCCATAGCGGTAGAGAGCTCGATTTTCGCCTTCTCGGCGGCGTCATCGAGACGCTGTCGAGCGAGAGGATCTTTGCGTAGATCTATACCGTTCTCCTTCTGGAAGCCTTCGGCTAGCCAGTTCATGATCTTCTGGTCGACGTCCTTGCCCCCCAAGTGAGCGTCGCCGTCTGTAGATTTGACCTCGATAGTGTCCTCAGAGACTTCGAGGACAGAGATATCGAATGTTCCGCCTCCGAAGTCGAAGACGACGATTTTCTCATCCTTTTTCTTATTGAAACCATACGCGAGCGCGGCTGCAGTCGGCTCGTTGATGATGCGCTTCACATCGAGTCCGGCGATCTTGCCCGCGTCTTTGGTCGCCTGACGCTGAGCATCGTTAAAGTATGCCGGCACGGTAATAACCGCTTCAGTGATTTTCACTCCGAGCTTTGCCTCCACATCAGACTTGATCTTCTGGAGTATCATGGCAGAGATTTCTTCTGGACGCTTCCAGTCATCACCGAATTTTACTTCGATGCCACCGGTTGAACCCTTCCTAGTCTCGAACGGGATCGACTTGATGTCTTTCTGTACTTCCGGTTCGTCGTAGTTGTGACCGATGAATCGCTTGATCTGGTAGATGGTGTTCTTCGGGTTCGTTATAGACTGACGCTTGGCTGTGACACCGACCATAGTGTCGCCGTTCTTCGCGAGTGCGACGATAGATGGCGTGGTGCGCATACCCTCGGCGTTTTCGATGATTCTCGGCTGACCGCCCTCGATGATGGCGACAGCAGAGTTCGTTGTTCCTAAATCTATTCCTATAATTTTGCTCATATGATTTTTGTTATGCTTCTAATTTTCTGATAAATATTTTGACTTGGGCCGGACGGATAACCGATTTACTTGTCTTATACCCCTTCTGAACTATCTCAGATATCTGATGATCTAGCTTCGCATCATCGGTTGGGACTTCTTCGACGGCGTAGTGATACTCGGGGTTGAATGCATCCTTTGGGTTACCGGTCTCCTCTACACCATAACTCGTCATCACGCCACACAGCTGATTGTAAATATACTCGACACCTTTTCGCCAATTCTCTGGTACGGCTTCCCAACTCTCTCGATTCTTCATCGCCATCTCGAAACTGTCTAGTACTGGGAGGAGGTCTTCGATGAATCCCTGGAGAACGTAGCCCTTGAGTTCCTTCATCTGATCGGTCGAATTCTTCTGGAGGTTCGCGTAGTCAGCGAGAGCTCTTTGCCAACCGTCGAGGTTCTTCTGAGAGTCCTCTTTGGCTATTTTCAGCTCAGCCTTGAGCTTCTTGATCTTGTCACCGCCTGAGACTTCGCCGTCCTCATCGGTAAATTCGATCTCATCTTCAAAATCTTGTTCATTTTTGTCTGTCATCCCGTTAGAGATAGCAAATTTTTAATTTGCGTATCAACATTAACTTTCTAATAACTTTGTGATTTGCAATATCCTTCCCGTGATGAGCAACTTTAACTGAGACATCTCTAACGGGACCAATATCACTACATTATATTCATATTTATAACTTTGACAAGTTTTTCGTGGTCGCATAAGTATTGTCAATAACTAAAATATATGCTATTTTGCATATATGTCAAGAAAAGCTAAAATCCAAGAGGAAATCCTCGAAACCCTGGCCTCAAAAAAAGCCCTGAATAGGGCTGACCTCTCTGCTGACGGACAAAAGGACCGCTACGCCCTGACCCGCAGTCTGAAGAATCTGTCAGAGGCCGGACTCGTAGAAGAGATCGAGACCGCTCAGTCATCGTTCATCCGCATCACCCCTGAAGGTCGTCAGAAACTCCGTAATATAAAACTAAGTAATCCGAAAAGTCTCGTCGACACTCGCTGGGACGGTTTCTGGCGCATGGTCATGCTCGACCTGCCCGAGTCTAGGAAAAGCGAACGCGACTCGATCCGTTACATCCTAAAAAAGGCAGGATTCCTCTGTATGAAAAACTCGGTCTGGGTATCACCCTATCCATTCGAGCATCTTTTCTTAAATATAAAAACAGATCTAGGACTACACGACGAAATAATTATCGTTGTTACTCAACACATAGATCCGATCACAGAAGAATCTCTAAAGAAAAGTTTTGATATTAAATAAAAAGCAAAAGAGCGCCTTACGGAGCGCCCTTCACTTCTTCATAGGAACTTGGACAAGATAGATGCAACCTCCTCTGCCCTGGCATCTTCAGGTCGCGACCTCAGCTCCTGAATGGCGGCACGTAGGAAGTGGCAAATGGCCGCTTTCCACGTCCTTTCATTTATCACATCACCGTTGATGCTCCCCTTGCCATGGATAGCATCGAACACGTTCTCAACCGTTGCCATGCGGTGACATTCATCTTCACGAAAGAGGTGCAGCACAAGACCGGCGACACTAGCCCGATCATCATCATATCCTACCTGAAGATGAGCGCTGATGAGCTTCGTCGGACCGCTGATACTCTTTCCTCGATCAGCTTCCATGCGCACAAGGTATCCTTCGCCATTACTGTTATAAGGCGAAACGTAAACCTCGGCATGATGCAAATGGAGCACGTCACGTTGGGCTAATTTGAGGGTCTGTCGGATCTCTTCTAAGATCCCAACGGCGATTTTGAAATCAAGGCTGTCCATGTTCTGTTGTTGTTGGACCTGTGTTTATACAGGTGGTTTGTTCAAAGAAAATTAATAGCATATTATACTATATTAGAATAGTTCTGTCAATATATTAAAAAGACCACTATTGTGCGGTTCCTATTAGAAGGACGGCCAGGGTGATGGTCGTCCTTCTGAGGGTTAGTTCCCTCTTGTTATTTGTGCTCCACGATGAGCCTCGTGGTGGTCGGCCGGTTAGCCGTTACCACATTCACGAAGTACAGCCCTTCACCGAGCTCTTTGGTATCGAGCTCGATATAGCCATTCGCGGTAACGCCGCGCCTGACTTCACCTCCCGTCGCATTGACGATGGTAACGACCGAGCTATCTGGTGCTTCGATCTTGACCATATCTCCTGCGGGGTTCGGATAGACCGGCTTCTGGGCGAGAAGACTGGTCGTACCTGCCATCAACAAAACGAACAGCGACGTTCTAGCTCTCATGGCGTTGAGGATTTGGTTGGTGAAAGAGAAACGATTCTCTAAACATTGTACTCCTATAGGACAGGGCTTGTCCCATATCACGGTGGATAAAATATGCATATCTCCCCTAAAAGACAAAATCCCCGTGGGGGATTTTGTCGAGATATTGTATTTGAGATTAGCGCTTACTCCACTGCTTGCGCTTACGAGCAGCCTGAGCGAGACCGGCCTTGCGACGTTCGCGTGAACGAGGATCGCGCTTGAGGAAACCGAGCTTCTTGAGCGGAGCACGTAATGACTCATCGAACTCAACGAGGCATCGTGTGATTCCGTGACGGATAGATTCTGCCTGAGCGTTCATCCCCCCGCCATTAACATGAGCTGACACTGAGAATTTCTTGTCGATAGGATTCTTCTCGAATGCCTCTGTGGCGATAGCTCGGAGGTCTGCTACTCGGAAGTATTCTTCGAGAGTCTTGTCGTTCACTGTAAACGTAGGCTTAGTAGAAGCAGTGAGTCTCACACGTGCTGTCGCAGTCTTCCTGCGTCCTACTGCCTCAAAATATTTTTCTTTATTTGCAGTTGTCATAAATAATTATTCTTTTACGATGAGATTCTTCATCATCTTATCTGCTAGTCGGTTTGCTGGGAGCATACCCATAACAGCCAATCGGAAAACTTCACCGTAGCCGTGCTTCTCGACAGTTCGCTTCATTTTCTCGTAAACGAGGCCTCCTGGATAACCGGAGTATCGTTCATATTCCTTGTTCTCGAGCTTCTCAGCTGAGATATCAGCCTGCGAAGCGTTAAGGATGGTTACCTTTACTGCCTGAAGCTTGTTGCGTTCAAAAGATGGGTCATTTTTACCCATAAGTAGTGCCGCAGCTTCTTGAGCTACGCGACCGAGTTTCTTCCCTTTTGCATCTATCTGGTGTTCCATATTATTTTACAAATTCGATAAGCGCCATCTTGGCTCCGTCAGACTTACGAGGCGGAAGCTTCAAGACACGGGTATAACCGCCAGCTACGCCCTTGAAACGTGGTGCGATCTCTTCGATCAGGATCTTTGACTCTGGGACGCGGTTCATAAGGCGAGATACGATAATACGCTTTGAGGCTAGGGTTCCCACTTTGGCCCGAGTAACGAGCTTCTCCATAAAAGGTCGTAGTTCCTTGGCTTTGGCCTCTGTAGTGCGGATACGACCGGCTTTGACTAGAGACAAGGCGAGACTCTTAAGAAGCGCCGCTCTCTGGCTCGTTGGTCGTCCGAATTTTCTGTTTTTATTGTGATGTCTCATATCTCCTGATTAGGTCCGTATTACTTTAGCAGAATACCAAAATTACTCAAGGTCCTTTTGATTTCCTGCAATCCCTTGTCTCCCATACCCTCGACAGCGAGTAGGTCCTCGCTCGTCTTCCTAGCGATGCCGCCGACAGTTCGGATCTTCGCATTGGCGAGTGCATTGAGTGTTCGAGTAGAGAGATTGAGGTCTTCGATGCGAGTTTTCATAGTCTCTTTCTCTTCTTCACCCTCAGCACTCTCCTTCTCATCGTGAACGTCTTTGATTTCTTTCTCGACTGCTTCGATGATTTCCTCAGGCTTCTCATCGAGGCCTTTGAAGTCGTGTATAGACTGGAGCTGAACGATCATGATCTCGATAGATTTCTCGACAGCTTCGCGTGCAGTGTATGTACCGTCAGTTTCGACAGCAATGCGGAGGCGGTTGTAGTTCGTCGAGTCGCCAACGCGCATATTCTCTACCTCGTATGATACTCGGCGGATTGGTGTAAAGATGGCGTCCATAGAGATGTGACCAACTGACATCTTCTCCTTCTGGATGTCTTCCTTCGAGACATAACCTAGGCCCTTCTGGACGTAGATCTCCATATTGAGTTCAGTTTTCTTGTCAGTGGCCTCGCAGATGTACTGATCTGGAGTGAGTACCTCTACCTGACCAGAGACTTCGATGTCGCTAGCTTTCACTATTCCGACACCTTTCCACTTGAGGTTGACGATCTGAGGCTCGTCTGTGAGAAGCTTGAAACGGATACGCTTCAGGTTGAGTATTATATTCAAAACATCCTCTTTGACTCCGTCCATCACAGCGAACTCATGATCAACACCGTCGATCTTGAGACTTGTAATAGCGGCACCAGAAAGTGACGACAGGATTATCCTGCGGAGAGAGTTCCCGAGGGTGTGGCCATAGCCAGGGTACAGATTGTCGATCTCGTAAATACCCTTGTTCCCCTCTTCGGAGACAAGCCTAGGCTTCGATGGCAATATAATATTTGATTCAACCATAGAATTTTTACTAATAATAAATAATTAAATTTTAACGACTGTAGAATTCGAGGACTCGTCCGAAATCGAGAAGCGAACCTTCCTTGGTCGGCTTGCTCTTGACGCTACCTTCCATCGAAGCTGGATCGAATGCTAGCCATGCTGGATACATATATTTGTCGAGCTTCTTCGTAAGGTCTTCGAAAAGCTTGCTCGATCTACTACCCTCGCGAACAGAGATAACATCTCCCTCGTTAGTCCTGTAGGACGGGACTGTCACTCTCTTGCCGTTAACTCGGAAATGTCCGTGAGATACCATCTGGCGTGCTGCAGCTCTAGTTGTGGCTAGACCGAATCGGTAGACGATATTGTCTAGGCGCTGTTCAAGGAATCTCTGGAGGAGCTCACCGGCGTTACCACCTTTTGTCTCGACGGCTTCCTTCACGTAGTTACTGAACTGCTTCTCAGATACGCCGTAGGTATATCGAATCTTCTGCTTCTCATTGAGCTGAAGGCCGTATTCAGAGACCTGCTTGCGCTTCTTGGACTTGGCACCTTTTGCGTGACGAGCCTCTGAAGTAGCAAAACGCGGCGTCTGTGTCCTATCGAACACAGCGCTTCCAAGCCTTCTTGCTATTTTGTATTTTGGTCCTATTTTCATAACTCAATCAATCTTATTAATACATTATTTTTTAAACTCTTCGAGGTTTAGGCGGACGAGGACCGTTAAATGGTATCGGGGTCTTGTCTCGGATAGATGAGATCTCGATGCCTCGTGTCATAAACGCACGGATAGCTGACTCACGGCCTGTTCCGACGCCCTTTACGATAACCTCGGCTTCTTTGACACCGATAGATTCGGCCTTCTCTCCGATAAGATCACCGACTTTGGCGGCAGCGAAAGGAGTTCCTTTCTTCGCACCCTTGAATCCGAGAGCACCAGATGATGACCAGAAAACTACGTTACCTTTCTTGTCAGCGAAAGAGACTTTCGTGTTATTAAAAGTTGCCTCAACGAAGAGTACTCCTTCTGTGAGCTTTTTCTTGACGGCCTTTGAGGTAGATTTTGCTTTTGATGCAGATTCACCTCCTTTTACAATTCTTTTCTTTCCCATATTATTTTATGTCTTTGTAGCGGTTACTCGTCCGGATGCCATAGTCTTTCTGACGTTACCTCTGATAGTTCGAGAGTTGGTTTTAGTCCTCTGACCACGAGACGGGAGACGCTTGGTGTGACGAGAGCCTCGGTATGATCCGATATCCTTGAGACGCTTGATGTTCGCAGATATCTCACGCTTGAGGTTTCCTTCTATGTTGTACTGTTCGACAACTTTGCGGATCTCGTTCTCTTCGTCAGTCGTAAGGTCTTTTGACTTCTTACTGTAGTCAACCTTGGCCACGTCGAGAATCTTGTGAGCCCTGGATCGGCCAATTCCAAAAATGGCTGTTAGCCCCATCTCTATACGCTCGTTATCTTTTATTGTTATTCCTGAAATTCGCATATTGATTATCCCTGCCTTGCTTTACGGCGAGGGTTCTTCTTGTTTATCCTGTAAATTTTACCCCTTCTTTTGACAAGCTGGTCGCCTTGTACCAAACCGGCTCGTTTTATGGACGCCTTTATTTTCATACTAAAGATTTCTTGTTTTGATTTAAAATTTCAAAATTAAGGGGTAAGCCCTTAATGCAGGTTTAAATAGTAACCTAAAAGGAATATTAATGCAAGCCCCTACACCAATTTTTCGATTTTTCTGTGAAAGCGCCAAGGGCGCGATCGAAAATTTGGTGTGGGGGCAAGGGGATACCTAGAAGCCCTATAGTCTCCTAGAAATCCTACCCTTTTCTTCTGCCTTATCGGTCATTACTTCTACCTTATCGCCGATCATTATCTTAATCCTAAACTTTCGCATCTTTCCAGAAAGATATGCCAAGATTATCTTGCCAGACTCACTTGATTCGACGCGAAAAGTTGTATTTGGTAATGATTCGACTACTGTGCCGACGATCAATCTCTCGTTATCGTTTAATTGCTTCATTTAGAATAATGAGATATTAACAGCAAAACCATTCGTTAGCAAGCTAGATAGCATCTGTGGAGAAGTTATTGATGATCTTGATAGCGCTAGGCTTGGACGGTAGAGTATTTTTCCAAAACGGCTTCAGTGATAGTTCAGCGCTTTCAATATTCTTGAACGTTAACATCTGAGGTTCAAAGTCTCTCTTCTTGATCCCAGCCAGCACATCCTTGATCTCGGCTTCATTGATATCCCACACAACGCGGATTTTATCATCAATGATTATTTTTACTGACTCCATATTTTCTGGGTTTGTTATGACGGATGCCTTGTCGAGCTCGATATTGAGCTCACGGATATTTGGGATAGTGACGCTGTGCTCTGTAGTATCAGCGATGACCTTTCCTACTAGAGATTTGGTCAGGTCCACCTCCTTGAAGATAACCGCATTTAGAATACCTGTCTGCTTGATCTCTACCTTGCCGGACTCATCAGCGGCACTGATAGTAGGCTCATCATACGAAATGGTAACGGCCTTATCATAAAGTATAAATTCGCTTGGAACTTCAGCTCGTGCCTTCTCTAGGAGGCTAGTAGAAAGCTCTCCTTTCAGTATATCGGTCTCACGTTTCAAATCCTCGTCACTAATATCAAATGATTCACCCTTGAATCCTCCAGATATGGCGGTTACTGTCTCTCCGTAGAAGTTGTTGTATTTTGGTGACCCCCTGAAACCGACCACCTTGAACGTGGTCTTGTCGGTGTTATAAACATCCCCAGCTTCATCAGCGTAAACCTCGACATCTACTGAACCTGGAGTAGTTTTGCCGTTAACTAGCTTCTGACCTGGTATGACGACTGGCTTCTTGGTCTTGTAGATGTATCCGTTTGGTGCCTCGAGCCGAGTATCTATAAGAAGCTTCTGCTCGACAGATCCATTATTGTTGAAAAGTCTAACAGTTCCAGTTGCTTTCTTCTCTACCATCGTCTTCTCTCCAGCGGCGACATTCGTCGCTCGGCTATCCTCAGTCGACAACATCTCGAAGGCGAGTCCTGAACGAGGCTCCTTCTCGGCAAGTATCGGACCCGATAACTCGACAGTGCCCTCACGCGGAGTCACATAGACTGTTGCTCCAGCAAAGACAAAGGTTAGCGCAAATACAAGTATGATGATGGCGAGTCCTGCCACGTACCAGACACCTCGGCCAGAATCTCCACCTCGCGGTCTACGCGCTCGCGGAGCTTCATACTCCTCGATGTCTTCTGATTTATCTAGACCCATCTTCTTCATCCGAAGTTCATGTTCACGATGAAAAGCCTCTCGCTGTTTCTGGGTGCGAGACGTTGGCTTTATATCGTGAATATAGTTTCTATTCATACCTTATACTCTGTTTATAAAAATAGATTTCCTGCTGAGGGCGTCGTCTTGCTCGGCCAAATCAGAATAATGGCAAAAGTTATACAGCATTTCCCTGTTAGGGATTATAACATTAAACTCCCGGCCAGAGGTTGTGAATTCGGGGAAAACTGCGGTTGTAAACATTGACCGAAACCAGGCCTCCATCGATGCTGGCGCCAAAAGAAAAATATTCTTGGGTAAGTGCCTGTTCCCTGATATGTCACTGAGCAACCTCTTCAACTCACTTCGCCATAGCTCGCCAGCATGTTCGACGGCTTCTGTAATAATAGTAGTATTCTCCGGGGAGAGAAGTTCCTCGCCATACAGGGAGAACAGCGACATTGACTCATAGACACTCCTGTTCAGTTGGACGGATATGGCTCTAACGATATTCCTATCACCGTAAGGGAAAAATGCTGTACCCTCCAAGTGATCGTTTTTCATAACCATAACCTCGGTAATCTCTGCACCGATATCAATAACGACGAAGTCATTTTTCGTATCAAAAATATCCCGGACGAAAACAAAATCACTAAAAATCTGGGAAGTAAATGCTATGCGTGACTTCCAAGTTTTGTGGATACAATCCTGAACTTCGTCGATGATCTGCTTAGATGAGAGGCTGAGAAAGACATCGAGAGTAACCGTACGTGTGTTCTGACCGTGAGGCTCGGTCACCGGATACCCATTCAAACTAACCCGAGTGATGCGTCGGTCCATCACATGCCGTAATGCAGTATTTTCCACTCGGAATTTCTCAATCTCCTTCTTCACCAAAGTTTCGGCGAAAGCCTCAGTGAAGCGAAATTCTTCAGACTTATCGTACTTTATCGCCCTGAGCTCTCCGTGAGACCATGGTGTCGCTAGGACACAATAAACTCTGTCGGGACGCTTGGTGGTCTTGGTCAATAATTCCTGGCAGACGAGATCAAGAGACGCCAACATCTCACGCTTGAGTCGAGCGCCATCAGGACTGGCTGGGAATTTAAAGTTGCGACGAGCTGTGGCTACTATGAGCGGAAGAGACTTCTTGTTTTTTAGAACTATGGCGCCACCAACGCCCCCCGAGTTCACATCGAGTACGGCAACAATCTGATCTTCATCTTTTGAAAAAAATAGGCCCATTACAAATCTATTGTATCAACTAAAACGCTATGCACTAAGTTGAAAACAAGAAAGCCCACCTGAAAAGGCGTGGGCCTTCTCGAGTGGGCAAACGGTACAGCTACGCAACAGTAACCTCTTCTTCAGATGTCAGACTTTTGATGAGTTCTTCGAACTCAGGTGAGAACTTCTCGACCCAAGGGTCTCCAGGGTTCAAAGGCCACGTAGTCAGGAATACGGTCTCCTTTTCCCTTTTTTGTCTCGCCTCGCTGAAGTCACCATGCTCCGTCTCGATCCCAAGGCTTGGGAATTGTTTCAAGATCGCGACACTCACGATCATACCACTATGATCGTCGCGGGTCTTCCTCGCGAATGTCAGCGCAGTGAGCGGTTCAGTGTAGATGTAATTGGCACTCGGGTGACCTGCGACACCCTTACTGCGAACGAAGACGTTGAAAATGTGTAACATGGCCGTTTGGGTTTTGTATCAGACTACAAATTACCAAGCTCAATGTCAATTATTCCAATATTCCTTTGATACGCCTGACGCCGGCAGATGAGGCTTCTTCTTTTTGTATTTTGAAGTGGCCGATCACACCAGTGTGCTCGACATGAGGACCACCACAGAACTCTTTGGATAGAGCAAACCCACTCTCATCTTCGATAAAGTATACAGAAACCACATCCCCATATTTAGCACCGAACTCCATCTCGGCGCCAAGTGCCTGAGCCTCTGCTAGAGGCATCTCACGCTTAACAACCTTTAGATCTTTTGAGATGGCATCATTTACGATATCTTCGACACGCTTCTTCTCTTCATCTGTCATCTTCCTGTCGAAAGCGAAGTCGATACGTAGACGTTCCTCGGTAATATTACTTCCCCGCTGTTTTACCTCTGGCCCGAGCACTTGCTGGAGCGCAGCTAGTAGTAGATGGTGCGCTGTGTGAAGTTTGATCGTCGCCTCGTTATGGTTCGCAAGACCACCCTTGAACATGCCCGCGGATGACGTCTGAGAGAGCTTCTGATGTTCGGACATCTTGGTGTCGAAATCTGCTCGATCAATCTTGACCCCTTTTTCTTTGGCCAATTCTTCTGTTAACTCGATTGGAAAACCATAAGTCGTAAACAAAGTGAACGGATCAGTGCCGGTCTCGAATTCTTTGATACCCTTCTCTAGAGTCTTTCGAAACTTTTCTTCTTCTTTGGCGATTTCTCTATTGTCTTCTAGCTTATAGATGCCCGAATAAAGTTCTTTGACTGCAGTAATCTTGGTAGCAAGAGGTTCATTAGAGAATCTTACCGCCCTGCGAATCAAACGGCGAACGATATATCCCTGGCCGGTATTGCCCGGAAGCACTCCGTCAGATATAAGAAATAGTGCGGCTTTGACGTGATCTGCCACGATTCTTTCTTTCTTCGTTTTCTCCCCATTGAACAAGTCTGTTTCGTAAACATTGTCGAGACCATTTACCACCGCAGTTATGCGCTCGAGTCCCATACCCGTGTCGACGTTCTTCTGATCGAGTTTACCGACAACTTTCCCATTCTCAGAGCGGTATTCCATGAAAACATTATTCCAAATCTCAATCACCCCCTCGGTTTTCTGTGCATTTAAAAATTCATCATGTAAAAGTTCGCCATATTTTCCTGTTACGTCATAAAAAATCTCAGTATCTGGTCCACATGGACCATTGTCTCCAGGTCCCCACCAGTTGTCGTCTTTGCCAAGGAAATAAATTCTTGACGAAGGAATACCGGCTTTTATCCATAGCTCTGCGGACTCTGTGTCACGTGGAGCATCGTCGTCGCCCTCGAAGCATGTGATATATAGTCGAGATGGATCGAGCCCGAGGCCGGCAGATTTGTCAGTTAGGAACTCGTAACTCCAGGCGATGGACTCGTCTTTGAAGTAATCGCCGAGAGACCAATTACCAAGCATTTCAAAAAAAGTGAGATGTCTGTTATCGCCTATATCATCAATGTCTCCGGTACGGACGCATTTCTGTGCACTCGCGAGCTTTGTACCCGCTGGATGATTTTCACCCAGAAGATATGGCACAAGTGGTTGCATACCGGCTGTGGTGAACAGAACAGACGAGTCACCCACTGGCACCAGCGATGCCGACGGTAAAACGACATGCCCTTTGGAAGCAAAAAAATCTAAGTATTTTTGGCGTATTTCTCGGCTAGTCATAAGGAAAAGTATATATTAGACACCCAAAACGACAAAGCCCCCGAAGGGGGGTGTCCTTGTGCTCAATAATTATGCAGCAAGAGAGGTTGGATCGCGATCATCCTTACGCGACTCAATAATCTCACTAACCCAAAGATCAGGATGCATTCCACGCCACCACTTAATCTTCTCCTCGAGAGATTGCTGTCTTTCAGGACGAAGAGTCATGGTTGTCTCAGCGTTGTCACCATCTTTCCTCCTGAACTTCACTTTGACGGGAAGATTCTCAGCTAGCGCACGCTTTTCTCTGTCCGCAGGAGAAAGTTCTACGGGGACTTTCTCCTTTTTTGATCCACCTGGTTGTGAAAACATTTCTAGTTGCATGATGTTACTTGTTTAAAATATTTTAATACAGATCTTAAAAACGACAAAGCCCCACTCGCGTGGGGCCGTCGTCTGTTAGGACGGGGTGCTTCATTAAGGTACTTCGACCAGGACTTCTGCATGCTTTTTGAGCACGACCTGGCCCCCTTCACCCTTCACATACACACCAATGATCCTGGCGCCTGGCTCTCTGAGCCATCTGTTCGCGTTACCGGTAGTCACCTCGAACTTATCACCTTTGACGACCATGTGGCCGATCTTTGGTTGTTGTTCTGGTACCACGGCAGCTGGAGCAGCGAGCGAGCTCAGGAATGAGAAGTGCTTCTTCTTGGTTTCTTCGTGTCTTGGCATCTCCTTGTCGATCTATAGTGAGCGTGAGTGTGAGTTCAGCCGATAACCTCGGCGTTCGGATAGCGCACCTTCCAGAAAGCAAGGTTTTCAAGCTTTGAAAGGGTTATGACCGTCCGCGAATCAAGACGGACCTTGATGCCTTGGGTTGCACGGGTCGGTTGCGTGAGAATCGGCTTCTTTTTCCTGGCCATGTGATGTGTAGGATGTTAAGGTTTGCTAAACCCTAACACATATTGTAGTAAAAGTCAAATGTAAAGGACCGCCACTTGCAGAAAAACAATGAATCTAATCCTTACAATCAAACCTAAACGATGATAGCTCCTCCGAGACATACGTCACCGTCATAAACGACTATAGACTGCCCAGAAGTGGCGGTGTCCTGCGGTATGTCAAAGGTTACAGTGTGACCCTCAACAAAACAATCTTGCAAAACCTGCTGATAACGGATTCGCGCGCCGTACTTTTTTCCCTCGAGCGGCGGAACGATCCAGTTAATACTCTCTAGGATTATTCTTTTATTACTCTTCTCAGATTTAATATCATTAGTTGAAACAGTTAGTGTATTTTTTTCTAGGTCTCTATCCACAACGTACAAACGCGAATCATCCGTGCCTTTACTTGTAATAGTAAAACCATGACGTTCACCAAGTGTGAAAAATAATGCGCCATCATGATAACCGATAACATTGCCATCAATATCTAAAACCTCGCCCCTTTTCTTCTCTATATAGTGTGCAAGGAATTCTTTCATATCGATCGGACCCATAAAACACACCCCTTGAGAGTCTTTTTTCATAGCGGTCGGCAGATCATACTTTTCGGCAAGCTTCCTGACCTCGGTCTTCTCGAGATGTCCTATCGGAAACAATGTATGACTGAGCTGATCCGGTGTCAGGGTCCACAAGAAGTAACTCTGATCTTTGGACTTATCTATACCCGCCAGAAGCTTAGCGTCTTTTGTGCGGGCATAGTGACCTGTCGCCACATAGTCTGCCCCGTGCGCTAGAGCGTATCGCAGGAACACGCCGAACTTGATCTCACGATTACACATAACATCCGGGTTCGGTGTACGTCCCATTCTGTACTCGTTTATAAAATACTCACCTACTAGTTCTTTGTATTCTTGCTCTGCGTCGATAGTAATGAACGGCACACCAAGTTTGGCACAAACACGCATCGCATCACGGCGTTCTTCTTTCCAGGTGCACTCGATAAAATCAGGCTGCCATGTCCGGATAAAGCATCCGACGACGTCATAGCCCGCATCTTTGAGTAACGCCAAAGAAACAGAGCTATCAACTCCACCTGAGACGCCAACGAAAACTTTACCCTGGGATTTCTGCATACTAAAAGAGTTTATTTATTTTTTGAGAAAAAGCCAATATCTCGAAGCTTATAGCTTTTAGAGGCTAGCTTATAGCGATTCCTAGAAGCTAAAAGCAATAAGCTATAAGCTCATTAATTTCTTGTAAACCTCAAACAGCGCCCTAGTGTCGGAGAGAGCTGAGTGAGCTTTTGCATTCTCAATACCGAAATACTCACACAATTTCTGAAGTCGAAACTTATCTATCCTGGGATTCGTGTGAAGTTTGGCATAGGCGATAGATATAGTATCAATCTTCGGATAAAACATCTGGTTTTGTACACCTGTCTTCTTCCAGGCTTTGTCCATGAACGAATAATCAAACGTGAGATTGTGAGCGACGAATATCGCATCCTTGGTTTTCTCTGAGAACACCTTCATAGCCTCGGATAGAGTATTGGCAAATATCCAAGCTGACGGCTCGTAGCCGTTGACCTTGAGTGACTGAGGGTCAGCGTCCTCGATACGCTCAGGTTTTATTTTGAATTCCATCTCCTCGATAACTTCGAACTCCTGACCTTTGTCACCGAGTTGTTTGACCAGCACAAAAGCTAGCTCGATAATCTCGTGCTTTTCAGGGTCGAGACCAGTAGTCTCTATATCGACGAATGCTAGGTTATGCTTTTTCATATTTTATCGTAGATATGTAGCGATGTTTTTCTTGTGATCTTCAAAAGTCTTGGCGTAATGTATCCCCCCGTCATTGTCATGCAGATAGAAATAGTATATCGAATCTTTTGGATTGAGAGCGGCACGAATCGCGTCGACGCCAGGGTTGCCGATCGGCGTCGGTGGTAAGCCCTTGTGGACATATGTATTGTACTCGTGATCAGCGGCCAAATCAGTTAGCGTCAGGTCTTTGGACTCTTTGCCGTTTACATAGCGCAATGTCGCATCTACCTGGAGTAGCATGCCCATATCTAGTCGCTTCCATAGAATCCCAGAAACCATCTGTTTCTCCTCATACCCGCCAGAAGCCTCATCTTCTATGATGGAGGCCATGGTGATAATCTCCTCGAGTGTTCGCTCACTTCTCTCTAACTCTTTGTCAAAAGCTTTTACGACCTTCTTGTCGAAAGTTTCCTTCATAACATCTACCACATCGGATGTTTTCGTCGAGGCAAATAGCAAGTAAGTATCCGGGAACATGAAGCCCTCTTTGTCCTGAACGAGGAACATAAACTCCTCAGAATTGAACTCTGGCAATTTTACTTCCAATATCTCTGTCATCTCTTTGATAGTGAGACCCTCTGGCAATGTCACGGCAATCTTCTCAACTCCAAAATCTCCTGTGGCAACACGGCGAGCAACTTCAAATACTCCGATAGGACGCTTGAATAGATAATCCCCAGTAGAGATACTCTTGTCCGCACCAAAGAAAACAACCATAGATTTGAAGATGCCCGAAGATTTTACGATACCCCTATCCTCAAAATCCTCGGCGATAGAACCGAGTGATGAGCCGTCTTCTATGGTCACCACTACATCAGACGGGAAATCTGACGGCGGGAATATCATCGACGCGAAAGATAAAAGTATAACGAGAGCTATGAGCGACGCTATAGTCCGCCACCAATTAATCTTTGTTTTTGACCGGGGTTCTATCCCCGGCTCAACGTGGAATTCGTACATATATTAAAGAACCATCTTACCATATCACTAGACCGGCAAATCCACTGGTGGATCGGACTTTTTAGACTCGATACGTTTGAATGTAGGTGTGGTAGAAACACGTCCTGGGAAGTGATAAATGGTTGCGAGCTCTTCGGAATTAAGCGTGAAGAAACTTTTTGCATCAGGATAGAAGAATTGACGTTCGGCATACTCCTTGACCATCTCTCTCTTCCTGCGCCACGTACGGTCTCCGGTGATATCCTGCCAAGGGTCATCAAAGTCAGTTTCTGCCCCAATTCTAAAACCATTTAGGTTATTTGACCCGAATGGACGAAGAAAGCCAACTAGACCTGGGATATGCTCGCCCTTAAAAGCAGACTTCTTCGCCAAATACATCGTTCGCATCCCAACATCGAAAGCGGGCTTATCGAGTGCTCGCTCCATGGCTGTGATAGTTTCCTGCTCGAGTTTCGTCATCTTGAGTTTCTGACCGAGTGCTTCCAGGGCGTCATCCCCTGGACTCTCGAACTTCTCTTTTACTTTCTTAATCTCACGTTTTGCTCTATCAGACCATTCTTCACGTGCACCAAAAAATGAGCCTGGTTTAGGATAGCTTCTCTTGCTACCGCGGATAATAATCTGAAACCATATATGCTCATCCTTGCCGATGGAACCCATCCACTCGAGAATTCCAGTTATAGGATCTATGAGACCAGCCTCTTCTTCTATCTTTGTAGTTGGCTTATCCAACTTGTAATCAACATATGTCTTTATGGGGTATGCCCCATTTTTCTTCTTGCGTTGTTCACAGCCCCAGACAGCCCACTCCTCTTCGTGCATGGATGCGAGGACTTTCATAGCATAGTCTTCGACTTCAAAAACTTCTGCCTGTGGATACTGAGCGTATATCTGACTCTCGATAATATTACGCATTTGAACCGGCGTTCTGATATAGAAATGTATCTCGCCCTCAGTCGAGACTATCTCTAGAGAGAACCATAGTAGGACGCGTCCAAGCCAATATCTCTTGTAGCGAGTTGGGATACCTCCGGTCTGAAAAAAAGCGTTAGCAAAGACCATCTCCATGGCCATCGGAGTCTTGTAGATATCCCGTGGGACTTTGACCTCGAGCATAACCCACTTAAGTTTGGCGATCCATTCGAGGTTTATATGTTTGATCCAAAGTTTCCAACCGATAATAATCAGTGCGAATGGAACAAACCATCGGATAATGTTGATGGTCTGATCGAGTGAATTTATATATTGACTATTGAATAGTTCAAAAAATCCCGGCATGAGACAATTCTATCACCTCTCGTGTCATTGCAAAAAGCAAAATCCCCTTTCCGGGGATTTTGCTTTAGTTTTAATTAAGCGTTATCGTATTTTCCGTCTTTTGTCTTCTTGAAATATTTCGGGTTGTGGAGATTGACTAGGATTGTGTTTCGCTTGAGGAATCTTTCCTTCAGCACTGCATCCACAACATCGTCCTTGCCCATCGGTCCGTGCTCCTTCAGAATGCCAGCGATAACCTCACGAACTATTCCTGGCTTGTATCCCCAATCTCTGAGAGCATAGCGTCCTCGGCCCACTAGAACGAAACGTGGGTCCTTGATAAGTTCGTTGTGAGTAGTTGCGGCGAGAGTTTTCCTGTTAAAAGTTTTTGTGATGGCTTCGGCTACTTCTCGGAAGTGCATAGGCTCTCCGTGGCGTCGCATGACGAGGAATGTATAGTCTTTGACTCCGCGAGTCTTAACATTTTTCGAGTCAGCGCGACCCCATTCGTTGAGTGGGTTCTTTGCGATCTTCTTTGAGAGTCCGAGCCATCGCTTGGCGATCTCCTGATCACGATGCTCTTCAGAAAGGTTTTTTACATGTGACAGGAATTTCTCTATCATCTTGCTCTCAGGTACGAGCTCATCATCTCCTAGAGAACTGTAGAGCTTCTCGAGCGCCTCATGGACACTGTCGACAACCTCATGATCGATAGACCAGCGAGATCGGAAATCCTCGTCTTCTTTGTCCTTATAGAAATCATCAGATAGAACGAGGGCGAGGTGGATATGGTTCTGTGTAGACTTGTCCTTCGAGACATGATCCAGGAACTCTTCTTCGGACACGACAGCACCCAGAGAGTGTAGTAGTGCCTTGAGCTCTACAAAAACAGCTTTGTGCTCATCCATCTCTTTTGACTTACGAATAGTGTTGAGCGCCGTATTTTCGATCTGGCGAACACGCTCACGGGTAATACCGTACTTTTTGCCTATAGCTTCTAGGGTCTTCCGCTCGGCATCGTCAGTTAGGCCATAACGGTTCGCTATGACATCAAAAGATCTGTCTTTTAGTGATGACAGGAGCTTCTTACTTACTTGTTTTGGTCTGAAGGAAATAATCGCCATAAATCGCTTTATATTTGTTAATAAATAAGCTTCTAAAGTTCTTATATAATTTGTGTTTTTGATTCTATCATCAAACCAATTACCTGTCAACTAACTTGTCAAGACCCTGACTTGGACTAGAAAAGCCTGACTATATCCTTGTAGCTAATGAAAAGCATTAGGATTATGAGAAGAGAGAAGCCCACGAAATTCAAAGTGTTGGCGACTTTGTAGTTTATACGTCCTCCCTTTATCTTTTCGATAAGTAGAAACAGTAGTCTGCCACCATCGAGCGCTGGGAATGGTATAAGGTTGATAACGCCGAGGTTTATAGATATGAGTGCCGTAAATGTCATCAAGTAAACAAGTCCCATCTCGCTCGCATCCCCCACCAAACCGACGATACCTATCGGACCCGCTAGGTTAGAGACGTCTGCCGTACCTGTAAATGCACCACCTATAAGGTTCACCAAAGTTAGTGTGATGTTCGCGATCATAGCGCCTGTGAATCTGAAACTCTCAACAAAAGCAGTTCCAAAATTAGGCTTATAGATACCGAACTCACTGAGCCCGAGACCGAGAAGCTTCTCTCCGTTCACATCAGCTGGTTTTATCGCCAAGATATTATTCTCTGGAGAATCGGTCGTAATCGTAAAAGTCTCTTCCGGATTTGCTAGGACGAGTGCTCGGAGCTCCACACTGTCAATGTTGTTATAAACTACGTCCTTTAGTGTTATCTGAGTCACCGTATCCCCTGGCTTGAGCCCCGCCATTGATGCGGGAGAATCTGGAGAGATGTTCGTGATTATAATAGTGTTGTCTGTAACAAACCTCTGGTCCATGTCCGGGCTTATCGTCGTCGGTAGTCCCACAAAAAGTGTAACCAAGATAATCAGCCAAGCAAAGAAAAAGTTCATGAACGGCCCGGCGAATAGAACTAGTGCTTGGACCCATTTCGGTTTGTTCACGAATGCCACGCTCTTGTGGACACCGTTTACCGACTCATCGTCAGGATTCTCACCGAATATTTTTACAAACCCGCCGAATGGTAGCCAGTTGAGAGTAAAATCTGTACCGTTCTTCCTCCATAGAGTGCGCGCCTTCGGAGGATAACCGAGACCGAACTCGTCGACTCTGATACCTCCCTTCCTCGCCATAAAAAAATGCCCGAGCTCATGCACGACGATAAGTACGGCGAGTATTAGGATGAATATAATTACTGACACGGATTATTTGCCCATTACGATAGCTTCTTTGGCGTTGAATACTTCTTCGAGCTTGGCGTTACCACTGTTCACCAAAGTCTGGAGATCGGCCTTGCTCTTCTCTTTCTCGTCCTCGGACATCTCGCCCTCGCGAGCCATGCGGTCTATCTCACGAACGACATTCTCACGCTCTTTTTTGATCGAGACGCGCGCATCCTCGAGCTTAGACTTGATAACTTTGACCAACTTCTCGCGATTCTCGGTCGTAAGCATCGGGAAAATCACGCGAAGTCCCGTCTGATCGACAGCAACAGATAGTCCGAGATCAGAAGTCTGGATTTCCTTCTCGATCTCTTTGACCTGCTGTTTATCCCAAGGAATGACGCGGAGAGTTTTCGGATCTTCGATAGATATAGAGGCGACGTTTCGAAGTGGTTGTTTCGTACCATAAGAGTCAACACTGATACCGTCTAGAACGTTCGGACTCGCCTGACCTGTATGTATCGACGAATACTCCCGGCTGAGCCATTCGCGGGTTTTTTCTATTGCGTCCTTGAAAGTGGAAAAGTTGTATATCATCCCGATAGTGATTATTGATTAATCTATACGATTACAGACTATCAAATAAAAGTCTAATTCTAAATAATTGCCCTCATCCCGATAATAATCACTATCGGGACGTTGTTCCACCATTTTAGCAGAAAAAGAGATTATAAAAAAGGAACGCCCCTGGCCGAAGCCAGGGGCGTAATTCCGTTGTCCTCTTACCTTGACCTCATGGCGCTCCTAGACCTTACGGGGCCTAGGAGCCATCTTCGGTGCTTGGTAAAACGGCAAGTTGTTGGTGCTAACCAGCCAGAGGGCTCGCTAGCACCGCCACGTTCGCCACGGCATCACAGTGCGATGCGGGCTGCTGAGGCGGTAGGTGCTCACCTTGTCGGCGGGGCTCATCAAGTGCAAAGCGGTGTTCGGGGCGATACATTCATGATCGCGCAAATTGAAACCGTTTTGTTTGAAGGCACCCAGGCCGGGCCGGTTGCTCACGTCCATATCCATGCTCTTGAACTTCATCAGGTCGTACCACGCCATGGTGCTGATGCCCACGTCGGTGTCGCCGGTGCCGCTCTTCATCAGGTAGCAATTGCAATAGTAGATCGAGCTGCTGGTCCATCCCACGTCAGGGTTCATGGCCAGGTTCTCCGTGAAGTCCACATCGAACGGCATCGGCGTCAGCCAGTGGCTGTAGCCGAAGTCCGGCAGCGGCAGGTCGCGCAAGGCGTTCACCTCGATCTTGATGATGCCCATGTGCGGCCGGAGGCCCCAAGCGGTGCGGTTGATCATCTTCTCCTTCTGACTATGCTCCGTGGGAGCGATGGGCGGACCCGTATCGGGGCACGCCAGCGCTGGGGAGCTCACGAGGAGCACCGCAGCCAACAGGATGGTCGTCTTCATGTTGAAAGGACAGATTGGTTTTACCAAACCGGAATGGTTCGGATATGGGAGTATTATATAAATTCCCTTACACTTGTCAAGTGTGTAAATGTGTGGTGCTAGAGAGTAACAGCCAAATGCTCTAGGAGTATCTTCGGACTAGAACCCTGATCACCGATATATTTCTTGGCGAGATATACATCCTGACACTTCTCTTTGTCTACCAAAGTATTACGGAGCGATATCTCATGTTCAATCATATTGAGAAACTTCAGTGCCTTATCCTTGAGCGCGGGCTTGGACTCGACATCAGTGAACTTTTTTATGAAGTCGAGACGGTCTTTGATACTCGCACTCAGAAAAACCTTGGCATCCTTTTTCAGACTATCTGCCGGTGCGTACTCCCCTATCGTCGACTGTAGTCTGGAGCGAAGTGTCGGATAAAGTTTCGTCGTATCTGGCATCAGGAGGAAGAATACGACGCCTGGACGAGGCTCTTCAAAAACCTTCAGCAGTGCATTCTGGGCTGGGTATGAAAACGAGAGAGTTTTTAGAATAATTATTTTCTTCTTATTCTTCGCACTCGCCGACTCACTCTGAAAGTCCTTGATCTCGCGAGCGTGATCGATGAGGAGGTTCTCATAATCTTTGATGAATATATCAGGGTTACCCGCAGTCGGATAACCGAGTCCCTCGAGAGAGCGGACCAGTTCAGCATAAGAGAGCTCGATATCACCTTCGATCAGATACGCATGATGATTGAGGCCTTCTTTTATAATTTGCATCCCGTTAGAGATAGCAAACTTTCGTTTGCATACCCAGATTAATATTTTGTAAGTAATCGACAATCATTGATTTATTTCTTTGATCTAATATTTTTAACAAAACATCTCTAACGGGACAAGTTCCTATCTCTTAGAAATAATCGAACGTTTGTATGTATCTAGGTGATCGAGCGCGACACCGGTTCCTCTGACAACACAATAAAGTGGCTCATCAGCAACGCGGGCTTTCACTCCCGTCTTCTGATATATGAGTTCCGGTAAGTTACGTATTAGCGACGATCCACCTGTGAGTATTATACCGTGGTCGATAATATCTGATGCGAGCTCTGGTGGAGTTTCCTGCAAAACGTCTTTGATCGCTTTCACTATCGCACGGAGTTCTTTGTCGATAGCTTTGACTATCTCGTTCGTCGTGACCTGAGCAGTACGTGGAAGCCCCTGGACGAAGTCACGGCCTTTGATAGTAGCGAGGAGAGGTTCCTCCATTATCACAGCTGAACCGATCTTGATCTTCACTTGCTCTGCGGTGCGGTCTCCGATGGCGAGGTTGAAAGTTTTCTTGATATAGTCGGCGATAGCTACGTCTATCTTATCCCCGGCCACTTTGACCGAGTTCGAGGCGACTATTCCACCGAGACATATCACCGCTACGTCAGTTGTGCCTCCGCCGATATCGACGATCATGTGTCCGCGAGGCTCGTATATAGGGATACCGGCGCCAATGGCGGCGAGAATCGGTTCCTTCACAATATATGCGTTCTTCGCACCAGCTTTCATAGTGGCCTCGACGACTGCGCGTCGTTCGGTCGAGGTGACACCTGCCGGAACCGAGACCATGACATCAGGCTTCCAGAGTGAGAACGGTCCTAGAGCTTTGCCGATGAAATATTTCAGCATCGCCTCAGTCATGCGGTAGTCGGCGATGACACCGTCTTTCATCGGTCTATGAGCGACGATATTGTCAGGAGTTCGGCCGATCATTTGTTTGGCCTCTTCGCCAATGGCGAGAATCTTGTTGTCCTGCTCTGAGACAGCGACAACAGATGGCTCGTTCAACACGACGCCTTTGCCAGGCAAAAAAACCAATATATTAGCCGTGCCCAAATCAATGCCGATTTTTTTCGAGAAAAATGCCATGTAAACCCGAGTATAGCATTTTTAATATAGGGCTATATACTCTTGACTTTTACTATAATAAGTGGTATTATATACCTATAAACCTGTACATCATGCAAACCCACAACAAAGTCCTGCTCGGCATCTTCCTCTCCCTCAGCATCCTCGGAACCATCGGTGGCATCAAGAAGATGCAGCGCCCGGGAAAGGATTATGGCTTCGTCGCCATACACCACCACGAACTGGCGGTGAACCGAGATCTGCGTGCAGCCGGCATGAGTTTCAAGATCGCCACCTGCCTGCTTCTGGTATCGGCCGTAGTGATCGGTTCCGAAATACGCCGTAAGCGTGTGATAGTAGCATAAAGCAACGACCGCCCAGAGAGCCGCTTGGCTTTCGGGCGGTTTCTTTTTTACAGAAGATTTTCTTTCAATATTTTTTCAAGTGCCATTCCTCGAGAGCCTTTGAGGAGAATGAATGAGTTTTCCATTTTATTTTCTCTAAGATACTTGATCAAATCATCTACTTTTTCAAACAAAATCTCATCTCCAAACATTGGAGCACCCTCGCAAAGAATTTTGTAAAATTCTGCACCGACAAAATACCGATGGTCGAACTCGAGGGTTTCAGCTAAAACCATAATCTCTTTATGCATATCGCTAGCAAACTCACCCATATCAAACATATCGCCGAGGATTACGACCTTTTTCTTGTCAGTTTTCATTAGCGCGAAGTTCTCGAGTGCGAGTTTCATGCTGTCAGGGTTGGCATTATATGCATCCATGATTATCGTATTCGTTCCAGACTCAATCTTCTGCGAGCGGTTATTCTTCGGCTCGTAACTTTCAAGCGCTGAAATGATGTCTTCTGTCGGAACTTCGAAGTATTTCCCTATCGTGTATGCAGCGATAAAGTTATCGATATTATACCCGCCAATGAATTTAGTTTTTATTTCTTGTCCATCGATTCTGATAACAAGCAGATCCTTTGCATCGATGATCTCTCCCACAGCATACTTACTATTGTTTAATTCCAGGGAATTCTTCACCAACATCGGATCATCATTGTTGAGGAAATTAACACTGCCAGAACTTTTGAAGTATTCGTAAAGTTCAAGCTTGGCTCTAATATTCGCTTCGTATCCTCCAGCCTCGCCGATATGGTCTCGCCCGATGTTAGTGATGAGTCCGTGTGTCGGACGCGCGATCTCACAGAGTCTTGCGATCTCACCCTCGTGGTTATCCCCCATCTCTAGAACCACTATTTGATGCTCCGACTTGATAGCGAGGATAGTGAGAGGTACGCCGATATGATTGTTGAAACTTGCCGGACTCGCACATACTTTGTATTTCTTATCGAGCACAACCCTGGTGAGCTCTTTGGTAGTTGTCTTACCATTCGATCCAGTGATGGCGATAATCGGGATATCCAAATGCTCTCGATGAATCGAAGCGAACTCCTGGAGAGACTTCAGGGAGTCTTCAACAAGGACACATCTATCATCCATCGGCATGTCACGACTTTCAGAGACAACGAAACTGGCTCCCTTGTTGAGTGCCTCTATGGCGAAAGTATTACCATCAAAAGTGTCCCCCTTAATACCAAAGAATATATCGCCAGGTTGAATAGAACGAGTATCTATAGACACCGACAGACTCTTCTCTGCGAACACTTTGTAGAGATTCTCTAGGGTCATACTGATTCAACTAGTTGAGTAGCGAGAATGTTCGTCTCACCTGCACCGATGGTTGCGATGATCGTATTCTCATGGCTTTTGGAGTTCAAGTATTCGACGACGTCAGCGAAGCTCGTCATGAGATCGACATGCTTGCCGGTATTTCTAATCTTTTCGACGAGCATTCCAGAAGAAACCTCTCCGTTATCTATTTCCCTCGCTTTGTATATCGGAAGGATGATTACCTCATCAGCATTCTCGAACGAATGGGAGAAATCGTCGAGAAAATCCTTGGTCCTAGAAAAAAGGTGTGGCTGAAATATAGCGATGATTTTCTTGCCAACAAAAGCTCCGCGTGCTCCTCGGAGAAACGCCTTGATCTCTGTCGGGTGATGGGCATAATCGTCGTAGACGAGAGCACCAGTTTTCATCCTGCCGATGTACTCGAACCTACGCCAGACACCGGAGAAGTTACTGAGGGAATTCTTGACCCCAGATGTGTTCGCCCCAAGTGCCTGCAGGACAGACATGGCAACTCGAGCATTACTCCTGTTATGCTCCCCTGGCATCTTGACCAGGCCAACACCGTCAACATCAGCGTCACGATAATCGATAATGTGACACTGGAGCCCAGCCACAACCTCGGCTACATTTGGATTACCCAGGTCAGTGATGATGTATCCATCTGTCGGCACACGCTCGGCAAGTTCGCGGAATGCATCTTTTATATTCTGTAGATTTTTATAATAGTCGAGGTGATCTTCTTCGATATTTGTGATAACTAGGATATATGGATGCAGATTCAAAAATGATTTCTTGTACTCACACCCCTCAACAACAAAATACTCACTCGTACCCGGGAGAAAGTTACTGTTCCACTCTTTGAGGAGACTTCCGACAATAACAGTCGGGTCGAATCCGAGATCTTTCATCGCTGTAGCGATCATGGATGTCGTTGTCGTCTTGCCGTGAGTACCGGTTATAGCGATAGTTTTTTTATTCTTTGAGATAATCGCCAAAGATTCCGGGTAGGACATATGATTCGGGAATTTTTCCTTTAGCGCTGACATGAAATTAGGATCGAGCTCATCGAGAGCGATCGAGTAGATGACGAGATCAGTGTCTCTAGGGATCTGGTCGACATTCTGCCCGGTTTGGAATTTGACGCCGATTTTCTCGAGCTCGTTAGTCACGGTCGACGCTGCCATATCAGAACCCCAGACCTCCTTGCCATCAGCTATCATGAGGCGTGCTACGGCTGAAATACCAATACCGCCAACACCGGCGAAATATATTTTTTTGAAATTATCGAAATTCTCTATCATATTGATTTTACTATCGCGTCGAACTGATCTCCTCTGTCGAATTCGTTCTTGAATAACCCGAACGAGGCAAATGCTGGACTCATAAGAACTATATCTCCAGCATCTGCCAGAGTCATCGCTTTGTCAATCGCCTCTTGGAGACTCGAGACTTTTTCATAGTTTGTGAGGCCTTTGCCCACAATCGAATCAGAACCTGTACCAGGAAGAAGGACTATTTTCTTCACCACGGATACACTGTCGAAAATCATATGCATATCGAGGCCCTTGTCGAAACCACCCATGATGAGAATAATCGGACCCTTGTCTTTTAGTGCCTCGATGGCGTTCACCGTAGCATCAGGTGTGGTGGCCGTGGTGTCGTTATAAAAGGATATTCCGTGTGTGACACGCACAAGCTCGAGTCTCCCAGGCACGCCGGTAAAGGATTCGAGGCCTCGCTTCCTGACCTCGGGCGAGATACCGAGTGTCTCAGCCACCTTCCAGGCGAGGGCTGCGTTGAAACGATTGTGCTCACCTGGGATTTTCAATACGACATCTGCTGGCAGATCTGAAGCACTGATCTCGTGTTTCTCGGATGATGCGAGCACGATTCGCTGTTTGAAATGATCCATGATATCCGATCCAAAGATTATAGAGTCGGACGGCTTCTGGAATTTGTAGACGAATGACTTGTCGTTGAAGTACGCTTCAGTGTCAGACTTGTAGTAGTTGAAATGGTCGTCATAAAAGTTAGTAAATACTCCTATGTCAGGACTCATAGATAGATCGCCGAAGCCCTGGAGTTGCCATGATGACAGTTCCATTAGAACTGTATCGCCCCCTTTTACCTCCTCGAGAAGTGGTAGAGTCGCGAGGCCACGGATATTGCCACCGATAAAATACCCCTTGCCTGAGGCAGAAAGTATGGAATCAATCATCATCGTCGTTGTCGTCTTACCACGCGTACCGGTCACTCCTATAGTCATAATCTTGGGTGCAAGCATTACGAAAAGTGCCTCATCCATATACACAGGAACACCGTTTTCTTTTGCATGAGCGATATATTCTGAATCGAGAGGAACCCCCGCAGCTTTTAGGATGAAGTCACGCTTACGGAAATCACATAATCGGTGTTCCCCTAGGACAAATTTGATATTTGGCAGATCTTCCAGCTCGGAAACAGAATTCTTTAGATCTTCGGCGGATTTGAGATCGGTAACAAGAACTTCGGCACAGTACTTTGCCAGAAACTTGGCGTCGTTAAGCCCTCGACCGAGAAGACCGAGGCCCATTATTGTCACCCGTTTACTAGCCAGGAACTCTTTGTAGTTTTGATCTATCATAGATATTTTTTTAGAACCTCATTGTCAGAAAAGTGAGACTTAACACCGTTTACCTCCTGATAGTTCTCATGACCTTTGCCTGCAACCAATATTATATCCCCGCTTCCAGCTATTTCCACTGCACGCCTGATGGCATCTTCGCGATCAGGGATTATCTCTATATTTTTCCTATCTGAAACCCCAGCGACAATGTCTACTATTATACTTTCTGGATTCTCCGTTCGTGGATTATCCGATGTAACTATCGCTATGTCCGAGAGACTACTTGCGATAGCACCCATCAGAGGACGCTTGCCTTTGTCCCTATCTCCTCCGGCACCGAATACCGTGATAACTTTATTTGTGCCTTTGAAATTATTCACTGTTGTTAGAGCGTTCTCGAGAGCGTCAGGCGTGTGAGCATAATCAACGATACCGATTTTGCCACTAGCGCCTAGAATCTTCTCCATTCGACCCCGTGCGCCAGTAAGACCACCAAGTGCGCTCGCCACTTTATCGCTCGGCTGATCGAGAAGTACTGCCGTTGCAAATATGGCAGTAAGATTATACGCGTTAAATTTTCCAACGAGAGGCGAACTAACACTGGTATCTTTTATAGTTAGTGTCATGCCAGCAGATGTAGAGTCTTTTATCGTGAAAGCAAAATCTCCTTTACCTTCGGCATAAGTAATATGTGTAGCCATCGAATCTTTGATCATAAACTCACCATATTCGTCATCTATATTTGCAAGAGCAAATGCTGTCTCAGGCAAACTATCGAAAAATGCCTTTTTTGCTCCTGCGTACTCACCCATCGTTTTGTGATAGTCGAGGTGATCCTGAGTTAGGTTGGTAAAAATACCGCCAAGGAAATATATATTTTTTATCCTACCCTGATCCACCGCATGCGAACTCACTTCCATAAAAACATATTTACAGTCAGCGTCAGACATTTTACGTAGATGCTCCTGTAGAGAGATAGCGTCCGGTGTGGTGTGAGTGGCTGGGATTATGTCACTGCCGATCTTATTCTCAACAGTAGATATGAGTCCTGATTTGTGGCCAAGCTTCGTAAACAATTCATATAGTGTTGTCGCGATGGTGGTCTTGCCATTCGTACCTGTCACTCCAACAATGATTAGTTCAAGTGATGGGTGCCCATAAAAAGCCGAGGCGATTATCCCGACACACTCGCTTACTTTTGAAACCTTGATATAAGTTACTCCTTTATATGTATTCTCTGGGATAACTTCGCACACTATAGTAGTCGCGCCGTGAGTGATAACCTCATTTATGAAATCATGTCCATCAACTTTCACACCACGAACGGCAAAGAAAAGACTGCCTGGACCAGCGGTGCGAGAATCGAGAGTTATATGTTTTACCTCTATTTCGACGTCACCTTCTACTGAAAGAGGGTGTAAATCGATTATCAAATCCTTTAGAATCATAGATGCAAGCCTAAAAACCAATAAGTTCCGGCTCTATTTCCAATTCTACACCAAATTTGTCTTTTACAGTCGCTCGTACATGCTCTGCCAGATTCATAATATCCTCTGACGATGCAGTACCCGTAGCGTTCAAAACTATAGCTGGCTGAACATCATGAACCTTGACTCCACCTATCTGGAACCCTCGTAGTCCCGCATGTTCAATGAGAAATGCTGTCGGTGTTTTGTAACCCTGGAGAACTTGCAAACTATCTTTCATTTTCGGAATGCGATTTGCAGATTCATCACCGAACTCGTTTTTTATCTTCTCCTTTATCTCCTCGAGCTTTCCTTTGGTAATAATCGGTCCTCGGAAGAATGATCCGGCGCTACCGTTTACAGCAGACCTAGGAAATGGGAATTTCCTATCGCGAATCGTGATGATTGCTTTTCTTATTTCTGCAAGTGTTGGTTCTATGGTTGGATTCTCTTCAAAATATTTTTTGACATCGCTGTATGTCAAAATCGGATTCGGTCTCTTGCTAAGCTCTAGTGTCACAGAGAGTATGATGAACTTGTTCTTGTGTGTCGTGTTAAAAATACTATGACGATATGTGAACTTGCATTCAGCTCGAGTGAGACTGCGGAGTTTCGCTGTCCCCATATCAAACACTTCGACTGATTTGAAAACTGAGCTGATCTCTTCGCCATAAGCGCCCACGTTCTGGACCACAACCGCTGCAGAGTTCCCTGGGATGTGTGAGAGATTCTCTATTCCCCACCAACCCTGCTCCACCACATAAGCAACTGCCTCATCCCAACTCTCTCCAGCGCCAAGTTTCAAAACTACTTTTTTATCGTCTTCAGATACTATCTGTATGCCTCTCATCGTAGGATGGATAACTAGGCCATCAAATCCCTGGTCACTCACGACAATGTTCGAGCCACCGCCTAAAACAAAAATCTTTAGATTATTTTCTTTCGCAAACTTAACAATCTCTGAAATATCTTCCGTATTATCAACGCTCACAAAATACCTAGCGGGTCCGCCGATTTTAAAAGTTGTGTATTCTCGTAGAGAAATATTTTCTTCGATTTTCATCCTTTGTAGAAATTATTTGATATCGGCACCTAGAGCACGTAACCGATCAAATATATGCTCATACCCTCGGTTGATCTGATCTGCGTTTTCTATAACACTCTCACCGTCGGCTGCGAGAGCGGCTATGAGTAGTGCCATGCCGGCACGAATATCAGGAGAAACCATCTCTGTACCATGAAGTTTGTAGTCATGATTGAGTCCGATGACTATGGCACGGTGAGGATCGCAAATTTCTACCTGCGCACCCATGTTCTGGAGAGTGTCGGCAAACAATAATCTCTTCTCGAACATTTTCTGATGAATCTTGACCACCCCCTCAGCCTGAGTCGCGACGACTAGAAATATCGACAACAGATCGGGAGTTAGTCCTGGCCAAGGAGCATCATATATTTCTCTGATATGTCCATCTCGGAGCTTCTCGATTTTGTAATGTTTATGTGCCGGCACGATGACGCCGTCTTTGGTTTCCCGAATCTTGATACCGAGCATATTGAAAGTATACGGAATCATATGTCCGAGATCTGCAAGAGTAATATTCTTGAGCTGTATCTCAGACCCTGTCAGAGCGGCGAGACCGATGAAGCTACCTGCCTCGACGAAGTCTGGTGAAAGTCGGTGAGTTGCCCCAGCAAGCTTCGGAACTGTGACGATATGTAGCGTATTCGTCCCGACTCCGTGAATCTGCGCACCCATCGCATTCAACATATTACATAGCCCGACAACATAAGGCTCGCTCGCTGCATTTCTGATCGTCACAGTCGCAGGCTCACCTTTGGTTAGAACTGATGCGAGAATTATATTCGCCGTACCTGTTACCGATATCTCAAATAGATAAAAATCTGACGTGATAAGCCGATCGAGCCTGATCTCTCTATACTCTTGGTTCTTGTCAGTGATCTTGGCACCGAGTGACTCGAAGCCCTGGAGATGAACATCTATCGGTCGGATGCCTATCTTGTCTCCGCCAGGTCGCGACATATACGCCTCACCGAATCGTCCGAGAAGCGCCCCAGCGATCATCAGAGCTCCGCGAGTTTTTGACACCATGGCACGACACTCCGGAGTACGGAGCTTCTCGATATCTAGATTTGCAGAATTCAAGCTGTAGGTACCGCCTCCGAGATTCTCTATATCAACACCGATATAACGCAGTGTATCCATAAGGTGTATAACGTCGAGGATTTTTGGTACACGCTCGAGTGTAACAGTCTCGTCAGAAAGAAGCGTGGCGCATATAACTTGTAGCGCCTCGTTCTTCGCTCCCTGGATCTCTATCGTACCCCCTAGCTTTTTGCCCCCTTGTATGATGATTTTGTCTTGTGTTTCCATATATATGAATGAATCTCCATGATAACACTCATATAGTAGTTAGGAAACTCCGGTAATGCTAATATTTGAATATGAAACTTATAGAGGTCAGCCCCATATCGGCCAGCATCCACAAAGACTCTCTGACCTACTACTCAGCGCGCGAGGTAAAAGTAGGAGATGTGGTAAACACTGAAGTCCGCAAAAAGCTAATCAGCGCCATAGTACTCGGCGTCTCACCAATCAACGAGTCCAAAGGCGATATCAAAACCGCAAGTTTTGGCTTGAAGAAAATAGAAAGCGTGAAAGGTCGGGCGAAATTCTACCCCGAATTCTTCGAAGCGTGCAGAGAAGCCTCTCGCTACTTCATCGGTAACGTGGGGCAGGTTATGAATTATTTTATCCCTTCCATCCTCCTAGAGAAGTATGATGATATCGATGTTCCTAAAAAGAGAGTTTCATCGAATACTGCTGGATTCTTTGCCTTGCAACGACCCCTCGCCAAAAGAATAGATTTTTATAAAAAATATATCTCTGATTCTCATGCTGATGGTAAATCTGTTCACCTCGTTCTCCCGACAATCAAAGAAGTTCGAAAATTCGAGCAATTACTGCGAGTTGATATAGAAAACATCTTCACAATGTTTGGATCGGAGAAAAAAATCGTAGAAAAATATAACAGTGTCTTGCAATCGACAGGACCGACACTACTCATCACTACGCCGGCATTTCTATTCATCCCTCGTCACGATATCGGAACATACATAGTAGAACACGAATCATCGTCGTCATATCGCACAATCAAAAAACCTTATTTTGATATTCGCACATTTGCAGGATTCATCGCTCGTCATATGCACACTGATCTTATATTCGCTGACGACATCCTGTCGGTCGAAACCATAGCTCGTACAACCGACAAGAAAACTCTAGACTTCGAACTTAGTGCTGGGAGTCGAACGTTTAGCGTTAGCGACATGACTAACAAGGAAAACCTTTTCAAGAAAAGTTTCGTGCTGTCCAACGACACAGCGAGCCTAATCCGAGAACCTGGCAGGACTTTTCTCTTTGCCCTCAGGAAAGGCCTCTCTACCCAAGTCGTATGCCACGACTGTAAACATGTAATGGAAGACGATGGACAACCCCTAGTTATCCACGAGCGAGATGGTAAACGAACAGTTCGCAATGCCTATACTAGAAAAATTATCGATGAAAACCTGCGTTGTCCTATATGCAACAGTTGGAATTTCGACAGCCTAGGTATCGGCACGGAAACAGTCACCGAAGAAGTCCGGAAACTATTTCCAAAGAAAAAAGTATTCCATATAGACAAAGAAGTAACGGGTAGCGAGAAGAAAGCCAAAGATATCGCAGGGAAATTCTACGCTGAGGCTGATGCCGTACTCGTTGGCACTGAGATGGCTCTCGCCTATCTCACGGAGCCTATCGATAACTCTGTCATCATATCGATGGAGACTCTCCAAAATATCCCAAGCTACAAAGCATACGAACGCATGCTCCACCTGTCGCTCGCCGTCACGAGTGTCGCCGAGAAGAACTCTATTATCCAAACTCGCACACCTGATAATCCTATTCTATCGAGCCTCACAGACAATGACCTCGAAAATTTCTTCCGAGCCGAGGTTGGCCGTCGTGAGCTCTTCCGCTATCCGCCTTTTAGTACGATTATCAAACTCACGCATGTGGGCAAAGAGAGCGCAGGGGCCCGGATCAAAGAATTCGTTGACATGAACCTGTCAGGATATCATCCAAACACTCGTTCTGTACACCGTGGACCCAACATAGAGACCAATATACTCATCAAGCTTCCCGCTTCCGAGTGGAATGAAGGTAATATAAATACCCCTGTAACGATAGACTTGGAACTCGCCCAGATACTCTCCGGACTCGGTCCCGAATGGCAAATTCGGCTAAATCCGGAAAACCTTTTCTAATCAACACCCTGGTGGTATTGCAAGCCAAAACATTGTGTGATATGGTATGGCAACTATGGCAAGAACAGTAGTAGAAATAAAGAAAAACGGGAACGAATCGAGCGCTTCAGTTATGCGCCGGTTTTCACGACGCATCCGCGAGACTGGCATAGTTCGCCATGTCAAAGATACACGCTACAGTGAGCGCAAGCCTTCATCATTTGTTATGAAGAAGAATGCCCTAAAGCGAATGGAGAAAAGGACTGAGTACGCCAAACTCAAGAAACTCGGCAAAATCGCCTAATGAAAACGGCCGGAGATAATCTAGACATAAACAACCTCAAGGAAAGCGCTCTACCAAGAGCGCTTTTCGCACGCATGAAGAAGGAAATTCTCGGAAACAAGTATGAACTATCTCTGTCTTTTGTCTCGCTCAAAGAGATAAAGAAACTTTCTCGTATCCACAAAGGTGACGACTCTCACACCAACGTACTATCGTTCCCATTATCAGATAATCTAGGAGAAATAGTTGTGTGTGTCGAAACAGTAAAGAAAGAATGTTTGGAATACGGCCGAGGTTGTCGACAACATTTGAAATATATAGTTATCCACGGAATGCTACATTTGGCGCATCATGTCCATGGTAGTAGAATGGAAGCTGCGGAAAAGCGTTTGTTTTCAAAGTTTTCTAGTTAAGCTTTTTTGAAGTATGAGCTAAAAGCTATCCGCCATAATCTAATTCTCTATGGCAAAAAATGTAACTGTCGGTATCGATATCGGTAGCTCCTCGACCAAAGTCATGGTCGTCGAACACGGTAAAGATAAAGACACGAAAACTTCACGCATCATCGGAACGGGTGTCGCCCCGACCAGAGGCCTCAAGAAAGGCTTCGTTTCTGACCAGAAAGAACTCGTGAAGTCTATCGAGCTCGCGGTCCACGATGCCGAAGTCTCTAGTGGTATCAAGATCCGCCAAGCCACTATTTCTATCGGCGGTATCACACTCGAATCCAAGGTGGCTCGTGGCTCAGCGATAATTTCCCGTGCTGATAACGAAGTCACCAGACTCGATGTGGAGAAAGCTGTCAAAGACTCGGAGCAGTCTCTCAAAAACCTGAACAAACATATCATCGACACACTACCTGTAATTTTCAAACTAGATAGCAAAGAAATATACGGCAAAGTCGAAGGCATGCGCGGAGTTCGCCTAGAGGTGACTACTCTATTCATCAACTGTGCCAATCAGCATCTCGAAGACCTAGTCAGTTCTATCAATGCAGCAGGTATAGATGTCGTAGACGTTATCGCCTGCCCAGTATCAGCGTCATACGTCGCACTCGATGAGCGTCAGCGTACTGCTGGGTGTATCCTCATCGACATCGGTGACGAGAACACCTCTGTTATCGTATTCGAGGACGGCAATATCATCTCGCTCAAAGTCTTCCCTATCGGATCGAATAATATAACGAACGACCTCGCGCTCGGGCTCAAGATATCGCTCGAGGATGCCGAAGGTATCAAGCTCGGCAAGATCACGACCGACATCCAGCAGAGAAAAATCGATGACATCATCAATGCTCGTATCAACGAAATATTCGACGTTATCCAGAAATTCCTGAAGAAAATAAATAGAGACGAACGTCTGCCTGCAGGAGCTATCATCATCGGAGGTGGCGCCAATGTAAAAAGCATTGAAGACATCTCGAAGAGAACTCTAGCTCTACCATCAAAGATGAATGGTCTCAAAAGTAAGAATTCTGTCGATCCAACGTGGTTTGTTGCATATGGACTATGTATGGTGGGCAAAGGCGTTCAGAAAGACAACAGTTATCCAAACATCGTCTCTCAAACTTGGCATAATATCAAAAAGATTTTTAGTGGGATTGGGAAGCAGCTCATGCCGTAGACGAGATTTAAGATTTAGGAATTAAGATTTAAGAAAACGAAAAAGCCCAGTGGTGCATGCACCGCTGGGCTTCGAAAGAACGATCTTCTACTTGTGATCTGCTACATCAAGGAGCGGCTTCCAAGCCTTCTCGATGTTCGGATATGCCGCGACCATCATTTCAACAAAGCGGTGTAGGTCCTCGTGAACGGTCTGAACATACTCCTGTGGAAGGCTCATCGATCCATCGGAACTATATCCTGTTGTCATCGATTCATAGGATGCAATGATCCTGCATCTCACACTGATTTGATGAAACATCCCTTTTCTCTTTGCTTCCATTCTCCATTCACAGGATGTGGATATTTTCTCCGCGGAAACGTAATCCTTTGAATGCGAAAGGCTCGCCTTTCTTGCATAGCCGATGATCATAGAGACCATCTGTTGGATATCTGCTTCCATCCGATGCAGAAGGTACGACCCTTGAAGCAGCTTTGCCGTCAGTTCTTGCTTTTCCATGTTTTTACCCTGTCGGGTGTTTTTATGAGCGTGTCCGCTCGGTTCATGTTGTCTATATTATATAGTATATTGTCTTATTTGTCAACCTTTTAGGCCTCCTTTGACATTCCCTATTTTCTGGTAATATATCTCTCACAGGTTAACAAAAACTAACTAATGAAATTATGGCTAAATTAAACCCGGATATCGAAACTTTCGCCCGCATCAAAGTCATTGGCGTTGGTGGCTCTGGTAAAAATGCAGTCAATCACATGATCGGTTCCAAGGTGAACGGCGTTGAATTCATCGTCATGAACACTGACGTTCAGGATCTCCATAAGTCTCTCGCTGACAAGAAAATAAATTTGGGCAAGAACCTAACCAAAGGTCTCGGTGCTGGTATGAATCCTGAGGTTGGCAAGAAAGCTGCCGAAGAAACCAAAGCTGAAATCCAGGACGTTATCAAAGGTGCAGACCTCGTCTTCATCGCCTGCGGAATGGGAGGCGGAACAGGAACAGGTGCCGCACCGATCGTCGCTCGCGCGTCGAAGGAACAGGGTATCCTCACAGTTGCTGTCGTCACTCGCCCGTTTGCGTTTGAGGGAGCGCATCGCGGACGCCTCGCTGAGATGGGTATCAAAGAACTCGAGAAAGAAGTTGACGCTATCGTCATCATCCCGAACGACAGACTACTCGCTATATCTGACAAGGAAACTACATTCAAAGACGCCTTTGCCATGTGCGACGAGGTTCTCCGCCAAGCTGTCGAAGGTATAACTGACCTCATCACCACACCTGGTATCATCAACGTCGACTTCGCCGATATCAAAGCCATTATGTCTGACGCAGGATCTGCCCTCATGGGTATCGGACGCGCTGCTGGCGACAACCGCGCGGAAGAAGCTGCCCTACGCGCTATCAACTCACCACTTCTCGAGATCTCAATCAACGGTGCCAAAGGCGTACTCTTCTCTATCGCTGGTAACGAAGACCTCGGTATCCAGGAAGTTCAGATCGCTGCTAAAATCATCACGGAGTCTATCGACCCTGATGCGAAAGTCATCTTCGGAACTACTCGTGACGAGAAGCTGAAGAAGGGCGAGATACGTATCACCGTTATCGCTACAGGCTTCCCAACGGATTCTCCACGCAAGTCTCTTTTCCAAGCTCAGACTGAGATGGAGGTGAAGAAGACAGCAGAACTCCCTGAGAAGTTCGAGAAGAAAGTCAAAAAGCCAGAAGTAATCGAAACTGATGATGACTTCATCCCTGCCTCTACGCCAAAAGAATCCATCGAGATAATCGATGACGCATTCTCTGATGATGACAAGGATGACAATGACTGGAGTGCCGTCCCAAGCTTCCTTCGAAGAAAGAAGTAGAACAAAAAACACCCTTCGGGGTGTTTTTTGTTTATGCTATAATCGAAAAATTATGACATACGATTTGATAATAATTGGTGCTGGACCTGCTGGCTCAGCTGCAGCAGTCTATGCTGCGAGGAAGCAACTTAAAACCCTAATGGTTGCCGAAGAATTCGGTGGACAATCTGTCGTCTCTGAGAAAATCTACAACTGGATCGGCACGCCCGAGATCGCTGGCTCACAGCTCGCCAAGGACCTGCGCGCTCACGTCGCCTACTACGAGGGCGAGTTCCTCACGGTCAAAACTGGTGCACGAGTCGAAGGTCTCTCGAAAGCTGACAAAGTATTTTCTGTGATAACCAACGCAGGAGAATCATTCGAAACTCGCGCAGTCCTCATCACCTCAGGCTCCGGACGCCGAAAACTCGACTCATCTATCCCCGGCGCTGATGCACTCGAGCACCGAGGTCTCACCTACTGCGCCTCATGTGATGGACCACTATTCTCAGGTCAGGACGTCGCCGTACTTGGCGGTGGCAACGCCGCGCTCGAAACGGCTGCGCAACTGCTCGCATATTGCTCATCTGTCACCATCATCCAACGATCTACCGAGTTTCGCGCTGACGAGATAACTGTCGAGAAAGTTTTGGCGAACCCGAAGGCCAAAGCTGTAATGAACGCAGAGATCACAGCTATCCTCGGTGACAAATTCGTCTCAGGACTCAAATATAAAGTTGGTGAAGTAGAGACGGAACTCCCTGTCAAAGGTATCTTCGTAGAGATAGGACAGATCCCAAATACCGGATTTGCCGAGGGTGTAGTCGAGATGGATAAATACAAAAAAATCATAACTGACCCTCGTACTCAGATGACGAGCGTCCCAGGCATATGGGCTGCTGGTGACTGTGCGGATGTGCTCTACCACCAGAACAACATCGCCGCTGGTGACGGAGTCAAAGCTCTCGAGGATATCTACATGTATCTACATAAGAATACTTAACATGCACCTTGGAGACTTCAGAACAGTCTTTGACCCTCTTTTCTTATCTCACCTAGATAAGTCTATCGCTAGAGCTTGTACTGTCACCTCTAGTAAAAAAACTCACGCCATCGTAGGGCACATAAGACGAGTTGCAGAGAATGGCAAAAGAATACGCCCGTATATCGCCTACTTGGCATATGGGTCCTCGAAGCTTGATCGCCAGATAATTAACCAACTTATCGCTATCGAGCTCGTCCATCTGATGGCTATAATCCATGACGACATCATCGACAAGTCACCGTCCAGACACGGAACCCGCACACTCCACAGCCTGGAGAAAGATCAGCATTATGGAAATTCATACGCCCTCCTAGCAGGAGACCTCGTACTGAACTGGGCTCATGAAGCTTTTATAAAGCAAAATAAAGAAGCAGAGTCCCATAGTATATTCTGCAAACTAGTCGAGCAGGTAGCTATAGGCGAGATGATGGATGTTGAGATGTCTACCCGTACGAACTGGACCAAAACAGAAATAGACGAGAAAACAATCCTCAAATCAGCGCGATATACTTTCACCCACCCTGCAGAAATAGGACTCTCTCTAAGACGGGTCAAAGTATCCAAGAAACTTCAGAAAACATACAGCACCCTCAATGAAAATATGGGCGTGCTATTTCAGATAGATGATGACCTCCTCGACATATTCGGTGATGAGAAGAAGCTCAACAAGAAGACTTTTCAGGACATAGAAACTCGCCAGGCAACACTGGTATCTTTCTATCTAATTAAAAACAAAGCTTTCAAGAAATATTTTGGCAAGGTGCTGAACCAAACCGAAAGAGACACACTTCGAAGCCTAGTGACCACTTCAGGAACACTAGAAAAGATAAACTCAGAGCGAGACATGCTGATCGCTGACACTCAGAAATTACTAAGAAAAATTCCAGATGCAGAAACATGGCATGCATTACTTCTGAAGATAACCAAACGTGACAGATGATAGACGACTTCGAATACTGCAGAAGAATCCACCAGAAATTCGGTAAAGGGTACTATTTTGCAACAAGATTCTTCCCGCAACATATCCGTCTCGGCACATACGCTCTTTATGCCTGGACCAGAATCCCCGACGACATTGTCGATATAGAAAGAAATGAAGAGAAGCTGGCCGAATGGATAAGTGACTGGCGAGCATCTGAAAAAGTCGGCGTTTCAGCACGACCTGAGATGAATGCCATGCTGATGACTAGGCATAAGTTTAATATTCCTCATAAATACAATGACGCCTTTTTGTCATCCATGTTGATGGATTTCAAAAAGCGTAGTTATGCTGATATGAGTGAGCTTCAAGGCTATATGTATGGGTCAGCTACATCTGTAGGTCTCATGATGATGCACATATTTGGAGACTTTAGAGATGAGGCTGTGCCCTATGCGACAGCACTGGCTGAGGCCATGCAGTTAACTAATTTCTTGCGTGATATAGGAGAGGACTACGAAACAAAAGATAGGATATACTTACCATTAGACGAGATGAACAACTATGGGATAGGTGAGGATAACATAAAGACACAAAATATTCCAAAGGAATTTATTATTTTTAAAATTAACCAAGCTCGGCAACTTTTTTCAAAAGCAAAATTGGGAATTCACCTACTTCCACCGGTTGCCCGTTACCCTATCCTCCTAGCTGGCAATCTATACGAAGCCATATTGGACCAGATAGAGAAACAAGACTACGACGTATTTACAAAAAGAGCGAAAACAAACGCCTGGCAAAAAATCCTTATCAGTATAAAAACATACGCATGGTACCTAAAAAACATGTAGTCATAATCGGTGGAGGTATAGGTGGACTCGGACTAGCCTGCCTCCTGGGGAAAAAGGGTTACCAGGTGAGCCTATACGAAAAGAACGCCCATGTGGGAGGACGGGCGAGCGTCTTTGAAGAAAAAGGCTTCATTTTTGACATGGGACCATCATGGTATCTGATGCCAGATGTCTTTGAGGATTTCTTTAACCTTTTAGGCGAAGACATAAAAAGCCATTTAAAACTTACAAAACTTTCTCCTTCTTATAGGGTGTTCTTCCCTGGCGACGAAAAATTCCCGGTGCTAGATATGTATTCAGACCTTTCAAAGGATTTGGAGACATTTGAGAAGCTCGAGGCCGGATCTGGCGAGAAAATCAAAAAATACCTAAAAATCTCTGGCGAGCAATACGAGCTTGCGAAAGATAAGTTCATGTACAGGAATTATGATTCCATTTTTGATTTCTTGCAGAAAGATTTCATGAAAGAGGGCCTCCGGATGAATCCTTTTCAAACGATGGAAAGCTACCTGAACAAATGGTTCAAAGATGACAGACTAAAAAAGATCCTAGAATATACATTGGTTTTCCTCGGTAGCGCACCAGACAAGACCCCAGCTCTATACAACATGATGAACTTTATCGACTTTGATATGGGCGTGTACTACCCAGATGGCGGAATCTACAAAGTCATCGAGACGCTAGAGAATATCGCTACAAAACATGGCGCCAAAATCCACACCAACTCCCCTGTTTCTGAAATATTAGTTGAGGACAGCAAAGTAACTGGAATCAAACTCTCTACCGGAGAGATGGTGACCGGAGACTTTGTGGTTTCAAATGCTGACATGAATTTCACCGAGATGAATTTGATAAAAGAAGATAGTCTGCGAACGTATAAGAAAAAGTATTGGGACAAAGCCGTTATGGGACCATCGGCGTTTATTCTTTTCCTCGGCCTCTCACGCAAAGTCCCATCTCTCACTCATCACAACCTACGCTTCTCCAAAGACTGGAAGAAGAATTTTGAGGAAGTTTTCGACAATCCCAAATTCCCTGACGATCCTTCGTACTACGTATCTTGTCCATCAAAATCAGATGCCTCTGTGGCACCAGAGGGCAAAGAGACACTGTTCGTACTAGTTCCTGTGGCGTCTCACCTATCTTTTACCGAAGCAGAGAAGAAAGGGTACCGTGACAGGGTGATAAATATGATGAAGAAAGATTTAGATATTCCGGACTTGGAAGACATCATCGAATACGAATCGATGTATACTCACGAAGAGTTCAAGGCCGACTACAACGCTTTCGGCGGAACAGCTCTCGGACTCGCTCACACTCTGAAGCAGACACTTATGAGACCGAACAACAAAAGTAAGCGCGTCGAAAATCTTTACTATGTAGGCGCTGGCACGAACCCAGGTATCGGTATGCCGATATGCCTCATATCATCTGAGCTCGCCTATAAGCGTATCGAAGGTATAAAACACCCTAACCCCCTAAAAGAGCTCTAGCCTCAACCGAACTTCGTTACCATGTAAATTATTGACCACACCATCGGTGTGATGAAGTTCACCCATGGGAAATAAGTATAGATTTGAAATAACCTATTATCGTCCGTTGTCCTCAAAGACTTCATCATGAGGAATACATAGGCTAGGACTGCAATGAGTGGAAACACTCCGATGAGTGTAGAGAAAAGCACCGCAGAGGCAATATAGAAAACGAGACACATAACGATAGTTTTATTTCTACCTAGCCATGTGGCTATAGTTTTGAAACCAGCATCGGTATCTGCCTTAATATCAGGCACAGCCGAGTATGCGTGCATCGCCATCGCCCATAGCATACCTGCGACAACACCGACTAGAGGAAACCCCTCCCCACCCGCGAGGAAGTAGCCGAATACCCCGGTAAAGATATAGTGACCGGCAGAAAAGAGTGAATCTAGTAAGGGCCGGATTTTCGCCCTGATAGGTGTCGCAGAATAAAAACTCGCGAAGAAATAAAATACGAGAAGGTATAATCCTGTTTTCGCGTTTATCGTAAATGCGTAAACGAGGAATGGAATATTCGTCGCGAGAATCCATACCCAAACTGCTCTGTGCTTGTCGGGGACGAGGAGAGCTTCGTATTCTACCTTTTTCGGATTGAGCCGATCTGTCTCATAGTCAAAAATATCGTTAATACCGTAAATCAGAATATTCGCCGGTATCAAGAAGAAAAATCCGAAGATTAGGATGTCTGGTAGTAAAAAGTCCTCGAGGAATTGTGTCGCCACAAGTACACCGATAAAGTATGTCCCCATTTCATATAGCCAAAAGCGTGGCCTAGAGATACTGATTATTTCGCGTAGATTCATTTATGTCGGAATAACTTTCTAATGGGTACACTATAACATCCAGAAAAAGAATACACCCCCACAAGCCTTGGTTTGTGGGAGTGTATTAAAACGTATGGCAGAAATCAAAGTAAAATGCCTGAGTTGGTTGGAGCGTCAGGCCGTTTTACAACGTCTATTTATCTGACTGTCAACTAAACTTAACCGCCCGGCCTACCCGTCTAGTTGTTCACACTCACCCCCAAAATCCGTATTTATACGAGCCGTAATGACATATAATTAGGCTATTAACAGCTTTGCAAAGTCCTAGTATTTTTATGAAACAAAAAGTTCTCTTTTTGGTCGCGGTTGTTGCTGTACTAGCATCCTCGGCCTCGGTGATGCGCAGTAGTTCGAATCAGAGATTTACAGCTAGTATCTCTGACTCCATCGTTTCTGATGAGCTGATACAGAGTGTTCTTATTATCGATACTGAAACTGAGCTATCTATTGGTGAACTTGCTGATGGAGCTATTATCGATATCTCTGGTAACAAAAAGATTACTTTTCAGGCTGTGACCGATCCAGAAGAAGTAGGGAGTGTTATGTTTGAAATCAACGGCAAGAAGAGGTCAGACAGCAAAGCTCCGTACGCCATATATCGTGATGATAGTAATGGTAACTTCTACGGTCCGAGTATGGTAGTAGGTGAATATAACCTCATTGTTAGAGCATTCACCGGCCCTAGAGCGACTGGAGTTGACGGACCACCTGTAACCTACCGATTCAATATTACCGATGATAGCTTGAGCAGAAGCCCGGACAACCCGACCAACAATCTCCGGGTCTTTCTAGGGGGACCATATATTCAGGCCACGAACAGAATGTCCACAGGACTCAATGATTCGAACCTGATACCTCTAACAGAGCCCTATACTGCCCTTGGCCACACTCTAACTAGTGGTGCCGGAAGCACTATATCGAGTTCTGTTCTAAATCCTACCGGTGATGATGCCATAGTTGACTGGATCGTCGTTGAGTTACGAAATTCTGCGAACCCCGCGACAATAGTCGCATCCAAACCGGCTCTAGTAGAGGCTGATGGAGATGTTATGTCAACCGATGGTATAACGCCGATACTCGGGACGTTTACTCCTGGAACCTACTATGTCGCCGTTCACCACAGAAACCACCTCGCTGTTATGACCGCGAACGCAGTCAGCATAGCTTCTGTGGTAGACCTATCTACTGCTCCACTATATGGGACCAATGCCGCGAAAGTTGTAGGTGGGGTTCGTGTTTTGTGGCCTGGAGATGTCAACGGTAATGGAGAGGTTAAGTACGCAGGCGTTGGCAACGACAGAGACGTCATACTCACTGCGGTAGGAGGCTCGACGCCAAATAATCAAATTATAAATACCTATTCGGGAGCAGATGTGAATATGAATGGCACAGTAAAATACACTGGGTCTGGGAATGATCGTGACCCGATACTCGTATCAGTAGGTGGTCAAACCCCGAACAATATAGTAGTAGAGCAACTACCAACCGGGACAACTGGGATAACTTACTACGCTTCGCCGACCGGTACTGGCAATGGACTCAGTATCAGTTCCCCATTCAAAATAAATGACTTTTGGAGTGTAGCTGGACCAGGGGCGACACTCATACTTCTAGATGGTATGTATACAGGCGCGAATAGTATGATCGACCCTCCGGACAATCTATCCGGGACCGCAGGAAGTCCGATAACCGTGAGAGCGATGAACGACGGTGCAGTAAAAATTAATGGCCAAGGTTCGAACAAACCTGTAAACCTCAGTTACAACAACTGGTTCGTCCTCGAAGGATTCGACGCTTATGATTCTAGCGGAAGTGTCGTATCTCTAGGTTATTCTTCGAACAACATCATCCGCAGAGTCGTAGCCTGGAAGGCTCCGATGAATACTGGCGACAACAACATCTTCGGCGTTCATCACGGTGACAACAACCTACTCGAAGACGTTGCCGGATTTGGTGCAGGTGCACGTAAAACTTTTAGTAACTCTCAGGAGGGCGACAATACGACGTTCCGTCGAGCGTTCGCCCGATGGGAAGGTTCGAAAATGTCTGGACCGAAAAAGGCATTTGCCTTGTCCTACAACAGTTACGGCGCGCTCTGTGAGAACTGTATCGGAACATGGGATTCGCTCGGTATGCCTGCTACGTACAACCTCCTCGAATACAACGGCACACAGGTCAGCCCAACGCAAAGTTTCTCGAACTACACCGTCCAACAGCCGAGTGGAATATTTGGACACGACGGATTTGATTCATCCTTCCTTGCGCAAGGCAATCCTGATAATGCAAATATTCGCATACTAGGCTCTATCGCATATCTCAAACCTGATCAACGTTTCCACAATGTCCCTACCCCATCACGTGACTGGGCTGGACCGTTTGCACTAGAGATCAAAGGGGTGCAACTCGAGAATAGTGTAGGAGTGATCGAGCCCGGATCCCACACCAATATCCGTAACCCATATCTCGGTGATATCGGCGGAGCTGGTTTCAACTCAGCGACGAACAACACTTTCGTGAGCACCGGTGGAACGAGTATCAACAACCAATGGTCAACATCGAACAACTACAACACGTCGAGTTGCTCGAGCATCATTGCGAACGGCGGTAACGTTGTGAACAATCTAGGTATTACTGGTGGCGCGACTGTCATGAAGCGCTACGTCGATGGCGTGCTCACCAATGAAGATCTCTGGCCATGGCCGATGAATCAACGAATCATAAACGCTATGACCGCCGCCGGCTACGCTTCGGATAAAATCATCGACGTCACCGCAACGATAAATGGTCTCTGTGGGGCTACCGCCGGAAGTGGTCAATCGCAGAGTGAGATAGTCGCACAAGCCGAGCAGTGGCTCGCAGCATCAGGAGCAGCGCGTACAGCTCTCGAGCCGAACCTCGCCGCCTGGAACACTTCTATCGATAGCGTTATAGACCAAGTCCAACCCAATGACTATGTGGCGCAACCAACCGGTGAAGTGTTCAACCAACAGTTCACTCTCCCTGCATTAGTATCAAAATACCCAGCATGGAACGACCCAGCTACTCCTGCCACAGAATCATACAGACCTGAGTTCAATATGGTAGTTCCGCCGAACTACAGCCCGAATACTCCGGTCGGGCTTATGTTTTTCCTACATTGGGGCGGATCATTTGACCCTATAGAGCTCGACTATCCAGGGACTTCTGACCCCAACGATAGTTACATAACCGAATGGGTTCTCGACGATGAGACTCTGACCGGTAGATCTGTTATCCGCAGGAACAGCGATAACTCAAACTATATCGCCGTGGCACCTATCGCCCCGTTCGGTACAATGCTTCCTGGATACCAGACCAATGCAAACATGTTCACTCACCCTGCGCGCTGGGACGTACCGTCGGCAGACGATTACCTTATCGACATCATTACCGAGATCGCATCACGATATAATATCGATTACAACAAAATAGTTGTGACCGGCACATCTATGGGAGGTATCGGATCGTATCATATGGCACATCGCTTGAATGACAGACTCTCGGCAGTAATGGCCAATGGCGGAGCCTGGTCACTTGGCTCATGGGCGTCTCTCACCGACCTACCTATTCATACTATTCACGGAACTAATGACGCCTACTATCAAAATACCGACGCTGATCCAGAAATGGAGTGCCGCAATCACATGACCGCTGTAGAATTCGCACGACAAGCTCATCAGCTAATAGGCTCCAACAATCCAAATGACAGCCTTATAGAATATCCAATGGTCCCGGGACACGGTTTCGATACCTCGACGACAGCCACAGAGCCTGGCGCAGTGGCTTGGAGGAATTTCCTAAATGGCCAAACGGGTACAGTTAACAGCTACTCCAGAAATCCATATCGCAATCATGTCATCGCCATCAACCCATGGAGAACTTATAATGTTGGCGGTAATTGGAATGCTGTCTGGAACGAGGATCCGAGCCCACACACAATGTGGCTATCTATCAACTCGTACGGCACAGGTACGATCGCCTACAATCGTGCAACACCTCAGGGCGACGGCGGCTGTTCAAGTCAGACAAACTTTAATAATTGGAGTCTCGCAGTAGACACAGTCAATCTTCAGGCCGGAAAAGCTGAAGCGACCATCACCGGGAACACGGTGAATGTTACAACGAACAATGTCACGAACCTATCTGTCTGGCTCCATCCGAATATGGTGAATTTCTCTCAGCCGATCACACTCAACATCAACGGTAATAGTATTCAGAGAACATGTACGGCCTCCCTGCTTACTGCGCTCAAAAGCTACGAACGTCGAAAAGACTGGAACATGATCTACACGTGCGAGCTTCCGATAAATATAAACTCGAGCGGAGTCCCCATATAAAACTGACAGAAGAAAAGGCCTCACAGTGTGAGGCCTTTTCCCATGTAGGGGGTGTCACGCGAGTCTAGCCGCGTGAAGAAGTCTGTACAGGGTAAGTGTACGGACCAATAGCTTTGATCGCAGAGACGGGTGTGCTCTGCCGGTGGACAAACTGACGAACGTCCCGAGGGTAAGCTCGGACAGTACTGGACTTGCGTCAGGCATACAGAGGGTTTGCATCCTCCTTTGCACTAATGAAACCGAAACACTTCCTTGCTCATACAGACCCCGGAGTCTACGCTTCATACGCTCAAAGCGCTGTTGCGTCGCTGCCGTCGCAGCTGGTACTTCGTAGGTTTCCATATCAGAAAGATCTATCCGAATATTGTGATAAAGCGAATAAAAAGTCAATAAGCCCGTTGACGTTTCCTGAAAAATCGTTTGGGCGCAACACAGAATACCTCGGAAAATCTGAGGTGTTCTTGCTTTTATTGACCTTTTAAACGACTTCCCATAGACTATCCGCAGAAGCTGAGGCATTGTGCCGAAGCAGGGTTACAAAATCCGACGAAATGATCACGAGAAAAGTTCTCACGGACGTAGTGTCCTGCTCCGGTCTAGACTATTGGGGACACCCCTCGACCATCACCTTCACACCGATGGCTGAGCGAGGCTGGTGGTGGCAGACCGCCGATGAAGTACTGCCTATAGATCACCGATTACTTCAACATCGATTCAAGCGTCTACTGCTCCAGAACGAAGACGGCGAGCAACTGAATGTATACGAGCATATCGGAGTCTTGCGTTGGCTCGGGCTAGACAATGTAACGATCCACTGCCCTAGCGGCTGGCCACCATATCACGGCAGACCCTACGAACTCTGGGAATTAATAGAGAGCAAAACTCGGATTGACGGTCTCATCCCCTTCGCCATCAGGAGGTTCGAGACTTCCGGGGTTTCGGGGATGGCGCGGACAGAGATCTCTCAAGGGTGGTCTGATACGGAACTCCGAGTGGATGTGTCTATCGACTATCCTGGCATCGGCGAGAACTCGCTATCGTGGAACTCTGGAGATCCTGTAGCGTTGGTAGGTCATCTCAAAGCTTATGCCCCCGCGTACGGAAAATTGTGGAGCAGTATGGCTCCAGCTCTGAGACTGCTTGGGATCTGGAAGCACGACCATCGTGTATCGTGGCCTCATCTCGAGCCGCACGATCTCTGGCTACAGAATGCTGCCAGCCATCGCCTGTGCGACATGCTTGGGGCGATGAGCCTCCTCTACCACACCGAGTTGCCAGCGGGGCACCTGCTCAGCGTACGGTCCGGCCACAAGCCAGACTTCCTCGCCATCAAGAATTGTGCGAGGTGAAAATTGAACCTTTTGGAACAGCCGGCCCACCAGCCGGCTTTTTCATATTAGTTCAATAACAAAAAGTCTTGGAAATACTTCCAAGACTTTTTGGTATTGTAAGCCTTCTCGAGATGGAACCAATTAAATTTATTACCCAGTAATGCTTTTCTGGCGGTTTACTTGATAACCACTTCGACCCATCTCGAGAGATATGATTGTGAGCCTTATCTAAGTATTTGCACACATCTCTCAAGTAGCTCTTCGTTGTTAATGATTACGACTAGTACTTTCTTTCTTGCTCTAGTGATATTCTGAAATAACATTTTTCTCGGATGATAGTAAGATCTACCGCGATAAACGAGCTGACCACTTTCGTGGTAAGAAAATAATTCATCAATCACTACAACTACATTGTCGAATTCTTGCCCAATTATTCCATGAGATGTTGGTGTGTCCTGTCGAAAATAGGACTCATGGTGTTCGACACTGAACAGTGAGGGCGTAAATCTTAGCAATTGCCACTCATCTTTATCCAAACTACTTAGATAATCACTAGCATCTTTGTTTGTAGAAAAATACTTTAAGTATATGTTTTTACCTCCTCTAATTTCATAGTTTTTATTCTTGTTAAACAACATGACAATAAAGTCAACAATTTCCTTGTTCGACCTTATTTTTTCTGAGAGTGTGTGGTCTGAGATTGGAATAAGTGAAGATATTTGACATTCAATATCAAATCTGTCCTCAAAAGCAGCTAAGGTTTGAAGTTTGTCGAAAGAAAAGATACACAAAGCCTTGCTGGTTTTGACTTCCTTTGAGAGGTGTTTGAATTGGTAATCAAATAAACGCTGCGCTTCATCTATGATTATTAGGTCATAATCTGAGATTTTTAAGCCTTTATATAAGCGGATAGGTTGAACTTCCCAGCCTATCGATTTAAGTAGGTCGTGGCCTTGGTTGAGTATTCCGCAATGTATGATTAGTACTTTTTTGCCAGCTTTAAGTGCGTCTTTTGCAATATGATAGACCAGCAAAGATTTACCTGTTCCAGCACCCCCTTTGAGACTGATAAAACCAGGTTCTGTGTGTGTTGCGAGATAATCCATCACTGTATCAGAGACCTCTTCCTGTTGATGAGTTAGAAAATATTCGCCAGCAAGAAATCTTTCAGTCGAATTGAACGGGGACACTAAGTAACTTGCAGGATTAAAGAAATCATCTAAATTTTGTTCTTGTGACAAAGCCTGTTCTTTAAGCTGTCTTGTAAGTTCTGGAATTTTTATGTTCTCAATTTCACCAGATCCACCAAGTTTAAAAAATAAACCAGACTCAGACAAATACATATAGTGACACGTCTTGAGTCCTGCAAAACTAAGGTAGTGTTTATTTCGTGCAAGCTGTCTTTTAATTTTCTCTTCGTCACTCGTCTTTTTTAACTCTATGTTAATTATGAGTTCATACCCAAAACGAAGAAGATCAAACTCTTTTCCAATTTGAGGTATTTTATATCCAACTACAAAGTTGTCCAAATCCGGAATTAAACACCCACTTTCATTCAGGCAGATAATCAAGGAAGACAAGTCGTCTATTTCGCTGTCCCTAAATTCCAGAAGATAGTGACTTTTGAAATTTTCAAATGCTGAATTAGACAGGGTATTTTTTGCCTGCACCAATGACAATAGGTTTATTGGTTTACTCATTTGCTAACACTTAATAATACTGTCTTATTTATAAACCTGTAGCACTTCTAGAGCGCTCGAACTAGCTCTCTATTTTGTGACCCCACGGAGAATCGAACTCCGATTAACAGATTGAAAACCTGCTGTCCTAACCGTTAGACGATGGGGCCATGTGTCTTTTCGGCACATAGCCTAAAAACAATGAGAGTATATCATTTTTCGCTTTTTTGGCAACGAGAAAGGGCCTGATTAAAGGCCCCTCATTTCTCAGTTCTTGTGGTTCGCCAAGGAACCGATCAGTGACGCTCTGTGCATTATGTCGAACGTGAGCGGAACAGACAGATCTTCTTCTCCAGGGTCATCGATGAAAATACTCAGTCGTTTTTCACCAGCTAGCTTGGTTTCGAGCAAACCAAGCATATTACCTGCCATTTCTTCTTCACCGCGAAGAAGTATCAGTAGAAATCCTGACCACTCTGGATCTTCGAGAAGACTGTGGACCTTTTCCAATATAAGGTTTACGGTCGGGTCTTCCAGGTCTTCGGCAAAGAAGAAGTGGCCTTTGGTCTCACCATCCGCTTTGTGCACTATCGTACTGTAAGACACACAGAAGAGTTCCTGCCCCTCTTCAATCGTTGGCAAAACAACCGCTATGCTGATCATGACTTCTTGAGTTGTTGGGTTAAACGATCTTCTCTCTCGGGGACTATCTTATGCCTTAATTTTACTTGAATCAAGCCCGCTTTTATAGTATTGTTTCTCTTATCGCGCGGTTAGCTCAGTTGGTAGAGCGACCCCTTGACGTGGGGTAGGTCAGAGGTTCGAATCCTCTATCGCGCACCTATATCGACAGGGCTTTCTTCACCCTCTCAAAAACTTCCTCCTTACTCCCCGCCCCATCTATCTCATGAACGGTGAAATTCTGATCTGTCTTAGCTAGCTCAATAGCCGGCAAGACTTTATCGTAATAAAACTGAAGCTTGTTTCTTATTGATTGTTCGGTTTTTGTTTCTTCTCGTCCTATAGCATTTTGCCGGTCTGTGATCCTTTTCAAGCATTCCTCGTCTGGTACCTGGAGGTGAATCATATCTGCATGCCTGCCATAGAACTCGATCATCTGAGAAAGTATCTCGAATTCTTTGGCAGACCGTGGTGTTCCGTTCCAGAGCATTATTTGCTCTCCAGTAAATTCTTCGCTCAGTTTCCTGAACCAGCACCCCACGATAACAAACCATGGTGCAATGTGACCCTTCTCGTTGTTGGATTTGGCAAGCTTCGCAGTCAGATACTCTCCTTTTGTAAATTTTCGGAGCTCCTCGCCTGTCGATATATAGAGCACTTTTGATTCTCCTCCCAAATATTCGATGAGGCTTGCGGCCAGAGTGTCCTTACCCGAGCCAGACTGGCCAATGATGAAAATCGATTTAGACATAGGTAAATCTTAACATTTTCGGATATTCGTATATAGTGAGTGAATTCTTATGAAAATCCTGTCTATAGAGACTAGCTGTGACCCCGATACGAAGCCCGGCTTCATACGGGGCAAGCGAAACAGTATATGAAAATATTAAGTATCGAAACAAGTTGTGATGAGACAGCCATATCCATACTCGAGATTACAGGCGGTAAAAATGCGCCTTCTTTTCGCATCCTTTCGAACCTCGTACGGTCTCAGATAGAAATTCACAAAGAGTTCGGCGGTGTATTCCCCACAGTAGCGAAACGTGAGCATGCTAAAAATCTCGCGCCCATTCTGATTGAAAACTTAAAATCTGCTGGACTATATAGCGATTCTGATTCGAAATTTTCTGAAAGCAAAGAGAATTATCTACGAGAGCTTCTCGTGCGGGAAACTGATCTCGTCGAGAGTGTTATCGATATCGCGAGGACTATTAAAAAACCTGATATTGACCATATCGCCGTCACAACAGGACCCGGCCTCGAACCAGCACTTTGGGTGGGGGTGAACTTCGCTCGAGCACTCGGATACATGTGGGACATACCAGTTATGCCAGTGAACCATATGGAGGGTCATGTTCTATCGACGCTTATCGACTCAAAGAAGTCTGAATCTCAAGAGATAAATCTTTCTGATTTTCATTTCCCAGCTCTCGCTCTCCTTATCTCCGGTGGACATACTGAACTAGTGCTGATCAAAGGCTGGCTACAATACGAAAAGATCGGTACTACCGTCGACGACGCTCTCGGAGAAGCTTTCGACAAGGTCGCACGACTACTCGGTCTCCCATACCCGGGTGGACCCGAGGTTTCTAGACTCGCACGTCTCGGAGTAAAACGAGAAGACATCAAACTTCCCCGTCCGATGATCGGGTCAGACAATTATAATTTCTCGTTCTCTGGTATCAAGACAGCGGTGCTATACCTAATAAAAAAGCTTGGAGATTTAGACGAGCAAACAAAAACAGATATCGCGTTAGAATTCGAAACGGCGGTGACAGAAGTATTGATAAAAAAGACTAAACGAGCGATAGAAGAATACGGCATCGAGACTCTCATCATCGGTGGTGGAGTCTCCGCGAACGGATATATAAAAAGTGAGATGAAGAATATGATCGAAAAAAACTTCCCGAATGTAATCCTCCATGTTCCAGACCAACACCTCTCTGGTGACAACTCGATCATGATCGGCATCGCAGGATATTTGGAGATAGCTTCTGGTAAACCAGTCCCGCCACTTGAATCCATAAAAGCAGATTCGAATTGGAGCTTATAAACGTCGAAGCCCCGCAGCACATGCTGCGGGGCTTTCTTCGAAGGAACGGTGGCCTAGTACTTCAATTTGCCGTACTCCTGCGAGTAAATGGTGAGCCTATGACCACGATGCGGATCACATCGCCCGATTACTTGCGCCTCAACGTTGAAGCCCTTCGCAACCTCTATCACAGTTTCCGCATAGACTTCAGGCAGGTAGATCTCCATACGATGACCCATGTTGAATGTACGGTACATCTCATGCGGTGGTGTTCCTGTGTCCTGCTGGATGATGCGGAACAGCGGGGGGACGGGTAGCATTTTGTCCTTCACGATGTGCATCCCGTCAATGTAGTGCAGACATTTCGTCTGACCACCACCAGAGCAGTGCACAATACCATGGATCCACGACTTAGGCATCGACTCGAACAGTTTCTTCATGATGGGACCATACGTCCGTGTCGGCGAAAGCACTAGCTGTCCAAATGTTCGTCCGGTTTCCGGCTCCACCTCGAGAAGCGTATGCTTGCCGCAATAGCGCAGGCTCTTCTTCATCTTGGGATCGAACGTGTCTGGGAAGCGCTTGGCCATGTATTTGCCGAAAATGTCGTGGCGTGCACTTGTGAGTCCGTTGCTCCCCATACCGCTGTTGTAGTTCTTCTCATAGGAAGCCTGGCCGTACGAGGCAAGCCCAACGATCACATCACCGGGACGAACATTGGCAAGATCGATCACTTCAGCACGATGCATCTCGGTGTGGAAAGTGTGATCGAGTACGAGGGTTCGGACCAGATCGCCGAGGTCAGCGGTTTCTCCACCCATGTTTCGCATATCATATCCGTAGCTGTTCATGTCATCGATGAAGATCTGTGTCCCCTCAATGATCGCCTGGACAGCTTCAGCAGAGATCAGTCGCTTGTTGCGCTGGAGCGTACTTGATACATCCATGTGGCCAGTTGCTCCGATACACAGCAGATCATCGAAGTTCATGACCATCGAATCCTGCGCTAGTCCGTGCAGGACTGTCAGATCTCCCGTCTGTTTCCAGTACGCATAAGCGAGCGCCGCCTTTGAACCTGCCCCATCTGCATGCATTATCGAGCCATACATCTCCCCGCGCATGCTCGGGAAAATTTTGCAAAAGGCATTTGGATATAGCCCCTTATCGAGCTTCTTGATGGCCTTGTGGACGTCTTCTTTTCCAGATGAAACACCCCTTTGGGCGTATCGGTCTAGCGGTTTGGTAGCCATGTCAAAGAGTGTTTGTTGAGGTTCGTTGTTTTCGTCTTTCCCATCGAGATTACTCCATTTACCCTACCAAAACAAGGCTCCCCACAAGCGACAAAGCCCCGGGTATCACCGGGGCTTCGTGAAGATAGAACTGATGGATATCTAACTAGTAGACACCCCGACTGCAACGGGCACAGTATGAAAAGTCCCAGTTGTCGTGTTGTAGAGCTGTAGATCACGGCGAGCGACTCGAAGCTGCTCGAGCACAAACGTGGCAACCAGCTCACTCCTTTTGCCATCAACGCCAGCACTCGCATTTTGCTGATCGATCAAGCTCTGGATGTCGGTAGGCACATCGCCCATGACACGCTTGATGTAGACAAGCTCGACAGGATCGAGACCGAAGGCTAGGCTCAAGATGTAAGCCGAGATGTCTGAGCCGTTGAACGGCATCGTTCCTATTTGCCAGCCTCTGTTTACCGCAAGACAGAAGCCCGGCATGACAAACGTGATCGGTCCGCCCTTCGTCCATTTCTGCCGACCAGCGATATGTTCACGCAGGTTTGCTGCGCTAATGAAGATATCTGGATCTAAATCCTTACAACCTTCTTGCTTTCGCTGGGAGACAACGTAGTGGATCGGATCCAAATACACGAAATTCATACCGAAGAATTCCGTCAGGATATCGCAAAGCGGTCTCATGATGATCTCACCGAAACTGCGCTCGCCCATCGCGAGGAATTTGGCCTCAGCACAGTCCGGCCTCATCTGATTTCCGCTTCGGAATATCGACTCTATCTGCATCTTAAAGCTCGCGATCTGTCGAAGCACTTCATCATCAATGACCGAAGATCTTACGTCGAACTCAGTCCTTCGCTCTGGCGAAACTGCTTGCGCAAGTTCGTCCCGAAGACTAGTCCACGCTGAGTACAATCCGTCCATTGCCAGATTGAATTGATCACGCGCTCTTCCTTGATGTCCGGAGTGTGTAAGCAAGAACATCTGACGGAGTCTCTCCGTGAAGCCTTGAGGAGCAGAGAAGACGAGCCCCGCAGGACGTCCGATGTGCGCAAGGAGGCCGAGCACTGATGCGATGATATCGATGTTTCCAATGGCGCCAACATGTTGGCCACCAAACTTGTAAACCTTCTGAACCAACTGTTGGCCCAGAAGTTTCGTGAGGATTTCCTGGGTTCCCATAATGAATGATCTGTGGTTGGTTCGGGTTAAAAATAGCCCAGGCGAGTATCAAAGTCAAACCCTTTGGAAACCTTTATTTTATGATAAAATCACAGAATGCCACCTGAAAAAAAGATATACGCCGATATCCCCGAGGCTTTCATGAAGCCCTACGATGCTCAAAGTACCGAATCCAGAGTCTACAAACTCTGGGAAGATTCGGGTTATTTCAATCCAGATAATTTGCCAGAACGGCATATTGAACCTTTTACTATAATGATGCCCCCTCCAAATGTGACGGGCACACTACACATGGGACACGCTCTCGGTACCACCATTCAAGATATTCTTATCCGTTTTGAGCGTATGCGTGGGAAAAAGGCTCTGTGGCTTCCTGGTACCGACCATGCTGCTATTGCCACTCAGTCTAAAGTAGAAAAAGAGATCTACAAAAAAGAAGGTCTTTCACGTCATGACCTAGGACGCGAAGAGCTTCTACGACGTATCCGTGAATTCGCCCAACAGAGTCATGACACAATGATGAACCAGATTAAGACTCTCGGATCTTCTTGTGATTGGTCACGCGAAGCTTTTACTCTCGACGAAAAGAGAAACATCGCAGTCAATGCAATCTTCAAAAAAATGTATGACGACGGTCTCATCTATCGAGGGTATCGTATAGTCAATTGGGACCCCAAAGGTCAGACGACAATCTCAGACGATGAGATCGTATATGAAGAACGCGAGGCGAAGCTCTACACCTTCAAATACTCAAAAGATTTCCCTATATCCATCTCAACTACCCGTCCAGAGACCAAGGTAGGCGATGTTGCAGTGGCTGTTCACCCCGAAGACACTAGATATCAGAAATACATAGGACAAACTTTCGAAATTCCGGATTTTTGTGGAGTAAAACTTTCAGTAAAAATAATTGCGGACGTTGCAGTAGAGATGGAATTTGGTACTGGTGCGCTCGGTGTCACACCTGCACACTCTATGATTGACTGGGAGATGGCTCAAAAAAATGATCTACCTATTATTCCGGTCATAAATGAATATGCCAAGATGTCTGTTGGTGACGAAAGAATTCTCGGCAAAAAAACGACCGAGGCGCGTGAGGCGATAGTTTCTTGGCTGCGCGAACAACAGCTTCTAGAGTCTGAAGCTGTTTCAAAGCAAAACGTTGGTACAGCCGAAAGAACCGGTGGTATTGTGGAACCCCTACCTAAACTCCAGTGGTTCGTCGATGTGAATAAACAGATCCCTGGACGAGATATGACTCTCAAGGACCTGATGCGTAAGCCCGTCGAGAATGGTGATATTAAAATAGTACCTGACTACTTCGGTAAAACTTACTTCCACTGGATCGAGAACCTACGAGATTGGTGCATATCACGCCAGATCTGGTACGGACATCGGATCCCGGTATGGTACAAGGGTGAGGAAGTTTTTGTTGGTGACACTTCCCCGTCAGCAGAATGGAAACAAGATGAAGACACGCTAGATACCTGGTTCTCATCCGCCCTCTGGACATTTTCAACTTTGGGCTGGCCAGAGAAGACTCCTGATTTGAAATTCTTCCATCCGACTAATATCCTAGAAACAGGTTACGAAATACTTTTCTTCTGGATAGCCCGTATGATACTTATGACTGAATATGCCCTAGGTGAAGTCCCATTCAAGACGATTTATCTTCACGGCACCGTGCGAGATGGCCAAGGACGCAAGATGTCCAAGTCTCTTGGTAACGGACTCGACCCGGTAGATGTTGCAAACAAGTTCGGTGCGGACGCAGCACGTATGGCGCTCATTGTTGGTACAGCTCCTGGCACAGACATGCGTATCGACGAAAACAAGATTAAGGGCTATAAAAACTTTGCAAACAAAATCTGGAATGTTACTCGATTCATCTTACAAAATACAGACAATTACAATGCGTCAGCAAATTTTAACGCGGAAGATCAAAAATTATTGGCCGAACAATCCGAAGTTATAAAAGATATAACATCGGACTTAGAAAATTTACGTCTTCATCTAGCAAGTGAGAAGGTCTATCATTATGCCTGGCATACACTTGCCGATAAAATTCTGGAAGAGAGTAAAGCCATCCTAGCAACAAGTGACGAGGCTTCCCAATCTAAAGCCAGAACACTGCGAGAGCTCCTCGACAAGACTCTCAAGATACTTCATCCATTCATGCCATTCGTTACCGAAGAAGTCTGGAGTCTTATTCACAACGGAAAGCCAGAGAAATTGCTTATAATTGAAGAATGGCCGACATAAGTTTCAAAGTTGGAGCGATATCTCTCCTCGGAGGGCTTGTTCCTGCATTTCTGTGGTTATGGTTCTGGCTCAACGAAGATGACGAGAAGCCTGAACCACGAGGACTGCTCGTCCTGACATTTATTATCGGCATGGTATCAGTATTCGTCGTTCTCCCCCTCCAGAATCTAGTTGGAAGCCTCATCTTTAACGATAAGATTCTTACCATAGCCTGGGCTGCGGTAGAGGAGATCGTCAAATACTCTGCCGTACTCTTCGTTGCACTCAAAAGCAAGGCGGCTGATGAGCCAGTAGACTTCGCCATATACCTGATGACTGGCGCACTCGGATTTGCTGCCATGGAAAATGCACTTTTTCTTCTCGACCCTGTCACACTCGGCAATGCGACAGTCAGTCTACTCACAGGTAACTTCAGATTCCTCGGCGCGATGCTTCTACACACTATCTGTTCGGGTATAATCGGTATCGCACTCGGACTTTCTTTCTATCGTGGATGGTATTCAAAGAAAATTTTCTTACTTGGCGGACTTTTGGCCGCTATCACCTTGCACTCTGCGTTTAATTTTCTTATAATTGGTAGCGACAAAGGATTATTCGGAGTATTCAGCCTTTTGTGGGGCGTAACAATCGTAGTACTCCTGCTATTTGAACAGCTAAGAAGAATGTAACATGTTTAAAAAAAGATCATTTTTTCAAAAATTAACTGGAGGACTCTCTCTTCGCGAAAGTGATGAAGATAATTTCACTGGCGATGAAGGTTTACCCGTACTCGGCAAAGATAGAGACGTCGAACCTGTGGGCAAAGAGTGGTCCACCCCAGAAGAAGAGCCTAGCGAGCTATCTGTTGATGTATATCAGACTCTAGACGAGATCGTCGTCAAAGCGATGGTCGCAGGAGTGAAACCTGAAGACCTCGATATCGATATCGCTCGAGACATGGTCACCATCTCAGGCCACCGAAAGGAAGGTTCAATGGCAGAAACTGGAGACTACCTCACTCAGGAACTATTTTGGGGGGCATTCTCTAGAACTATAGTACTTCCTGAAGAAGTTGATCCAGAGATGACTATCGCCACAGAAAAAAATGGTCTCGTTATCATAAGACTCCCAAAAATAGACAAAAAACGCAGAACTAAAATAAGGGTAAAATCTCGATAAAGTATGGAAGACCCAGAATTGAGACAAATGGTAGAAGATACCCATCGAATGGTATCTAAAATGTATAAATTCCAGAAAAGGCAGATATTATTTCGCCTATTGAAAACTATCCTCTTAATTGTTATTATCGTGGGGGCATATTTTGCCGTATTGCCCTTCTTTAATAACGCTATAGATACCTATAACGACTTCTCTAACGGGGTTACTAACTTCCAATCTGGCTTCGGCTCGATGTTTGGGGGCAAAGATAGTCCTACAGCAGAATAACCGATACCAACGCTCAGGTAGCTCAGTTGGTAGAGCATTCCCCTGAAGAGGGAAGGGTCACCAGTTCGAACCTGGTCCTGAGCACAATGTTTAATATATCCTCAGAATTCTATAGAGCAGTCTCAGTACTGTTTATTTTCGCCTGGTCGTTCTCCCCCGCCATAGTTAATGTTTCTGCGCATGAGATAGCCTCTGACGATACCCAGGTGATACATATGAGTAATGCTGGATTCGAACCCAAAAGTATAATCATCAGGCCGGGAACAAAAGTCATATTTGAGAACGTGAGCAATGTTGCAAAATGGCCAGCGTCTGACGATCACCCGAGTCACACTCTGTATGACGGCACCAGCAAAGACGAGCATTGTGCTCCAGGAGCGACACCAGCCTTTGATGCCTGTGGCAATATCGCCCCAACAGAATCATGGGAATTCACTTTCCCTACCCCAGGTATCTATAAGATGCATGACCATCTGGACTCACAATACGAAGGTCGGATAATAGTGAGAGAGTATATCTTTCAGAATCTGATCAAATATGTAAAAGCGATTTTTAGCAACAATACATCAGTAGACGACCATTCTGCAGAATATTTGTTATCCAAACAGAAATATGAAGACATAGTAAAAGATCAAGATCCCGGTATGGCTATCCAGACACTTAGAATAGACTCTGAGGCAGATGACAATATTAACTCTCTATGTCACGACTTTCTGCATGTTATCGGGCGTACTGCTTATGACAAATATGGGGATTTCAATAAGGCGGTGATCTACCATCAAGACTTCTGTAATTCGGGCTATATCCATGGATTGTTCGAATCATACTTCCGTTCCAACAAAGACCCATTTAAAAATCTAGTAAAAATGTGTGAATACTCTACTGATGTTCGTGCGTTTGATAGGTGGCAATGCCAACACGGTATAGGGCACGGGCTAATGTATTACACTGCTGGCGATGTAAGTGAATCCCTCGATATCTGTGAAAGTGCCCTATCTGAAGAGGCAACAATAGACTGTCGTAACGGTGTAGTCATGGAGCTATGGAACTCAGAGTTACTCGCCAAGGAGCCAGACTTCATCAACAAAAATAATCCACTAAAAACCTGCGAAAATATGTCTATCGCAAAAACCGAATGTTATGTGTATGTTCCCGTTTACATGCATCAAACACTACATATGGATTTCAAAAACATACTCGAGGTCTGTGCTGATATCGATAATAACTACCGAAGTGTGTGTGCTCAAGGCGTCGGAAGCGAATCCCTAAAACGCAATATGTACGATTTGGATAGTGTGGTTTCTGCTTGTTCTTATGCGGATAACGCTAGCGACGAGTCATCGTGCCTCTTTGGAGCTGCGAGTATGTACGTAAACCAAAAAGCTTCATACGAAGCCGGACTAGAATTCTGCGCACTTATACCCAAAACCTACCAAGAAGAGTGTCAAAATATCATAAGCGAGAAAGCTTATCTATTTGAGTAATATATAGTTTTATCATCTCCCCATACCGCCAATAAGCGGTTCTCTTATTTTGTGCCTCCAGCACGAATCGAACGTACATCTATCCCTTAGGACGGGACTGTTCTATCCATTGAACTATGGAGGCGATGCGGAAAATATACCACAAAAACAAAAAGCGCCTAATGGCGCATTTTGTCCTCGTATTAAAGGCCGAGAAGTTGTTTGATCTTACCCTCGTTGAAGCCGATAATCATATCATCTCCGATAAATATTACTGGCACCCCCATCTGACCTGATTTGTCTATCATCTCAGCACGCTTGGTCTCATCTTCGGCTACGTTTAGGTCTGTGAATGGAACATTGTTCGCAGTGAAGAAATCCTTGGCCATGTGACAGAAGTGACATGTCGGTGTGGAGTAAATTATTACTGGTTTCATCCCGTTAGAGATAGCAAATTATTAATTTGCGTATCCAAATTACTATTCTTGATAAATAAACTATCTTAATAATTAGGTTATTCTAGTCCAAAATCCTAGCAGAGACATCTCTAACGGGATTTCATATATAAAATCTAAATATTAATAAGGCGATTATATCACGCTGGCTTACTTTCTAAAAATCTCTACAAAAAAATTAAAAAAACCTTTATTCTCGCCGACTGCCTCTGCTGAACTAGCTACTTGCTCCTCGTCGACTAGCATAATTATGCGCTCTCCCTCCTTTACAACGTTGAACTTCTCCCGCAGGGCTTTCTCTACCCCATAGTCGGTGTTGGCGTTGGCGAGCTCAGTGCTAAGTTTCTGTTTCTGGTCTGTAAGTTTTACATACTCCGCCTCTGCTTCTTGCATCTTCTCTCTAGCCAAACGACTCTTGTTATACGCACCCACGGCACTATAGGTAAAAAGTGCCCCGAAAATAATCAGCACTATATACGTAAACGGTGACTCAGCGAGTCTGGTCATTAGTCTTTTTCTTTGAAGATTCGGCATGTTGAGATTATAATTTCAAGCGAGGTTTTAAGCAAACATATTTTGTTTGATTTAGAAACCGAGCGCTGAAATTATACGAGACGAGTGAAGCGAGTGCTCCTATAACCCAAATTACAAGATTGGTATATAGTCACTTTTATTGTATACTTTTACCCATGTTATTCAATCCGAACAATAGAAAGCTTTTCAAGAGGATCTGGGCGGTACTAGCCTTTGTTATCATTGTATCGATGATTCTCCTTTACGCACCAATACTCCAACAAGTCTAAGTTTCTTGGGTTTATATAGTTAGTTATCACTTCCCCCTCGCATCATCTTGAGAAACACGTCGTGAGGGATATTGACCTTGCCGTGATCGGCCATCTTTTTCTTGCCTTTTTTCTGTTTCTCTCGAAGCTTCATCTTACGAGTGATGTCTCCTCCATACATATGCTGGGTAACATCCTTACGGAATGCCTTCAGGGTTTCTGATGCCAGAATTCGGCCGAGAGCCTTGCCCTGGATTTTCGCTACGAACATCTGACGAGGTAAAACTTTGTGGAGTTTCTCGACAGCATTCTTCGCCTCCTCCTCTACCCGACGGCGTGACACGACTCGAGAGAATGCCATAATCGGCTCATCAGCAACGAGAATATCTAGACGCACAACGTCAGCAGATCTATATGCCCCTATTTCATAGGACACGGATGCATATCCAGAAGAGATGCTCTTCAGGTTATCGAAGAAGTTTCGCATGAGTTCACGAAGTGGCATCTCAACAGTAAGCGAGGCTCTATTGTCACCGAAATTCTCTACGTCCTTCGCTTCTGCTTCATGCTCGAAGAGTAGTTGCATAATCGTTCCGAGATATTCACTCGGAGTGATTATTTTCACTTCTACCCATGGTTCGAGTATCTCTGACATCTCGCCGTCATTTGGAAAAGCATGTGGAGAATAAATCATCTCTTCCTTCCCTGTCGCACGATACTTAACCTTGTATGTGATGGATGGTGTCGTAACGACGAGTGCCAGATTGAACTCTCGCCTTAGTCTCTCGGTGATAATCTCGAGATGAAGCATGCCGAGGAATCCAGCTCGGAATCCGCGACCGAGCGCACCCGAGGACTCTTCCTCATATGTAAGTGATGAGTCAGAGAGTTTCAACTTACCTAATGATGAACGCAGTTCGTCGAAATCGTCCTGTGATTCTGGATATATGGACGCCCAAACAACAGGACGCGGAGTCATGTATCCCTCGAGCGTAGGTAGAGGTTTCTTCTCGAGTGTAATCGTATCACCGACAGAGGCAATGCCGGGCTTCTTGATACCGGTCACGATATAGCCGATCTCGCCCGCACTCAAAGTTTCGCGTGGTTCTGGATGTGGAGAGAAAGTTCCGACTTCTAGTGCGATGAACTTCTCTGCAGCTGATGAAAACTTCAAAACATCACCTTTTTTGATAGTGCCATCTAACACTCGCACATAAACAATCACCCCCTTGTGGTTAGAATATTGAAAATCAAAGACAAGCGCTCGGAAGCTTCCTGAGGCTTCGATGAGCTCTGTCGGAGGTGGCACCTTGGTAACGATAGTCTCGAGAAGTGCTGCAACTCCCTCGCCCGTTCTACCGGACACGGTCAGGATCTCATCCTCATTGCATCCGAGGACTTTGGCTACCTCGGCACGGACCTCTGGCACCCGAGCTAGTGGGGAGTCTATTTTTGACAATACGGGGATTATCTTGACCCCTAGTTTCTGAGCCATATTGAGCGTGGTGAAAGTCTGTGCCTGGACACCCTGAGTCGAGTCTACGAGCATTATAGAGCCTTCTACGGCCTTTAGAGCCCTAGAAACCTCATATGAGAAGTCTATGTGCCCCGGCGTATCGATAAGGTTAAAAACGTATTTTTGGCCATTTACTGTGTAGTCCATGCGGACCGGCTGCATCTTGATCGTAATACCCCGCTCTCGCTCGAGCTCCATGTTGTCGAGCACTTGGTCCTGCATTTTACGCTTCTCGATGGTATTCGTAATCTCAAGAAACCGATCCGCGAGGGTCGATTTACCGTGGTCTATATGAGCAATAATGCTGAAATTTCGGAGATGTTTTAAATCCATAATATGGTCATATTAACAGATAATGCTTAAAAATGAAGACTATTTTTAAAAAACTTGACATCGGTAATAATAAGTAGTACAATATGACAAATTAAGCACCATGGCAACCGAAAAGATCAGTGCCCCACTTAAGGTGGCGAGTGGACTCGCGTGTGTTCTCCGCATGTTATTCTCCGGAGGATTGACCCATTATATGGCCACAGAAAATGGCGGGGTGGTATCGATCATTGGATTCGTGGCTTTCGGTTACGGCTTCGTAGATGCTTGTGTCGATTTCAAGCAATGGATCGAGATGCTGAAAGAGAACTGAACACGAAGAACCCTTGAGAAGACCCCACATGTCGGGGTCTTCGTTTTTATGTATAATATAAATATGAACCGGGTCCAAGAGATATACGACAACATGAGCAATCCCCCGAGCGAGGAGGATAAATCCTGGATAAAAAAAGCTTATGACTTCGCTGAGAAAGCTCACGAGGGCCAGAAGCGCGCCTCTGGCGAGCCCTACTTCAATCATGTCTTCGAAGTTTCTAAAATCCTAGCCGACTTCGGTATGGATACAAAGACGATAATCGCTGGACTACTCCATGACACCATAGAAGACACAAAAGTTACCGAAGAAGATGTCGATAATAATTTCGGTGAGGATGTACTGTTTCTGGTAAACGGTGTCACCAAGCTCGGCAAGGTAAAGTACCGTGGTGAGGAACGGCACGTCGAATCTCTACGTAAATTCTTCGTCGCCATGGCTGAAGACGCTCGAGTTATAATCATCAAACTTGCTGACAGACTACACAATGTACGTACATTGAAACATGTCGACCCTGTCAAAGCGAAACGTATCGCACTCGAAACTATAGAGATTCACGCGCCCATGGCGAATCGTCTAGGTATGTGGCGTCTCAAGGGAGAACTCGAGGATCTAGCCTTCCCTTTCGCCTACCCAAAAGAAGCGGCAGAAGTTGAACATCTTTTGCGAGAGAAAACTGCAGCTGACCAGAAGCATATGGATGAGATATACTCGTCACTTCGAGAAGAGCTCGGGAAACAAAAAGTCAAAATCCTCGAGTCGAGCTATCGCATGAAAGGTCACTTCAGCCTATACAAGAAACTCAAGAAAAAGGATATGGATATCGACAAGATATACGATATCATGGCGCTACGAGTAATAGTGCCTTCTGTCGAGGACTGCTATCGCACACTCGGCATCATCCACAGTATATGGAAACCTATTCCGGGTCGTATCAAAGACTTCATCGCTCTACCGAAACCAAACGGCTATAAAAGTATCCACACAACCATCTTTACTGGCCGGGGCGGAGTAGCGGAGATTCAGATCCGAACACCAGAGATGCATGAGCAAGCAGAATACGGTATTGCATCATTCTTCGCCTACAAAGAAGGCTTCAGTAAGGACAGCAAGCACACGGACTGGATCGAACAATTCAAAGAACTTCAGAAGAACGTGGCCAAACCGTCTGCGTTCCTCAACAACCTCAAGCTAGACTTCTTCTCGAAGCGTATTTTCGTATTTACTCCGAAGGGTGCAGTCATAGACCTACCTGAGAGTTCTAGTATTATCGACTTTGCCTATGCGGTACACTCTGACATAGGAAACCACGCCAGTGGCGCCAAGGTAAATGGTAAATATTCTAAACTCGATACCATGCTTCACAATGGCGACATTGTCGTTATAGAAACGAGCCAAAAAGCCGTACCGAACAGCAAGTGGCTCGATACAGCCAAGACAACTCTGGCCCGTCGTCACATCAAGAAATACCTAGACGACAATAGTCTACTCAACAAGTTCATATCGCGATTCAAAACCTAGAGACTAGAGAGAAAAATTATTTATATTGTACAGATCGGCATCCTGCTCGGACTTTTTCTTCTCTTCTATATCACGATCATCGAGCATCGCCATTTCTTCTTTGGCCTCTACTGGATCTAGCTCGACAGCATCCGGGCTTGTATTATTTGAAATAGCCGACACTTCATCAGCAGATTGTTTAGTTACGAGACTCGACATAACATGACCACCCTGCCCTTCGAGCGCGCGGATCAGGGAGTCTAGATCTTCTTTGGAGAAGAAGTCTATCGTAATCTTGCCCCCGGCTTCTTTTCTATCTATATGTACACGTGTGCCGAGAGATTCCTGGAGTTTATTCTCTATCTCTTCTATCTCAGGGTCTGGGAGTAACTCCTGCTTTCGGACTTTATCCTTCGCGATACCACGAGCGATGCGCTCCGCCTCACGCACGGTCATCTTTTTGTAGACTATTTCTTTGAACAGAACTGACTGTTCGTCAGGGCGATCATTAAGCATAAGGAGTGGTCTAGTGTGACCCTCGTTGATTTTACCTTCGCCGAGTGCGTCGATTATCTCCTGAGGCATCTGAAGCATACGCAAACTATTCGAGACGTATTCACGAGATTTACCAACTTTCCTACCGATTTCGGCGTGTGAGAAATTAAATTCGGCGGCAAGCCTCTGGAACGCACGTGCACGATCTATCGGTGACAAATCTTCGCGTTGGAGATTCTCGATGATGGCGAGCTCAAGCTTGAGCATCGGATCCTGCTCCTTGCGGATCACAGCTGGGACCTGAGAAAGTCCGGCAATACGTGAAGCACGGAGACGTCGCTCTCCGGCGATTAGTTCGTACTGAACGGAGAAACCACCATGCTCATTTGGAGTCTCTACTCGCGAGACGACGAGTGGCTGGAGGATACCGTATTGGCGGATAGATTCGGCGAGGTCTTTGAGCCGGTCTTCGTCAAAGTCCCTACGTGGTTGATAAGGGTTTGGAACTATTTTAGATGTTTCGATGAAGTATATTGATTCTCCGACAATTTCGTTATTTTGCATGAGGCTATTTTAACACTGCTTTATAAAATCAACCAATTCTTTAACTGCTTTTTCAAGTTTGCCATCAACATTTATTATTTCGATGTTTTTCTTCTGATGTAACTTTGCAAGTCTGATAAATTCCTGTCTTGTATCTTCTTGATATTGGGTTAATACCTCGAAAGATTCTTCTCCAGAAAAGCTCTCTGGAAATAGCGCTCGGTCTCTTGTTGTCTCATCAGCGCAAACCCTCTTCCAAATCTGATCGATTGGGGCTGAAATGAGTACGAGAATATCAAACTTTTTTATAGCATCACGAGTAATGATATTAGTCTTGCCTCTTATTAGATTTAAGTAGTGAGAATCGACAATCAGATTTCGATCTTCGTCCAAAGCGAGATCGTTGAACATCTTCTCTCTTATCTCCATTTGCTCGTCACCAGGAATAGAGCGTAGATACTCATAGTCACCTGGGTGACCCAACATTTCCATCATCAACTTACTTGTCGAGATATATTCAAACCCCAATTGTTTGGCAACTTCTTTTAAAATAGTGGTCTTGCCAGAACCATTGATTCCTCCAACATATACTTTCATAAGATATTTCTGTGCCGGAGAGAGGAATCGAACCTCCACCCCTTGCGAGACACGATTTTGAGTCGTGCGCGTCTACCAATTCCGCCACTCCGGCATATTTACTATTACCCAAGGTAGTTGAGCAATGTGACTAGTTTACGATATAAGAAAAGATTTGCAAGAATTTAATAGCAAACAGGGCACCTCCGAAGAGATGCCCTGCCGTGCACACCTAGTTTCCGAAGAAACATCAGTTATGCGTTTGTGCAATGAGGTCCGTGAGAACCAAGACGCTTATTAGACGGGAACTGCTCTGCCCTAGAGTCGGCGGATTGATCCTTACCGGGATCAGTGTGAGCCTTGTTCAAGCCTTTATTCAGTCGTACGTGATCTCGATCGAACTTCAATCACTACATTACTCAGTCTCATAAATTTGTCAAGCGGTTAAAACTATGTATCATGAGAGGATGCAAAAACCCCTCATATACGTCGTTTGTGGCCCTACAGCCACTGGCAAATCCGACTATGCGGTAAAGCTTGCCCTAGAACACAACGGCGAGGTTATTTCGACTGACTCACGCCAGGTTTACCGAGGGATGGATCTCGGGACCGGTAAAGTCACCCTAGAAGAAATGCAGGGCATTCCCCATCACCTCCTCGATATTCGCGACCCGAACGACGACTTCTCTGTGGAGGAATATCAGAAACTCGCATTCGAGAGAATTGAGGATATTCTCGCTCGGGGCAAAACTCCGATAATCTGTGGCGGGACCGGATACTACATCCAGTCTGTGACAGACAATATTATTTTCCAAGACATCCCAAAGAATGAGCCATTACGTGCAGAGCTCGAAGAAAAGAGTGTCGATGAGCTTAAAGCTATCCTCGCACAAATACCAAAAGAAGAAGGCGCGAAAACCGACACCGAGAATAAACGGCGACTTATACGAGCTATAGAGATAGGTAAATTCCTCGGCAAGCTTGTCTGTATCCAAAAAGGTCCACAGAACTATGAATTTGAGATTATTGGCCTCGACTTCCCTGACGATATATTGAAAGCAAGAATCGAGAAGAGACTTTTAGCTAGACTCGAAGCCGGAATGATAGATGAAGTGAGGAAACTTCATGATGATGCTGTGTCTTGGCAACGCCTCGAAAACTTCGGCCTCGAATACAAATATATATCTGAGTTTCTCCAGGATAAAATCAATGAGCGAGAAATGATAGATCTACTCAAGACCAAAATATGGCAGTACGCCAAACGTCAGCGAACTTGGTTCAAACGAGATACTAGGATTAAGTGGAACTAAAAATCTCTCTCACCCGAACAAGTCTCCGGCGACCAAAGTCCTAGTTCGGCTTCCCTCGCCTCAGCCTGAGCTTGCCTATATATAGACTGTTTCTTGTACGGAGTGTTGTATGTGTACTCGTATGCATAACCTGTGGAGATCATGATCGTTCCGAAGTCTCGGCCGTCAGGCATGATGACATAACCCAACAGCCTGCGATACTTATCACGAGCTCCCTGTGACTCCTCTATCTCGAGAGTTATAGTCTGACCTGCTAGAAGCTTCTTCGCCTGATTCGAAGCTTCTACACCGAAGCACTGTACGGGTTTTCGCGGATCTACAACTTCAGGAGTGTCCATGCCGATGATCCTAACTGACTCAGTGACGCCGTCGACTTCTATCCGGATGGTGTCGCCATCAACGACTTGGATAATTTTATATTTATTTCCGTCTATTTCAGCATTTGGAGTTTCTGTTACCGCCCCATTAACACTCGCCTCTAACGGAACATCTTCTAGCTCTATCTCTTCATCAGTGTTAACAGCAACTGGTGGATCCTGATAACCGGAATAATCTATAACGTCATTTATTTCAGAGTCTCTAAATCCTGTAATAAACAGGAGTGCAATAATAATCGGCCCGATGAGAAAATACCATTTACCCAGGATTTTTTTCATAGAAATATTTTAATACCCATACGATATCGCCAGGACTAATCAATCGTAATGCCTAGTATTTTTAGAACTATAGGAGCGAGTGGATCTGCAGATGCCCCATAAACTAGCACCCCGCCGAGAAGTCCTGTCATCGCTATAGCAACTAGTCCGACAACAGCGAGAAGTTTGGTAATAAAATTTATTGTCAAAACTTTATGAATAGGACTCATCAGGCTGTCGAGTACACGGATGTTATGTCTCGGTATAACGACCGACGACAGGATAGTCAGGATCTCGCCAGCGAGCAAGAGGCTGTACGCCCATAAACTGATGAGAGCAAATGTCGCATGCGTTTCTACCAGCTTATGGTTCGGGCGAATTAAATGCTCAGCTACTTCTCCGGTCATGTTCGCCGCGAAACCTCCGAGCACCCCGACAAAAAGCAGAGCCAATTCTATATGTTTCCACGCCACTCTCGGAAACCATCTACGAAAAGGAAATATCACGAGTAGTGAATAAGCTATGAGGAATGCAATCGGGAAATGAACGAATATAGGATGGATGTTATAAGTCATAGGATAGATTATATCAAATATAACTCTGAGTGTTAGAATGAAAATGTGAAAACAACCATCGCCATAATCGCCGCCCTACTCGCTGTAGCCGGGAATATCCCCTACATGCGCGACATGATAAAAGGAAAAGTCACACCCCACCCCTATACATGGCTCGTGTGGTCCATAGTTTCCTGCATTGTGTTTTTCGGACAACTCGCCAAAGGTGCAGGTATCGGAGCATTGCCTACCGCCGCGGCCGAGGTCTTCACTATCATTATATTCTTCTTCTCATTAAAGTACGGATTCAAAGGTATCCGGCGAATAGACACGTATTTCCTCATCCTAGCCCTACTCGGCCTCATCCCGTGGATACTGACCAAAGACCCAACCATATCTGTCGTTATCGCTGTGAGTATCGACCTCCTGGCTTTCACCCCAACGATCAGGAAGACGTGGATCAGTCCGAAAACCGAGACTCCGACCCTCTACGGCATGAACGTCCTACGACACATACTCATGCTATTTTCGCTACAGGCCTACAACGTCGCAACGGCACTGCACTCGATAGTCATGATCACCGTCAACAGTCTAATGACTGGAATAATCTTTTGGCGAAAGGAAAAATCTAGTAAATGAAATATCCTTAGATTATGTATAGCGTTTTTTTGACGAATGTTATACTATTCCGTAATCGGTTCTTTGTATTTTAAAGGGTGATATGCGATTTGCGTATCACTAGCGGCCCCATCCGCACTGGGTGGGGCCAGTTGGGCGATTAGTTTAGTGGTAGAACGAAGGTCTCCAAAACCTTTGGTGAGGGTTCGATTCCCCCATCGCCCGCAAAAGAAAATGACCGGATCAAGCCGGTCTTTTTCTTATTACTTATTCTTATTTCTTAGTTTCTTTGTAAGTTACGTGTTTGCGAACTTTTTTATCAAATTTGCGTAGAACTAGAGGCTCAGGATTCTGTTTCTTGTTCTTGAAAGTCCGGATTATAGTCTTGGACTTGTCGCTCTTCATTTTTATTAGTCTATCTTGTGACATATGATTAGGTTATAGGTCTTAGGTAATAGGTTATAGTCTCTAAGACTTTTAGATACTAACACGGCGTGTTTTATTTGTAAATACGGGGAATCTGGGCGTTTATACGGGTCACGAATTCATAATTTATCATCTCAAGGCGGTATTTTAGCTCATCTGTTGTGATGCTATCTGCGCCTTGAGCTCCGACGATAACCACCTCATCCCATATCTCTACCCCTGGGATATCGGTCACGTCTACGATAGTCATATCCATCGATACACGCCCGTATATCGGCGCACGCTTGCCCCGGACCAGGACCTCCCCAGCATTAGTCATGATTCCTGTGAGCCCCTGCCAGTACCCTACAGGTATAGTTGCGATCACAGAGTCTCTTTCGAGACATTTCTTTAGATCATATCCGAGAAAACTCCCCTTCGGTTTATTCTTGACCTCAGCGATTATTGTCTTCCATGTCATGGCTTGCTTGAGCACTACCCTACCCTCGGCCCAATCCCGGAGCTCTCTCGAACCCCAATGTCCGTATAAACCGATCCCGATACGAACCATGTCATAGTGGTATTTTTCACCGAGGATACATCCAGACGCCGCCGAAGAGTGTTTGATCGGGTCGAAACCATTTTCCTTGAACGTCGAAATCCATCGATCGAACAATTCCGTTTGCATGTCAGTATAGTAGTTATGACTCGGGCTTTCAGCATAGGAGTAGTGAGTATACAATCCCTCGACATCCAAAACTTCTTTTACCAAAATATCTAAAAGCTTAACCATATCTTTTTCCAAAAAACCAAGACGACCGAGACCGGTATCTACATCAACATGAATCTTTGGACCAAGATGTTTCTTTGCAATGACCCTCTCAAGCATGGTGAAATTTGAAACGATAAAAGATACACCCCTTCTAATCACCTCTTCTAATAAATCCTCCTCGATATAACCGAGAATAAGTATTGGTTTCGATATGCCAGCATCCTGTAGAGCAAAGGCTTCCCTCGCCTCATCCACGGCGAAAAAATCTGCCCCTAGATTCTGCATCTCGAGTGAGAACTGAATTAGATCGTGTCCGTACGCATTCGACTTCACCACAGCCATGAGTTTCGTTGTCGGTTTTAGGAGAGAACGAAAAGTGTCGTAGTTATGTTTTATTGCACTCCGGTCTATCTCTATCCAAGTTTTGTATTTTTTAGCGAGACTTTCCATGAAAGTTTTTTCTCTTCCACTCATAAGCAACGACTCCCGCCGTGACTGATGCATTTAGCGACTCAACTCCTCCCTCCATCGGTATGGATAACAGATAGTCGCAATTCTTTTTTGTTATTTCGCGGATACCGTTACCTTCGTTTCCAACAACGATAGCGACAGGCGCGTCGAAGTCTTCGGACCAGATATTTTTCTTGGCAGCGCTGTCTAGACCTATAACCCAGAATTTAGCATCTTTGAGTTTCTTGATCGTATCGTTCGTGTTTGATACCACCACGATCGGAAGCCTCGAAGCTGTACCGGCTGAAGTCTTGTAGACCGTCGAGGTGATCGGTGCTTGGCGGTGCTTCGACATGATGACCCCAGATGCTCCAGCAGCGGCGGCGACACGAATGATGGCTCCGACGTTATGAGGGTCTTCGAGTTCATCGAGGACGAACACTAGTGGACGAGTCTCCATATCGACAGTTTCTATCCACTCTGCGAACTCTAGAGTCTTGAACTCCTTGAGCTCGGCAACGAAACCTTGGGTTTTGATATCGCCAACGAGGGAAACGAGTTTGTTCTCGGGCACACGAGTTATGGGAATCTTGTGTCTAGCGAGGTATTTTCTGACTTCTGTCAGATCACCCTCTTTGACAGACTCCTTAACGTAGACCATCTTCACGTTCTTGGGATCGGTCAAAAGAGCCTCCTCAATAGGCTTCCTCCCGAATATATATAGTCCGACGGCCTTTTTTTGCATATTTACAGGTTACAGGAGAATGCCTCAGATATCAATGTTTTGTTGAAAATAAAAGCTTCATATGATATTCTGGCAAAGCGATGCGTCGGTGGTAGAGCGGTCAATTACAACAGACTGTAAATCTGTCGGCTTCGGCCTACGCAGGTTCGAATCCTGCCCGGCGCACAATAACGATCTAGGCCCGAGAGGGTCTTTTTCGTTTGTTGCGAAGAAATAATGAGAAGTGTAGAATCCGAATGAACCCCCATAAACCACCAGCAATGTCACGCCAACGCCTTCCCGCTCCCGTTCGTATCGACTGGCAAGGAGAAGTTCCAACGGCAGTCATGCTGCCCAGACTTCATTTCTTCATGGTCATAGCCCTGCAGACAAAGGGGCTGATAGAGGAGATACGCACATCTCATGTTGCCTACAACCGCTACGAACTCACTTTTTTGTTCGGAGACACACGCATGAGAATACTGATGAAGGATCATGTAGACTTCGTCGATATGTACCTGATCGAACCAAAGAAAAGTTCAGGAGATCGACTAGGGCCGAAAGTCTTTCGGAAGTTCATTGAAGCTAGCTTCCAGCAGGTATTTGAGTCCTACGCCTGGGAGCCTTGCGTTTTCTTTTCGTTCATTCTGAACAGGCGCCCACACGAACCGATCATCACCAACTATCCGCCTCGGCTTGTGAAAGAGACGAAGACTGCGACTGGTGCCGTAGTTCTTACCCGCATCACACCTGAAGAGATCCGTGCAAGCTTGTCAGCATAGCGACGTACCAATTACAGCGAGGGCCCCAATACGGGGCCCTCATCTGTTTTACGCGGCAACTCTAGTTTTTACTCGACTTGGTTTTTTATTTCCTTGAGTTACTATTACAAGTTCGTTTTCTTTTTCATCTACCGTAACTTTTGCTCCGGCTTTGACTTCTTCACTGATTATTTTCGATGCTATCGGGTTCAGAATCTTGGTCTGGATAAGTCTATTTAGAGGTCTTGCACCGTACTGCGGGTTATAGCCTTCTTTGCCTAGATATACGAGAGCGCGCGGCGTGACAGTGAGGGCTACTACACCATCGTGGGCCGCAGCAAAGACATG
>CAYRQF010000001.1:0-6594 GCA_964426385.1 uncultured Candidatus Saccharibacteria bacterium | reverse complement strand
TTCTCTTTGAGTCTCTCAACGACTTTTGCGATTCTAATCTCAACGATTTTCGTCACCGCTTCTGGTGACAGAACATCGAAGACTATGATCTCATCTAGGCGGTTCAGGAATTCTGGACGGAAACTATCCTTGAGGGTTTCCATGACTTTCTCTTTGGTGTCTGCGTAGTCTTCTTTGTCTGTGTGGTCTGAGAAGCCTATTTTCTCCATCTTCTGGATGAACTCTGATCCGAGGTTCGATGTCAGAACGATGACTGAGTTACGGAAGTTAACCACGCGACCCTTGGCATCAGTTAGACGACCCTCATCGAGGACCTGGAGGAGTATGTTGAACACTTCCGGGTGAGCTTTCTCTATCTCATCGAACAGGATGACAGAGTATGGTCGATGCCTGACTGCCTCTGTGAGCTGTCCAGACTCGTCATGACCGACATATCCTGGAGGACTGCCGATAAGCTTCGAGACACTGTGACGCTCCATGTATTCACTCATGTCGACACGGATCAATGCCTTGTCATCGTTGAACATAAACTCAGCTAGAACTTTGGTGAGTTCAGTTTTTCCGACACCAGTCGGACCGAGGAATATGAATGAACCGATAGGTTTGTTCGGATCAGATATCCCGGCACGGTTACGGCGTATAGTGTCAGAGATCTTGGTGATGGCTTCTTCCTGACCGACAACTCGCTTCCTGAGTTCGTCCTCCATCCGAGTGAGCTTCTGTCGCTCCTGCTCGAGCATGCGAGATAGCGGGATACCAGTCCAGCGGGCTACAACTTCGGCGATATCTTCGGAGTTGATTTCCTCCTTCAGGATACGACGGTCTTTCTGAAGTTTACGTAGGCGAGTGAGTTTGATCTCGAGCTCTTTCTGCATCAGAGGAATCTTGCCATAGCGAATCTCCGCAGCGCGACCGAGGTCTGCCTGGATCTCTGCATTTTCCGCCTCGAATCTGAGAGTATCGAGCTTGCCCTTCAGTACTCTGATCTCATCTAGAGTGTCCTTCTCGTTCTTCCACTTGAGCTCTAGCTCGCGAGTTATCTCGCGAGAGTTCGCTATCTCAGTCTTGATCTCTTTGACACGTTCGCGAGTTTTTTTATTCTTTGATTCATCAGTCGAGTTCTGCAGGTCAGTATCGAGTGCGGCGTTCTCTATCTCGAGACGCATTATTCTCCTACTCGACTCTTCGAGTTCGGCCGGCTTATTCTCGAGCTGCATCTTGAGTGACGAAGAAGCTTCGTCAACGAGATCAACGGCTTTATCAGGTAGATATCGGCTCGTGAGATATCGTGTCGATAGGTCTACTGCAGAGATGATGGCGTCGTCAGTTATTCTGACTCCGTGATATAGCTCATATTTTTCTTTGAGACCCCTGAGGATAGCCACAGTGTCATCGCGCGAAGGCTCCTCGATAAATACTGGCTGGAATCTACGAGCCAGTGCTGCATCCTTCTCGATGTATTTCTGGTACTCCTTGATGGTGGTCGCACCGATAGCACGTAGTTCTCCACGAGCGAGGGCGGGCTTCAGCATGTTTGCTGCATCCATAGAGCCCTCAGTAGAGCCAGCGCCGACGATCATGTGTATCTCGTCTACGAACAGAATGATTTTGCCTTCGGCTTTGTCAATCTCCTTCATGATACCCTTGAGCCTCTCCTCAAATTCTCCGCGGTACTTTGTACCTGCGAGAAGAGAGCCGAGATCGAGAGACACTATATCTTTATCCTTGAGCGAATCTGGAACGTCACCTTTGGCTACACGCTGGGCGAGTCCTTCGACGACGGCAGTTTTGCCCACTCCTGGCTCACCGATAAGGATCGGGTTATTCTTTGTTCTCCTAGAGAGGATCTGCATGATACGCATAACCTCCTGATCACGGCCGATGACCGGATCTAGTTTGTCCTCGAGAGCGAGTTTCGTCAGACTCCTGGTGTATTTCGAAAGTAGACGAAACTTTGTCTTGGCCTGACTCCCAGTAACAGTCTGATTGCGTAATTCGTCGAGAGCTTTAAGTACAGTCTCTTTGTTTATTTTAAACTGAGACAACACTTCTTTGGTTTCTCCTTGAGAATCGAACAATGCAAGGAAGAGATGTTCAGTCGAGACGAATTCGTCCTTGAGGAATTTGGCAACTTTGTTCGAATTCTCTATAACCTGGGCGAGGTCTGGTGTCAGATATATCTGAAAAGACGGTGCCATCGTTGTGCGTGACTCAGGTGAATCTATCATCTCAACGATAACTGACGACAGGAGCACAGTATCTATCTCAAGCTTCTCCAATATCGATATGACCATAGACTCATCCTGGAGGATAAGAGCACTAAAAAGATGCATAGAGTTAACATGATTCTGTCCTCGCTCTATGGCGAGCTCATGAGCCCTCCTGATAGCTTCTTTGGCTTTCGTCGTAAAGTTGTGAAAAGGTTGTGGTTGATTCATATATTTTGGAGATTATAGGAATAATGACGTAACTGGTACACCAATAATACAATATTTACGGGCTTCGGTCAAAGAGATTTCTGAGCTTGTTTTTTAGCTTATAGCTAGTTTTTCGTACTTAGAAAACACTTCCCTAAGTGCCACTACGAGCTTATCGATATCGTACTTTGATGTCTCGTGTCCGAAACTGATGCGGATACTTCCGGTATTATTTTCACGCAAAGATGCGATAACATATGACTCAATATCTTCTGTATTACATGCGCTTTTTTCTGACATAGCAATCCCTTTCGCATCTAGCTCAATGACGAGTAGCTCTGAGTCAAATCCGAGGAATGTGATGTTTACATTGTTTGGAAGTCTGTGTTCGCGTGAACCGTTTACGATAAACTTTCCAGAGAAATTTCTCTCAAGTTCGCCGAAACAATAATTCTGAATCTCGCGAAGTCTAGCACTCTCTGTTTCCCTCTCAGCAACAGCGAGTTCGAGAGCTCTAGCAAAACCAACGATACCAGGGATGTTCTCTGTTCCCGGACGTAGATTGAATTCTTGGGATCCACCCATCATTATTTTCTCAAGCTTCGTGCCAGATCTCACAAATAGCATTCCAACTCCATGTGGACCATAAATTTTCTCTGAACTAAGCGTCATCAGATCAACATGTAACGTGTTTAAATTTATGTCTTCATAAAGCGGGGCTTGAGATGCATCCGTATGGAGAAGTGGATACTTTGATTCATGATTACCCAAAACGTGTTTCTTGTAATGACGAACCTCTTTTGCTACTTCTCTCACAGGCTGGATGACCCCTATCTCATTCGAAGCGTAAATTATAGAGACAACAACAGTCGATGGTCGCAATGCTTCGCGAAGTTTTCTTGGGTCGACTATTCCCTCTGTAGAGACCTCTAGATATGTTACTTCGGCGACACCTTTATTCTCTAGATGCTTGCAGACCTCTAGAACACTTGGGTGGTCTATCCGTGTCGTGATGATGTGCGCCTTCTTGTTGGGATTATTCGCGATCCACGAGTACACGCTCCCTAGTATTGCGATATTGTTAGACTCAGTAGCGCCACTCGTGAAAACTATTTCTTGTTGACGTGCACTCAAAGTCTCGGCCACCAAAATCCGAGAATTCTCGAGGAGTTTCTTTGCCTCGGACCCTCCTCCATGAATCGTTCCAGGATTGGCATAAACATCCATCGCCTCGATGACGGCCTTTTTCACCTCATGCCTAACAGGCGCCGCAGCGGCGTAGTCTAGGTAAATTCTTTTTGGTTTCTTTTGTTTCCAAAACATATACTTGCCCCCACACCAAGTTTTTGATAGCACCCTTCTTGGCGCATCGAAGATAGTCAAAAACTTAGTGTAGGGGCTTGGTAAAACTACCATAAGCATTATATAATTTCCAGACATGGACCAGAACACAATGATAATCCTAGCCCTACTAATCCTAGCGATAGCTGTACTCGCTTTTTTTGTTTTCAGGAACAAGCAACGTATCGACAAACTCCTACAGGGAAAAGACGCCAGCAGTCTCGAAGATAGCTTCACATATCTCGCCGAGGAGGTAAAAAGAATGAATGTCAACGAAGCACTTACCGAGAAAGCACTTAACAACCTAAACACTCGCCTAAAGAAATCCCTTACCGGTTTCAAAACTATACGTTTCAATCCTTTTCCAGATCAGGGTGGTAATCAGAGCTTCGCAATCGCGGTTGTGAACGAAGACGGCGATGGTTTCATCCTCTCCAGTCTCTACTCTCGCGAAAAAACTAGTATTTTCGCCAAACCTATCAAAGGCGGCAAATCTGAAATCGCCTTAACAGAAGAAGAAGTGAAGGCGCTGGCTGAAGCTAGGTAGTCATCCCATAAAAACTAAATCTCTCTAAAAGGTGGCATTTTTATTTTTTTTACTGTAAAATCAGCCCCATGTCAAAAGACTCGAGCGATAACCTAATAGAGCGCCCTCCTGTCGTAGCGGTCATGGGTCACGTCGATCATGGTAAATCGACGCTTTTGGACTATATCCGCAAAACCAATGTTGTAGCTGGCGAAGCTGGCGGTATCACCCAGCACATCTCAGCATATGAGCTCGAACACAAGAACCCGGAAGGTGTAATGAAGAAAATGACTTTCCTTGATACCCCTGGTCATGAAGCATTCTCGAACATGCGTGCTCGTGGAGCCAAGGCGGCCGATATCGCCATACTCGTCGTCGCTGCTGACGACGGAGTCAACGCTCAGACCAAAGAAGTTTTTCAAACTATAGTTGAGTCCAAAACTCCGTTCATCGTTGCGATCAATAAAATCGACAAAGCAGGTGCGAACATCGAGAAAACCAAGAATTCCCTAGTCGAAGCCGGTATATATATCGAGGGTTATGGTGGCGATATATCCGTCGTCGAAGTTTCAGCAAAAACAGGTGCCGGTATCGACACCCTGCTCGAGACTGTCCTCCTCACCGCCGAGCTAGAGTCCCTAAAGGGTGACCCTATGAAGAATGCTACTGGTTATGTTATCGAGTCGAACCTTGATGAAAAACGTGGCATCTCATCGACCCTCGTTATCAAAGACGGTACTCTCAAAAAAGGCATGCACATCGTCGTCGATGACACGATCGCTAGTACGAAGATATTCGAGGACTTCCAAGGCAAGAAACTTGAAAGTGCTACTTTCTCGAGCCCGATCTCTATAACCGGCTTCAACTCAAGCATCCGTCTCTTCGGTCTAGTCAAAGTTCCAAAGGCTGGAGAAACTTTCTACTCATTCGAAACGAAACGTGAGGCTGAGGATTTCCTATCTGAACTCAAGAGTCTAAAAGAAAGAGACACTTCCCGCCCTGAGAGTGACAATCGAGCCTATAACATCCCGATCATCATCAAGACCGACGTAGCGGGCACTAGCGAAGTCGTCGAAGCAGAGGTGGTGAAACTAGTTAGCGAGGGCTCAGGATTCAAAATCATCCGTTCTGGAGTCGGAGATATATCAGAGTCAGACTTGAACTTCGCTCAGGCAGACAAAAACGTCGTTATCATAGGCTTCAATGTCAAAGTAGAGCGCACTGCTCTCGAAGCGAACGACCAGATCGGCGCCACTATCAAATCATTCAATATCATTTACGAGCTGACGGCTTGGCTCAAACAGATACTCGAGGAGCGTCGACCGCGTGTCGAGGAGAAATCTATCACCGGCTCAGTCAAAGTCCTAAAAATATTCAGCCAGACCAAGAATAAACTAGTTTTTGGCGGACGAGTAACTGAAGGTCTGATAAAAGTCGGAAGCTTAGTCGACGTCGTCAGGCGCGAGAATAAGATCGGTACAGGTAAGATAGTGGGGCTCCAGCAGTCAAAAGTCGAAACCAAAGAAGTAGGAGAAGGCCTAGAGTTCGGTGGCATGATCGAAGCCACTATCGAGATAGCTCCCGGAGACATGCTCGAAACTTTCGTAATGCTAAAGAAATAATACTTGTCCCGTTAGTGGTTTCAATAAATTCATGAAAAAATATTCAAAAATTATCAACATCGTAACTGTGGCTTGCCACTAATGGGATGGGAGATAGGAAAATAAAAGTAGAAGTCGCTCTGAAGAAACTGGCAGCTACATTCCTAGACCGCGAGGCTGATAGGACTTCCCTCATCACAGTGACGCGCATAGACATATCACCAGACTTCAAAAACTCTATTATATATATCAGCATCCTCCCGGACTCACAGGCGGAGAGTGCGCTGAACTTCTGCAAACGGAAGATGACTGATTTCAAGAAATACGTCAAAGACAACATGAATATCCACACCGTACCTTTCTTCGACGTTAAGCTCGATCTCGGTGAGAAGAATCGCCAACGCATCGAGGAGTTGTCCCACGAACAGTAGGGCTATAAAAAAAGCATAAAATAGTATAATATCTAGCGTATTGGCTAGGTGGCGAAGTGGTAACGCAGGAGTCTGCAAAACTCCCACGCACGGGTTCAATTCCCGTCCTAGCCTCAATCGAATAAATGCCCGATGGCGCAAACTTAACTATAGGGGTATACGCGCGCGGCATTTTGTTATAATGGCACTTTAGATAAATTAATTTATGCCCGGATGGCGGAACTGGTATACGCGCACGACTTAAAATCGTGTCTCGCAAGGGATGTGGGTTCGACCCC